>NZ_JAVWDJ010000049.1:0-26362 GCF_036642255.1 Clostridium sp. | reverse complement strand
CAAGGCCATGGGCTATGAGCAAATGGATTATTATGTACCAATAAAAACTAAATAGTATATATCTAATTAGCCAATTTATCATTATAAGGGAGGATAATAATGAATATGGAAAATGAGAAACTTTACCCGTATTGTCCAACTATTATCAGAGATATTACCATTGGCGGACTTACGAAATCACAGCTTATGCAGAAGTTACAAGAACACTCCATTATGATGAATGAGTATGCAGAGAAGCTTTTCCATAATGATAATTTTACTACCTCTGATTTCACTTTCAGTGTGAAAACAGTTGAGCTCACTGCTCGTGACCTGGGCTTTCCTGATGGAGCCACTATGACCCAAATCATAGAAAGAGCGAGGAAGGTTGGTTTAAATCTATGTCCTCTCGAATTAGGTCCCCATATGAGACTACAGTATCTAGACCAGCCCGAAGGTTATTTAGGAAAACCCGCCTTTCAGCATCAAGCTCCATATGGTTCTATCACAATAGTATCTGAAAGACTCACCCAAGATGAGGACCTTCTGGAAGGCTTTTATTTGAGACGAATCGATGGTGTACTGTGGGTGCGTGGATACCATGCTAGTCAGGATCATGCTTGGAATCCTGATGACCATCTTATGTTTTTATCAAATAACTGATTACTTATCTTATTATTTAACTACTAAGAAATAAAATCGAATAACTTATTGCAATGCCGTATTATTCATGAACGAATTTTGCGGTATTTTTACGTGGTAATTTAAATAAAAGCCACGTGACTTTAAAATCTGAATAATAAACGATAATCTTTGAAGTGTGAATAATGTGGTGTAAAAAACAAAAGTTCTCTTATGTATATTGAAAATTAATGCAATAAAGAGGTAAATATGCTAAACTTTCTTATAAGTTAACACAAATTATAAATTATTGTGCATTAGATTTTACTTAACTAATATATAAAAATGAATTTGTAAAATAGAAAAGGAGAATACTTATGCTTGAATACAAATTTGATACACAGTTATTAATTGAGGGCGAAAATCTTTCGGAAGATAAAATAAATGACTATATTACAAAAAACATTGAGGGTGATTGTTTACTTGCAGTCGGAGATGAAGAACTGATAAAAATACATTTTCACACAAATATTCCATGGAAAGTGATTGAATATTGTGCTTCATTAGGCGATATTCATGATATTGTTATAGAAAATATGGAACGACAATCTAATGGTCTGAAAGGATAAATAGTAAATATAAAGTCCAATTTATTTAAATAATAATGGATTAAGTTACATGATACCCTTCTTATTTAACCACTAAGCTATAAAATCGAATAACTTTTATAAATGCCGTATTATTTAGAAATGAATTTTACGGTATTTTTTTCGTCGTAATTCAAAAATTTAAAATAGAGTCAGTACACTGAGTTTTATCCAGTGCACTGACCCCTTATATCATACTATAGATTATTTTTCTTTTTATAGAAATTGTGCTACTCAATATTATAGTTCATCCACAAAACTCAGTTTGTTAGTTTTATCCAACAATTGGGCATGAAGGAACTCTAACTAAAACAAGCTCATCTGTTGTGTTGGTTTCAACTTCAAATACTAAGAATATATTTTCACCAAATGCAAATCCGCAAATAAGATTTACTTCTCTTCCAGTTGTTGGAGTTGGAAATTGGTCTACTATTCTACAACGCCCAACTTGTGGTATTAATACTGCTGCTTGAGCTGGTGTTAATCTTATTATTAACACTTCTTCAATATCTGGTCCTGGAACTTGTACTTCTATTTCAACAAGCAAAACAAAGGCATTAGGTGCTAATTCAGCAACACAAGCTGCTCCAATTGTTATAGGGTTGTTTTGAGTTGCTACATTATTAGCAATTTGAGATAGAGATTCTGTTGTAAACATCATATTTATCACCTATTTTTTTATTTAAGATAAGAAGCTTGTCCTATCTCTAATAATAGAATATGTATTATTGCTATAAGGGTGCTACTTTTAAACAGAAAAAGAATATTTTTAGAAATTACTATGTTTAGAAGTTAGCTGAAACTGGTGATATTCTTATTTAGTCACTTACTATTAAGACGAGTAATTTCTTTAAATGACGTATTATTCAAATTGGATTTTACAGTATTTTTATTTTTGCAATTCAAAAGGCCACATAACTTTGAAATCTAAATAATGAACAGGGATTTTTAAAAAACGGAATAATACAGTATCAGAAATTAGAATTTACCCAATAAATCTAGAATATTGTGCAATAAAATGTAATACATGTTAAAATTTTCTTATTGGCCAAAACTTAATTATAGGTTTTTGAGACTCAATATGAGATATTTATCATTACTTTTTTAAGACAAGAATTAAAAATATTAACTGATTGGAGGAAGTGAAATTCATGAAAGCTGTTATAGATTTTTACGAGAGCTATGACGAGGAAAAAAGGATTACCACAGATAAGGCCAGGAAAACAGAATTTTATGTCACCATAACTATTTTAAATCAGCATATTAAACCACATAACAGAATTTTGGAGCTTGGTGCAGGCACTGGAGTATATTCCTTTTATTATGCTGAAAGAGGAAATCATGTGGTGGCAACTGATCTGTCTCCAAAGCATGTGGAGATTATGAAACAAAAATTGAAGGAGAAACACAGTAATATAAATCTGTGCGCTGAAGTGGTAGATGCAGTGGATTTAAGCATATATGAAGGTGAAGCCTTTGACGTTGTAAATTGCCTTGGACCAATGTATCACTTTAAAGAAAAAGAACATAGAATAAAATGCATTCAGGAGTGTATCAGAGTTTTAAAACCAGGTGGTCTTCTAGCAATCTCTTATATAAACAAGCATTACATCATTCATGGAGTACTGGCAAACCAGAAGGAGTTTTTCACAAAAGATTTTGTAGATGACATCATGAATACAGGCACTCATAATGATGGTGGAGAAAACTGTTTCTTTACAGTAGCTTATTTTACATCACCAATGGAAATGGAATCCTTTTTAACAGAGTTTCATGAGGTTGAGATTATTGACCATGTATCTACAGATGGCATAGGTACCCTCTTGAGAAGTGATATAGACGAATTAAGTGAGGAGCAATATGACGCTTATTTAAGCTATGTAATAAAAAACTGCAAAGATAAAAGCACCATGGGACTAAGTAATCATGGTTTGCTAATTTGCAGAAAAAAATGAAGTAAGTTTAGTTCTCTAGCAAACTAATGGTATAGAAATAAATTTTTAAGGGAAGTGATTTTTGACTTCCCTTAATTCACCTTTCATTAAAATTATTCACACAAATTCCACTTGTCATCTTCTGTAATTTCTCGTAATACCTTACACGGGTTACCTACTGCAATGACACCTGCTGGAATATTTTTTGTTACAACGCTTCCTGCTCCAATTATGCTTCCTTCGCCAATAGTTACACCTCCGCAAACAGTACAATTTGCACCTATCCAAACATCATCTTTAATAACAATTGGTTTTGAATTTCCTATACCTTCAGCCCTTTGCTTTGAGTCAATAGCATGACCTGCACATGAAAGGCATGTCCCTGGTCCAATAAACACATTTTTCCCAACATGAATTGGTGAAGTATCCAACATGACACAATTATAATTGATAACTACCATTCCACTAAAGTGAATATTGAAACCGTAGTCACATCGAAAAGTTGGCTCTATAAAAGTCATAGGTGTACTTGAACCAAAAAGTTCTCTTAAAATTTCCTGCTTTCTTTCATTCTCATCTGGTCTTGCATTATTAAACTCCCATAGCAAATTACTTGCCTTTGTTTTTAAAGTGGGATCCATGTCATCATATTTAGATATATATGGTTTAGTTGTTTTCATTTTTTCTAAAAAATTCATAATATTATTCTCCTTATTAAATGCTCGTTAAAATAGTAATCAAATGAAATATTTCTATTCCTGTACCATTACCCACAATTATGTAATAAATTACAGTTAATTTATACTCTAATTATAATATTACATTCTTAAAAGTATATCAAAACTCAACATTCATTTAAAGCATAGCCAAAATTTAAGATGAATGTAAAAAAAGCCACCGCGAAAAGTATCCTGATGCTTAATAGTTCCTTGGATATTTTTCTTAGTGGCTTGTTTTTTGTTATCTAATTTTAAATTAGAATTGTTAATTGCGGTATTGGGCTAATATAATAAAGCTTATTAATAAGAAGAACATCTCAACTTCATTACATAAAACTTCCTATACATTTTTCATTTTACACATCTTCCCTATATTACTTCAATCTAATGATTTTTAATTGGATTTTTCCCTTCACAAGGCACTCCAGTTTGACATAAGCCACATCCAGAACCTGCCTTTGGACTTGCGCCATAGGATTGCGCTAATTTACTTGATTCTTCTCCATAAACATACTTATAACATTTTATTTTATCGTGACCATCCTTGGTTATAGCGTTAACAGGGCATCGCTTAATGCAAGCTCCACAAATCCCTTCACTGCATAACAAACAATTTTCATTATGACTTTTAGCAAGCCTTACATCTGGTGTAAGTTTTAACTCAGTTACAACTGAAATCAACTTTACTGCTATTCCCTTTTCAGTAATAAAGGCATCATTTATAGAAAAAGTTCCCAGACCAGCAACATAAGCTGTATGGCGCTCTGACCAATTTGATGTTGGCCCTGAATTATCTCTTTGAATTTTAAACCATTCAGAATGGTGAGGTGCAATGCTTCTATATCCCATTTCATTTAAATAATTTACTAAATGTGTTGAAAAGCCCCTAGTGAATATTTCATCTCCAAAAGTACGAGTTAATGTCCATTCTTTTGATGCTAATTCATTTTGTGTCCTATTACTTTTTCTAGTCTTTTCATTTATAGGAAGTACAACACTTATTACTGTTCCCCCCTTATAACTGCCTTCTTCAAAAGCTAATTCAAATGCTTCCTTGGGAGTAAGGTGATGTTCTCCAATTATTGTTTTATACTCTTTGAATAAAGGATCCTCTGTATCTGCAAATTTTATAATAGGCTCTTCAAAATACGTGTCACTGATTTCCTCGAACCAATTTTCCTTGCTTTCCTTAAAATATCTTTTGATTTCTTCTTTTATTAAATTTTCCATTATAGACCTCCACAATAATTTACTTGTACTTATTTACTGTATATCTTAATATTCTTAACCTCATCATAAATCGTGTACATACACGTTAAGATTTAAAAAAATTAAGGCACTAAAGCCTCAATTTTAGATAACACTTCTGTGAAAGTATCCAAATTATCTTTACCCAAATATTCTTCTAAAAAATTTTGTGCCTTTTCCCAAAGCTCTTCTGCATATTCATAGGCTTTAATTCCTAGTTGAGTTAATTTAAGTTGTCTATTTCTAGCTCCTTCTATTGATATATCCTCTATGAGCCCACTATTTTCTAAAGGTTTAAGGTTTCTCACAAGAGTAGTTCTATCTAATCTCATAATTCCAGCTAGGTCACTAACACTTACTGGTGCTAACTGATTTATATGTTTAAGTAATGAAAACTGACCAATCTTCAAATTACTTGGTGCAAGAAATTCATCATAAACTTCAGTGACTGATTGAGATGCCCTTCTCATATTAAGACAATTACAAGGAGACGGCTTTTTGGTATATATCTTTCTATTTATATTAACACCTTCTTTTGTTTTAGTGTATCTACACTATTAGATGTTACTTCTTCATTGCTTTTTTGTCAATATATTTTCATTTATCTATTATTAAAGTCGCAGCAGGCTGCTTTGGTTTAACAACACAGGGCGCAGATTTAGTCTTAACAAATTTAAAGAGCTTCCACATATAGAAGCTCACAGATTTGAAGCTTCCAAAATGTATTTATTTTGTAGCTTCTTAAACAATAATCCTATTATTCAACATTGAAAACTGGCAATAACTCTGAGTTTTTTAGGAATTCCTTTAACTTTTCATTATTACCATTTCTAGAATTAAAACTCTTAATTGCCTCTGAATCACTATCCTTCTGATCCATTATTGAATCTCTCACATTTAAAACCACCATAAATTCCTTAAGTTCCTTTAATAAGGTTTTTAAGTTAATATCATTAGTAAAGTCAGCCCTCTTGCAGTAACTGTAAGCAATTCCTGAGTATATACTTAACCCTTCTTCGATAAATATAAGATTTGAATAAAAATTACCGGTGTTATTTCTTCTTTCTTTATTGGTTAAATAAAAAGACTCATACCTATGATAACTGAGCCTTATGTCATTTAATAACCTTACTATGGTGGTCATATTTTCTAAGCCATAACCTTTATTAAAGTCTAAATCTACAAGCCCCTTACTCAATATAGGTTCCACTTGATTTATGTTAGACATGATATTATTTATTTCCCATCTAGCACTGGCTTTATAAACCCTCTCAAATTTTATACTTCTATTTACAAAGAAGAAATTACTCATTAGTAACACTATCACTAAAGCTACCATGAGGACTTTTCTCATATATCTTCCTTTTACTGTGCCATTACTATCATTAGTATTAGTTTTATCTCTAAATATAAGCCATATTATTAACCCTACAGGACTAAGAGTAATAAGCATAAGAAACACTAAAATTCCTGATTTTCCTCGTTGAGCTGCATCCACTGAAGCCCATAAGCCAAAAATGAATCCAAATAATAACCAAATAGCAACCAATCAACTTCCCCCTATCTTATTCATTATATAGTTCACCATATTTACAGTTATCTCTTTGTAACTATATTCTATAACAGTTAAAAAAATCCTTCGATATTAAAAACCTAACATGAATTTTTAAGTTTAGTTTGCAATATCCTTAAAATCAAAAACCAAGTAAGTTTTACTTACTTCACTTGATGAATAAAGTACGTCACATGTTAAGGGGGATTTAGAATGAAACAAGTAATAGTTGATAGAGGTATCTTTTCATTTGGGTGGAAGAGATACAAATACAAAAACAGAACCACATTGGGAGAACACAGAAAAAGGCGGTTCAATTGTAATAGGACATGAGGATGAAGACTTTGATATCTCAGATAAAAATGATATTAAGTTTGTGCTTACTGAAGTAAGTGAAAGACTTGGATTAAATTTTATATCTAAAGTTGTGATAGATGATTATGGAACTGATGAAGAGTTCTACAAGTGCTCAAGATGTGGAGAAGTCTTTGATAATCAGGAGTTAGATGAAGAAAACTTAGCCAAGTTTTGTTATAACTGTGGAGCTGTACTTAACTGGAATGATGCTATAGAAGTGGAGGATGAAGATTAATGGCTCATTGGAGTGATACATGGCCACATGTTATAGTGGCCTCAGTAATATTAAAAAATAATAAAATTAAACTTTGGAAAGTTGGAGAAAATCGTTTAAAAGATAAATATAATATCGAAGCATTGATAAAAGAGCATCCAGAATACTCTTATCAAGAAAAGGAATGGACAGTATACAATGATTTAGGACATAACAAAGTATTTGGAGAGCACTCAAGAAGATGGTTTAGACAATGGGAATTGCATGAAGATTACAAAGACTGTAGTCCTTTTGAAGAAGATGATTTTGAAGGTTTAATTGGTGGTAGATATAAGGTTATTAAGCATTTAAAAATAGGTGATTAAGTCATAATTCAAAGAGTGGATTCATTGAAGAATATTACGAAGTAACTACTCAAATATAATGTAATGTTCTTTGAAAAGTTAATAATACGGTATTGGATACTATTTACATGAATTGCAAAAAAATACATAAACGTGTGTGTAAGTGATATACTTATAGTGGTAAATTTATCATTAGCGATAATATCTTAAATGATAGATTTACTAATAATTACTATAAGGAGTTGGAGTTTAAAGTGAGAAAATTAATTAAAGTGTTTTGGGTTTGTAGCATAGTCTTTATATTATTCACAGGATGTAGTGTAGGGAAGTCAACACAAGGTACAATAAACGATAATAACAATGTTGGAAATGATAAGGGGAGTGAAACCCAAATCGATAAATCTAAGAATAATAAAGAACTAACGTCTGATGAAGCTTTAAAGATCGCTAGTAAATCATTTGGAGCTGATATGCAATATAAATATTTGAGTAAGACTAAAATAAACGAATTGGAGTACTATCAATTTAGTTGGGGAAAAGATGGTAAAGAGAGTGATTCACGTGTTTGCATTGATGTAAAAACAGGAAAGCCATATTTAGAATATGCTGACGGAAAATTTGTAGATCTCGAAACTTATTTAAAAAATGCAAAGCTTAATTCTGCGAAGTAAGCCTACGTTATAATTAAGTTAAAAGGCAAAGAAGCATTAGGGTTAAACTCATATTATCAAGTAATATGAGTTTAAATACCGTATTATTCAGCAGTGAATTTTACGGTATTTTTGATTCGCAATACAAAAAAAAGGTGGGGAAATTTTTTAAATATAGAGTATGAATAATGTCCTTTAAAAACTAACCAATAGGCTGTCAAGAAATAAGATTATTTCTATTTATTATGTTAGTTGTAATGAAATAATTTAAAATACCTTATGGAATTAGCAATGCATAGTGTAAAATAGTAGTAAATTATGGAATATCCTTAAATAATCCAAAAATTTTTAGGAGGTTTTATTGTGAACAATAATTTGACAGTAACAGCAGATTTGATAAATGATAAAGTAAAATTTTCTGGAGTATCACGTTATAATCATGAGATAATTATTGATTCTGTGGATGGAGATGGGTATACTCCACTTGAACTATTTCTTATGAGCCTGGCAACCTGCAGTGGCATGACCTTAGCTTTATTACTTAGGAAGATGAGTAAGGATGTAACTGAATTGAAAGTAATTGCTTCAGGTGAAAGAAGAGCAACCACTCCCACATATTTTAAAAGTATACATTTAGTATTTGAACTTGCATCTAAGGACGTAAGGACTGATGAGATTGAAAATACTATAAAACTGATGGAAGAATCTTTATGTCCTGTTTGGAACATGGTAAAAAGTAATGTTGATATTAGCTATGAATATAAGCTAATATGCCAATAAAAAATAGTTAACAAAGATCAGCTTAGGCCTTATTTTTTATGGCAAGAGCCAGTTCTTATATTTTTAAAAATATATATTTAAATAAATATAAAAACATAACAATATATAGTGTTTATGCGGGTTTGAGGGGTTTTGTCAAAAATCTACCCCTTTTTATACCCTTAAAACTTCTTACAATTGCATATATTTATAGTGAAGTAATATTTATTATGAAATTTTGTTTTATAATGCTTTGAAATGTGTGTTTAAAATGAGATTTCATATGAATTCTATGAAATAATCCATGGAAACTTAGGAAGTGTGTACTGTAAATGATTTTTAATAATGTATTAAATAGTGGCCATCATATTGCTGCTGCAATAAAGACATTATACCAAGTCTTCAAACAGACTCATTGTGGCTTCAAATAGTTTCTTACCTATACTACCTTCTCTAAGCTTTAACTTGGCATCATTAATCGAAAACCAATTAATCTCATCAACTTCACATGATTTAATAAATTCAGCTTTCTGAACGTGAGCTACATATCCTAACATAAGCAAATTATGATTAGAATGATGAAAACTTGATATATATTTATATGATTCTACATTAAGACCTGTCTCTTCTTTCACTTCACGTATTACTGTATCTTCTGCATTTTCCCCTTCTGTAATAAATCCAGCAATTAATCCCCAATGTGTTTTTGATACATAATCTTGTTTCAATAATACAACTTCATTATATTCATTTAGAACCACAACTAAAACACATGGAGCTGGTGACTTAAAGTACGGTTTTTGGCATGTTTCACAGAAAGGAATCATCCCCTCATCACCTATCTGTTTAAGTGTTAATTTTTCACCCCAAACTTGACAATAGTTTATATCCATACTTCCCCAATCCCCCTATTATAATAATCAATCTATCTAAAATATAGTAATTTTTATAAGCACAAACTTATGTCATATAACCTCTAGCACTCAAGATGCTTTTTAACCCCTTTATTTCCCATAAATTCTCCCCCTTAAGCCTTAGATTTAAATCCTAGATTTTGAATAAAATCCATCTACAGGTGCTCAATTCATACTTCAATTGATATGGCCTTTCTACTCCATTGATAACGCTCTGACAGTTAAAAATTAACATTAGATTCCCTGCCAGCTTCTCCTTCTCTTGAGTCATAACCCTACCAACCTTTATAACCACTTCCTGCTCTTCCTCAATCTTAAATCTCACTGGATGCGGTACACCCTTAGTATCAAACCAAGCTACCATTGAAATTGGTTTTGCAACAACCTTCATAAAATCACCACCAAAAATTAAATTACGGTTTATCAAACATATGTTCTCATATTGTAATTTTATCATAAGTTTAAACAATGTCAATAGTTGGGTATTTTGCTATTAAGGCACCTTAAGTTTGTGATTGATCTACTAATGGCTTTTCTCTAAGGTTAAGCTGAATTCTTACAGAGGATTTAAAGAATCTTTACAAAGAAAAAACTATGCTTGAATAAGATTTTCAGCATAGTCACTCCCTTTAGATTCAATCTTCATAGTACGCAAGTCCAAATTCAAGTTTAAGTTTTTCGTACCTATTCTTTTCATGAGCCATAATTTCAAATGTGGGATTGTACAAGCAGTGTTGAAATACATCAGCATCTATTAAAACTTCATTAAAATCAGAATGTACGACTTCTTTTTCACTGTGGGCATAAATAGCATCGCAAATCATTTTAGTTTCATCATCATTTGTTATATGCAATGATGTCAATATTTCTCTTGCCAAAATAGCGCCTTTATGTGCATGCTCTTTTGTGTCCATTTTAGCATATGAATATATGTCATGAAGCATACCTGCCATTGTTGCAAGTTCAGCATTTTCACCACGCTTTAGTGCAATTAATGCACAAGATTGAGCAACGCCATATAAATGTAAATAAGCACATCTTCTTTCTTCAACATCTGTCATATTCAAAAGTATTTCATCAATATATTTTCTTAAGATTTCAATTCTATTCAAAATCATTTCACCTCGCCACTATAATAAATATTTACTTCGGAACAAATTGCTCTAGGGCACAACTAAAAAATTCTTTATCTATAAATTTTTCGTAGTAGCCAAAACTTGTCACATGAATTTGGCTTCTGATTGTACTATTGTTTACTCATTACGTATGGAAATAGAAATATCCCGATAACTATTAACATTGACACAATACCAAATGCCCTTCGACATAAAAAGTAACCACTAGTTGGCTCTTTCGTGGCTTTCCAACTTTCAAATATCTTCCATAGAAGCTTTGGATTAATGACATTTAATAGTCCTTGTAGAAATATAAACCCTAAAATAATCATAGGAATTATCGTAATCCCTTTTGGCATGACTCCCACCCCTTTTGTAATACATTAAACAAATCTAATCATCTTATTTTATCCTTGCAAAGTAACTGATATATAAATTATACCGTTATTTACCATATTTTTATATATTTTCATATATTTACTTCATCATTTTTAAACTAACTTCAACCGTATATTTTAAGAACATCTGCTACCTTGTGCAATATTTTGTAATTCTAACAAAGAGGTGGAATTAATAAGAATACAGATTTAATATTTTTAATATACATTAATAAAGCCCCAGAAGTGACTTTAGTCACCTGTGAGGCTCTTTTTTCTTATATCTTACATAAATTTATGATTTGCTTACATCTTCCCTATTAAGTAACCTTATATAAGTCTTATCTTCTTGCTGGATCCTCAGTATATACCATTTTTACTATTCCAGTACTAAAGTTATCAGCTTCATAAAACCTAACGTTGAAAAAATAATCCTTGGCAAATTCTAACTTATCAAACTCACTTTTATCAATGCCATATTTACTTACATCATATATCCCTTGTCCAAGATTATCAGGTACATGGGTTTCTATATATTGCTTGCCGTTTTCTTCTAATTTGAAGACATACCTATCCTTTCTTCTTATCATTGTACTAATAGCTTCCTCATTGTTTTTATCAATTACTCTTATAGGACCCGTTATCATGGAACCTGCTTTTTTAGGTCCAAATAAGAAATATCCCCCAAAAATTATTACTGCCAAGAACACAATTGCTATTGCCAGTAACATACCTCTCTCTTTAGTTGATGCTTTCATAAACTCATCCCCTCTCCATAAAATATATTCTATAAAAATATATTGATACCTTTTATAAATATGAAGTAATTAATTGACATTTTCATACTTTATGATTTTCTAATAAATAAATCCTTATTGCCCCCTCACCTAAGCCTAAAGTTCCCATCCTCCCCTTTCAATCTCCACAATATAATTCTTACAAATTTCATAAAACTTTCACCCAACAGTGTCGTGAAAGCTCAGTGAACTCTTCCCCACAAACTCTGTACTTATTATCACTGAAAGGTTATTAAATTTCAGTTTTCTCTTCTTACCATAAAAAAAGGCTACCCAAAATAAAATTTTGGGTCAGCCCTTCTATATCATATTCCTAATTATTTTCTAATTGAATTGTACTGTTCCGCCTGCTTGTTAATTGTATTTAATAATCCTGCTAAATCAAGATTACCGTTGCCACCTAGTAGTGGTATTCTAAGTATTAAACATATTCCACCTGAAGAAGTTAACTCTATTAGATTTAACAAGCTTGTTGTAGTCCCTGCTGGAAAATTAATTCTTAATATAGTTCCTGGTAATTGAGGACAACTTTCATGTGGATATCTCTCGGTATTAGCATTGTTAGTTCCATAATCATCAAACATTAAATTCCCCTCGCAATTGTCTGTACTATATCCTATTCCAATATGTAGACAAGCGTTACAATAATGTTGATATTTTTTTAACTTTAGAATAAATTTATAACTTTGAAGAAAATGCTTGATTGCTTTCAAAAATGAATAAGATACCTTCACTATTTAGGTTAGATTTCATATATATGCAAAAGTTACTTAACTGTTTTTTTAACTTGTCCAATGTTTTTCAACATTACTGAAACTTATTTTTATTTAATAGTTGAAACTTTATGATTACTTAGTGCATAGTTTAAAAAATATAAGCCATAATATTCTTGTAGTGAAATAACTTAATATTCCGCGGTAGCAAAGCGGTGGAGCACAGGGCTGTTAACCAATAGGTTGAAGGGTCTTGCCTTTTCCTGGAGCTATTTATTCATACAATATATACCTTGATATTGTTTGTAAGACTCCTATAATTTAAAAATCCTGCCCAAACCTTCAAAAATAAGTAGTGCATTTAAATAGCACTACTTATTTTTTTATTAAAGTCATTTGAAGGGTAGTGTTTTGCTTTGAAATTTATATTTTCCATACTTAGAACTTTAATCCTTGGAAAATCTTCTCTGGTATATTAATGTAAAGATATGACTTTTCTTTATTATTGGAAGGACAAATTTCCTTTTGTCTATTTGTTAATTTTCGAAATAAATTCTCAATATTTAAAACACCAAACCCAGTTTCTGGATTGGGGTAAACCTTATCCTGTTCTCTTGTAGTTCCTTGTATTAGGTAGCTCTTTATCTTGGGTGCATACATACTTAAGTCATTCCCTTGTACTATTGCCCATTGATAAAGCAAGGCAACAACTCCAGTCAAAATCGCTCCTGATGCTGCCGAGCCACTCACCACCATTGGTTTATTGTTTAGTCCTACTGTTAGTATATTTTTGGCTGGTAGTGCAACTGAAGGAATTATTCGATTATCTGAACTAAAGCCCCTACCTGACTCTTCCCTGATAATATTTTCAATTTGATCATAAGAAGAAGTAACTATTATATTATTTGCGGTTCCGGGTGTCATTAAGGTTGTAAGAGTAGTAGAATTCATAATTCCTGTGTCACCTACAGAGAATTCCTTTTGCTGGAGCCACATATTTAATGTTCCATAAATAGAATAATCTTTTGTGAGATTTAGTTTCCAAACCCCACCTACAGCATTTCTTATCACAAAATCAAATCTTTGGTCTCCCGTGATTTTCCCTTCTATAAAATACTGAACATAAACTAAACTTTCTCCTATCATAACACTGACTTCTTCTCCATTAATGAACTCAATGGGAATGTTAGTTCTAGTTTCTCCTAAAGGTGGTGTTATGCTTACTGACACTCTATCAGGGATAGAATAGTAAATTGAGAAAAATATATTTTTTTGATTTTCATCTACATTTATGTTTATTACTTTTTCAACTTCATTATCTGCAAAGACGCTTTTGAAACATATAGGACTACCACCTTGATTTCCTGTACTTGTCACCATTGAAAAGTTTCTTCTTGCAAAAAAATCCACATATCTTTCTCCCATAGTACTTCCATCATGTGCTCCAAGATTAGTTCCTATAGATAAAAACATAACTACAGGCTTATTTAATTTTTGCTGCATTTCACTTAAGTACCTTCCTGAAGCTGCTATATCCACACTATCATAAAGGAGTCCGCTATAATCTTCTAGTCCCCAATGTGCTCTACTTACCATTCTTGATTGCGGAAGTTTCACAATAATAAATTCACACTTTGGTGCAACACTAACAACATCATCATTATTAAGAGATTGTCCTCCTCCAACTATATTAGCTATGGCAGTGCCATAACCAACTTCATCTTTATGGTTTACTATTTCATAAGGATCTTTTCCCAAATTCTTCGCTAATATTGCCCTATCTATATCTTCCCTAGTGTATTCTGTTCCATTAAAGAAGTTTTCAGGTATAGGACCCTGTGTTAAAGTTTGATCCCAAATAGAAATAATCCGAGTTTTTCCATTCTCATCCATGAACCTTGGGTTTAAATAATCTATGCCAGTTCCAATTATACCAACTACCACCCCTTCACCATCTAAAGGAATATTTCCTTTGGTTATCGCCTTTAAATCAGGTGGTTCATTACTCTCCTCTAAATTTAGCAATATATAAGGATAACTTCTCTCAATATTTGTTATCTCAGGAAACTTACTTAAAACCTCACTTAACCTTTCCTTTTTAACATACAATATTCCAAAAAAGGCATTTATAAAGAAGCCTCGCGCATAGTCTGTAGCATTTATCTCCCTAATAAAATCACCTGTATATTCAACAAAATATGTTTCATATTCATCACTAAAATATAACTCCATAGCCTCCTCTAAAGATAATAATTTACCTGTACTTGTATCTTCTACTTCTCTATGAAATGTATTACAAATGTTATCATCACAGCTTATCAAAATCTCATCCCTCCTCCTACCCCATTTATTTTATGAAATCCGGAAAGTTATTCAAAATCACTTTACTTTAATAATGTATCATTAATATATTATTCCACTGAGCTGTTTTTGACCTATTTTTATTGTAACTTCTTATAAAACAAGATAATATAATTGATTTTCTTATATCTGAGTTCTACTTTCCATTGATAGGCTTCTAAAGCCTCACTCTATAACCTATTAATCTGCTTCTAATTATAGGAATCAGAGTAAAAACTTAATTTATACAAGAGTCTACCCTGGTTTCCTTAAGACTTTTGAAGATGAACTAGTTAAAATTTCACTGAGGATGCCTATATGGAGAAACCACTTCTTTTGAAAATGTTCAAGTTTTGAAGTTATTTCACTATATATTTAACCTCTCATTCTAATGTTAAATTCTAAGCTTCCAAACATTCACATATACTGACATGGAGGTAAATTCACATTATAGCTTTTTGAACTAGAAAAGCAAAATACAAAACCTATGTTTGAGAATTTCTCACATAAGATTTTTAGATAATTTATCAGAATATTTTTATAAAGTATTGTAAATATTTGAAAAAATATGTAAAATAGTGTTTAAAACACTCTTATTTTGTAGATGGTATAAAGCTATCACAGTGACAATAAATAAGTAATAGTTCTATTTTTAAGGAGGGGCAATACATGGAAAATTTAATGTTTTGTTATCAATGTGAGCAAACAGCAGGTGGAAAAGGCTGCACTAAGGTTGGTGTCTGCGGAAAAACACCAGAAATTGCTGCTATGCAGGACTTGCTAATTTATCAATTAAAGGGCATTAGCTCTTACGCAATGAAACTTATTGGAAAGGGAGAAAAGATTTCTAAGCCAATAATTTCCTTCGTTGAAGACTCATTATTTATGACTTTAACTAACGTAAACTTTGATCCAGAGGCTCATATTAAAGCTCTTGAAAAATCTCAAGTAATAAAAGAAGAGTTAAGAACTAAAACTCACGAAGAAAATGTAGATAGAGAGGAAGCATTATACAACTTAAGCAGCACTAAAGAAGAAATTCTAAATGATGCTAAAAGAGCTGGGATTATGTACAACCAGGAGTTAGATGCAGATATTCGTTCTGTAAGAGAAACTATTAAATACGGCTTAAAAGGTATAGCAGCATATGCTCACCAAGCAAGATTTATAAATTACAGCAGCGAAGAAGTGGACGAGTTCTACTTTAAAGCATTAGAAACACTTACTGACAACAGCTTAACTCTTCAAGATTTAATTGCGGTTTTATTAGAAACTGGAGAGAAAAGTGTTAAGGTTATGGAAGTTCTTGATAAGGGTAATAATGAAAAATACAACTCCCCTTCACCAACTAAGGTAAATGTAAATACTAAAAAAGGACCTTTTATAATAGTTTCTGGTCATGACTTAAGAGATTTAGAAATGCTACTACAGCAAACTGAAGGCAAAGGAATAAACATTTATACTCATGGAGAAATGTTACCTTCACATGGTTATCCAGAACTTAATAAATACCCTCATTTAGTTGGTAATTTCGGAAGTGCATGGCAAAACCAACAAAAGGAATTTGATGGCATACCAGGATGTATCTTAATGACAACAAACTGTATGATGAAGCCAAAAGATTCTTACAGAGATAGAATTTTCTCAACAAGTGTAGTTGGCTGGGATAATGTAAAACACATAACTAAAGATGAAAATGGACATAAAGATTTCTCTGAAATAATAAACAAAGCCTTAGAACTAGGCGGTTTTGAAAACAATGAAGAAGTTAAAGAAATCCTAGTTGGCTTTGGTCATAAGGCGACTTTGAGCCATGCAGGCGCAATTATAGATGCAGTGAAAGAAGGTAAGCTAAGACACTTCTTCTTAATTGGTGGTTGTGACGGCGCGAAACCAGGTAGAAACTATTACACTGAATTTGCAGAAAAGGTTCCTAATGATTGTGTTATTTTAACTTTAGCTTGTGGTAAATACAGATTCAATAAACTAGATTTTGGAACAGTAGCAGGATTACCAAGATTACTAGATGTGGGTCAATGTAATGATGCATACTCAGCTGTAAGAATTGCATTAGCTCTTGCTGATGCCTTTGAAACAGATGTAAATTCATTACCGTTAACTATAGTACTTTCATGGTATGAGCAAAAGGCAGTTGCTGATCTTTTAGCTTTATTATATCTTGGAGTAAAGGGAATGTATTTAGGACCAACACTACCTGCTTTTGTAACTCCAAATGTGTTACAATTCTTAGTGGACACTTTTGGAATTAAACCAATAAGCACTGCAGAAGAAGATTTAAAAAATTCTTTAAACAAAGCTAATTAATAAGATAAAAATATTTCAGTATCAGTAGTATACACTATCTACTGAGATACTGTAGAATAAAGTAACACTTAACCCTCTGCAAAAATGCAGAGGGTTATATTTTATTTGAATATTGAAGTGGTTTCTCGTAAGGTTATCACTATAGAATTATTCCTAAAAGCAAATAATAGTACTATGTAAGAACATCTTCCTAGAACTTATTCTACTAAAAGCTAATATACTAAAGTAGATTGATGAATTATTGGAAGGTAAGATATGAAATTTAATAAATCCATATATTATGAGGGAGTGCCTAGAGAGTCTAGCACTGAAAGTTTAAAGACTTTAACAGATGAAGAATTTAGAAACTATTATTTTAGTAAAGATTATGAGGTTTACTTTATGGAATATGTTGGTGACATACGTACAGCTATTTCTAAAATAGACTATGCTGATATATATGCTACTGACAAATTCTATACAATCTTATTTGTAAGAAATGGAATGCTAAATACTTTACTAGAAAACGTTCCAGAGATAATAAGCGTACAACCAAATGGTATTTATACACTTTCTGAGCTCATAGTTGATACAGATATAAGCAAAAAATCTGCTTTTTACGAGAAAAACATTCCATATAATGGTGAAGGTGTTATTGTTGGAATTATTGGCACTGGTATAGATTATCTAAATCCAAGGTTTATAAATGAAAAAGGGGAAAGCAGAATTGTAGCCATCTGGGATCAAACCTTAAGGATAGGCCCTTCTCCTTTTATTTATCCCTATGGCACAGAGTTTAGAAACGAGAATATAAATAATGCCATTAAAACTAAGCAGTTAGGAAATTCGCCTTATGCTATAGTGCCTCATAGAGATGAAGTGGGGTATGGTACTGCAATAGCAGGAATTATAGGAGGAAGCTTAGGAGAAGATGACATATTAAGCAGCATTGCGCCAAAATGCCAATTTGCAGTGGTAAAGCTCGCAGAAGCACAAGAATCACCCTTGAGGTTTGCAGGTGTGGTGAAGGATGTTAGTAATGTATACCAAACTACAGATGTGGCCTCAGCAATCAGATACTTAGCTGAATTGCAGGCAGAGCTTAAAAAGCCCATGGTGGTGTATTTATCCCTGGGAACTAATTTTGGAGGACGAAATGGGGATACTGTACTCGAAAGATATATTGATAACTTAGTGGTTGTAAGAGATATTAATATAGCTATGGACACTGGCAATCAAGGTACAGGAATCACTCATACTAGTGGAATTATTGAAGGAACAGGTAGATCTAGTGATATTCTTTTAAATGTAGCTCCACTACAAAGTATGATTAATATGCAAATTTATATAAGGAGCCAGGATATTGTATCTATAAGTATAACATCTCCTAATGGCAATACCTTAACTAACATTCCAGACACTTCTCAAATTGAACACTTAAAGTACTTTAGTATAGAAGAAAATAACATAAGCCTTGAATATTCAATAACAGAGACAATCTCAGGTAATTTGATGATAGATCTGCTGCTTACAAATACTGAGGAAGGTATTTGGAAAATAAGCCTTTTGGGAGTAGATATTATAAATGGATCATACAATGCTTGGATACCTCAATCTGATCTTTTATATGAAGGCACCCAGTTTTTAAGTCCTGACCCCAGGACTACTTTACTAACGCCTTGTGGAGCTAGTAATATAATGTCAACCTCTTATTACAATCAAATTAATAACACTGTAGCTCAGAGGTCTGGAAAAGGGTTTCCTTTTAGAGCATCACTTGAGCCCATTGTCACTATTGGTGGCTTTAACCTACTAACCACAGGATTAAATGATACATTAATCCTTGGAACTGGAGGGGCAATGGCTGGTGCTATATTATCAGGAGCAGTAGCTTTAATCCTACAGTGGTGGGTAACTGAAGGAAATATTGGGTATATATATTCCTCACAATTAAGAAGTATATTAATTAGTTCAACAGTTAAAGATCCTGGTAAGTCTTATCCAAATATTGAATGGGGCTTTGGTAAGCTGAGTTTTTATTTGTTGAGTTCAACTCTTCAACAAGCCAGTGAAGCAATTAATGAAAGAGATATAAAGCGTAACTATTTATATATTAACATCCCCATGGAACTATTTAATAGGTTGAAACTTTGACTATATTATCATAAACCTTTCCATGAGTATTTTATTAAAGGATATGCTAAAATTCTTCCTGTTTTTTATTATTTAAAAGTATACTTTTTTATTATTAGCTAATATTACCTTTGTAAGGTCTTTTATTTTCATCTTAGGGCACGTAAGTCTGACTGTGGACGCGTGCTCTTTTTAAATATAGGAATCAAAGTCAAGACTTAACTTATACATGGACCTACATTGGTTCCCTTAAGTCTTTTGAGAATGAATAAAGTAAACTTTCACTAATGAAGTCAATAATTCCACTACTTTTCTTCATTTTATGATTTCTCAAATACGGCTATCCTAAGATGTGAGAATTATACTTATTATTTTATGGAGGTTTGTTATGAACAAAATGTCTTTTTCCCAGGTGCTAGATGATAATTACGAAAGGCTTAATGTCCACATAACTAGATTAAAAGTTGTATGTGAAGGTATAAATCAAAACCTATCCTCAAATATTGAAACTAATAGTAACGTTGATTTCTTTCCTTTTGTGCAAATGAATGATATATCTGATAATCTTAAAGAAATAACCACTAAATTAGATGTTAAAAATAAGTCCATGGAGTTAACAAATATGCATTACGTAGTTAGAAACTATATAATTAAAGTATTTGAAATGGTTGATGATATGATTGATGATATAAATTCTCCCAATTTTTCTTCATTAACAACCCGCAATAATGAACTTCGAGACTTACTAGCGCAATATGAATTAAAGGATTAATATGCCAGTGAAAGCTTTAATCCAAGGTAGCCTAAATATCAGTAGAGCTAATACTTAAGATAAATTGTAAGTTATTAAGAATATAATAGATATTACCCTCCCAAAACTAATGGATATAACTATTTTCACAGTTACTTAATTCTTATAATGTTAACTATAAATTTGAAATACAATTCCATACATCATCTAATAAATCTTATTGACTAAGGGTAAGCTTTCCTTTGAGAGCTTACCCTTTTCTTATCTGCTGACTTAACCATATACTAATATTAACATCTTTCTTTAAATAACTTTGAAATTTTTATCATCATTTGTGATAAAGCCACTGATTAAAATGTCTTAGGTTTGTTAGATGCATGGGTTCTTTTCCTCAGTAACTGTTTGATTATATTACATTTTTAAAACTCAAAACATATATAACTTAAAGTTCCATATGCATAGCTTTGGTGTAAAAGCTTCTGCTTATCTTTATTACCGCTTCCCATAGCTATAAATAAAGGAGCTATATGTTCTTCACGAGGCACAGCGTGTTTTGCATGTGGTGCTAACTGTCTATAATTAAACAGTGCTTCCTTATCATTATTTTCTACCTCTTCTATAAGCCAGCCGTCAAACTCTACTGCCCATTCTTCTGCTTTTTCTGAATTCCAGTTAACTGTTGCAAGATTATGCACTGTTGAACCAGACCCTATTACCAAAATATCTTCATTTCCAAGCTCCTTTATAGCTCTTCCTATTTCGTATAGTTTCTCCATTGCTAATTCAGGGTTAATGGATACTTGAACAACAGGAATTTCAGCCTTTGGATACATTAAATAAAGAACATCCCAAGACCCATGATCCAGTCCTCTACTTTCATCCAGCCTACTTTCAATTCCTTTATTCCCTAACATGGATTGCAGCTTAGAAGCTACTTCTACGGAACCCTTAGCAGGGTATTTTATAGAATATAATTCTTTTGGAAAGCCTGAAAAATCATATATCATATCATAAGTGCCATCTATGGATGAAATTGTTGTAATTTCACTTTCCCAATGTGCTGTAAATATGACTATGGCCTTAGGAGTTAATTTTTTGCCTAAGTCCTTAAGAAAATCAGTGTATTCATTTTTTTCTACTGCAAGTGTTGGTGCACCGTGACATACAAATATTGAAGAAATCATTATTTCACATCCTTTTATAGTAAATTATTAAGTAGCATTATATATATTAGTATACATGTAGTTTGCTCAAATGTTATCCAAATAATAAAAAAAATTGCACCCCCTTCAAGTTTGGGAATACAATTTTCAAATTCTTCTAGTTACATGCTACTTTTATAAAATCAAGAAGATAGAACTACTATGGTTTACAATGAAAAAACAGAGGGTTTTATATTAATACGCCCTCTGCTTCTACTTTTATTATCTTGCCATACCGAATATAGCACCTGAAATAAATGGTACTAGCCATATAATCCAAACAACAATACTTAACTTGTGGAAGTTAGCTTTAGCTTTTTCATCATTCTTAACTAATACCACAGTTGCCCAAAGTGCGTGGAAAAGCATCAAAATAATTGCAAGTAACCCTGTAATGCCATGAAAATTCAGCTTGAAGCCACCAGTTGCAATGTTACTCATAATTGCAGTTCCTGTAGTATCGAATACTAATCCTAAATAAAACACAGCTAAATGCCATTTCTTCAATTTTCCTTGGATTTTTTCACCCCATACACCTACAGTGTAGAATACAAGAGCCAATGTAATTGTTACTATTGCATATATTAACATAAAATATTCCTCCATCTTTTTCTAAATTTAAATTCAAGTTATTAATACATAATAATTCTATGAACCATGTTCATAGAGTGGTATTTAAAAATCATATCTATATAAGATATGAACAAACTTATAAAACCTTAGATTATTGTTAATTAGCCTATAATTTAAACATCAATTTATTCAACCAAGTTTTGCGTACTTTTTTTCTTATTAGCCCTTAATTCCTTGTACCCCATAATAACAACCCAAACATATGCAAGAGTCTTTGGTATCATCAAAATTCCTATCCAGCTAATTGTATCAGACCAGAGTACTACTGGTGCGTATAGGGCAAAGGATAAGGTAATTGCCAGCCACATAAACTTAAAATTGTTGTCATTATGCTTTCTTACTTCAGAATAGAAAATAAAGATAATGATTATGCCCATAATTGCGAAGGGAATGTTTCTGTAAATCCCCCAGGACACAGGTGCATAATAGTTAAGCCATTCATTCTGCGGAAAAAAGCACAATGCAATACGGATAATGCTTAGCGTATATATTGAAACAGTGAGTCCATTACGTCCTTCAACTTGATAACGTATCCTCCAAATATGATAGAGTATAATATAAAATACCGTCATAGTAACGGAGGTTATAAGTTTTCCCACTCCAAGTGCAGCAGCATTTGCCTCCAATCCAGTTGTAAGCAGCGCATATGATCTTGGAAGTAGATGAAATGCATCTCCTGCTCCAAGTAAAACCGCCATTAATCCAAATAATTTAAACTGCTTATTTTTGTCACTCTTCATTACCATAATTAATCCAATTGTAATGACACCAACTAGATAAATTGAATTAAACAGAACTTCCATAATTGCTCGCATGTTAAACCCCCTCCATAATTTTCGTGAACAATGTTCATGTTCGTTCATATTAAAAATCATACCTTAAGCATGATTCTTAATATGATAATATTTTTTTCATAACCATAATAAAGAAATTTATATCCCTTTCACCCTTACGAAGCTTTATCAACATATTGTCAAAAATAAACTCTGCCATCTTTTCTTTTGAAATTTCTTCACTCCAAGGATAATTTCTTACAATGTGATCCATATCCATCATAGTTATAATCCTATTGCTGATTATCTTGAAATACTCGTTTTGTTTTTGTCTTCCAAGCTGTTTTTCATGAGTTTTTAAAAGGGAAAGCTCCTCTAACCAGTTTTCTTTGAATTTATTGAGGTATTCATTAAGGATATTGTATATTTTCTCCAGATTGGTATAAAAGTCATTATGAGCAAAGCTTCTCCAGTCAATATTTTGAAAGGCATCCTCCCAAAAGTCCTGAATAACTGAAGCAAGTAGATCTCCCTTTGAAGGAAAGTAGTTATATACTGTGCCAGAAGCAATACCACAATTTTTTGCAACAGAGCGAATATCAATTTTTGTCATACCTTCTCTTAAAGCAATTTCTTTGGCTGATGATAATATTCTTTCTTTATAATTTATATTATTAATAGACATCTTTCGAATCACCTCGTGAACATTGTTCATTTTCATTGTATGACAGTTATCCTATATTGTCAATATATTGTTTTACTCTGTGTAATATATAATATTTTCTCTAGCTTTCTCATCATATAACTTCGGCAAAATAAATACGGGCTATCTTTTAATAAATAGATAACTGCCTCTTATAAACCTTCCTTAAGTCTTCACTGCCCTGGTCTAGTATAGAAATTAGACTTTCATCACTCATTACTCTAGGAACTTTTACCTGATTAATTGAAGCTCCCTTTTTAATTAACTGATTCTTTACTTCTAGGAAGGTTTCAGATGCTACCGCCTCTAGCTTTAAAGGGGCAATACGTCCAGCCTTTTGTGCTACCTTGTATGTGGGATTTGCGTCTCTAATGGCTTCCTCCAAAATTACTCTTTTCATTTCTATTTCCTGCATAAACTCTCCAGGATTATTTACTTCCACATAAAATTTATAACAACCTACAGTTTCACTTAGATCTAGCATTGCTGTGTAGTCAACAAGCTCTACACCCCATTTTTCTATTGAGGTCATAATGGAATGATGCACTGCTGATTCTGTTGTCTTTTCCGCTACCAAGTTAAGGAGTTGCCCTTTTCTATGCAAAAATTCAATAACTGGACTCTTACCATAGTAGTCAACCACCTTAACTACATCACCTATACGATATCGGTAAAACCCTGAAAAATTAGTGATTATAATCTCATAACTTTCCCCAATTTTAAGCTCGTCCAAACATAAGGTATCAGGATTATGTGAATCCGATTTATTTAATGGAATAAACTCAAAGAAAGCTGTTCTTGGTGTAACTACATATGTTACATCATCTGGCTTCACAGCCATACCAATGAGAGCCTCTGATGCGGCATAAACTGATGAGAAAATAGGAAGGTTACCTATAAAATATCTAAGTTTTTCAACATAAATACTAAAAGCCCCACCTGCTACACAACTTACATAATTAATTTTAGGCCAAATCCTGCTGACTACTCCCTCCATTCCCTTTGACAACTCTTTTTCAAGTTCTGTGGCTCTTTTCACATTTGGCTTTAGCTTTTTCTCTAATATAGCTCTAGTTTTTGGTTTCAGCTTAAGATTTTTATTGATAGTTCCAGTGGCAATATCCTTTACAAGCTGCTGCCAATTTTCTTCTATAACTCCAAATAGCTGAACAATATTCGAAGGAAAAGGGGAAGCAATATATGAAAGATTCCTATCTTTAAGAGCAAACAATGCATGAAGGTAGTTTGCTGTTTCTTGCTTCGGAATTTCCAATACTTCAATAGGAGAAACCCACATGTATGGTAAAATATGCTTTGCAGCCTTAATTCCTTCTGAAGTGCCTGCTCCAGCAGGGATTCCTCCTGATGTTATCATTGTTGGTTTTGGCATGCTCACTAGAAATAACCCTTTGCCTCCTTTTTTTGCTTCAGGGATAGCATTGTGAATGAAGCCTTGATTAAGAAAGTTCATATATCCATTAGCACTTGCTCTAGAAGCTTTCGTAACTGGGATAAGTTTTTGGCTACCAGTTGTGCCTGAACTTAAAGCAAAAAACTCTACCGAATCGCTAGTTAATATATTCTTCTCTCCTTTAGCACTTCTCTCAATATATTTTTCATAATCACAATAATCGGTTATTGGAACTACTTTTTTGTAAGCTTCTACTCCATTTAAACTTTCAAAATTATATTTACTCCCATATTCACTTTTTTTATTTGTACTCAATATTTCTCTTAAAACATCTCTATTAATTTCACCAGCTTTTTCTAGATCTCTTTGAAAGCTATTATAATACTTTTTAGAAATTTGTATAAAAGATAATTTTACAAGCCACTGCATCATATTCATTCTATGATCCCCCAGTTTATCTATATTTTTTATTTGAATTCTAACCCTTTTATATAGTTCACAAATATATTTCACTTCCAAATGAACATTGTTCACTGAATTGTAAAAAATATAGAATAGTTTTAATACAACTATTCCATGAACCATGTTCATATTATATTCTACTATTAATTAATAGTCAACAGTTGGTTATCTTATTATTTAAAGATATCTATGCTCTACTTCAATAAATTTTAGGATAAATATAAAAAAGAGATATCTAAGCAATTTTTTACTTAAACACCTCGTGATTTTTTCATACATTTTTATCCTTACCTCTCTGCACTTTTACAGATGGTAACCCCACTTAACCTTCCTTCTTTTACATATACTACCCCACAAGGCATTTACTATGATACTGATTTGAAAACATAACCACATGAAAGTTTAAAGTGCATAATCCCTCGTTGCAAATTGATTACACTGAAATTTTATCATTTAAGGAAAGCTTATTGTGAAAATGGCACTATTTTTAACCCCATTTAACACCCTTATAACCGAATTAACCTGGTGATAATATTCTTAACAATTGGAAAATCTATCACAACTAGTGCCCTAAACAATAAAAAAGCACTGGGATAAATTCCTCAGTGCTTGAAGGGGGCCCTAAATTATATTTTGCTATTTTAACCTTTTGCTATTTATCCTATGTTACTTATTTTATCTTGTTAAGTTGTTCTTTATATTCAGCTTCT
>NZ_JAVWDJ010000048.1:0-26621 GCF_036642255.1 Clostridium sp. | reverse complement strand
TGAGCACCGAAGAGACTGAAGCTGACGACGTAATGCGAAGATTATATAAAATTTAAATCTGGTGATGATGCGTTTAGAAGATACACCCGTTCCCATACCGAACACGAAGGTTAAGCTCTAAACGGCCAAGAGTACTGCAAGGGAAGCCTTGTGGGAGGGTAGGTGGTCGCCAGGTCAATATTCCGTGGTAGCTCAATGGTGGAGCACTCGGCTGTTAACCGATAGGTTGGAGGTTCGAATCCTCTCCACGGAGCCATTTAAATTTTGACTTAAAACAGTTCATTTGTGAACTGTTTTTTTTATATAAAAATATCTAATTTTTTGCCTTAAAAAAATGCCTGTAAGGTTTTCAAATAACTAGATTTAAATTTATGTGTAAAATAGTCTAAGTAATAAAATGTGTAAGAGAGCATGTAAATACATGCTTTCTTATTTTTGTGCAAAGATTTAAAGATTCTAGTATAAATAGGTTTAATACAATATTAACTAAGCAAAGTTATACACTTAGTAAGATGGTATTAGCAATGAATAATCCTGCAAGAATAGATAGAATCCTGGTTATTATTTTACATGGTATTTAAAGAAATGGAATATGGAAATAATTAAACATGGAATTTTTACATAGTTTATTCTCATAACAACAATACATCATAATAAATAAGTGTAATAAGGTTAATGATTTATAAATATAATTTTTATATATTGATAGTTATAGAATTTTAATATGCGAGATTATATAGATACTATAAAATATTAAAATTAATAAAGTTTATCATATTTATAAATTGGACTTGCATATTTGAATTCTATATAGAAAATAAATTTCAAATTAAATCCATTTCATGAAAAGTGCCTTTAAGGATATTAATTTAGAGATTGTTTTCAAATATAAAATTAATCTAACAGAAGCTTAGAAACATGATTATATGATTTATTTTTGGGAAAAGTACCTATAGATGAGGTTAAATGTAAATATATTTTTAATATTTCAAATATTGAAAATATTTCAAAGGGAATTTGTTCAAGATATAGAATATATAACTATGTTGGATATTATGCAATTTAAAATGGGAGGTATACCATATGAAAGAGTATAAAGTTAACAATCTAAGAAATGTTGGGATAATAGGTCATGGTGGTGCTGGAAAGACAAGTCTAATGGAGGCACTATTATACCATACTGGTCAAACGGATAGGCTAGGAAGAGTTGAAGATGGAACTACGGTAAGTGACTATGATTCTGAAGAAAAAAGAAGAAAAGTATCTATTTCTACATCTTTAGGTTATTGTGAATGTAAGGACGTCAAGATAAATTTAGTTGATATGCCAGGCTATTTCGATTTTGAAGGCGAAATGATTGAAGGACTAAATGCTGTTGACATGGCAATGATAACTATTTGTGGAGTTTCAGGTATAGAAGTAGGAACGGAAAAAGCTTGGAATTATGCAAGTGATCACAAATTGGCAAAATCTATTTTTATCAATAAGCTAGATAGAGAAAATAGTAATTTTGAAAAAGTATTAGAGCAGTTAAAAGAAAAGTTCGGAACATCTGTTGTACCTATTCAATATCCAATAGGCTCTGAAAGTAATTTTAAGGGCATTGTAAATGTTATCTCAAATAGAGCTAGATTGTTTAATCCTAAAACTCGCATGATGGAAGAAGCTGATGTCCCAGAAGAACTTGTAGATAAGATTGAAGAGTGTAAACAAATGCTTATGGAAGCTGTTGCTGAGACGGATGAAGCTCTACTTGATAAATATTTCAGTGAGGGTGAATTGAGCGCAGAGGAAATATATGAAGGATTAATTAAGGGAACTTCAATGGGAGATATTGCGCCTATAATGTGTGGATCAGCATTAACAGGGGTAGGAGTTAATACTTTGCTTGAAGATATAATTGAATGTTTCCCATCACCAAAAGAAACAAATTTTTATATGGCCAAAGACCTAAAGAATAATGCATATATCAATGTTAAAATCAATGAAGAAGAACCTTTCTCAGCATTAGTATTTAAAACTATTGCAGACCCATTTGTGGGTAAACTATCAATGTTTAGAGTAATTTCAGGAACTGCTAAATCAGATACTATAATTTATAATTCCTCAAAAGAAAAAGAAGAAAAGTTAGGAACTATGTATTTGATAAAAGGAAAACATCAAGTATCAACAAATGAATTAAAGGCCGGAGATCTTGGTGCAGTGGCAAAACTACAATATACGAATACAGGGGATACTTTGTGTAGTCAAAGCAACCCTATTATGTTTGATAGAATGACATTCCCATTACCAGTGTACTCTAGGGCAGTTGTTCCTAAATCAAAAGGTGATGAGGATAAAATATCCAATGGATTAGCTAAACTTATTGAAGAAGATCCAACCTTTTCAGTATCTAGAGATATAGAAAATGCAGAAACAATAATTTCAGGATTAGGTTCAACTCATCTTGATGTTATAGTAAGTAAGTTAAAAAATAAATTTGGAGTAGATGTATCACTTCAGATTCCAAAAACACCATATAGAGAAACAATTAAAAAGTTTTCAGATGTCCAAGGAAAGCATAAAAAACAATCAGGTGGACATGGACAATATGGAGATGTAAAGATTAAGTTTGAGCCTAGAGTAGATGGCGAGGAAGATTTACAATTTGTTGATGCTGTTGTAGGTGGTGCTGTTCCAAGACAATACATTCCTGCAGTTGAAAAGGGATTAAAGGAATGTATTCAACACGGAGTGCTTGCAGGCTATCCAGTTATAAGGCTTAAGGCAACACTTCATGATGGGTCCTTCCATCCAGTAGACTCTTCTGAAATGGCATTTAAGATTGCAGCTTCATTGTCCTATAAAAAGGGGTTACAAGAAGCACAACCTGTGTTATTAGAACCTATAATGTATATTGAGATAGAAGTACCAGATGATTATATGGGTGATATAATTGCTGATATAAATAAAAAAAGAGGAAGAATACTAGGTATGGAACCTGCAAGCAAAGGACAAAAGGTTATGGGTGAAGTTCCACAGTCAGAGCTATATGATTATGCTACAGACTTAAGAAGTTTAACAGGAGCCAGAGGAACTTTTAGAACTAGGTTTGAAAGATATGATGAGGTTCCATCAGAAATAGTTAATAAAATAGTAGCAGAGACCAAAAAAGAAGCATAATAAATATAAGGTTATATACTATAAAAATTTATTAAAAAGTGTTAAGTGAAAGCTTAACACTTTTTTAATGCATAAAATTTCAAAATTTAGAAAAGATAATACTAAACAGGTTAAGGGGGCTACATATGTCAGATTATAGAATGGATATATCAGGAGAAATAAAGTTAAGTGATTATAGTAGTATTCATGACTATATGGGTATAGTGGGGCCAGACGACAATTTTACTATTGTACTAGATTCTACTAATGATGAAGATGCAAAGGTGTTATGTAGCATATTAGAAAGTGATAAATTTACAATTTTTTCACGAGGAGGAAAGTTAGATGGCAGATACTTCATACGGGCATTTAAGAGGAAATAAATTTGATGATACTGACGAAAGACTTATTCAACAGGCTTATGGATCAGATTTATATCATTTTAAAAGAACAAATAATAAATTACATTTATATACGGATTTTTCACCTGAATTTAGGCCATTTTTAGCAGCATTAGAAATGGATGAAGTAGAAAAGATAGAAAATCCTATAGAGGATAAACTAAAGGAATAATTAGAAAGTTAAAAGTAATAAATATTTGTAGTTAAGTAACAAAAGAGCTGTTGTTAAAATAGCTCTTTTATATTTATGTAAGAATAATCTAGCAACATTACTAGATTAAACTATTTATATGAAGTTATTTGGATTTGCATATTATAATTTCCTGTATTATAATTGGGATTGAATTTTTAATCACAATTTGATATTTATGCAGTTGCTCTTAGAAGTAGAGGAGCTCTTAATTAATATTTACTTTATAGAAAGATAAATATTTTGCTAAAGTTAATACGTAAAATAGAGGCTTTATTATTGGAGGGATAATTATGACAACGCTATACATAACAAGACATGGAGAAACACTTTGGAATACTGAAGGTAGAATGCAAGGTTGGAACGATTCACCATTGACTGACCTTGGAATTACTCAAGCAGAATGGTTAAAAGAGAGAATAAAAGATACAAAAATAGATGCTATATACTCAAGTCCATCAAATCGAGCTTTTAATACAGCTAAAATCGTAAGAGGAAATAGAGATATTGAAATAATAAAGCATGACGGACTTAGAGAAATTGGACTAGGTCAGTGGGAAGGATTAAATCAGGAGGAAATAAAGGCTGATAATGAAGAACAACATTATAACTTCTGGAATGCTCCACATCTATATATTCCAGTAGCAAAAGGAGAAAGTTTTCAAGATTTAGTAGATAGAGTAACTCCTGTAGTTAAAGAAATCGTGGGAAATCATGAAAATGAAAATGTGCTTATAGTTACTCATACTGTGACTTTAAAGGCAATTATGACAGTACTAAATAATCAGCCAATAGCTGATATATGGCAACCACCATTTATAAAGCAAACTAGCTTAACTGTAATAGAATTTGATAAAGCTGATTTCAATATTTTAATGCATGGCGACGCATCTCATCATGAGTATTCATACAGAGAATATAATGAGTAATAAAGAGGTTATATAAAACTTAGGTGCAAATTCAATTAGCATTTTAATACATTTAGTTTTAGTATGCATATATAACTCTTATTTAATAAGTTAGAAATCAATTTGATATTATGGAATAATTTAGAGTTGGCTATTATATAGTAAATATGAAGTAAGTTAATTCTTTATTTGGGGGTATGTTTATGAATAACTTTACGTTGAAGGTTTTAGCGTGTATTTTAATGTTAATTGATCACGTTGGGGCAGTATTCTTTCCTAAAATTTTATTGTTAAGAATTATAGGCAGACTATCATTTCCTATATTTTCTTTTCTACTTGTAGAAGGTTATGTTAGGACTTCAAATTTCACTAAGTATGCTACAAGGTTGTTTTTATTTGCACTTATATCTCATTATCCTTTTATGCTTGCATTTAAGATTAATTCTTATAACATATTTTTCACGCTTACTGCTGGACTCATAGCATTATATGTACTTGATTATAAGTTCAACGATAATGACACAAAAAATAATTTCATGAAGTTTATTACCATCATAGCTATATGTATTTTTGTGCAATCAATTCATACTGATTATGGATATTATGGTGTACTTATGATAATTATATTTAAGGTATTTAGAGAAAAGGGATTTGCAAAATTATTAGGAGCATTAATTTTATTAAATATAATGTATATTGCCCCTATGTATAAGTATATATTTTATCCTAATGGATTTAGGGTATTTTTACAGAGTACTAGTTTGCTAGCTTTGGGTTTTATGTATTTTTATAATGGAAAGCAAGGAAGAAAGTTAAAATATCTATTTTATGCTTTTTATCCTGTTCATTTAACTATATTATATCTAATCAAAAAATTTATTGTATAGTATAAGCCAAGTTAGATTTCTAAACTGAATTGCTCTAATTCAGTTTAGAAATTTTATTTTAGTTTAGAAATCTTAATTTGTTAAGTAACTATTAAATATAGTAATGGAATTATAAATTCAAAAGTAAAATTATTGAAATTATAATGTCATAATGTTATGGTATAATTAAGAATATTCAATATATATCTAGAATGAGGTGTTATAAATGAATAAAGAATTTTTTATAAATAATAGAAAAAGACTTAGTGAAAAACTAAATGATAATTCTATAATATTGCTTTTTGCTGGACGAGCTCCTTATAAATCAGCTGATGAAACTTATAATTTTACACCAAATAGAAACTTTTATTATCTAACAGGTATAGACAGACCAAATATGATAGTGATGATGGTGAAAAGAAATAATACAGTGAATGAAACTTTATTTATAGAAAAAAATGATCCAGTTATGGCTAAATGGGTGGGAGAGAAGCTTAGTGAAAGTGAAGCAATTGAGCTTTCGGGAATAACAAATATTTCTTTTTTAGAAGAATTTGAAAGTGCTGTTGGAAATATTTTAAATAGAACATCTATAGATGAGATATATTTTGACTTAGAAAGACAAGAAATTGATATTCCAACAACTAAAGCTCAAGATGTTGCAAGAACTATCAGTGAAAGATATCCACACATTGTAATTATAAATCTATATCATAAGGTTTGTGAATTAAGATTAATTAAAAGCGAAGAAGAAGTTCAACTAATAAAGAAGGCAATTGACATTACTTATGAAGGTATAAAGGAAATGTGGAAAAATACAACACCTGGGATGATGGAATATGAAATAGAAGCATATTTTGATTTTACTTTAAAGAAAAATGGAGTAACAGATTTTGCATTCCATACAATTGCAGCAGCAGGAAAGAATGCTACAGTATTGCACTATGGTGACAATAACTGTGAAGCTAAGAATGGGGATTTAATGCTCTTAGACTTAGGAGCTCAGCATAATTACTATAACGGAGATATCAGTCGTACATTCCCAATCAATGGTAAGTTTACAGAAAGACAAAAGGCTGTATATAACGTAGTATTAAAAGCTAATGAAGAAGTGACAAAAAATATCAAACCAGGGGTTCCGTTTACAAGATTAAATGAAATTGCTAGAGAAGTTTTGGCACAAGGATGCAAGGAACTGGGGCTGATTAAAGAAGATAATGAGCTCTCAAAATATTATTACCATGGTGTTAGTCATTACTTGGGTTTAGACACCCATGATGTAGGAAGCCGTGACATGGTATTGCAAGAAGGTATGGTTTTAACAAATGAACCAGGACTTTATATTGAAGAAGAAGGAATAGGCGTTAGAATTGAAGATGATATACTAGTAACGAAGGATGGCTGTGAAAATCTTTCAGCTCAGATTGTAAAGTCAGTAGAAGACATTGAAAGATTTATGAATGAAAATAGATAAATAAGTAAAATAATTTCGCCATTGTTTAATCAAAGCTACCATAGATTTATGATAGCTTTGATTTTTAATCTTTTAGCTAAGGTTTACACTTTTAGTATGTTGATTTAAGATATTACTGTAGATTAAGAAAGAGCTTCATAAGAAAAGGGGGAGAGTTATGATTAAGAGATTCATTTCTTATTATGCACCACATAAAAAATTATTCTTTTTAGATATGTTTTGTGCGTTTGTGGTGGCTGCACTAGATTTAGTGTTTCCTATGTTTACAAATACATTATTGAGGAAGGCTATACCAGATAAAGATTTAAGAACTATACTGATTTTTTCAGGAGTACTGGCATTATTATATGTTATAAAATTAATTGCTAACTACATCGTAGATTATTGGGGACACGTAATGGGTGTAAGATTACAATATGAAATGAGAAAAGACGTATTCTCTCATCTTCAGACTTTACCTTTTAGGTATTTCGATGATAATAAGACTGGTCATATTATGTCTAGGATTATTAATGACCTTATGGAAATATCAGAGCTTGCGCATCACGGACCTGAAGATATATTTATATCACTAGTAATGTTACTAGGGTCTTTTATATTGCTTTGTAATATAAATTTATCCTTAACGTTAATAGTTTTTGCCTTTATTCCTATAATCCTTTGGTTTACTGCAACACGTAGAGTTAAAATGTCTAATGCATTTGATCAAGTAAGAAAAAAGATTGCGGTAGTTAATGCTAAACTTGAAAATAGTATCTCAGGTATAAGAGTTGCTAAGTCATTTACAAATGAAGAATATGAAATGGAAAAATTTGATGAGGGAAATAAGGAATTTAAGATAGCAAGATCTTCAGCATATAAATATATGGCTGAGTTTATGGCAGGAATGAGATTTCTCGTAGATATGCTAAATGTGGTTGTATTGGGTTTTGGGGGTTACTTCGTTTATAAAGGATATATAGATGTGATAGATTTAATAACCTATTTCCTATATATAGCATATTTTATGCAACCCATACGAAGATTAACTTCTTTTGTTGAACAGTATCAGTCAGGAATGTCAGGATTTAAGAGATTTATTGAGATTTTAGATACAAAATCAGATATAAAGGATATTGAAAATGCTAAAGATCTTAAAAATGTTAAAGGAAATATAGAATTTAAGAACGCAACCTTTAAGTATAACGAAAATACAGAGATATTATCTAATATAAGCTTAAAGATTGAACAGGGAAAAACTTTGGCTCTAGTAGGTCCTTCTGGGGGAGGAAAAACAACTCTTTGCCATTTGATTCCTAGATTTTATGAATTAAACCAAGGTGAAATTACCATTGATGAAAATGAAATTAAAGATATTACTTTAAAATCACTTAGACAAAACATTGGAATAGTACAGCAAGATGTATTCTTATTTACTGGTACCATAAAAGAAAATATACTTTATGGTAGGCCAGAAGCTAATGATGCAGAAGTTGTAGAGGCTGCTCAAAAAGCTAACATACATGAATTCATAACTTCGTTACCTGACGGATACGAAACCTATGTAGGAGAAAGAGGTGTTAAATTATCAGGAGGCCAGAAGCAGAGAATATCTATTGCTAGAGTATTTTTAAAGAATCCACCGATACTAATATTAGATGAAGCTACTTCAGCCTTAGATAATGCCTCTGAGCTTATTATTCAAAAATCCTTAGAAGATTTATCAAAAGGAAGGACAACATTAGTGGTAGCACATAGATTATCAACAGTTAAAAATGCTGATGAAATAGTTGTTTTAACTGATAAAGGTATCATGGAAAAAGGCTCCCATGATGAACTTTTAGCTTTAGATGGAATTTATTCTAAGCTTTATAGTGCTCAGTTTAAAGGTTTTATACCAGATGACATTGTAAGCTAAAATAGTTATAAACTTGATTACTTTTCTATTTTAAGATAAAATAAATGAGGTTGGCAGAAGCTAACCTTATTATTTTGTAAAAAAATAGTAAGTAGTTTCTTTAAAATAGCCAAGACATTGTAGAGTTTACATATATAAAAGGAAAAGAAAACTTCCTATTAAAAGATTTTATGTAAAAAAAAGGAAATGAGTTGCTTATATAGAATAAGTAATACATAAGAGTTTTTAGAATATGGAGGAAAGCAGAATGATAAGAAACAAAAGTAGTATTATTGAATTATTGAATGATTTAAAGAACTTTAGTTATTCTAAGGATGACACTATTGTAGATGTAGGATTAATAACAGAAGAAGATGTTAATATTAGGTATTATGATGAAAAATGCATTATAATAAAGTACCATCAGTATGAAGATGCAGTTTCAACTTTATATAAAGATAGAAAGTATATTAATAAGGTGCTTTTCCAATAGTGAAAAGCACCTTACTTATAAGTATAATCTTTTAGTAGGGTAAATACATTCCAGATAAGGAAAGTAAATCAAGAGTAACTTATGCAGAAGCAAAATGTTCTATTAAGCAAATAGTTATTATATAGAAAACACAAATAAAATGAAGAAAAAATGAGAATTGAATATGTAAGTTTATGTAATAAGGAAATTTTATATAATTTAATCTTTTACAGATAAAAATGGATATTGAATGCTTAAAATAAATGTATTATTATTTAATTAAGGTCAAAGAAAGTCAAAGTAAAATATATTAATAGCAGAAAGATAAGAGGTAATATTTATGGCAAGACTATCTGATGCAATTGAAGCTTTTATTAAGGAATTGTTGGAAGATGCTAAAGAAAGAGAGGTAGAAATACAAAGAAATGAGCTTGCTAGTCAATTTAGTTGTGCCCCCTCTCAAATAAATTATGTATTAACCACAAGGTTCACACAGGATAAAGGATATTACATTGAAAGCAGAAGAGGTGGAGGTGGTTGCATAAAAATTACAAGAATCCATTATGCAACTTATAATTCATTAGCAGAAATTATTAATGATAAAATAGGAGATTATATTACCAGTGATAGTGCAAATAAAATTATTGAAAGTTTAAGAGAAAGTGACATTCTTACAGATAGAGAGGCTGGAATAATAAAGGCTACTATCAACGATAGAACTCTCACATATGCATTTGAGAATAAAAATAGATTAAGGGCAGATATTTTTAAAACTATTATTTTGAATATTTTAAGGTGATTAGTAAGATATCTTTCATAGCAGAATTTTATATGATGTGAAAGACAGTAATAATTGCCCAAGAAGTGTACACTTAGAAGGATTACCTAATGGACATAAATTATTAATTAGGAGGAATATTATGCTTTGTGAAGTATGTAAAAAAAATGAGGCGAATTTTCATATCGCTAAAATTATAAACGGAGTTAAAGAAGAGAAACATGTATGTGAACATTGTGCCAAGAATTTGGAGGGAATAAATATATTATCAGATATGAATTTTAGTTCTGATTTCTCATTTCAAAATTTACTAAGTGGATTTTTGGATTACATGAATACCACAACTAAAACTTCACTTCCAAGTGAGATAGCATGTTCAACTTGCGGAACAACTTACAGAGAGTTTAAAAATAGTGGATTTTTAGGGTGTAGTTATTGTTACAATACTTTTAATGATACAATAGCTCCAATTTTAAAAAGAGTGCAACCGAGAACAGAACATTATGGGAAGATACCTGTTAAAGGTGGAAAAGAGATATTGGTTAAAAAAGAATTGAGAAAATTAAAAGAGGAATTACAAAAGGCTATTGCTTTAGAAGAGTTTGAAAGAGCTGCTGAACTTAGAGATAAAATTCGAAGCATAGAGCAGCAAAGCCAGGGGGAATAAGCTATGGAAAATTGGATTAAAGCAGATACTTTATATGATGATATAGTATTGAGTAGTAGAGTAAGATTAGCCAGGAACTTAAAAGATTTTTCCTTTCCTAATAAATTAGATGTAGAGAAAGGAAGAGAAGTGGTTAAAACCATTGAAGAGGCTCTAAATAAATCAGCATATACGCAATCAAATTTTGAATCTGTGTATATGTGGGATACTGATGAAATAACTGGCACTTCCCTTTTAGAAAAACATCTTATAAGTGACAAGTTATTTTTAAATAGAAATAATTCAGCCCTTATCAAAGATAAAAATGAAATTATAAGTATAATGGTAAATGAAGAAGATCATTTAAGATTACAGTGTATTGTAGGAGGCTTAAATCTACATGAAGCTTACAAAGAAATAAATAAAATTGATGATTTTTTAGAAGAGTCATTAAACTATGCCTATAATGAGGATTTGGGATATTTAACTACTTGTCCAACTAATGTTGGTACTGGACTAAGAGCTTCGGTTATGATTCACTTACCAGCCCTAACAAAGTCAGGAGCTATTGATAGATTGATAAATATGCTAGGAAAGATGGGAATGACTATAAGAGGGCTTTTTGGAGAAGGTTCAAAAGGGTATGGAAATATATATCAAGTATCAAACCAAGTAACTCTAGGACCAACAGAAGAGGAGATCATAGAGAATCTATTAGCAGTTGTAGATAATATTATAAGCGAGGAAAAGTCAGCTAGAGAAAGATATTTTAAAGCTTATGAATATGAAACTAGAGATAACATTATGAGGGCACTAGGTATTCTAAGATATGCTACCATAATAACATCTAAAGAAGCATTAAATCTATTTTCATATGTAAGATTAGGAATAGAGATGGCAATAATTAAAGATATAGATAAAAGACTGTTAAATTCTCTAATGGTAGAAATTTTATCTTCAACAATGCAACTTAATGCAGGAACTGTTATGAATGAAAAGGAAAGAGATATAAAAAGAGCTGAGATTATAAGAAATAATTTGAAAGTATAATAGTTAAGAGGTGAAATGCAATGTTTAGTAAATTCAATGAAAGAGCAAGAAAAGTTTTAATGTTTGCTAATGAAGAAGCCCAAAGATATAAACATGGATATGTAGGTACTGAGCATATGCTTCTTGGAATTTTAAGAGAGCAAGAAGGTATTGCTTTTAATGCACTTAATAGTATAGGGATTAGCTATGATAAGGTGAAAACCTTAGTAAATCAATATATTGGTAATGGGGACGTAGAAATGCCCAAGGATGAGATTTTTTTAACTCCGAGAACTAAAAGACTCATTGAAGTTAGTTTAGTAGAAGCTAGGGGTTTAAATCAAAACTATATTTCACCAGAGCATATTTTATTAGCTATAATTAGGGAACCTGAAGGTGTAGCTTATACAATATTATCAAATTTAGGAGCTGATTTTAATAAGCTTAGAAGCGAAATGAAGGCTATGACCGGTGAAACAGATAGCTCTGTTCCTCCAGTAGGTAGGGAAAAGAGCAGAAGTTCAAAGACTCCAACCTTAGAAAAATACGGTAAGGATTTAACAGAGCTTGCAAAGGACGGAAAGCTAGATCCAGTAATTGGTCGTGATAATGAAACCCAGAGAGTACTTGAAATCCTTTGTAGAAGAATTAAGAACAATCCTTGTTTAATTGGAGATCCTGGAGTTGGTAAAACCGCTATTGCTGAAGGACTTGCTCAAAAAATATCATCAGGAAACATTCCAGAACTTCTGAAAGAGAAAAGGGTTGTCACTTTAGATTTATCATCTATGGTAGCTGGATCAAAATATAGAGGTGAATTTGAAGAAAGACTTAAAGCTGTAATGGATGAAATAAGAAAAGCGGGAGATGTAATTTTATTTATAGATGAAATTCATACTATAGTAGGAGCCGGGGGAGCAGAAGGAGCAATAGATGCTTCAAATATTTTAAAACCAGCCCTTGCCCGTGGAGAAATTCAATGTATAGGTGCTACAACTATTGATGAATATAGAAAGTATATAGAAAAAGATGCAGCCCTTGAAAGAAGATTTCAACCTGTGACTGTAGATGAACCAAGTAAAGAGGAAACAATACAGATTTTAAAAGGGTTAAGAGATAAGTATGAAGCACATCATAGAGTTAAAATAACAGATAGTGCCATAGAAGCTGCAGTTACACTTTCAGATAGATATATAACAGATAGGTATTTACCAGACAAGGCAATTGATTTAATTGATGAAGCAGGTTCAAAGGTTAGAATTCAGAACTTGACTGCACCACCAGATTTAAAAGCCCTAGAAGCTGATTTGGAGAAAGTTACCCAAGAGAAGTCAGATGCAATTACAATGCAGGACTTTGAGAAGGCTGCAATGTTAAGAGATAAGGAAAAGCAACTTAGGGATCAACTGGAAAATACCAAGAATAACTGGGTTTCACAAAGTAAAGATTTAGATTCTATAGTTGATGAGAATCATATTGCTATGGTTATAGCTAAGTGGACAAATATCCCAGTTGAAAAAATGACTGAAAAGGAATCTGAAAGACTATTAAAATTAGAGAAAACTCTTCATAAAAGAGTTATAGGTCAAGAAGAGGCAGTAGAATCTATAGCAAGAGCAGTAAGAAGAGCTAGAGTTGGATTAAAGGATCCAAAGAGACCCATCGGTTCATTTATCTTCCTTGGACCTACTGGAGTTGGAAAAACTGAGCTTTCTAAGGCATTAGCTGAGGCAATGTTTGGTGATGAAAGTGCAATGCTTAGAATAGATATGTCTGAGTATATGGAAAAGCATACAGTTGCTAAACTTATTGGAGCGCCTCCAGGATATGTAGGATATGATGAGGGTGGTCAGTTAACAGATAAGGTGAGAAGACATCCATATTCAGTAGTATTATTTGATGAAATAGAAAAGGCACATCCAGATGTGTTTAATATACTACTACAAATTCTTGAAGATGGTAGACTTACAGATGGTAAGGGTAAAACTGTAGATTTTAAAAATACCATAGTAATTATGACTTCAAATGCGGGAGCATCAACTATTAAAAAACAAAAATCTATTGGTTTTGCACAAGGTAAAGATGAAGCTAGGAATGAATATGAAAAAATGAAGGATAATGTAATGGAAGATATTAAACATATCTTCAGGCCAGAGTTCCTAAACAGAATTGATGATATCATAGTATTCCATAAGCTAGAAGAAAAAGACTTAGTTCAAATCGTTTCCTTAATGCTTAATTCTGTAAGTGAAAGATTAAAAGATCAAAACATTAATATTTCTTTCACAGAAGAAGCTAAGGTTCATTTGGCAAAAGAAGGCTATGATTTAAATTATGGAGCAAGACCTCTAAGAAGAGCAATTACAAAAACTATTGAAGATAAACTTTCTGAAGAAATTCTAAAGGGGAATGTTAATAATGGTGATTTTGTAGAAGTTACTATGGAAAATGGAGAATTAAAGGTTAGCAAAAGATAGTATCTATAATTATATTAAGAGAAGCTATCCAAATCAAATTCAACAATGTTATTGTTATTAACTTACAGTAGTTATATAATTAGTTAATGATAATAGTTCTTGAAAAATAGATTTAAATAAATAAAAACCACTGAATAAGTGGTTTTTATTATATTATAAATGCAAAATTTATTATAAATTTCAATTTTGAATATAATAATATCGTGTTTTACAACTTTATGTAAAAATTAAGTATAGAATAATTGAAATAAGTTAAAATTTTAAAAAGATAGAATTTTGGAGGTCCTCTATGGCTAAAGTAAAAAATGTATATATTTGCAGTGAATGTGGATATGAATCACCAAAATGGCAAGGAAAGTGCCCTAGTTGTAATAATTGGAACACTATGACAGAAGAGACAAAAACACCAGTGAGCACAAATTTTAAAAGAGCTGTAACTATGTCAGGAGGAAATAAACCTCAAAGCATTGTTAATATAAGATCTAGCCAATATGAGAGGATGGATACAGGAATTACAGAATTAAATAGAGTACTTGGAGGAGGATTAGTAAGAGGCTCTTTAACACTTATTTCTGGTGACCCAGGGATAGGAAAATCCACTATACTTTTACAGAGCGCTAGAAATATTGCTAAAAAATATGGAAAGGTATTATATGTTTCAGGAGAAGAGTCAGAAGAACAAATTAAAATGAGAGGAGAAAGGCTAAATTCTATATGTGATGAACTTTATATTGTTTCAGAAACTAATATCGAAATAATAGAAAATCATTTAATGGATATTGAACCTGTCTTCGTAATTATCGATTCCATACAAACCTTATTTAAAAGTGATATTTCATCAGCTCCTGGCAGTGTTTCTCAAGTCAGAGAATGTACTAATGAGCTTATGAGAATTGGTAAGACAAAAGGACTGCCACTATTTATAGTTGCACATGTTACTAAGCAGGGAGAACTCGCTGGTCCTAGAGTACTCGAACACATGGTTGATACTGTACTGTATTTTGAAGGAGAAAGAACTCAAGAATTTAGGATACTGAGAACTATAAAAAATCGTTTTGGTACTACCAGTGAAATTGGAGTTTTTGAAATGCGAGAAAGTGGATTAGAAGAAGTATTAGATGCATCCTCAGTGTTCCTGCAAGAAACATCTTTTAGTCAAGAAGGATCAGTAGTAATCGGAATAATGGAAGGAACAAGACCACTACTTATAGAAATACAGGCCCTTGTTAGTGAAACTAAGGCCGTTATGCCAAGAAGAACTGCTGTAGGAGTAGATAATCAAAGATTAAATTTAATTCTTGCAGTACTAGAAAAAAAGCTTAAGATTCCTTTTTATAACGCAGATGTTTATGTCAATGTAGTTGGTGGATTAAATCTAGAAGGAACATACGGTGACTTAGGGTTAGCTATAGCCTTAATTTCTAGTGCTAAGAGTAAAGAAATAAAATTAGATAGAACATTGATTATTGGAGAAGTGGGACTTACAGGAGAAGTAAGACCTATAGCCCATGTAGAGAAAATTATAAATGAAGCATCAAAAATGGGTTTTTCTAATATAATTATGCCCACCAAGAATACAGAAAAAATACAAAATAAAAATATTAAAATCATAGGAGTATCTTCAGTGAAAGAAGTATTAAGTAAGATTTTTTAATTCACACTTCGCACATTTAATTTATAATCGATAGAATTTAACTAATATTTTTCTATAGGGATATATCTCATGGAGGAAAAAATGAGGGAAGAAAAACAAAAAGAGTTAATGAGCATATTGAAAATAATGTCTCCAGGTACTCAACTTAGGGAAGGACTCGACAATATTTTAAGGGCTAAAACTGGAGGGTTAGTAGTCTTGAGTGACAGTGAAGAAATATTAAATATTGTAGATGGAGGGTTTGCCATAAATGCTGAATACACACCTGCTTACATTTATGAGCTAGCAAAAATGGATGGAGCAATAGTAGTTAGTAGTAACCTAGATAAAATACTTTTTGCAAACACTCAATTAATCCCTAATTCATCTATTCCCACTGCAGAAACAGGAACCCGACATAGAACTGCTCAAAGAATAGCAAAGCAAACTGGCTCTATTGTAGTAGCTATATCTCAAAGAAGAAATATAATAACGGTTTATAAGGATGATATAAAGTATGTAGTTAAAGATAGTAATGAGGTGCTAGCAAGGGCTAATCAAGCAATTCAAACCTTAGAAAAATACGTAGCTGTACTAGAGAGAGTAATCAGCAATTTGAATTTATTAGAACTACAAGATATGAGTACTTTGCTAGATGTAGTAACAGGAATACAAAGAACAGAAATGGTAATGAGAATTATCTATGAAATCGAAACTTATATTTGTGAACTGGGGAATGAGGGTAGATTAATTGCTATGCAGCTTGGAGAGCTTATAAAGGGAATTGAACAAGAAGGAAATTTATTAATAAGAGATTATTGTTCAAGTTCATCAAATTTCTCACAAATAAGCAGAAGTATAGAAAAACTCTCACCAGAAGAATTACTAGATTTAGATATAATCAGCAAGATTTTAGGGTATAGTGGGGTTTCTTTAGTAGATACATTAATTTCACCCAGAGGTTACAGAATTTTAAATAAAATTCCTAGAATACCTTCAGCTATTATTGAAAACTTGGTAAGGTATTTTAATGAACTTCAAGCAGTTATGGATGCTTCTTATGAGGAGTTGGATTCCGTAGAAGGAATAGGAGAAGCAAGAGCTAAAGCTATAAAGAATGGGTTAAGAAGATTAAAGGAACAGTTTATACTAGATAAACAAATATAGCACAAAATAATTAATTTCGTGCTATTTGTCACTCAATTTGATAATAATTTCTTTAATATTAAAGAAATTATATATGTAAGGTTGAACACCAACTTAATTGTACTATTATGCGAATAGTATAATGTGCTAATTTAGCTGATTTATAAAACGACCTGTTTACCTTGAGGAAAAATGATATAAATTTATCTGAAATTATTAAGTTTATCGAAGGTAGTTATTCTTTTATATTCCTTTAGAAAAACATCATATAAGTTTATATCTAAGGTGTTACAAAGGGAAGTCATATAAAAAAAGTTATTTCCCATTTCTCTTTCAATCACTTCTCTACAATTATCACATAGTTTTCCAGTTAAGTGGGTATCAAAGGAATCATTTATGTCATCCAGGTCAATGTTATCTATATTCTCGTGAATACATTGTTTTTTAGCATCAACTTTCAAGCATCCACAACTGGTAACTGATTTTATTACTGCCCTATTTACTCTAGCTTGAGATTCCTGAAGTTTGGTCATGATATCTAAAATACTTTTATGCCTTAATAAACAACTGTCAACTGCATTTTGAAATTCATCGAATATAAGATCTTTCATCATGTTCAACTCCTTTTAATTATGTGGTTTTATTTTTAATAAATGAATAGTATAGATATATGATATATGATTATTTATTATAATAATAGGGGGTCATTCATAGGATATAAATTTTATATAAGATTTCAAAGAGGAACATGGTATTAATAAACTTTTAATTAGGAATTTTATATCTTATTTCAATAATTTATTGAAATAACTTATATTGTAGGATATAGTTAATGTAAAGATTATAAAACTATTTAAGTGATGATAATTATATTTAGCAAGATTTTTAAAGGTAGTGCCAATACTCAGGTTAAGACAATTAAGTTTTAAGTATCTAAATGGCATCACGTAGTATTGATTCACTATCAAAGACTTGTTAAATAACAAATAAATACTAATTTTTTTAGGAGGTGAGAATATGCTGAAAAAAGTATTAAGAGGGCTTTTTACTTTAGCTGGAGGAACTTTAGGGTATATACTTAGTGACTGGGCTATTACTCATAAATTTTTAGACACACTAGGTGTTGCTACTGCAGCTTCATTACAAGGCATATTATTTATTATTTTTTCTGTTATATTATCTGGAATTATATTTTATTTTATTTCTCCAATTTTAAGCACAATAATTATTAATGCAATGGATTATCTAGAAAAAAGAGTGCAGAAAATCCCAATTAGTGATGTGGTTTTTGCAGTTTTAGGTTCAGTAGTGGGGCTTATAATTTCTGTGCTAATATCTAGTTTGATTAGAATCGATTCTGTAATTGTAACTATAATTACCATAATAATTACTGTAATAATTATGGTTTTCTTCGCAGATATTTCCATAAGAAAAAAAGAGGAAATTCTATCAATGATTTCAAGTATGAAAAAGATACCATCTGCTAAGGATGGTAAGGGCAAGCATAACGCTAAAGATTATCCAAAAGTATTAGATACTTCGGTAATAATTGATGGAAGAATATTTGATCTCTGTCAAACTGGGTTTATTGAAGGTACTTTAATAATCCCAAGCTTTGTTTTAGATGAGTTAAGGCATATAGCAGACTCTGGTGATGGATTAAAAAGAAACAGAGGTAGAAGAGGATTAGACGTACTAAATAGGATTCAAAAGGAACTAAGTGTAAAGGTAGAATTTTGGGAAGGGGACTTTAAAGACCTTAATGAAGTAGATAGCAAACTTCTAAAGTTAGCTCAGGTTCTAAATGGGAAGGTTATAACTAATGATTATAATCTGAATAAGGTCGCTGAATTTCAGGGAGTCCCAGTACTGAATATAAATGAATTAGCAAATGCTATTAAGCCTGTAGTTCTTCCAGGAGAAGAAATGGAAATTCAAGTTGTTAAGGATGGAAAAGAAGCAGGTCAAGGAGTTGCTTATTTGGATGATGGAACAATGATAGTTGTAGAGGAAGGTAGAAGGTTTATTGGTGCTACAATTATGGTAGTTGTCACATCTGTACTTCAAACTGCAGCAGGAAGAATGATATTCGCAAAGCCTAAAGAAGCTTAAATAAAAGATGAATTTTCTATAACTAATTTTAGTTTTACATGTTGACAAATAATTAACTAGACTGTATATTAATTTTGAGAAAAATGAATAGTGAGCAATGATGAAGAATAGTAGAAATTACATTACAGAGAAGAAGTCCAAAGGCTGAGAGACTTTTCACAATTTTGAACCCGCTTCTGAGCAGTAGTAAAACTACCGGCTTATGCCGTTATCAAATTAAGTACAAATTTAGGTGGTACCGCGATAAAACTCGCCCTAAAAGGGGTGGGTTTTCTTTTTTTTGAAATTTTATAAATTGGAGGAGGATAATTATGAAACTTTCTAATATGCTAATTAGTACATTGAGAGAGGTTCCAGCTGAAGCAGAGATTTCAAGTCATCAACTAATGCTTAGAGCTGGATTGATGAGAAAAATGGCTTCAGGAGTATATAACTTTATGCCTAGTGGTATTAGAGTAATAAAGAAAATTGAAAATATAGTAAGAGAAGAAATGGATAAGGCAGGAGCTCAAGAATTTTTAGCTTCAGCATTACTTCCAGCAGAACTTTGGAAAGAATCGGGAAGATGGGATGTTATGGGGGCAGAAATGTTCAGGTTAAAGGACAGGAATGAGAGAGAATTTTGTCTTGGACCAACTCACGAGGAAGTTTTCACAGATATAGCTAGGAATGAAATCAAATCCTATAAACAATTACCATTAAACTTATATCAAATTCAGACAAAGTATAGAGATGAAAGAAGACCTAGATTTGGTGTTATGAGATCGAGAGAGTTTATTATGAAAGATGCCTATAGCTTTGATAAAGATTATGAAGCCTTAGATATTTCATATATGGAAATGTATAATGCTTATACAAATATATTTAAAAGATGCGGACTAGACTGCAGCGCGGTTGAAGCGGATTCAGGAGCTATGGGAGGTTCAGGGTCTGCTGAATTTATGGTTAAATCAGAAGTAGGAGAAGATGAAGTTGTTTTCTGTTCTAGTTGTACTTATGCGGCTAATATGGAAAAGGCACCTTCAACTGCAGAAGAACAACCTAAGGAAGATATGTTAGAAGTTAATAGAGTTGAAACACCAAACGTTAAAACCATTGAGGAACTTGTGAAATTCTTTAAAACCACAGAGAAAAAGTTTGCTAAAACTCTTATTTATAAAGCTGATAATAAGATTGTAGCAGTAATGGTCAGAGGAGATAGAGCTGTTAATGAAACAAAGGTTATTAATGCTATAGGTGGAGCAATTGAATTTGACATGGCTAGTGTTGAAATTGTACAAGAGGCCACATCAGCACAAGTAGGTTTCGCGGGTCCGATTGGGATAAAGTCCGATGTATTATTGGTTGATGAAGAGGTTTCAAAAATGTATAACTTCATAGTAGGAGCTAATAGTACTGGATATCACTATGAAAATGTAAACTATGGAAGAGACTTTCAGGGACGAGTTGGAGATTTTAGAAATGTAATTCAAGGTGATAAGTGTCCAAAATGTGGAGAACCACTCACAATTGCAAGAGGGGTTGAAGTTGGTCATATATTTAAACTTGGAACAAAATACTCTGAAGCTATGGGAGCTACTTTCATAGATGAAAATGGGGAAGATAAGCCGCTTGTAATGGGTTGTTATGGAATTGGGATAAATAGAACTATGGCAGCTATTATAGAACAACATCATGATGATAATGGTATTACTTGGCCACTAGCAATTGCACCATATCAAGTAATTGTAGTACCAGTGGTTACTAAAGATGAAGAACAAATGAGAATAGCAGAAAAAATATATACAGAACTTAAAGATCTAGGTGTAGAAGTACTAATGGATGACAGAAATGAGAGAGTTGGAGTGAAATTTAAAGATTCAGACCTGATGGGCATACCAATGAGAATAACTGTTGGTAAGAAAATATCAGAGGGTCAGGTTGAATTTAAATTGAGAACTGCTGCTAATAATGAAATCATTTCTATAGATGATATAATAGAAAGAGTAAGAATAGAATTCAAAAATAATGATTTTAAAATTTAAGAGCATTTTATTAGCTTGGGCTTACGGTTTAATTGGTGAGAACAAAGGCTATTTTAAAAGTGCTTGAATAAAATAGATCATTAAAGTGGGGATATGTTTGTTCTTTAAGATTTTATAGGTTTCTTGTGGGGATTAATTTACTTAGTGTTTTGAAATAATATAGACATAACATTGACAAGTTAAAAAATAAATTGTAAGTATATTAAATCTTAACTTGTTAAGTCTGTAAGATGCGGTAGAATATAAAGTTAAGGAGAAAAACTAATGATAACAATTGCAGATGTAAAATTAGCACAAGAAAATTTAAAGGGTGTAGCAAGAAAGACTCCATTATTTCATTCGAGTACTTTTTCAAAGGAATGTGGATATGAAGTTTATTTAAAATGTGAAAACAAACAAAAAACTGGAGCTTTTAAATTAAGAGGAGCTTATAATAAAATTTGTTCATTAACAGAAGAACAGAGGAAAAATGGTGTTATAGCATCTTCAGCAGGCAACCATGCCCAAGGAGTTGCTTATGCAGCAACAGCTTTCGGAATTAAATCAACTATTGTAATGCCAACAACAGCTCCAATAGCTAAGGTGCAAGCTACAAAAAAATATGGGGCTGAAGTTATACAGTATGGTGAAGTTTATGATGAATGTTATTCAAAAGCAGTAGCAATCCAAGAGGCAACTGGAGCAACTTTTGTTCATCCGTTTAACGATGATGAGGTTATGGCAGGACAAGGAACAGTATCACTTGAAATACTAGAAGATTTACCAGATGCAGATATATTGGTTATACCTATTGGCGGCGGTGGCTTGATAGCAGGTATGGCAGTAGCGGCTAAAGCTATTAACCCCAATATTAAAATAATAGGTGTGCAAGCGGAGATTATTGCATCAACTAAAATTTCAATAATTAAAAATGAAATCGTTACATTGCCAGGAGTGAAATCTTTAGCAGATGGAATATCCGTAAAGACTCCAGGAGATAAAACCTTCAGATATGTAAAAAAATATGTAGATGATATAGTTACAGTAACTGAAGATGAAATAGCTTATGGTATTTTTGCTATGATGGAAAGAAATAAATTGGTAGCAGAGGGAGCTGGTGCAGTAGCTATAGCGGCACTACTTTCAGGAAAAATCAAAGCTAAAGGAAAAAATGTGGTAGCATTAGTTAGTGGAGGAAATATTGACATTGCTAGTGTTGCTAAAATAATTGATAGAGAATTGGTTATGTTAAAAAGAAGAATATCAATTTCTGTAGAGATTCAAGATAAAGTAGGTCAGTTAAGTTCCATTATATCTGATATAGTTTCTCTTGGTGGAAATGTATCTAGAGCAAGGCAGGATAGAAACTGGAATTCTAAAGGATTAGAATATACAAATGTTATTTTTGAGATAGAAGCACAGTCAAGTGAGCATTCTGAAAATATTATTAATACTTTAGAGGATAAAGGTTATAATCTACAATTGATAGAAAAATAGCATTATGTTTTGGGTAAAAGTAGTAAGAATTTCAACTCTTACTACTTTTATTAAAAAAAGATATTGTTTATAATAAGTAATAAAATGTATTTCTAAGGAGAAATATCTATGGAGTTTAATTTACTTAAAGGGAAATTTACGGAAGAACAGGCTAAATTCTTAAATCCCTTAGTGCTAGCATTAATAGGGGATGGAGTATATGAGGTTTTTATAAGAACATATCTTGTAGAAAAAAATAGAGATATGAATGTGCATAAAATACATTTAAAAACAGTAGCGCACGTGAAGGCTGAAGCCCAAAGCAAGTTTATGAAGATAATAATAGATGAACTTAATGAAGATGAACTTAGTATATTTAAAAGAGGTAGAAATACAAAATCTAGTACACCTAAAAATGCGGATGTCGCAGACTATAGATGGGCTACAGGATTTGAAGCGCTAATGGGATACTTATATGTATTAGATAAAAGTGACAGGCTAAATTATCTATTGAATAAAATTATGGAAGGGGGAGATAACAATGAAAGTTAAAGTTAAATTATTACAGTACACACCAGAACCAGAAAAGGTAATCGCTTCAGCGGCAAAACTTTGTTATAGTGCGGTGGGAGTAGATGAAATATCGAGGGGATTAACAGAAGAAAAAACATCAAGTTTTATAGACATGCTAGCTAGCTACGGACACTATTCACCAACGGAACATGTAAGTTTTACCTTCGCTATCGAAGGGGTATCAAGAAGTTTAACTCATCAGCTAGTTAGGCATAGAATTGCCTCATATTCACAACAAAGTCAGAGATATGTAAAACTCGATGCTTTTGAGTACATAATTCCTCCAGCTATAGAGGCAAATAAAGAAGCTAAAGAAATATTTGTTCAGGCTATGAAAAGAGATCAAGAGGATTATGATAAACTTGTACATATAATTAAGGAAAGTGAATTAGAAAAATATATAAATGAATATGACATAAACAATAAAACTAAAGGAAGTATAGATGAAAAGATATTAAAGTCCTTTAGAAGTAAAGCAGAAAAGAAGGCTATAGAGGATGCAAGATATGTTTTTCCTAATGCATGTGAAACAAAGATCATGGCCACTATGAATGCTAGAGAACTTATGAATTTCTTTAACCATAGATGCTGTAATAGAGCACAGTGGGAAATAAGAGATTTGGCAGATGAAATGCTTAAGTTAGTTAAAGTCGTGGCTCCTAACTTATTCAAGTATTGTGGGCCTAGTTGTGTTAAGGGGAGATGTCCAGAAGGACAGATGACCTGTGGAAAAATACTTGAAATAAAAGAAAAATACGCCAATATATAATGTGAATCATAATCTTTGGGTATAATTACAATAAATAATAGTAAGTGAGGTAACGTATGAAAAACAAATTTACAGGAAAACAAAGAATAAACAAAAACGCTCCAGAAGGAACCAAACCTTTTCATAAAGCTAAAAGAGTGGAGAAGGATGAAAGAATTAAAAAAGTAGAAAGAGAAGAAAAGGTTAAGAAGGTAGAAAGAACTAGTGATGTTGAAATACCATTAAGAGAAGATTTGATTGAAGGTAGAAATGCAGTAATTGAGGCTTTAAAATCAGAGAGAACCATAGAACAAATATTAGTTGCAAAGGGAGATACTAAAGGTTCTATTAATGTAGTTTTAGGTATTGCGAAAGAAAAAGGAACTGTAGTTAAGTACGTAGAGCGTGCAAAGCTTGATGAGATGTCTCAAACAGGTGCTCATCAGGGAGTAATAGCCATTGTAACACCATATAATTATTTTAAAATGGATGATATTTTAGATTACGCAAAAAGTAAAAATGAATCACCGTTTATATTAATATTAGATGAACTGGAAGATCCTCATAATTTTGGGTCTATAATTAGAACAGCTGAGGCTTGTGGAGTTCATGGTATTATTATTCCGAAGAGAAAAAATGTAGGGGTAACACCAACAGTGTACAAAACTTCAGCTGGAGCTATAGAACATATGAAGATAGTTAAGGTTACTAATACAAATGTGGCTATAGATGAGTTAAAAAACAAAGGAGTCTGGGTATTTGGCGCTGATATGAGTGGGGAAAAACACTGTTATAATGTTGATTTAAAAGGACCTATTGCCCTAGTTATAGGAAGTGAAGGTAAGGGGATTTCTAAGCTTACGAAAGAAAGATGTGATGTTCTTATGAAAATACCGATGATAGGAAAAATTAGTTCCTTAAATGCTTCAGTAGCTGGTGGCATAATGATGTATGAAGCTTTAAAACAAAGAATAAAGCAGTAAATAACTTAGAGGGATGTTTTGAGAAAAATATTTGTTGATGGTTACAATGTTATAAATAGTTGGCCACAGCTAAGAGATATAAAAAATTCTAGCTACGAATCAGCAAGAACAAAACTTATTGATATGCTTCAAAATTATTCAGCATTCAAAGGCTGGAATATAATTCTTGTTTTTGATGCTCATAAGGTTAAGGGAAGCTTAGAAAAGAAAGAAAGAATGGGGAATCTAGTAGTAGTATTCACAAAAGAAGGTGAATCAGCAGATAACTATATTGAAAGAATGGTTAATAATATAGGTAGAACTCTAGAAGTCTATGTGGTGACGTCAGACTCACTTGAACAACAAGTTACATTCCAAAGAGGCGCAGTAAGAATTTCATCATTAGAGTTTTACCACTCCATGATGATGGATAATAATAAAATATCAAAGAGTTATGAAACAAAGTATTCTTCCAACAGAAACTTATTAGAAGAAAATATTGACATGGAAAGTGCGAAAAAACTAGAGAAGATAAGAAGAAGTAAGTGATTGAAGCTGATCTAGATGGCCAGTATTTTTATGGTATAAAGTTTTTTATAAGTTTAGGACTCTAATATAATTACAAGATATAAATTATTATGAGGTTAAACTTACTTTTAAAATCATTCACTATATTGACTTCTCAATTATTTCACTTGACGGTTAAATTTGGTGTATGTATAATTTAAGTTGAATCCGTTTGCATTATGGAGGGGATGTTGTTGGAAAAAAGGGTTGGCTATGAGAATCGGGGTTCATTGTTTGAAAGTAAGACTGATGAAGAAATAGTAATCGAAGCTAAAAACGGTGATGAGAGGGCTTTAGAATATTTGCTTAGTAAGTATCAAAATTTTGTTAAGTCAAAAGCCAAATCTTATTTTTTAATTGGTGCAGATAAGGAAGATATATATCAAGAGGGAATGATAGGTTTATTTAAGGCAATTAGAGACTTCAAGGATGACAAATTAGCATCTTTTAAAGTCTTTGCTGAGTTATGTATTACAAGGCAAATAATAACTGCTGTCAAAACTGCAACCCGTCAAAAACATATCCCGCTTAACACGTACATCTCTCTCAATAAGCCAATTTATGATGAGGAGTCAGATAGAACCTTACTTGATATTATCTCAGGAATAAAGGTTTCTGACCCTGAAGAACTAATGATTGGAAAAGAAGACTTGCAAAATATTGAAACCCAAATTGGGGAAGTTCTATCTGCTTTGGAAATGGAAGTGTTAATGTCATATCTAGATGGGAAGTCTTATCAGGAAATTGCTTGCGATTTAGAAAGACATGCTAAATCTATTGATAATGCATTGCAAAGAGTAAAAAGAAAACTCGAAAAATGCTTAGAAAACAGAAAACAATAATATTGACAATTAACTGTACGTATATTATAATGAATAACTGATGTATAGTAGTTTTATCATTACTATGCTTAATTGTCAAATGCCCATATAGCTCAGTAGGTAGAGCGTCACCTTGGTAAGGTGGAGGTCACCGGTTCAATCCCGGTTATGGGCTCCAAAATTCTTATATACATCACAACACACGTGGATGAGTTTACTTTGATTATAAAGTTAAATAAATCAATAAACATACATAAGGAGGAATAAAAAATGGCAAAAGCTAAATTTGAAAGAAACAAACCACACGTAAATATCGGAACGA
>NZ_JAVWDJ010000047.1:0-27194 GCF_036642255.1 Clostridium sp. | reverse complement strand
TGAATTGTTATAGAGGTTACTCCTCTTAGTAAAAAATCCATAAAATATGCCTCCTATGTAATATGTCTAAGCATTATATTAAATGCCTGACTTTTGTGTATGTTTTGCATTTAAATATACTTTATTTTAAGAAATTATTATGCAATTTTAACAAGAGTATCTCCTGCATTTATTGTTTGTCCTTTTGTAACACCAACTGAAGTAATAACTCCATCTTTAGGAGAAACTATTTCATTTTCCATCTTCATTGCTTCTAGTACAATTAATAATTGTCCTTTCTTAACTGTGTCTCCAACTTTTACAGCTACATTAAGGATATTACCTGGCATAGGAGCATCAAGAGCTTCTCCTTCTGCATTTTGTGGAGCATTGTTTTGTACAACTTTATTTTGTGGAGCGCTTTGCACAACAGGATTTTCAGTTACTGTATTTTGGGGTGCTGTATTGATTCTTTCATAGGCAGCACTTGTTTCTCCTGTAACCTCCTCCATTTCTACTTCATAAACCTTACCATTTAATTTTATAACATATTTCTTCATATACTTTAATCCCTTCCTTTTCAACAACAGTAAATAATTTGATTTTTATATCCAGTAGTTTTGTTATTAAATAATTCAATTTTCAATAATTTATTAACCTGTTACTATATCTTAACTTATATTGATTCTCTTAATACTCATTTGAAGAGTATTAACTTATTCTAGATATCTTAGAAATGCGAAAATGAGAATTTGGCTTATCTTGCCCAGCCAAAATTGTTGCGCCTAAAGCTACTACTAATTTTTCTTCTTCATTAATTTCGTAATCACTTCTATTAAATTCAGTTCCTGACCTATTGTCAATTCTAGTTATCCTTGATACATGAAAATAAGAATTTGGTTTATCTTTTCCTGCCATGATAGAAGCTGCCAAAGCTACTACTAACTTATCTTCTTCTTCAATTTTATGAGATATTTGTTCTTTAGCCGCTCTTAAGTTATTATTATCAATTCTAGTTATTTTTGAAATATGAAAATGAGATTTTGGCTTATCTTTTCCCGCCATAATAGATGCAGCTAATGCCACTACTAGTTTATCTTCTTCATCTATTTCATAATTAGAATCATCAACTTTATTTATATTTTTCTCTAAGCTATTTTTTTCATCTCTATTTTTTAAATTCTCTTTTTTATTAAATATTAATTTAAATAGCTTTGAAAGTATAGAATTTCCCATGGTATTTCACCACCTTTAAATAATAAACAAGAATTACATGGTTACAGTAATATAGTGAACTTCTTCATGGTTATCCACTGATTTTTCTTCACATTTTTTTTCTGCATCTACTGCTACTGCTCCACCTAACAATCTACTTTCAAAAAATTTCTTAGCAACTTGTGGGAATAACACATAGGATAATACATCTTCTAAGGAATTAGCTAACTCGCCAATTTCTTCCTTATATTTTTCCATTTCAGGCTCTAGTAAATCTGCAGGTCTTTTAGTTATTACTTCATCATTTCCTATAATCTTCTCTCTAATTTCAGCACTGATTGGTGCAGGGGAAGCTCCGTAAAGACCTTTTACATATTCTTTGATTTCTTTTGGTACCATTTTATATCTCTCACCTGCTAAAATATTGAATACTGCTTGAGTACCAACCATCTGACTAAGTGGAGTAACTAGTGGTGGGAATCCTAAGTCTTCTCTTACTTTTGGAATCTCTTTAAGAACCTCTTCATATTTATCACTAGCACCTTGTGTTTGCAATTGGGATAGGAGATTAGATAACATTCCTCCTGGTACTTGGTAAGATAGTGTTTTAGGTTCAACATCCATAACCTTTGGATTTAATATTCCATTTTCTCTATACTTTTCCCTTATTGGTTTAAAATAATCTGCAATTTCACTTAATAGACCTACATCTAAGTTAGGAGCTCTATGTCCTTCTTTAAGTGTAACTACCATAGATTCCGTAGATGGTTGTGAAGTACCCTCAGAAAAAGGAGAAATTGCAGTATCTATAATATCTACTCCAGCCTCTACTGCCTTTAAATATGTCATTGAAGCAATTCCACTTGTACAATGAGTATGTAATTCTATAGGAATGTTTAATGATTCCTTAAGTCTTGATACCAACTCATAAGCTGCATGTGGGGTTAATATTCCAGCCATATCCTTAATACAAATTGAGTCTGCTCCTAGATCCTCCATATCCTTTGAAAGTTTTACGTAATAATCTAAGTTATGAACCTTACTTGTGGTGTAGCTTATTGCACACTGGCAATGAGCTCCTGCTTCCTTTATAACTCTTATCGAAGTTTCCAAGTTTCTTAAATCATTTAAAGCATCAAAAACTCTGATAATGTCTATACCATTTTCAACAGATTTTTTAATGAAGGCTTCTACCACATCATCTGCATAATGCTTATACCCTAAAAGATTCTGACCTCTTAATAACATTTGAAGTTTAGTTTTCTTTACTGCTTTTCTAATAGCCCTTAGTCTTTCCCATGGATCTTCATTTAAAAAACGAAGACAAGCATCAAAAGTTGCACCGCCCCAAACTTCTAAAGCATAATACCCAGCCTTATCCATTTTGTCTAAAATAGGTAACATTTCTTCCGTTGTTAATCTGGTTGCAATGAGAGACTGATGTCCATCTCTTAATGCAGTTTCTGTAATTTTTATTGGGTTCACTATTTGTCACTCCCTAATATAAAGCACCCTTTAAATTCACTAAGTTTACTTTATCAAATTCTTTTTAAACAATAAATTAAAGCAAGGCAAATCTAAATTATTAACGGATTTGAATCTACCTTACTCATAATTAAATTTTCTAACATGTGCTTAAATTATGTTATTTATACTGAATGATGTCTTATAATTTGAAATCATTATCTATATTTTCTTTTTTTGTTGAGGTTGGTAATCCATTAAATTTACACTATAAGAAGGTGTTCTTTTAATGGATTTATTCACCTTAGAAGTGTGTCTTATTCTATTCCTTTAGTTTTCTTACAACATCTATAATAGTTCCATCTCTATATTCTACTATTGCAACTACTTCATCCAAGTATTCTATTCTTTCTGGAACACCTACAATGGACTCTGCCTTGTCTTTTAGCGCTTCTATAGTATAAACTGGTATGCTACTATTTTTAAAGATTTCTATTAAATCTGTTCTTTTTGGATTAATTGCCATACCAAGTTCTGTTACTAATAAATCAATGCTATCTCCTGGGGTTATTACTGTATTTACTGAATCAACAACTGTAGGAATTCTTCCCCTAATTAGTGGTCCAACTATTATAGTTAATTTAGCACTGGCAGCAGTATCACAATGACCTCCAGAGGCTCCTCTTAAAACTCCATCTGAACCAGTCAGAACATTTACATTAAAGTCTGTATCAATTTCTAATGCTGATAAAACAACTACATCTAACTTATTAGCAATGCAGCCCTTATTATGTGGATTGGCATAGAAAGATGCATCAACTTCATGATGCATAGGATTCTTACTGATAGAATCTACAGCACTTAAATCAAATCCCTGCACATCAAATATATTTTTAATTAGTCCTTCTTCGTGCATTTCAACCATTGGCTTAGTAATTCCACCAAGAGAAAAACTTGCCTTGATATTTTGCTTTATCATTTCATCTCTTAAAAATCTGCTTACTGCTAAAGTAGATCCACCTGTTCCTGTTTGGAATGAGAATCCATCCTTAAAATATCCTGATTCAACTATTGCTCTACTAGCGTACTCTGCAATAAGTAATTCTTTAGGATTTTTAGTGAATCTAGTAGCTCCAGATGCGATGCCTGCTGGATTTCCTATTGCTTCCACCTCAACTACATAATCAACATCTCTTTGATCTATACTAGCTGGCATATTTGGAAAATCAACTAAACAATCTGTTATGATTACTACTTTATCTGCGTATTTTGCATCAACTTTTGCATATCCTAGTGATCCACAGTTAGCCTTACCTCTTGATCCGCTAGCATTTCCATACTCATCTGAAGATGGTGCTCCCAAAAATGCTACATCTATTTTTATATCCCCAGCTTCTATAGCCCTTGCTCTTCCCCCATGTGACCTAACTATTACCGGCTCACTCATTAATCCTCTAGAAATTTCTTCAGCAAGCTGTCCTCTTAACCCACTTGTAGTAACTTTTGAGATTACACCACTTTTAATATGTTCAATTATTGGTGCATGAACACTACCTAAAGAACTTGATGCTAGTGTTAAGTTCTTTATTCCAAGCTTAGCAATAGTGTCTACCACCATATTTAATATATAATCTCCTTCTCTAAAATGATGGTGGAAGGAGATAGTCATTCCATCTTTAAGCCCAGTCTTCAATATTGCTTCTTCAATATTTTTTAATACTTTTATATCTTCTGGCTTAACAGGAGTTACTTTTCTTCCAATTGTCATAATCTCATGACTTTTAGTAAATTCTCCTTGATAAACTTCGCTACCCTTTAAAATTTCATCTGGAATTTCTCTACCTAGAATATTTCTCATCTTAAACTTCCTCCTTATACAAACCTACGGCGGTTGCTAACTGAAGTACTCTATCTGCCCTATCTACAATTGGCTTATCTATCATTTTACCATTTAGCGATATAACTCCTAAGCCTCTCTCTTCTGCTTCTTTAGCCGCTCTTTTTATATCTATTGATTTTTTAATCTCCTCAGGAGTAGGTGTGTAAACACCATTTACCAAAGGTATTTGTCTTGGATTAATCACAGATTTTCCGTCAAAGCCTAACTGTTTTATTAGTTCAACTTCATCTTTAAAGCCCTCTTCATTATCTACCTCTGTATAAACTGTATCAATTGCATAAATCCCAGCAGCTCTTGCAGCAATTATTATTTGGGTTCTTGCACCCAAAAGTTCTAATCCATCTGCATATCTTTTAGTTTTCATATTTGTAACATAATCTTCGGCTCCAAGTGCAATAGCTATTAATCGTTTACTTGCAGATGCTATCTCATAGGCATTTATAACTCCAATTGGGCTTTCTATTGCGGCCATCATTTTAGTTGATCCTATTTCTCTTCCAATTTTTCTCTCAACTTCTTCAATAATGGTTTCAACATCTAAGATATCTTCTTTTCTCTCAGTTTTAGGTAGTCGAATTACATCTACTCCAGCTCTAACTACAGCTTCAATATCATCTTTTCCAAAAGGTGTATCTAATCCATTGATTCTTACAACTAGCTCAGTGTTGCCATAATCTACTGTTTTTATAGCATTATATACTAAAAATCTTGCGGAATCCTTTTCAGTGATTGCCACTGCATCTTCTAGATCAAACATTATGGAATCAGCTCCATAAATATATGCTTCCTTTATCATACTTGGATTACTTCCAGGAACAAACATCATAGTTCTTCTCAAACGTTCCATTAGTCGATTACCTCCCAGTCATAATTTTCTTTAATCCCAGCAGCTCTGAAAACAGCGCTTTGCACTCTCGCTTTAATTGTGCAGTCTAAGGCTCCCTTATCTGTTGCTGTAATCCTTACATTTTTCACTTGCAATTTTTCTAAGGTATCCATTATTACACTTTTTATTTGTTTTCCAAATTGCTTTTCTACAGAACTTTTAAGTTGAATTTCAATACCATTTTCTTCTTTTGGTTCAAGCATAATAAGAATATCGCTGGATTCTACTGTTCCAGCCATTGAGCTTTTTAAAATTTCCATGTGATTCACCCCTGCAATTTTATTTTAGACATCTAATGTCTTCCTAAATTTATTTTAATTTTATTTATTATCGGTTTTGCTTCTTCAGATAGAAAGTATTCGTAAGTTGCCTTTGGAACTATGTCCTTTATTCCTTCTATATCATTATTTCTAATATAATCTCTAACTCTTGAAGCACTTATAGCTTTATTCTCAGATTCTAATCTTGGTACAATGTTACAATCTATCCCATCTTCTTCAAGAACCTGTTTCATTATAGAATTATAGGTTTTAGTAACTTCACAATAAGGCTCTTCACCTACATATCGTCTTTTAATCCCTAAGGCAGGAACAATATATTTTTTAAATATTTCTAAGTCTAATCTAGCATGAGTTTCCACCACAGCTTTATCATCTTTAATAAAATAAGATGGGAAGGTGGCGCTAGAAATCACATAATTTTCTCCACTATGAAGGATAACATTTTTTAAATGCTTTGTACCTTCTTCAATTAATTTATATCTAACCCGAAATGGGATTACTGATGCTTCTTCTGAAACTACAAATACATGAACTACATTATTCTCACTAGCTGCTTTTTCTATAAGATGTAAATGTCCTAGAGTAAAGGGGTTAGCATTCATAACTATACTAGCAACTAAATCACTATTCACTTTATTTTTCGCTAAAGTTTCAGTATAATTTTTAATTCCGTTATATTTGTTTTCCATAAAAACAGCTAAATTCTTAACTCTAGCTATTTCATAAAATCCTAAGTCTTTAAAAAATTGAGCTGTATTACATTTTGTATAGAGAAAAGTATGATTGTATCCTCTTTTAAACTGCTCATTTATTAAATGAGATACAACCTTGTTTAGGACTCCTAACCCTTGATAATCTGAATTTACAGCTAAACATCTTAAAGTATTTCTGAAAAATGAGCCAGTAGCTATAAGTCTATTGTTATAATATATTCCTATAGTGTACTCCAAATTTTTATCTAATCTTATCCCTTCTTTACAGAGAAACTCTTCTAGTTTCCTTTGTTCGTCTACATCCTGTAAGAAGATCCTTTGTTCTACTATTTCGTAATCCATGTACCTCACTTATTCCCTTTCTATTCATATTGAATAAATTGATATAATCCTCTGATTTTTAGGAACTTTAATTCCAATATAAACTTTTATATCGGATACGTGCGCCTGAAATCTGTTTATGAATTTCTGATATTGTCAATCATATTCTTCTAAACATCTTTATAGGTTATACATGCTTGTTAATTAAATTATATGACAGTATTCTTGCAAACCCAAGTTTTTTTGGTGTTTTTTTGTGTACTTTTCCTGTTTTTCGACAAATTATTACTATATATTTTTGCACATATTAAATAAAAAAAATGAAGAATTAACCGCTTTGATCAACTCTTCATAACATTTTAATTATTATATACTAATTATTGAATAATCCCTTGTAATAAACCTAAAAAAATACCTACAGCTAATAAGTCTGCAGCTCCCCCTGGGCTTATATTCTTCGCAACAAACGCCTCATTTATCTCTTCTAATTTTTCCTTTGCATCTTTATTATATATTCCACCTTGGGTTAAAAACTCCTTTGAAACCTCTTTAACATATTGAAGACTATCCACACCACCTCGCATAACAACATTAGTATCTTCACTTTGGGTCATTATGCTCATTAACATTTGCAAAAATAAATCATTCATAGAAAGATCCTTATTATTACTCCATTTTGTTAAAATCGGTATAGCGATATTCCTAACTGTATTAAACCCACTTTCTACTTCTCCTCTTATACCCTTGTAACCATATTCTTTAAATAACCATTCTCCATGAGTTAATTTTTCTTTCTTAGGAATATGCTGAAAATCTTTATAAGCTAAATCCTTACAAACTTCTTTTACTTCATCGCAAACTTCGTCAATGTTAAATTTAAATTTATTCGACTTCATATACAGATACCCTGTTACTGCAGATAAAATACCAATTGAAAAAATAATTCCTTTATGAGTATTCACTCCATTGGTAGCTTTAAACATAGCTTCTTCACATTGAATTCCCGGACGTCGTATTCTATCAAGTAATTTAGTCTTATCAACTTCCTTAAAATTCATCCCCGCTAAAGCACACTCATATATTCCTTTATATAATGCTGAACTACTTGCCATAAAAGTGAAAAAATCCATATCTTTATGGGACCCTGAATTTTCACGATCTACCAGTCCTGGTTTAGGAGTGGTACTTACTTCATACAGTATAGCTCTTTGCCCTAATGATGCAATATAATGAGCACCCTTTTCCTTAATGTCCATAAATTTGACCTACTCTCTAATTTCAGTGGCAACCACTTCAAGTGAATGCTCTAAATGTTTTTTGATTATATCTTCAATTTCAAGCTTATTTTTCTCTACAATTGCTTTTAAAATTTCTCTATGATCCTTTAGCGCTGATTCTCTTCTCTGATTATCAGATATAGAAATATTTCTAAATCTTTGAAGATATTCATTAAGCTTGCTTATCATACTAGTAAGTCTTTTCATTCTACTAGCTTCATAAATTTTTTGATTAAACACTCCAAAAAGTCTAATTACTTCCTCGATGTCTCCTTGTTCATTCTTTTCTTCAGTAATAGTTAGTAATTCTTCAATATCCTTTATTTCATCCTCGGTTATATTATCCATAGCGCTTATAGCTGCTAATACTTCTAGATGTTGCCTAATTTTATATATTTCAAATACATCATCCATTGTAATTCTTTTTACTACCACTCCTAGTCTAGGTTTATACTCCACAAGCTCTTCTACTTCTAGAGCTCTAAGAGCTTCTCTAATTGGTGTTCTGCTTATATTTAATCTTTCTGCATATTCCTTTTCCACTATTCTTTCCCCTACTGGAATTTTTCCACTAATAATTGTGTTCTTCAAGCTTTCATACACTATTTCTCTTATGGGTTTATTTTGATGAAAATTCGTATTCTTAACAAATTCATCCATATAATCTAACATAAAAATCTTCCTTTCCATTGCTTAAAGGCTAAGCTCATACATTATAGATTTTACCCAACCCAATTAAAAATATCTATAGTTTTTAACTATCCTTATATAAAACAATATACCACTTAGGTTAAATATAAATGCTATCAGTACTTTAAGTTATCAAGCAAAAATTTTTTCAGTTTTATTGTGTATACATATTCATTTGTATTTTTCAGTATTTAATGCATATTTCATAGCTCAGAAATAATGAAAGCAAAAAAAGTTCCCAAGGGAACTTTTTTTGAAAAACATACTTTAATTAATTAAATATTTCTATAGAGGCATAACTCCTGTGACTACTGCAGCCACTATGAAAATTATGAAAGTACCTATTGACCATATTGCCGCATGTTTTTGCCATTCCCCCATATCTACTTCTGTTAATTGTAGTAATAGATATATAAACGCAACTAGTGGACTTAATAAGTGGAAAGCTTGTCCCATAGTTGAAGCAATACCAATCTGTAATGGAGTAAATCCATATGCCACTCCAGTTTCTGCAAGTACTGGTAGTACCCCGAAATAGAAAGCATCATTTGATAATAAGAATGTACCCGGAATACTAATAATAGCTGTAACTAGAGCCCAGTGTGACCCAAAAGATTCAGGCACTATAGAAGCTAAGTGAAGAGCAATGGCTTCTGCCATCTTTGTTTCTGTAAGTATTCCCATGAATATTCCAGCTGCAAGTACCATAACAATAACTTGTATAGCGTTTCCAGCGTGAGTTTCTATAAGTTGTCTTTGTGTTTTTAATTTTGGATAGTTTATGATAAGAGCTAATGCCACACCTACTTCAAATATTATTGCAGCAGGTACTTTTCCTGAGATTAATACATACATCACTAAAATAGTAAGAATAAAGTTAACCCATATAAGTTTTGGTCTTTTAAGAGCTATTTCTTCTTCGCTTAATGTTGCAGACATTTCAGCTAAAGTTTCATTTGTAATTTGTACAACACCAAGTCTCTTACGTTCTTTTAATCCAAGATAATATGCTACTCCAATAACATAGATTACAGCAATTATCATTCCTGGAACTAGAGGACGTAAAATATCTGATCCTTCAATTTTTAAAGCGGACATTATACGCGCTGTTGGTCCACCCCAAGGTAAAAGGTTCATAATTGAATTTTGCATTATTATTATTGTTGCTAAGTAAAGTGGTTTGATTTTAAGTTTTTTATAAACTGGCAGTAGTGCAGAACAAACTATCATAGTAGTTGTTGAACCATCACCATCCACAGAAACTACAGCAGCTAAAATTGCTGTTCCAACAAGTACTTTTACTGGATCGCCTTTTACGAATTTTACAATTGCATTAACTAGTGGATCAAATAATCCAACATTAATCATAATTCCAAAGAAAAGGATTGCAAATAGTAACATGGATGCTGTTGGTGCTACACCTTTAACACCTGTAAGAGCAAATTTTCCAATATCAGCACCAAATCCACCAAATAAAGCAAATACAATAGGTACTACTATAAGAGAAGTAAATGCTGTCATACGTTTTGTCATAATTAAAACCATAAAAGTAATTACAATTCCATAACCTAATATAGCTAACATAAAATATTACACCTCCGTAAATTTTGTAAACGATTTTACATATTTCCTTAAAACCTCTAGCTAGATTAAGTTCATTATATATACTTATTTTTTAAATATCAACAGATTTTTTGACATTTTTCTTGAATATTTGTAATTTTTTTTAAATTCTTAAAGTAATATTAAAATAATATTAAAATAATCTTAAAAAATCATTTTGTATATTTTTAGCAAAACATTATCCAGTATAAAATTGATATTTTTTTAACTGCTTAGCAAAGATAAATATTTTATTTTGTTAAATTCATCCGAAAATTATAGGTATCCATTTAATAATTTTCCAAGAGTTTAACTATGGATTTATTATGTTCATAATTAAACTCTTAAAAATTTTTATTTTCTTTGAATTTATTTTCTCATTTTAAAGAGGTTTAATTAATAAACCTTTTATTATTTCTGATAAAATATTAAGTTCTATAGGTTTTGGAAGATAGGCGTCAATATTTATATTTTGATTTATATCATTTTGATTCTCATCAACGTAGCCAGTTATAAGTATTATAGGTGTATTATTACACATCTCTTTAACTATTGATGCAAATTCATACCCATTAATATTTGGCATCATATAATCGGTTATCACTAAATCTATATTATTTAAATCAGATTGAAAAACCTTTAACGCAGTTGTACTATCTGTTTCTGCTACTACATCATAACCAAGATGCTCTAATCCTTTCTTCAATACCTTGAGGACTTTTATATTATCATCAACAATTAGAACTTTCTTTTTTCCAATTAGACTAATTTTAGACTGGATTTGACTTTTAATTTGCTCATTATCAATTAACGGAAAATAAATTTCAAATGAACTTCCATTTCCTACTTCACTTTTTACTACTATAGCTCCATCGTATTTATTTATAATATTTTGAACAACAAAAAGTCCTAATCCTGTTCCTTCCCCTATGGTCTTCGTTGTGAAAAAAGGGTCAAATATTTGCGTTTTAGTTTCTTCATCCATACCACAGCCATTATCTTTAATTACTAATTTCACATAGTTTAATTCTTTCTTTAAAGACTTACTAAGTTCATCTACTTTTGAACTATGTACAGTATTTAATGATATTTCGATAAGTCCCTTTTTATTCTTTATTGACTGATAAGCATTAGTGCACAGATTAAATATAACTTGATGAATTTGTGTAAAGCTTGCATTTATGTATCCACAGTTCTCTTGGATATACTCTTTAATTTCTATATTTTTCGGTATAACTGCTTTTACAAGCTTTATAGTCTCTTTAGTAACTTCATTTATATCTATTGGCTCTACTTTAACTATTCCCTTGTCATTTCTACTAAAAGCTAAAATTTGCTGAATTAAATCTTTTCCCTTTTCTGAAGCTTTATGTATTTCATCAACTTCCTCATAATATTCACTGTCTTTAGGTAATCTCATCATAAGTAATTCTGAATAACCAAGTATTGGAGTAAGCAAATTATTAATATCATGAGCAATACCTCCAGCAAGAGTTCCCACCATTTTAAGCTTATGAGAATGATAAATTTCAGATTCTTTTTCTCTTAGTTCTTCTGATGCTTCATTTAACATTTTCAAATATTTCGTTTCTTTCTCTAACTCTTCTTTATTCTTTTTCATTTTCGCTAAGGCTAAGGCGAAAATAAGAATTATAATGGTTACCAAAATTGCAATTCCAATGATTTGAACTAAAAACTTATTTACAGGTCCCTGTATTTCATCATAGGACATTGTTAATGCAACCACCCAAAAATATTCTCCCAGTTGAACAGGGGTGTATGCATTAAGTTTCTTTGCCCTTTTCAGGGAACTTTCACCCCACCAATAAGAATGATAAATAGCTGTACCTTCTTCACCTGTAAGTTGATCATTTATTAAGTTCTCAAGCTCCTTAAAATCTAAATCTGGATATACCTGTTTTCTTGTCTCTATAACATCCATTCCAACTTGTTCTTTTACAGTATGCATTATTATAATTCCATACTGATCCTTTACTAGTGCATAGCCTTTTTCTCCTATCTTTACTGGGTTAATTAATTTATCATAAATAACATCAAGACTAATTTTTACAGCCAGTACTCCTTTAAAAGTTTTCCCCTGGAAAACTGGTTCATATATATTTAGCATAAATACTCTCTTTGCCTCATCAAAGTAAGGATTGGCTATGTAAGGCTTTTTACTTGCAATAACATAATCAATATTGGCTTGTAGATTATTTTTAGTTGTTACTTTATCATTTGGATACTGAGTTATAGTTTTTCCACTGCTATCAAAAAAATAAATTCCATGAATTGATTCTTTCTCTGCTTCATAATAAGCTTTAAGCTTTTCATTATAAACTTTCATAACTTTTTCATTTTCAATATTAGTTACCATTTGAACAAATTCTTCATCTAGCGTAATGATTTTCATGCTATCAACAATGTGATTGATAAATAATTCAATACTTCGAGATATAGATCTAGATATTCCTAACATGTTTTGCTGTTGTTGAGATACAATGGTTTTTTCATACTCCCTATAAGTAAAGGAAGTTAATATACTTAAAATTATGGCCAATACTATTCCTGTAACACCCCAAACTCCCTTTTTGCTCAACCACTTCTTTTCTTTTAATCTATTTATAAACGAATTATTCAATGGTAGCCCCTCCGATTCTCTTATTATATAGATTATCCTAAACTTATTTTAAAATATAACGAACTTAATTAATTAAATTAGTGAATTTACATTTTAAAAACTTTTAAAAGACACAAAACAATTTCCAATATATAAAAAAATTAATCTATTAAATAACTATGAAATTTTAATTTTTCTTACGCTTTTTATAAATATATCCTAGGTTTTGCAATAAAGAAATATACAGACATCTACAAAATTAAAAATAATATTAACAATTAATCTGAAATTAAATACCAATACATATTTTAAGCTTTAATAGTCTAATATTATATATGAATTTCTTTTTATAGAATGAACGAACCTAATAATGAAGTAAACTACAAATGTACTTTTGTGTAGCAATATATTTTATATTATATTAGATATTTACTTCAAAATTTTGTTCAAACCAAATTTTTATTGATTTCTTTGTGGTATATTTATTATAATAAGTTTAAATTCTTAACATAATCTTAATTCAGAAGATTTTAACCTATTAGTTTAGTGACTTATTTTATGTTGTGGAGGAAGTATGGAAAAAATAAAAATTCTTATTGTTGAAGACGAAGAAGCTATAAGAAAGCTGATTTACAAAACGCTAACTTTAGAGGGTATGTTAGTTTATCAAGCAGAAAATGGAATTCAAGGCCTTGAAATGATATCCAATACTAATTTTGACATAGTAATATTAGATATTTTAATGGATGGAATTTCTGGTTATGAGGTGGCTAAAAGTATTAGAAATTCTAACTTACAATTGCCTATCATATTCCTCAGTGGTAAAAAAGAAGACCAAGATATTATTCAGGGTTTAGATATCGGGGCAGATGCTTACATAACAAAACCTTTTAGCCCATCTGTACTTAGTGCAAAGGTCAAATCTCAAGTTAAAAGGCGTAGAGAAATTTTGCATGAGGATGTTAATCAAAGTATGATGATTAATGGACCTTTTAAGTTTGATATAAATAGCTATAAGTTTTATAAGAACGATGAAGAAATTAAATTGTCTTCAAAAGAAATAAAGCTTATAAAATTTTTTATGGAGCATCCAAACCAAGTATTTTCAAAGGAACAACTGTATCAAAATGTATGGAATGATAATGCCGTTGATGATAATAGTATTATGGTTTATATGAAATATCTAAGAAATAAAATTGAAGATGTTCCTAGTAAACCAAAATACATTAAAACCGTATGGGGAATTGGCTACAAGTTTTCTGTTTAACTTAAACTTATTAGCAAAAGCTCATAACTATTTTTTAAAACTTTCTAGCATTTATTCAATATTCACTTTTAAAAGCACTACTCAATATAACCATAGTAGTGTTTTTAATTATGTTTTTTACGGTCATAAATGTGAAGTATTGTTCAACACTAACCATTTACTACAATTAATCCCTAATTTTAACTTAAATGCTGCTATTTACCTTTAAACCATGATCTACAACACTTATGTTAAATAAATTTTTTATATTCTTTCTTAGATTACAATAATATCGACTAAAATAAAAAATGCTCTTGTAAAAATTTAATTATTATAGGAAATATTGTTATTACCGTTGTAAGTCTTATTAAATGCATCAAGGCCACCACATGAGTTTGAGCACCATATGCCTCCGCAAGTAACGACATGTCTGTAAGCCCCCCAGGAGAGCTGCTAAATAATGCAGTTACTAAATCTAACCCCGTAATCTTATGTATTAAGATACCTAATAACAAACTAAATATGGTTAACCCTAACACCAAAACAATAGACGGTAAAATTAATTTTTTTAATGCTAGTATTGATTGCATATTAAAGTTTAATCCAAGCATTGCCCCAACCACGATTTGTGCAATTAACTTAAAATCTTTAGGTATATAACCTTGAGAAGTTTTTATGTTATAAATAGCAACAAATATCATAGCACCAATAAGGGCTCCTGCAGGTACTTTCAGCTTAATTCCAACATAACCACCAATGCCAGCTATAATTAATGTATAAATAATTTTTTCCATTATAATCTCCTTCATTTACCAATATATTAGTAGTTAACTCATCTTAAATAGATGTTTATTTTATTGGCACGATATAAGTTAATCGTATTTAATTATTTCAGAAATTTTCTTATTTCTAATAAAGTAAAATCATTGCACACTTTCAACATCTCTATATTTTTTGTATTAACTCATTTACTTTAATTATCTCAACCTAAGTGCTAATATATTGTATTTAATTACACTATTTACTTTATTGACTCTACTATAACAAGTTTAGTATAGTATTAGATATAAATAAAATAATAATTCTTTATGCTAATCCATAAAAAAATATTATGTCTATATTGGGGGAACGAAATGGATAGTAGAGATTGGCTTATACTTAAAATCCTTTATGACAAAAAAAATATTACTAAAGCCGCTGAAACCTTATATGTTTCTCAACCAGCATTGACAAATCGATTGCAACAAATTGAAAAAGAATTTGGGGTAAGCATCGTAACTAGGGGAAGAAGAGGCATATCCTTTACTCCTCAAGGAGAATATTTAGTACAATGTGCTAATGAGATGTTATTGAAAATAGAGAAAATAAAAGAAACTCTTTGGAATATGAATGATGATGTAGTAGGTACATTAAAATTAGGTGTATCAAGATTTATGATGAAAAACAAATTACCTACCTTATTAAAGCTATTCAAGACTGAATATCCAAAGGTAGAGTTTAAAATCGTTACTGATTGGAGTAGTGACATCTTCAATTTACTAAACAATAAAGATGTCCATATTGGTTTACTTCGTGGTGACTATAATTGGAAGAGTGAAAAACATCTATTATTTGAAGAAAATATCTGTATTGTATCTAAAAATCGTATAGCTATAGAAGATCTTCCTAATCACCCAAGAATTGATTATCAAACTGATTACTTATTAAAATCATTAATTGATAATTGGTGGTCAGAAACTTTCTCACAAGGACCATTAGTAAGTATGAATGTTGATCAAATTGAAACTTGTAAGGAAATGGTTATCAATGACCTGGGGTATGGAATTATGCCCAGTATGATAGTAAATAAAACAAATGATTTATATATCATAAACTTGGCTAATAAAAATGGAACACCATTGATAAGAAAGACTTGGATGTTTTATGAAGAAGAAACTTTAAAGTTAAATGTTGTCAAAGCTTTTGTGAATTTCATAAAGAATTTTGATCTTCAGGACATTTAAAAAATATAGAGGTTTAAGACATTTACTAATCTTAAGCCTCTATATTTCTAAAATTATAATTTATATGAATTTAAATTTCCATAATTATAGGCAGAATGCTAGGTCTTCTTTTTGTCTTTTCATATAAATATTTTTCTATTGACTGTTTCATATTTGCTTTTAATACATACCATTCTACAATCTTTCTATCCAAACAATTTTCCAGTTCCCTTTTTGCAATTTCCTTAACTTCATTAATGAGTTCTTCTGATTCCTTAGCATAAACAAATCCTCTAGTAATAATATCTGGACCTGCTATAATACTAAAAGAATCCTTTTCTATAGTGACAACTATTGCAAGCATACCATCTTGTGCTAAATGTTTTCTATCTCTAAGCACCACAGTTCCAACATCGCCCACTCCAAGTCCATCTACGTACACTGACCCTGTTTGAACTTTTCCGGTAATATTTGCTTCACTATCTGTTAGTTCTAAAACATCACCTGTGACCATTGTAAATATGTTAGCTCTATCCATTCCCAATCTTTCTGCTAAATCTACGTGATGCTTCAAATGCCTGTGTTCACCATGAACTGGCATAAAATACTTAGGATGAACCAAGGTATGAATTAACTTTAACTCTTCTTGATAAGCATGACCTGATACATGGACTTCCTCTAAATCTTCATAAATAACATCTGCACCTTTTCTAAATAACTCATTAACCACCTTTGATACTAACTTTTCATTACCTGGAATTGGTGATGCAGAAATAATAAATAAATCCTTTGGTTCAATTTTTATTTTTCTATGATTTGAAAATGCTATTCTAGCAAGGGCTGCCATAGGCTCTCCCTGACTTCCTGTAGTTATGATAGTAACCTTTTCATTTGGATAGCTTGGTATATCATCAGCCTTTATAAGACTTCCATCCGGTATATGAAGATATCCAAGTTCCATAGCTACTTGGGATATATTTTCCATACTTCTTCCACTAAAAGCTATCTTCCTTCCATATTTTACTGAGGAATTTACTATTTGCTGCATTCTGTGAATGTTGGAGGCAAAAGTTGCCACAATAACTCTCCCATGAGCATTAGAAAGTATTCGTGTTAGTGTTTCTCCTATGGACTTTTCTGAAATTGTATGGCCTTGACGTTGTACATTTGTGCTATCTGCCATAAGTAGTAACACTCCACGTTTACCTAAGTTTGAAATACGTTCTAAATCCATTACCTTTCCATCAATAGGCGTATAATCTATCTTAAAATCTCCAGTATGTAGTATTACTCCAACAGGTGTATGAATTGCAATGCAACATGAATCTGCAATACTATGTGTATTTCTTATGAATTCAACTTTTAAATTCTTTAATACTACTACTTCTCCAGCGTTTACTTCATGAAGTTCGCAATCTGAAAGCAAGTTATGTTCTTCTAATTTCATTTTTATAATTCCTATAGTTAGTTTAGTTCCATACACTGGTACATTTAATTGTTTTAAAATATATGGCAAGGAACCAATATGATCTTCATGACCATGAGTAATAAATATACCCCTTACTTTTTTTGCATTATTTAATAAGTAAGTTATATCCGGAATTATTAGATCTACACCATACATTTCTTCGTCTGGAAAGGCTATGCCGCAATCTATAACAATGATCTCATCCTTATATTCAAAGGCAGTTATATTCTTTCCAATCTCTCCAAGTCCTCCTAAAGGAATAACTTTTACACTATTATTATTATTGTCCACTAAACTTCCTCCTTTGCCTCGATAAATTTTCTCAAATCTTTTATATACTTTGTGCTAAGTATTTTTCATTAATTAATTCTTCAATGTATTCACATCACAAATTAATAAAACTTTCTTATTACAACTTATGTAACACCTTTTCTTTTATTTTGTGCTTAACCGATAAATTTAATTCTTTTAATCTCACAAATTTTATTTTTTAAGATAAGTGAATTTATTCAATAACTTCACGGAGTTTTCAAACCGTTGTTTTATACATAGAACAAAAGCGTATATTCACATGCTCTATTAAAAGGACAGTCCACCACTTTTAATTTTTACATACAAACCAATCTACTTATGCCAAAGCCTTACCATGACTTTTCTGAAGTAAAAAAAGTTCAATTTCCTATACAAAAAAAGTCCCATAAAGTACTACATAGCAAAAGCTATTGATACTTCATAGGAATGTTTTACAGAACTCTGTATTATCTAGGTAAATAGAATCGTCCTTAAATTGATTAAATCTATATCTTCAAATCGGAATTTTTACTTTTATAAACTTATATTTTTTTAAATAGTTGTTTGCATATATTATATAACATCCTTGATGTTGTTCCCTTGAAGCATGTTTTTATAATATCCATCTTTTTTAACTAATTTTTCATGGTTTCCAATTTCTACAATTTCCCCTTGCTTCAATACAATTATTTTATCAGCATTTCTTATGGTGGAAAGTCTGTGAGCAATAATTAATGTAGTCCTATCCTTAGATACATTTTCGATAACTCCTTGTATCATCTTTTCTGTATGGGTATCGATATTAGCTGTAGCTTCGTCTAGTATAAATATAGAAGGATTGTGAGCTAATGCTCTTGCAAAGGATAATAATTGCTTCTCCCCTGCAGAGAAAGTACTTCCTCTTTCCATAACTGGAGAATGTATTCCATCATTAAGATTATTAACAAACTCTAAAGCACAAGTTGTCTCAAGGGCATGATATATATCTTCTCTATCTATATCATCTTTTAATGAAATATTCTTTTCTATATCTCCTGAAAAAAGAAACACATCTTGAAGAACCACTGAGATATTTCTTCTAAGGTCCTTCTTTTTTATTTCATTTATATTTACACCGTCAATTAATATTTCTCCCTTCTGAATTGGATAAAAACCACTAATTAAACTTATAATAGTAGTCTTTCCAGCCCCAGTTTCTCCAATAAATGCTGCTGTCTCACCTTTATTTACTTTGAAGCTCACATCCTTTAATATCCAGCATGAATTGTTATAAGAGAACCATACATTTTTAAATTCAATATCTCCATTTAGATTTTCCATAGCTTTCCCAAGATTCAAATCCTCTAAATTTTCTTCCTCATCAAGTAATTCAAAAATTCTATCTGCTGAAACTAAGGCAGACTGTATAGTAGTATAGTTATCTGCCAAGTCAGATATTGGGTTAAAGAACTGCTTTATATAGGTTGTGAAAGCAACAAGCACACCTATTTCTAAATTGTGATCATATATTTTGTTCATTGCATACCATATTAAAATTGCTATAGAAACACTTTGAAAAACATCTGAAGCTGGCCTTAATATGCTATTTAATCTTACTTGAAATAAGGTGCTTTTAAAATATTCTTCGTTTAACTTCAAGAATTCCTCTTTTTTTTCTTTTTCACCCCTAAATATTTGTATAAGCTTCATTCCAGAAATATTTTCAGCCATAAATCCATTTATTTTTCCTATTAGACTTTTCATCTTTGAAAAGTTGTTTTTTATTTTATTTTTTAGAAGAAATACAAAGAAAAACATTATCGGCACTACAGAAAAAGCTATAAGGGCAAGTTCTACATCAAGGGCAACCATTGCATAAACTATACCAATCAGTAAAAATATATCCTTAAAAAGATTTATAATTACATCTGTATACATCTCACTTAAGGCTGCCACATCATTTGTAGCTCTAGTTATTAATCTACCAGAAGAGGTTTTATCCAGGTAGGATAAAGGTAACAGTTGAATTGTATTAAATACCCTAGTCCTCAAACTTTTCATTATCTGCTGAGCAGCAGAGTTAATTAAATTCACTTGAGAAAAGGAGAAAAAACCACCTAAAACAACAATAGTAAAATACATTAAGCCCATTGAGGTTATGGAATAAAGTTTTGTCTGTGGCACATTAGCTGTTAAAAAATCATCAATAACTACTTTTAATATAAATGGTTTTAGAAGTTCTGAACAATTAACTAAAATTACACATAAGATAGCTAAAGCTATTTTTTTAATATGTGGTGAAGCCAATAAAATCAGCGCTTTTAGGCCATTAAGCTTATTATCCAACTTCTTCTTAGGTATCTTTATGCTGTTCCAAATATGTTTCATAATATAGCCCCCTTCTCACTAGAAGTTCGTTATGAGTTCCTTTTTCACATATTCTTCCTTCATGCAGCACAATAATAAAATCTGCGTCTTTTAAGGTAGAAACTCTATGAGCAATTACAATAGTAGTTTTATCTTTTCTTATTTTTTTCAAATTCATAATAATTTTAGATTCTGTAATTGTGTCTACTGCTGAGAGAGAGTCATCAAGTATTAATATAGGTGACTTTTTAATAACTGCTCTTGCTATAGAAATACGTTGTTTTTGACCCCCTGAAAGATTAACTCCACGCTCTCCAAGAATTGTATTAAATCCATCTGGAAATTCTAATATACTTTCATATATGGAGCTAATTTTTGCAGCCTCCTCAACTTCTTTTTCACTATAAATGTCCTTAAAAAATTTAATGTTGTTATTTATGGATGCAGAAAATAAAAAGTTATCTTGTGGTACATATCCAATTCCTTCTCTAATAACTTGTAAAGAGTAATCATTGATATCAATTCCATCTAAAAATATACTTTTAAATGGCACATTATAAAGTTTCATCAAAAGATTTACAATAGTAGTCTTTCCAGTACCCGTTTTCCCAAGAATGCCTACCGTACACCCCTTAGGTATTTTAAGTGTTATATCCTCTAATGCATGTGTTTGCGAGTCATCATAGGAAAATCTTAAACCTTTAAACTCTATCTCTCCTTTTAATGGTAAATCAACACCTTTGTTTCCATCTTTAATCTCAGGTTCTACATCAAATATCTCATTTAGTCTTTTTAAAGAAGCAACTCCCCTTTGAAATATGGTTATAACCCTGCCAATGGAATTTATTGGTTTCATAATCATAGCTAAATAACCATTAAAAGCTGTAAAACTTCCTAAAGATATAGTTCCATTTAACACCATATTCCCACCAATGATTAAATTCATTACAAAGCTAATACTAAAGGCTATCTCAATAAAGGGAGATAATAATGATGAGACTTTAATCAGCTTAAGATTAGAATCCATCATTTCATTATTTAGCTTTTCAAAGCTATCACTCTCATATTCTTCCTGGACATATGCTTTTATGACTCGAATTCCATATATATTTTCTTGAATTCTATCTGATATTGATGCAAAGTTTTCTTGTACTATTCTAAATCGTTTTTGAACTAACTTACCTATTTTTAACATAAAAGCCACAATAAATGGAATAGGAATTAACGTAAGTAATGTAAGTTTCCAGCTTATGGTTTTACACATCAAATAGATAGAAATAGTACAGATCACAATTCCGTTAATGGTCATAGCCGTTGCAGGACCAAAGGTCATTCTTACAGCAGAAATATCATTAATTGCATAAGCAATCAAATCTCCTGTTTTTCTTTTGTTATAAAACTCAGGAGATAATTTCTGTAGCTGGCAATAGAGCATTTCGCGAAGATGACATTCTAAATTTCTTGCATTAGCCACAATAAAATTTCTCCATCCATAGGTTGTTATAAAGGTTCCTAATGCAATAAATAACATATAAATTACATTTAACTTTACTAAACTAAAGCTAAAGTTATTAATTTTCAATATATCTATAGTATCACCAAGAACTTTAGGAAATAATGCCTGGATGTATGCGGTTAAAAGCATAAAAAAAACACCAATAATATATGAAATTTTGTGACTTTTAATAAAACTTAATATTATATGCTTCCCCATTTAGCACCTCCATAAGTATCCTATAATACAAGTATAAGTAATATATGTATAAAAAATCAATGTAATAAATATATAAATGTAAAAATACATAAGGAAAATTTTATTAATGTAAAATATACCTCACTTTTAATAATCAAATACAAAGCATATTTGGAAAGTGTAGTACCATTTCCCTTTTCTATGAAAAAAACTAAAACAAGTACTTTTAATTATCATATACACTTTAAAACTACGCTTAAGTAATAAATAAAGATAAGTATTAATAAACTAAGTTCCCAATATGTATAAATACTATTTTTAACATGACGTGAAACAAAAATTTATTGAACATCTTAATCTATTCTTACCTATTTACAATATAAGTCATTAAAACTTCTTTAAATTTCCAAAAAAACCTTTTATATTTTTTGTAAGTTTGCTATAATTAAAATATAATATTTGCAGGTGTAGTATAATGGTAGTACATTAGCTTCCCAAGCTATTGGCGAGGGTTCGATTCCCTTCACCTGCTCCAATAATTCAAAAAGTAAAGGATATAGTCACTTAAAAGTGAAACTATATCCTTTTTTCATAAATATAAATGGTAATAAGTCTTATTTTTATACTTTACAAGCTTAATATTAACAAAAGATACATACATTTCTTTTTACAAGGAATGGATATATCTTTAATAAATAAATTATTTTTTTACTAAAATTAATAAAATCTAATCAATTTTTTGTTGCTTTTTCATTGATGTTATTATAAATAGCATCATACCAATAGCAGATAAAATATCTCCAATGCTTACAATAAATCTACCAATAAAATCTAATGGTATAATATCACCCAGAAACCTTAAATTAGTTTGAGAATTAATAATATTATAAAGTCCTTCCCCCTGAACGTTAGGGGAAAATCCAATTGCTTCAATAGCCTGTCCACTAACAGGCATTGTACCACTATTGGAGAAAATCGCAATGGCATTCAGAAAAAATCCCACTCCCATCAAAACTATATATGGATTCTTCTTGTTGATAAATATAAATGTAAATATAAATAAATACATGATTATATTTGCTATATAAGTGTTTATACTTGGGTTTATTATTCCTTTGTTGATTAACAGTATAATAATAAATTCTATAAAAAAAGCAATACCAATTAGATACATACCTTTCAAGGTAATATTTGATAAGTTTTGTATATTTCCTTTCATAAGATATCCAATTATTATAGCTCCGATTAGCGCTAATATAAACATGCCACTGGCCTCCAATATTAATTTGCATTTTTTAATATGTTTAAATAAGCATCAGCTACCTTAGGGTGGAATTGAGTTCCTATATTATTTTCTATTTCCTTAATTATTTGCTCCTTCGTAAGTCCTTTCCTGTAAGGTCTATCTGTTGCCATCGCATCAACAGCATCAGCTAATTGAACAATATAGGTGTCCAAGGATACATTATTCTCTTTTAAACCATGAGGATACCCTTTTCCATCGTACCTTTCATGATGATGCCTAACAATTGGCCATATGTACTCAAGATTTTTTACGTCCTTTAAAATATTATGACCTATTTCAGGATGATCTTTAATTTTTGAAAATTCATCGTCAGTAAGCTTTCCAGGTTTATTTAAAATATTATCACTAATACCTATTTTCCCCACGTCATGAAGCATAGCTGCCACCATTAACTTTTCTAACTTCCATTGGTTATACTTAAATGCTTTTGCAATCTCAGTAGAAATTTCCGCCACCCTACGTGAATGTCCTTGAGTATACTGATCCCTTGCTTCTATTGTATTCATCAGGGCTTCTACTGTCTGTATATACTGAAATTTTGAATCTATATACATAGAAAAAGTGTATCTAGCTAATATAATTGGGCATAACATAAGTAATACTCCAAAGTATTTATATTCATTAAAAACAAAAGCTAAAATAATTCCAAAAGGAATCATAGCAATGTAATTAAGCAAACCTAATTTTATATTACTAAAATAACAATATAGTACATTTTTGTTTATATAAAACGATAACATAATTGACATTATGAATGTATTAAGCAAAAAATAAACACCACTAAATATAATTAATGAAATTATGTTAGTGGAAAGTTTTTCAGCTCCGAAGGTTCCACCACTAACAATATAAAAATAATTACCGATGAAAATTGGTAGAATTTGAACACAACAATTAAATACTGTTCCATATAAAGGTGCATTAAAAAAATGATTATATGTACCGTCATCTAGCCTTAATATTCGAAATAAAACCCCAAAAATTAATATTACAGTGGCCTTAAACGGCCCTAATAAAATGTATGATGCAATTGTAATAGCGAATGTGGTGCTAAATGATATCTCTAAATAAACTACGGTAAAAGATTCAGTCAATGCAGTTAAAATTGCAAAAAATAATATGTCTGTATAATTGCGAAGTTCTACTGGAATATATCCTAAATATAAAGACGAAAGAAAAAAAATCAATGTAATTATATAAGTAAAAATAAAAAATTGCTTTTGCCTAGTTGGTAAAACTCCCATATACTGTCCCCCTGATTGACATAATCAAAATAGCAAATCATAATTATGTAATTTCTAAATAGTTCATTTTAATTTCTTTAGGTCTATAGTTGAATTTCAAATAAATCCCCCTATAAACCTAAAATTTAAAAGCATCAATAACTAGAGCATGTTACTTTCTAAAAACCCAAGTAAGTTGAGATCCACCTGCTACTGCAAGAGCAAGTAAAGTCATTAAAGCTGGTACAACCTTTATCATTAACTTTTTCATTAATAAATTCCCCCTTTTAGCTTATTAACAGGACTTCGCTAAAACCTGTCATGTTTCACTCCGCTAAGGGAAAAGATAACAGTAATTGATGCTAATTAACTATTTAATTTATTTTCCCTTGTATCCTTCTATTTACAGCATCAAGAGTGGCTTTTGCAATAGCTTCATTAATATCATTTTTTACAAGAGCAGACCCCACCATTGATTCCTCGCTTTCATTAATTATCATATTTACAATTACAGAGATGAAGTTTACATCTCTACTTGTATTTAGTAAGATATCTTGAATATCAAACACATAGGATTGTCCAATTATTCGTTCCACTGCAGATACTGTTGCTTTTGCCACAACCTTTCGTCTATTCAAAGTAGTCTTTATTGCTATTTCTGTAGCAGAAAACTCTTCTCCTTCGTAGTTTAATGTTACCTTACATTCAATGTTATGATCATTTGTTTCTAGTACAATGCCTTCATATCTAATTCTTTTAATACCTTTATAATCCTCTGTATCTATTTGAGCTATACTAATAATCTTTCTATCAATTCTATAGTTAAATACTGCTAAAAGAGCAGTTTCCACATCTCTTACAATCTGTTTAGGTGCTCTATTTGTGCTTGCAAGAATATGAACTTCTTGTAAGTTCTCATCATCATATAGAATTTTAACATGAGTTATACCATTGATTTTATTAATAATTTCATAAAAGGGCGAAAAATTCATAGTTTTACCTCTCATCTACTCATAACTTCAGTTAAATTATACCTTAAATTCCTACATTGAACAAGGGAATAGTTCCAATTATGACTTAATTCTAAATATTTTTTATATTTATATAATAACATGCTTTAAATCGACAACTTTAATATTTTTTTACATCTACATTCTAAAAATATAGTATTAGTAAGAAAGTTTAATAGTAGTTTAGCTTTTAAAAAGTAATGATATAAGTTCAACTTTGTCACGTCTATGTATTTGCAACTTTTTATGTGCGCCAAATTTAAAAGCAAACTTTTTTCTTTATTAATAAGTACACTTTCTTCAACTTTAAGATAGTAAGGTAACAAGCTTATAATTTTCTATTTTTAAGCTATACTAAACAATATTAGCTTTTATTGTTATTATCATAACCCTTAGTTATTTTTTGTTCGTATATATGTTACAGGAATATAAATCTTTTTTATCACAAACTTTATTTCCACGTGAAAATTCATTATAAATTTATGAAATTATTATGATTACTTTAATTCCCTTATTATTTAATGATTTAAAAAACTTATATAAAGCATTTAAATCTTCACAAGTAAAATATCGAAGATAAAAAATATATTATCACCTAAGAAATTGAAAAATTAAATACTATCAATAAATATAATTTTATTATAAGGAGGTACTCAATGAATAAGAAAACTGTACAATTATTATGTTTAGTTTCTATACTAACTTCTTCTATTTCATTTGCTGGTTGTAGTTCATTGAAATACAATAGTGATTTTCAAAAGAAAGCTCTTACTGAAAAAGAAGAACCAGCTACAAGAACAACTTTCAGTCCCATTGAAAATAGCAAGTCAAAAGATATTAATGAAAACAAAAGCACTATAGAAAATTCTACAAACAACGATTTAGTAAACCCCACAGAAGAAAAAAATAATGAAAAAGGCCAAAGTACCATTTCTAATCCTAGCAACAAATCTGATAACTATGATAAAATTAATAATTCAGATAGTAAGTATAATCCTACCAATAGTGAATCTAATTTAAATAAAGATACTAGTTTAGAGAAAGTAGATTTCAATGAATTAAGTAACAATAAGATTGGTTGGTGGTTCAAGCCTAACAAATCTCATGTAACACCAGAGGTTAATACCAAGATTGGCTTCGACATTTCTAAATATGATGCTCATTATGTGGGTAATACCAGTAGAAAAGTTCTTTATTTAACATTTGATGAAGGCTATGAAAATGGATATACTGGCAAGATTTTGGATACTTTAAAAGAATGCGATGTTAAAGCTATGTTTTTTGTAACTTTGCCTTATCTGAAAGCAAACAACGATTTGATTTTAAGAATGATAGATGAAGGCCATATAGTTGCTAACCATACAAATCATCATCCTTCTATGCCTACTGTTGCTGGTAGTGAAGAAAAATTTAATAAGGAACTAAAAGATGTAGAAGAGGAATATAAAAGAATAACTAATAAAGATATGCCAAAATTCTTTAGACCACCTATGGGGGAATACTCTCATAGAACTTTAGCTATGACAAAGAATCTTGGATATCAAACAATATTTTGGAGCTTTGCATATCATGACTGGGATATAAATAAGCAGCCTAGCCCTGAAAAAGCTAAAAAGACTATATTAGATGGACTTCATAATGGTTCAATAATGTTAATTCATGCTGTATCAAAAACAAACAC
>NZ_JAVWDJ010000046.1:0-27821 GCF_036642255.1 Clostridium sp. | reverse complement strand
TAAAATTTACTTGATATAGGTTGGACAAAGATGTATAATGTTACTTGTAAACCAAATTATTCTAACAGAGGAAAAACATAATAACTGAGTAAATAAAGTATAAAATATGAATTAATATGAAAATAAAGCATATAAATACATATTTAACAAACTAATACTTTGTTATAAATTTATACATTATTTAGAAAAAAATGTGGACAAGTATTTTAGAATTAGGTATAATATAAATAATTCAAAACTTTTGTAAAAAAATTCTAAATCTTAATTTATTAGCATATTAATAAATGATAGATAAAAATCGTTAATTATTGTTGTATCATAATCAAATTGAAATGATACACATTAAAATATAATTATAAAGTTTAAATAAATGGGAGGGAATTAACTTGAATAAGAAAGTTCAAAAAGGGTTAGTTGCGGCAGTAGCTGCAACAATGGGAGCTTCTGTAGTTGCTCCAGTAGTACAAGCTGCTACACTAACGTTAGCACAACAATATGAGGCTGCATACAAAGCTTACGAAAAAGCTGCTGCTTCAAAAGATCAAAAAGATTTAACTGCTGCTAGAGGTCTTTTAGAAGATCTTTACAAAACAGTAAAAGGAACTAAGGAAGAGTACTTAGCAACAACACTAAGCTCAATCTTAGACCCAGTTCAACAAGAAAAATTCGAATTCATAATCGCAGTTGCTAAAACTGAAGCTGCAAAAGTTGAGCAAAAGAACATCAACACAGCTAAATACAACTTCAACAACTTATCAGCTAGCTGGAAAGTTGCATTCAACGCTTATAGCTCAGCTATAGACACAGTTCAACAAGCATACGCTGTACATGTTTTAGACATGGTTAAAGCTGCTAAAACTGAGGCAGAATTAAATGTTGCTAAAGCTAAATTCGCTGACTTAATGACTATAGACTTCTCTGCAGAAGCTAAAGCTTCTTACGAAGCTGCTATTAAGCCAGAAATCGCTAAAGCAGAAGCTACACTTGTTGTAGTTAAAGTTGATTCAATAGTTGGAGCTGGAGCTAAAAAATTAGAAGTTAAGTTCAATAAAGCTGTTGTTGATACTACTAAAATGGTTTTAACAGTAAAAAGAGATAATATAAATGTTTCTATAGCATCAGTTGAGTGGAATGCTGATAAAACAGTTGCAACATTAACTACAAGCACAAACTTACAAACTGGAGACTATGTAGCAACTGCTAAATATGCAGCTGAAGCTGCAACAACTACTCCAGAAGTAGAAATACAAGCTGCTAAAGTTGGTAAAATTACATTTGCATCTGAAGCTGCAGTAATCACAGATAAATCAGTTGCTGCTGGAGATGAAAAACAAGCTGTAACAGTAAAAGTAAAAGTTGAAAACCAATATGGTGAAGATATTACTAAGAGTTTAGATACAGCAGATTTAACTGGCGTTGCATCACCTTTATCAGTTTCATCATCAGTTGGAACAGCTGTAAGCTTAACTAATGGAGTATTAAGACTTGAAAATACTTCAGATTATACAGTAGATCAAAACGTTGTTATAACTATAGTTCACAAAGGAACTGCAACTGTTTCAACAGGAACAGTAAAAGTTGCTCAAGCAGCTAATATAGCAAGCTTAACATTAGGTGAATTAACAACAGATGATTCAACTTTAAAAGGTAAAACAGTTTACCAATCAACAATGACTGCAAATGCTAGCAAATACTACTTACCATTAACTGCACTAGATCAATATGGTAATGAGTTAACTGCAGCAGATTTAGCAGGTGTAACTATAGTAAGTTCAAACACTTCAATTGTAAATCCAAATGGATTAACAACTAAAAATAATAAACCAGCTATAGCTATACAAGCTCAAGCAGGAACTCCAACTTATGGTACAGCTGTAATTACAGTAGTTTCAGCAAGTGGAAAATCTGTTAGCATGAATGTAGTAGTTAAAGAAAATGCTAAAATAGATGTATTACAAGTTGAGCAACCAGCTGTAACACTAAAAGCAACTGAGAAGGCTGTAGTTCCATTTACAGCAGTAGATCAATATGGAAATGCTTTAGTTTCATCAACTCAATTAGGTGGCATAACTTTAAATGGTACTAATACTACTGCTACATTTGGAAAAGGTGGTTCTATATCAATTACTGGTGGAACTTTATCTACAAAGATTGACTATGTAAATGACAACAAACAAATATTAGAAGTAACTCCAACTACAAAAGGAACTCCAGTAGTAGTTACAGTTATTTCAGCTACAGGAAAAGTTCAAACTCAATCTTGGGCTGTAGAGGCTGCTCCAGTTGTTACAACAATAGCAGGATTAGACACAGATTTCTATACTGCAATGCAACAAGGTCAAACTTCAGATATAGCTGGATTAATATTAGCTAATGATCAATATGGTGATGAAGTTTCATTAGGAGCTAACTATGAGATAGCATATGCTGATACAACTATAGCACTTGCAGATCGTAATGTAACATTTGCAGGAACTGTATTTACAGCACATGCAACTAATGCAGGAACTGAATCATTTACAATTAAGTTATATGACAAAGCTTTAGGCGATGCTACTAAGAAAGTTATAGATGAATATACATTCACTATGGAATCTGTAGATTTAGAAGATGTTTCTGAATTTGCTATAGCAGATTTAGATAAGCACTATGTAGGTACAACTGCAGCAGTTGCTTACGACCAAGTAGTTGAAGTATATGGAATAAAAGATGGAAAAGATGTAAAAGTAAATCAAGGTCTTATTAAAAATGTAAGTAACAATGCAGGATTAGCTGTGGCAGGAACTACATTAAGATCTACAGATTTAAGCGCTAGCTTAACTGCTGGTGATAAGACTGGTACATTAACTGTATTAGTTGAAGGAGCAAATGGTCCAATATCTTTAACTAAAGAGATTACTTATAGTGAAGATGCTCCTAAGGCTGCAAGCGTTGCTATTAAGAAAGTAACTGGTGGAGTTGCAAACACTGTGACTGACCCTGTTATTAGCTTAGCAAAAGCAGATGTTGCTGATATATTAACTACAGATAAAGGAAACTTCTACTTCAGCTTACTTGACCAATATAATGTAGCTTCTACAGATGTTACATTCACAATAACAAATGTTGTTGATGCTGATGAAGTTGGTGGCGCATTAACTGTAACAAATGCAACAAATGACAAGATTTTAGTAGCAGATGCTGATGGAACTGCAGGAGATTCATTCGTAATCAATGCAATCACAAGTTCAGGATTAGCTAAGACAATCAAAGTTGTTTTAAATGACTAATTAAAAGTTCAAAAAGATGGGAAAGAAATTTCTCATCTTTTTTTTATTACAAAAGTTATATTTTTTATCTAAGTTGATATATGGAATGGGGTTAGGTTACTAAAGCAAAATATTCGTGTAAAAAAATATAAATGATTGTAATATGTATTATCAATTATGATATAATCATAACTGTAATATTTTTATGTATATTAGCATTAAATAATGTAATACATATAGAGTGAATTTATAAAAGGAGACATTATAGGAGGAAATTATGAGCGAAGGTTTAGACATTAAATTGTTTTTAAGTGATAATGATACAATTTCAGCACTTAAAACTCAGATTTATGAAGAAGAGCTAAAAGTGATAAATGATGAGTACCCATTAGAAGAGAATAAACTTGATATAAATAAGACTTATATAGTGAAGAATCTAGATAATCTAGAAATCGGGTTTTTTATTAGGAATGGGTTAAATCAAAAAATTTCATTAGAGGATATTCAGCTTGTGCTACAAGACAAAGAAGGTAACAATATAATTGCGCTAGATATTAATTTTGGAGAGCGTGGAATAATACCACCAATCTCAGGAAAGCCCTTTTCATTAAGTTTTCCGTTAGAAGAATTAAAGGATTACAGTGAAGATAAAGAGTACTCTATTAAGTTTGGTGGAATGGAAAATATTAAGGTTTTTAAGTCTGTTTTAGCTGAAATTGAGAATATGCCAGACAACATTACCTTTGAAGAGGAACAATCAATAAGGCAATTTATAAGTGGCCTAGGTGCTTTGAAGGATAATGAAGTTACTATATCTGTTTTTAATCTAGAACACAAAAATATCGATAAAATAGCATGCATAATACTAATTAGAAATGGAAGTAACAAAATCGGACTATTACAAGAGTTACCAATTTCAATTATTAGTGAGAATGGTGAGATTATAGCAAAAGGTACTTTTAAAAGTGAAGAAGGTATTAAAGTAAGCCCTTTTAAATCTAAGATCATAAATTTTGAGGTAGATGCCACTGAAGCTTCAATAGAAAAGCATGATCTTTCTAAGTGTAAGGCTATATATTTATAAATCTATTATTAGTAATAAATAAAGCCTAGACTTAGAAATATACTCTTAAATAAAAAAATTTCTTTTATAAGAAAATCTTAAAAACTATTCTAATTTTTTCTATATTATGATACAATAGGTATAGAAACGTATTACGAAATTAAAATATAACTTTTGTTTAATACGCTACTTCTTCATTCAAGTTTTAAATTCCTATGCGACAAGGATAGAGGAACCTGACAACCCAAGGTTACCCTCTGTCCTTGTCTTTTTGTTATATTATATATTATAATATTTAGGTTAAGATAATCATATTAGGGAAGCACATTATGGGTATTTGTGATTTTTCATAAATATTTAGTGGAATAGGTTTATTATAAGGATATAGATTTAGGAGGGGTTTCTTTGAAGAAGGAGATAAATAAGAGTTTAATTATAATAACTTCAATATTAGGTTTATTATTAATTGTGGTAGCTCCTTTTGCTTATAGGGTTGTTTTAAGTGAGGTTAAGGGTCCAAATCTCACTAAGGATGAAAAGATTCAAAAAAGCATTGATGGCGCTAGAGAGCTTGCTTTAAATTTTGATGATAAAGATAAGGAATATATACTTTATTCTCTCTATGGGGAAGAAGTGAAGAGAGAACAAACTCGCATCTATAATGAAGCTGTTAATGCTACTTATGGGGCGGTTACTAGTGGGATGCAGGAATCTGTTAACTATGCAAGAAGTTTAATTTCCTCTCTTTCAGATACTTATTCAGAAAAGAAGATTGATATGAGTCTGCAGCTGGATGCAGTTCAGCAAGTTCTTATTGATAAGACTATAGAGGCTGTTAATTATGCAAAACTTACAGGAACTCAAAGCGATATAGATAAGGCAAGAGCTTCGGTATTGAGTCTTCCTGCAGAGTTTCATGGGTTCTTTTTACCTACTTTAGATGAACTTCAACAAAGCTTTAAAAATAAAGCAATGGACAGCGTTATTCTAGCAGAGAAATCAGGGAAAAAAGCGGATTATAATAAAGCTTTCGAATTATACCTTGATTTAACTAGGGTTCAACATAATGATGAAGTAAAGACTTGGGCAGAATCAGAATTAAAGTCTCGTTTGGATAAGATGAAAATCATAGATTAAATTAGAAAATTAGCACCTCCGAGTTGATTCCATTTTATGGTACTAACTCGGAGGTGCTAACTTTTATTTTCATTTATTCTGACATAATTGTAAAACTTTACGTATATACATTGAGTTATGGAAAAGGTTACCTTACAATAATAGTATGGACAAAAGGGAGGAGACAATATGAATAGATTTTTAGGACAAGTATTTTCTTTGTTAATTGCAGTAGCTTTTTTATTTGGTAGTGTTAATCAAAGCACTGTGTATGCTTCAGATTTAGGGACTTCAGAAATATCAGAATCAGCAGAAAACCCTGTGAAGCCAGAGCCTTCAGAGGATGGAGGAACTTCGGAGACACCAGAAATTACGGAGATAGACAAGCTATTTAGTGATGCTTTTAACTCAGTGAAAAGAGTAATAGTTATTGGAACTGAAAATGGAGTTAAACCATTTTATTTTAAGTGTGAAGATTCCCTTGAACCTGGCATAAGTGAAAACAAAGATGTGGTACAAGGGGTTGAAAAGGGGTTACAAATAGCTATTTATGAAGCTAGGACATTAGTGGATAAATTGCCTGAGAGTATAGTGGAATATAAAAATGCATTTTCTTCTATACTTGATAATTATCAACATCCTATTTTTGAGGCAATAGCTAATATACTAGATACTAATAAAGATAATCCTATTCAAAGTGATGTAATTTTAGGAAGAATCATTATAAAGGATTTAGAACCTCAATACAAAGCGTCATTTAGTGAGGCTTTAGATAAAATTCAAACAAAGTTATTTATGAGTGCAATGGAGTTAGTGAGTGTTGTTGAGTCAACAAAAAAAGAAGTAGACTTAAAGGCTGCTGAGAAGGCTGTTGCAGAACTTAAAACAATACCAGAGGAATTTTCTAGTGAAGATATAAATAATTTTGTTAATGGTCTTGATAATAAGTTAGATGATTTGAGAAAAATCATGAACATATATAATGTTACAAGTATACTTAAAATCATAAATATGCAAAGTGCAGTGGTTACACCAGATAATATGGTTATAGATTTACAAGGGGCAATACCAGAGGGGTATTCTCTTTACTGTACATTTCAATGGATCAACACTCTTTACAACAATAAACCAACAGTACAAGCACTAGAAGCTTCTTATTTAAAAACAAAGATAGTTGGAGATGGAAGTACTAGTACTGTATCCTTGCCTTTGCTTTATAATAAAGATATAATGACATCTTTACCAGTACAATCCAATTATTTATTTTATTTTGTAAATAATTCAACTAAAAAGGTAGAGTACATATCTAAAAATCCAATAAGATTAAACTTAGGGCTGAAGAGCACAGTTGTAGAAAGAACACCAGATGAAGAAAGTTTAAGTGAGAGTACAATGAAGATTGATTCTTCTGCAGCTTATACGGGATATATAACCCATGAAGTTATAGGAAAAAGCAAAAGTAGACAAGTTAGCCATAATGTGTTGATAAATAAAGGGGATACTCCTTCAATTATAATCACAAAGATAAAAATTAGTTTAGATGAATTTTCTTCAACCTATTTACCCAATACCCAGTGTAGTGTGGAAGGTGATGAACTAACCATAAAGTCTTGGGAAAGTTTAAACATAACACAAAAAATTCACTAAAACAGGACAAGCTTTTAAGGGATGCAATATTTTTAAGATATATAGTGTTTTCTAACTAAAAATCTATTGTGTCTTAAAAGCTAGTATCTAAAATAAGCTTATTCCCATAGATAAACAAACTCAAAACTCAATATATTCATAAATATATGGAATTTTAAATACATAAGAAACATTTATAGTTTATGAATTTTAGAGTTTGACTATCTATTTTGAAGAAACAACTTCTTTTAATGAATTATATATTGTTGGAATTGTTTCTGTATATCTAAATGTGAATTGTATTATCTTGGATGGAGGTTGATGAAATGTTGAAAAACTTAAGTATAAAGAAAATTTCAAGGTTAATAAGTATCCAGTTCCTAGGGGCTATATTAATCACTAGTATTGCTAGTCCGATTACTGTACAAGCTTATGACGGAAAAGGTGCAGCTCAAGTTATTCAAACTGGTGGAAGTGAAGCTATATCTTCTAAGTATAAAGAATTAATCAATTTAAGAGGGCTATATAGTAAGGCCATAAGTGATATAGAAATAATTCCAAAAGGCTCCTTGGACCAAGCTAAAAAAGCAATCGAGGAAGGGACTTTAAGAGTAGCTTTTGTTGGAGACAGCATAACAGAAGGGGCGGATTTATCCTCACCTTCAGATAATTATGTAAACCAAGTTCAGACTCAGTTAAAAGAAGCACTTCCTGGAGTTGCTATCGAAGTTCAGAACTTCTCATTGGGAGCCCGTGGCTTTGCACAATTAATAAGTGATGAATATAAAGCAGTAGATGAAGAAACAAATTTTGTGTTTAACTTTCATAGGGATTGGTCAGTAACGGATAAGTCATGGAAAGATCACGTGAAGGACTTTAAACCAGATTTACTCATCATAGCTTTTGGAATGAATGATGCTAATGGTTATATTAAAAATAGTGATGAGGAAATGAGGAAAGCCTTAGACAGCTTTGTAGGGTTTACAAAGACTTGGGAGGTAGCTCCTGATTTAGTACTGGTGCCTACTATATTACCCACTAAAGATGTAACAAGATATAATCAAAGGCAAGACATAACAAATTCAGTTGCTTTAGTAACTAGAGAATATGCAAAGGAAAAAGGATATGTTTGTGCTGATGCTAATAGATTGTTTCAGATCCTTAGGGATGAAAAGGATGTAGAATCAACTTATAGTCAAACTGAAAATAATCTGGAGAGAGTCACTGACTTTCTTGATGGAACTATAAGTTTTGATGCAGTATTTAACGCCACTGGAATTGAAGGCGGCAGAAATATTCTCTATAGGAGTAGTGATTTAGGAAGTATTATTATTCAGATGCAAGCTAAAGAAGACGGCACTGGAGTTATTTCACTATATGCCAGTGACAACGGTTCAATCTATGGACCAAGTGGAAAAAAAGGTAATAAAAATATAGTTTATGAAACTACTGAAAGTGGAAATGTTATAGTTATAGTGGAAGATGAAAGTGAAGTTGAGCTTGAACCTTACAAGATAGTAGAAGTTCCAGGGGTAAAACTTAATACCTCCTATAATGTTAAAATAGAAGCTGATGGAATTAAACATAAAGTATACATTAATAATGTACTACAACTAGAATTCAGCACCTATAGCAAATTAGTAGGTGGAAAAGTATCCTTTAAACCTACGGGACCTTATTCTGCTGAGATTAGCAATATAGCTATAGAAAAACAAGTTCCATATAAGGAGGGTTCAGCGTTTACCGAAGATGATTTACTAGGTAGATATAATGAGCCAGGGGAAAGCGGAAATGGTATAAACCATCCAAGTAGCTTAGGAATGGGCTTATTTTACACTCCGGCTTTTAATGGAGTTATAAAGGAATTAAAGGATTCTTATCATCACCTCGGAGGTGCATCCAATTAATGGAAGCGCCTCCAAGGCAAATAAGCAAATTTAAAAAAGGTAGTAAGAAGAACTCTTCTTACTACCTTTAAATTTATTTATTATTAGCTCTGCTATTGACCTTCAGTTGGTTTTATGTCTTCAAAAATATATTTATACATTTGGTCCTTAGTTACTTCTTCATCAAAGGTTAATTGGAAAACCCCATCTATTTTTTTACCTTCGCTGTAACTATCTAGTGGGAATCTTTGCTGTTCAATATGCTTATTACCAACAGTTAAAGAACTCATTCCAAGGTTTATTATATCCTTACTAGTTAAACTAGTTTCCACAAGAGGAAGAAGTTTATTAACCATACCAGGAAGTTTTCCAGCACCTGCAGAAGTTATCTTATCAAATAACATTGTAAGAACTGTTCTTTGTCTTTCTGTTCTTTCAGCATCTCCACCGCTAGTGTATCTAATTCTTGTGTAAGCTAGGGATTGAAGTCCGTTTAAGTGCTTCATTCCAGCTGACTTAATGTAAGCAGGTTTAACTTCGGCGTTCTTAGAAAGGTGACGAATATGTTCATTCATGTTTTCTATTTCATCACTTCTAATTTCTATATCTAGTCCACCTACAGCATCAATGATGTTTTCCATTTCATCAAAGTTAACTTTTACATAATCAGTTATGTTAAGACCATAGGTTTGGTTAATAGTCTTAATAGATAATTCTTCTCCTCCAAAGGCATAGGCATGTGTTAATTTGTCGTAGCCGTGACCAGGGATGTTAACATAAGAATCTCTCATTATAGAAGTAAGTTTTAGCTTGTTGTGAACTGGATCTACAGTTGCAATTACCACTGCATCAGAACGACCCACATTTCCCTCAAACTCATCTACTCCTAATAATATAATATTTTTGATGTCCTTTTTATTGTCTTCTTCTATTTTTTGCTCTAATTCTGTTTCAATTCCTAGTTCCTCTTTATCTACTGTAATTTCTTTAGTGTTAACATTGCCTAAGGTTAAAAATGCATAGGATGCAGTTCCTGCTATAATAAAGATAAGAAAAACAATCAAACCAAGTAATATTCTCTTTTTTCTTCTCTTTCTTTTTAATCTTTCTATTTTACTCTTTTCAGTTCTTTCACCCATAAAATAGTACCTTCTTTCTTTATCCTTCTAAATATTAAAATCCTTTTATATTCTTAAGTTATTTTCTTTAAACATAATAAATGATATTAAGAGAAAATCGACAAAATACTAATAGCTTTCAGAGTAACACGAAAGCTACTCATATTATACAATAAATTGACGAAAAAAAGTATATGAAATAAATAATAAAATAGGGAATAATTATGGATAAATAACACCCCTAAGGATTCTATAGGAATCCAGATGAATTTAAGTATATAAATCTTAAGGACATTCTGGAAGGATAAGCCCCCATCCATATCAGTGCTTAAAGGAGTTTAAGGTAGGAATGTTGCGCATTAAATTAAACTTTGGTGTAACATAGATCACTTTATTCAAACAAAGTTTAATTTGTCTCTTGGAGCTCCTTCCAGGGTAGCTTACCAAAATGAACTCATTGGTTATTTAAATAAAAATTGGTACAGTTCATATACGAATAAACTTTTAATATAATCTTCTATTAGATGTGAAAATTTTATAAACAAAAATAGCTTTGGATATCATTATATCTTGGTTATTATTTGCTGTGTATTCCCCAACTACTAAATCAAATTCTTCTTCGTCCTCTACCATTCCTTAAGATGTATCTTTATATGGAATGCGATAAATAAACTGTTTAAATATCTAATTCTATGTTCATTTCTTTTAAATATGAGTTACTTTAAATTGATTTAAGTTGATTCGTAATATAGAAACAATGTTACAACTTATATGGATAGAGTTAAGTTAAGTGGGATATTAATTCTATATCTAATTTGGTCAATATTGGGTGAAAATTACAGTGTTAATATTCACTGTTGAAACTCCTTCCATAACTAGGGGAGAGTACCTCATGCTTAGGCTATTTCCTAAATTGAATATATTTAAGAATCCATGGAAGAACATTGTAAGTTTTCATAAAATGTTATAAAATAGAAGTAACAATATTAATTATTAGGAGGAGTAGTTCATGAGAAATAACAAGGTTTTACCTGTGTTTTTATTTCTTTTATTTTTAGTGAGTAGTTTAATTTTACCTAGCAATAGAGTACAAGCTGCAGTAGGTTCAGAAGAATTTAGTGTAAATGTGTTAAAAGTTGAGAAAACAGCGGTAACAGAAGGACAAGCACAAGTTATTACTGTTGAGATTGTTGATAAATATAAACAAGGTTTTGAAGATGGATTTATTAAGTATCTTGCAGGGGCCTGGGGAAATCTATTTTATGTTCCTCTAGAGAAGACCTCACAGGAGAATATATATACAGCAACTATAAATGTGAATAAGTGGCATTTGCCAGGACAATGGCAACCTTATGAAGTGTTATTATATGGAGATGAGTTTGGGTCTGCGGATTATTATGTGGAAGAAAACAAAGAAATTGCAGCAGGTTCTTTTATAGTAACAGGAACAATTGGAGATTTTGATGTTCCACAGGTTGTAAATATCACTGTAGATAAAAAGGTTGGTACACCTGGTGAGGTTATAGGGGTTACAGCTGAAATTAGTGATTATGATGAGAGTGGAGTAAGCTATGTTACTGTAGATTTTGACTCCATGTATGATTATGAAGATGATGGTTTAACGTATTATGTTAGTGTAGATCTTTTTCCATCAACACAAAAGGATGTATTTGAGGGAATAATAATACTAGATGATAAACTTAAAACGGGTGAATGGACAATAACAGGTGTCCATGTTGGAGATAATGTACAAAACTATGGAAATCTTTATTATAATGAAGAAAAGGATCCAAGAGAATTCTTCCCCAACTCTACCTTTACTTTAGCTGAAGAGCAGAAAGTCCTTACTGGATGGCAAGAACAAGATAATAAATGGTATTATTTCGATGAAACTGGAGCAAAAAAGACTGGTTGGATCTGTGATGGGAATAAATGGTACTACCTCGGAGGTAGTGGGGATATGAAAACTGGTTGGATTAGTGATGGAGGAAACTGGTATTACTTAGAAAACAGTGGAGTAATGAAAACTGGTTGGTTACAAAGTGGCGGTAAGTGGTACTATCTTCAAGGGAATGGAATAATGGCTAAGAACACTGTGATTGAAGGTTGTAAATTAGGAAACGATGGAGCTTGGATAAAATAGAAAGAATCTGTCTGTACCTCGAAGGTGCATACTTTTAATCTATTGTAGATAAGTATATATTAGCTAACAGGGAGCATTACGCTCCTTGTTTTTTTATGTTCCTTTTTATTCTGCGGTGAATGTGAAAAAATATGGAGTGTATCTAATAATATGATAAGCAAAGAGCAATATGGTTATTGGTAATGGGATAGCATCACCTCGGAGGTGATTACTTTCTAATAAGGGGGCATTTAATGGAAAAATATTGTTAGGTTTCATGTTTTGTTATAAAATGGAAGTAACGATAGTAATTTTAGGGGGAGTATTTCATGAGACACAATAAGGTTTTGCCTATCTTTTTATTTCTTTTCATTTTAGTTGGTTGTTTAGTTTTACCTAGTAATAAGGTACAGGCTGCAGTGGGCTCAGAAGAGTTTAGCGTTAATGTATTGAAAGTTGAAAAAACTACTGTGACTATGGGAGAAGTTCAGGATATTACGGTAGAGATTATTGATAACAATAATAAGGGCTTTGACCATGGTGTCATAGAATACCTACCAGAGAATGCATCCAAAGTGTTTTTCATTCCGCTAGAGAAGACTTCTGAAAAGAATATATATAAGGCTTCTCTGTTTATAAGTAAATGGCATGCTCCAGGTCAATGGCAACCATTTGGAATAACTTTATATAGAGATAAAGTTAGTGGTCAATGTTACAATATAAGAGATAATAAAGAAATTGAAGTAGGTTCCTTTATAGTATCAGGAACTACTGGAGATTATGATGTACCAAAGATTAAAAATATCACTGTAGATAAGAAAACAATTACTAGTGGGGAAGTTTTAAAGGTTAAAGCTGAAATTAGTGATTATGATAAGAGTGGAGTTAGCTTTGCTAGCATAGATTTTGAATCTATGGAGGTGTATAATTATCAGGATGGATTAAGTTACTATATAACTATAGAGTTGTTTCCCACAGCAGAAAAAGATATCTTTGAAGGAACTATTGTACTAAATGATAGCTATAAAATGGGTGAATGGGCTGTAACAGGAGCCCATACTTTAGATAATATTCAAAACTATGGGGATTTTTATTATGCTGAATCACAAGATCCAAGACTAATCTTCCCAAATGCTACTTTTAATATCATTGAAAAAAATCCAGTATTTGAGAGCTGGAAAAAACAAAATAATAGATGGTATTATTTTGACAAAAATGGAGTGAAAAAAACTGGTTGGTTCCTTTATGGGGAAAAATGGTACTACCTTGGAGAAACTGGGATGATGCAAACTGGATGGATAAAGGATGGAAATAGTTGGTACTACCTCGAAGGTACTGGGGAGATGAAAACTGGTTGGTACTGTGATGGCAAGGATTGGTACTACCTCGGATATAGTGGTGCAATGCAATGTGGCTGGATAAAGTATGGCGGTAACTGGTACTACTTTGGAGATAATGGTATTATGCATACTGGCTGGGTACAAGATGGCGGCACGTGGTACTATTTATATGGGAATGGAATAATGGCTAAGAACACCGTAGTTGAAGGGTGTAAATTAGGAAATGATGGAGCTTGGATAAAGTAAGTAAAAAGTATTACCTCAGAGGTGCTTACTTTTATTGGGAATTATAACAGAGAGTACTATGCTCTCTGTTTTTTTATGTTCCCAATTTATTCTGAATGGCCAAGGTGAAAAGTATGCAGTGTATGCAATAGTAGGACAAGTTGAGAGCAGATGGTTTATTGTTTGTGGTATAGTATTATCTCTGAGGTGATTGCTTTTAAGGTGAAGAATATGGAATGAGTCCAATAATAGAACAAACTGAGATCGTATGGGTTAGTGGTTATGGTGCGGTACTACCTTGGAAGTCCTTACTTTGGAAAAGATTGTCTGCACCTCTGAGGTGCTTACTTTAGATAGTGTTATATAAGAGTTGCCAAATGTAGAATATAGACAAAAATAAATAGACATTAGATTATTGAATTCAGGTTTATGAAAAATGGATTTTATCCATATAGGTAAAAATTTCATAGTTATTTAAAATAAACTTAATTTTCAATTAAAAAGTTATTTATTAACAATAGATTTATACCTATACTCTATGTTAGAATTATAAATGTAGATTTTTGTTATTTTATATACAATAAATAAGTATTAGCGAGAAATTTGCTATTTTTATAATTTTATGGAGAATGGGGTGGATAGTTTGAAGAGTAGTGTCAAATTTATTTCTGGAAAGGGAGTATTCCTTTCTTTGATTGTTGCAATGTCCATATTCTTTACAATAGGTTTCAAAGAAGTAAGTGCTATGTCTCTAACAGAGTCAACCTTAGGAACCCTAATTGATAAGTATGGGGAAGAGAATGCCATAGTGGAAAACGGACTATCTCTTAATGTGGGAGAAGTTTATTCACTAAACAATGAGAGTTATGTGGTAGAAGCACAAGGTAAGGTTCAATGGTCAAGCTTAAATAGCAACATTGCCTATGTGTCTAATGGTTCAATAAGAGCTATTTCCCCAGGAAATACTTTTATTGTTGGACAAGTTGGTAGCGAGTATCGAATTATAGAAGTTTGGGTAAAGTCTCAGAATATGAGGATTTTAAGTTCTATCCAAGGTGTGAGTAGTGGAAAGTCTTATTATAAGGTATTCATTGATCCAGGCCATGGAGGAAAAGACCCAGGAGCAGTGAGAAATGGAGTTAGAGAATCTGATGTAAATTTAGCAACTGCCTTAAAGGTTCAAGCAAAACTTAAGGCAAAAGGCGTAGATATAATGATAAGCAGAACCACAGACGTATTTGTTGAGCTTAAGGAAAGATCAGTAATGGCCAACAATTATGGAGCAGATGTGTTTGTATCTATTCATTATAATGCGGCAGGAACTTCTACTGTTAAAGGAATAGAAACTTATTATCATGAAAATAAACCAGCTCATTATACCTATGCTTCAAAGGTTCATACTGGACTTATTAGTAATACAGGAGCAGTTGATAGAGGGGTTAGAACTGCGGATTATTCAGTTACTAGAGAAAGTAATATGGCAGCGGTATTAGTGGAAGGTGGATACTTAACTAATGTTTCAGAGGCTGCCTTAGTTAATACTGATGCCTATCAAGAAAAAATTGCTAATGGTATTGTAGATGGAGTAATGGCTTACCTTACACAAAATATTCCACTTTATACTTGGGTATACGAGAACGAAAACTGGTATTATGTAAATAAACTAACTGGTGAAAAAAGTACTGGATGGGTAAATGATGCAGATAGGTGGTATTACCTAAACGAAACAGGAGCAAGACAGACTGGTTGGATAACTGTAGGTGGAAGTACATACTTTTTAAATGATCTAGGAGTTATGCAAACTGGATGGTTAACTTATGAAAATAAACGTTATTATCTTAATCCATCAGGAGCTATGACTACAGGAATTATTAAGGATAGCGGCAAGATATATCTTTTACATGAAGATGGGACTCTACAAACAGGGTTATATACCTATGGTGGAAAGACTTATTACTTTAAGGAAGATGGATCAGCACAGATTGGATTTATTACTTTAGAAGGAAAACTTTATTGTTTTGATAAAGAAGGAGCAATGACCACAGGTTTTATAGTGGACAATGGAACCATTTATTATCTACGTAGTGATGGAACTCTTCAAAAGGGATGGTTCACTGTAGATGGAAAAACTTATTTCTTTAAAGCAGATGGAACCGCTTATAAAGGTTTACTTACAGAGGGATCCAAGGTATATTACTTTAACAGTAATGGAGTAAAAACCACTGGATGGATAAGCATTGATGGAAAGTGGTATTTCATTGATAGTAATGATGTTGGTAGAACTGGCTGGCTTTTAAATGATGGAAAGTGGTATTATTTAGATCAAAATGGAGCAAGGAAATCAGGTTGGATACTCAGCGGAAGTAAATGGTATTACCTTGCAGGTAATGGGGTAATGCAGACTGGTTGGGTGCAACTAGCAGGATACTGGTACTACTTAGATGGAAGTGGAGCTATGAAGACAGGTTGGATAGTGGATGGTGGTAAGTGGTACTATCTTTATTCAGATGGAAGAATGGCTAGAAGCACAACTATTGGTGGCTATAGATTAGATAGCAGTGGAGCTTGGGTTCAATAGATAAATAAGAAAACTTCCTCGGAGGAGAATTCCTCTGGGGGAGTTTTTTTACGTTCAAAATATGAACACCTCCAATTGCTTTTTTATGTGTCATAGTGTAAAATTAAAATACATTGGTTTATAGAAATATATTAAAATTAAAGGCTTTAAAGATAAAAAATTAATAAATACAGATCACAGAAGTTTTAAGGGAATCAAAGGAATTCTAATTATAAGAAAGTACTGAATTTCATTCCCTATAATAAGGAATAATAACTTAAATATAAATATAGATTTTATAGAAGTAAGGGGGACTACCATGGATAATATAGAGGTTTTAAAGGTTTTAAATAAGAATCCAATTATAAGCCAAAGGGAAGTGGCGCAGAAGTCTAATTTATCCTTAGGAAAGATTAATTTTATCATTGGACATCTTTTGGATTTGGATTATATTTATTGTGAGAAAATGGGTAAGGGTGTTAAGTACCAGTTAACAGAAAAGGGTATAGAAGCCCTAGAGGAAAATATCAAAAATAATAGAGATATAAAAATTAACATACATAATAATGAGTTTAAAACAGTGAAGCAAGCTGTGATTTTGGCCGCAGGAAGAAAGTTAGATTTTGATAGACCTGTGGGGTTCTTAAAGGTGGAAGAGGATACCTTTATAAATAGAACCTTGAACATTTTAAAAGATAACGGTATAGAAAAAATTGTGATAATAACTGGATATAAAAATGAGTATTTTCAGGATTTTGCAAAGCAAAACAGTTTAATCCTTGTGAATAATGAAAAGTATAAGTGGACAGGAACTATGAACTCTCTAAGCCTTGCTAGGGAACACATCAGTGATGATTTTATTTTAATTGAAGATGATATTTTAATTGAAGAAAGTGCAATAAAACAGCTTCTTAACTCAGAGGAAAGAGATTGCATAATGATCACCAGTGAAAGTGGCTCTGGGGATGAGGCTTTTGTGGAGCTCAGAGATGAACATCTTTATAAGATATCTAAGGATATTCACCAATTAAATAAAATTCATGGTGAGATGATAGGGGTTTCAAAGATCTCTCTACAAGTGTTTAATAAGATGATGGAGGATTATAAGTATAACAAGAATCCATACTTAAATTATGAATACTTACTTTTAGACGTGGCAAGAAGTTATGAAATTGGATATATAAAAATAGATGATTTAGTTTGGGCAGAAGTAGATAATAATGAGCACTATAATAGAATTATTAGAACGGTTTATCCAAGATTAAAAAGAAAAGAAATGGAAATAAGAATAGAACAAATTAAAAATGATGTAGTAGATGCCATAAAGGTGAACTATAAGGACATAACTTCCGTAGTACCTTTTGGTGGAATGACTAATAAAAACTTTAAGGTAACTATTAGTGGGGAGGATTATGTACTTAGAATCCCTGGAAATGGTACAGAAGAGATGATCAACAGGCTTGAAGAAATAGACAATGTGGAAACTGTTAAAGTTTTAGGCATTGATGCTGAGATTGTGTACTTTGGCCGAGAAAATGGAATTAAAATTGCAAAGTACATCGAAGATGCTGAAACCCTTAATGGAAAGACTGCAAAGAGAGAAGAAAATATGAAGCTTACTTCAGCTGTGCTAAAAACTCTTCACACTTCAAACATTGTATTTAAAAATAGATTTGATGTGTTTAAGAAGATTGAGGAATATGAAGTACTGCTAGAAAAAGCTAAGGGTAAGAACTATGAGGATTATTATGAAGTAAAAGAAAAGGTAATGGCACTAAAGGCTCTTCAGGAGGATTTGGATTTAGAAATATGTCCTTGTCATAATGATGGAGTGCCAGAAAACTTTATTAAAAGTGGAGAAGATAAGATTTATCTTATAGATTGGGAATATAGCGGTATGAATGACCCAATGTGGGATTTAGCTGCTCATAGTATTGAATGTAATTTTTCTGAGGATGATGAGGAATTATTCTTAAGTTTTTACTTTAATGGAGAAGTAAAAGAAAAGTATCGTAAAAGAATATTAATTAATAAGATATGCCAAGACTTTTTATGGAGCACCTGGACTAACATTAAGGAAGCTAAGGGTGATGATTTTGGAACCTATGGCATTGATAGATATAATAGAGCAAAAGAAAATTTAGAAAAAATTTAGCACCTCGAAGGTAGTTCTAGAATTTAGAACTACCTTCGAGGTGAAAACTGAAAACTGGAGGAGTAAAAATGAGAGCAATATTACTTGCAGCAGGCATGGGCACAAGATTGAGACCACTTACCCTAAATACACCAAAGTCACTAGTTCAGGTAAATGGAATACCTATGGCTGAAAGACAAATAGAATTTTTAAAAGAAGTTGGAGTGGAGGAAATCATAGTTGTTACTGGATATCTTCATGAGAGCTTTGAATATTTAAAGGAAAAGTATGGAGTTAAGCTTATCCATAATGATAAATATGATGTTTATAATAATATTTACACTATGTATTTAGTGAAGGATTATCTACAGGATGCCTATGTTATCGATGCAGATAATTATTTAAATAGAAATTTTCTTTTAGAAAATCCAGATAAGTCACTTTACTTCAGTGTTAAAAGAGAATTTCAAAACGAGTGGATGCTTAAATTTGATGAAAACAACAAAGTTTATGATATTGAAGTAGTAAGTAAGGGAAATGATTATATTTTATCAGGGGTATCCTACTGGAATGAGGAAGATGCCAAGAAGATTGTTGTTAAATTAGAGGAAGCTATCCAAGGTGGAGATTTTACAAACCTTTATTGGGATGACATTGTAAAAGATAATATTAAGGATTTAAATGTTTATATACATAAAATAGCTACTGATGATGTGTTTGAAGTGGATTCCTTAGAGGACTTAGAGATAGTTGAGAAGTATTTAAGAGGCTAATGAGTACCTCCGGGATGATTCCATTTTATGGGATGACCTCGGAGGTAACCTTTTAATTAAATTAAAACCTAGATTAAAAGCACTGGAAATTTCTCGGGTTAAATAGTTATTTTTTATAGATTAAATAGTTATTTAATGATAAAATAATATTGTCTATCTGTGTTTTAATATGGAGTTTTAAAAGATTTTATAGGAAAATGTGTGTTTTGCCATTAATATTTTTAGACAAACTTAAGATAGACGAAGTTTTGTATAAATTAAATTTCACTGAAGGCAATGTACTTTCAGTGATGATTCTTAAAAGATTGATTTGGCAACTAAAATTGTCATAAAAATATGGATTAGGGGGAGTTTTTATGAAAAAAATAGTTTCCTTAGTGGTAACTGGAGCTTTAATATTATCGTATAGTACAAGCATCCTAGCTTATGCTACCGATACAGTGAATAGTGGAAGTAATGTTTCAGAAAAAACAAGTACAAGCTCTGATTTGCTAGAAAAGTATAAGGCAGAATCTGAGCTTTTTGGAACTACATATGAAGAGGTTAATAAACCTATGCCTCGTAGCATTAGTGCAAATAGTGAAGAGAGAGAAGAGTTTCAACTTGATAGAAGTGGACTAGCTAGCATAACATCGCTAACACCATTAACTACAGCAAATTATGAGGTTATTCTTTCTTATGTTGATAAAAATACTTTTGTTACTACTGCAGATACGTTGCAGTTAGCAATTTTAAAAGCACAGGAATTAGCTGGGTCTAATTTAGGTGGAGATGTAATTCCTGCAGTTATAGAAAAAGAAAGCCAAACTATTGTGTATGCAACAGAAGCTATGGGAAGAGTAGTAAAGGTAATTGATGGACAAATATATCTTCCTGTAGATAAAAATTCTAATGTTTATTCTAGTAGTATCCTAACTCAAGCATATACCTATGTGAATCATGGATATGTGGATGATGTACCTATTCTTGAAGACAATGGTACTAGTGCAAAGGTAGAGGTTTCAGGATACACAGGATGGATGAGAAAAGATACAAAATGGATAAATCCTCAAACTGCAAAAAAAGAGTATGATCTTATGGTAGTGCCTCTTAACAAGGCAGTTAACCCAAGTTATTATATGGCTCAAAATGGTGAGCTCACCCATACTATTAGTTACAACATGGAAACCGTTAATGGCAGCAAATACACCATAAAAATTGGTGTGGCTCCAACCTTTATGCAACCAGGAGTAAAATATTATAGTTATGATGGAAATTACTTTTACACTAGCTTAAAAACTTTAATTGCTGATGGAAAAGCAGGTCATCATAATAATGCTGTAAATGCTAGCACTGCATTTTACAACTATTATCAATATCTTCCTTTCAGAAGTAAGACTGCCTTTGCAGTAGATGAAATAAAAAGATATCTTGATAATAATGCAGGACTAAGTGCTACTAGTAAGTTAAGAGGAGTTGAACAAGCATTAGTAAGTGCTCAAGAAGCTAATGGAGTTAATGCTCTAATTACCTTTGGAGTGGCAATGAATGAATCAGGCCTCGGAAACTCTTCTATTGCACAGGAAAAAAACAATCTTTTTGGAATTAATGCAGTGGATGCAAATCCTGGACAAGCAGCTAATACCTTTGCTACTGTAGGAGATTGTATAAATGAATTCACTAAAAACTATATTTCCAATGGATATGCAGATCCAGATGATTGGAGATATTTTGGTGGATATTTAGGAAATAAGAATTTAGGTGCTAACGTTAAATATGCTTCAGACCCATTTTGGGGAGAAAAAGCAGCTCAATATATGTACAAAATGGATTTTCACACTAGTAATTATGTATCAAATAATTATGGAGATGGTGCTTCTACGAAAAATCTTATGGAACTTAACCATTATCAACTTGGTACTTATACAAAGCCAAGTGAGGTTAATTCTTCTCCACAAACAGGAAGTGAAAAACTATATCCTATAGCTGAAAGTATAACAGCAGGAGCTGCAAGAGTAGGAAATGTCTTTGTTGTGAAGAATACTAATGTATTTAGAGACGGAACTAATTCTTTTTATAACATCATTCCTGACAGACCTACCATAGGATACAACTATGGAGGAAGATTCGATGGAATATTTGACTGGAATAAGGAAGCTTACACTAAAGCTGACGGTGTAAAACTAATAAATGTAGGAAATATATCTGGTAATCCTCCTACTAATGTAAAAAAAGGATGGATTCAAGAAAATAATCAGTGGTATTATTATGATTTAACTACAGGACAAAAAAGAGTTGGTTGGCTTGAGTTAAATGGTAAAAAATATTATTTAAATGAAAATGGTGCAAGACAAATTGGTTGGCAGAAATTAAATAATAGATGGTACTACTTTGACAATTCAGGAGAAATGAAAATTGGCTGGATTCTTGTAGGAAGCTACTGGTATTATATGAATCTAGATGGAACCATGAGATCTGGCTGGCTTTTTGAAGGAGGTACCTGGTACTACTTAAGAGGCAGTGGAGAAATGGCAACTGGGTGGGTAAACCTTGGAGGAAAATGGTACTATTTAAGATCCTCTGGAGCAATGGCTACAGGATGGATTTCTCTTAGTGGAAAGTGGTACTACTTAACTGGCAATGGTGATATGGTGACTGGAACTGTAAATATAGGTGGTAAAACCTATAAATTTAATTCTAGTGGAGTTTGGTTAGGATAATATTGTGAGCACCTCGGAGGTGAACCCATTTTATGGGGGCACTTCAGAGGTGTATTTTTTCGCATCTATTTCAGGGCAAATATCATTGTGAGTTAATAATGGATAACATGCAAATGTTAGAAGCAAGTAGATACATACACCTCAACCCCTTCAGAGCAAAGATGGTTCAGCTACCAGAGGAATATGGTTATTCTTCCTACAGTACATATATTGGATTACATAGTGAAGAAAACTTAATTTTAAGTTATAATGTTATTTTAGATCATTTCTATGGAGATAAAAATAAGGGTGCCTTGTACAAAAGATTTGTTGAATTAGCACCACGAAAATGATATACTACCTCCGAGGTGATTCCATATAATGGAACTACCTCGGAGGTAGCAAAAAGAAGTGAAACGAGGTGTTTTAAATAAAGAAGTATATTTTACTGTTATTAACGATTTGTTGTATATCAACAATACTGTATATGTCCTCCAAGCCTGGAGAAGAGTCTTCAAAAACCAGCTTAGCTGTGGTTAATGTGATTTCAGAAACTTTTCATTTAAACCCGGTGCAAAAGGATGTTGTACACTTTATGGTGAGAAAAGCTGCTCATTTTACGGAATATTTTATTTTATCCTTTCTTGTAACTGCAACTTATAGTGAGTTTTTCAATAGAAAGCTAAATGTATCTTTCATTCTACTTGTTTGTGTCCTTGTTGCTATTAGTGACGAATTTCTTCAAAGTTTTATTGAAGGCAGGGGGTCCCAGGTGAGGGACGTGATCATAGATTTTAGTGGAAGCTCCTTGCAGCTTTTGATGTATCTTATGTTAGGACTGGCTTTCAAGCAAAAGAAAGGGCTTTATGTTGAAAGAAGATACTAACTTTCAAATTTAAGTATTTAATTTACCTCGAAGGTAGTTCCACAAAATGGAACTACCTTCGAGGTATTCTAAATAGGTTACAATAGTTACTGAAAGTGATATAATGTGTATAATAATAAAGAACAGTTTTATAAGAGCACCTGTCTGTGCTGATTTAAGGAGGTCATTATGGATTTTAAAAATAGGTATAAATTTTGGCTAGAAAATTCACTAATAGATGAAGGAACTAAATTAGAACTTAGGAATATCAATGATGATGAAAAAGAAATTGAAGATAGATTTTATAAGGAATTAGAATTTGGTACTGGTGGTCTTAGGGGAGTAATCGGAGCTGGTACAAATAGAATGAATATATACACTGTGGGAAAAGCTACTCAAGGATTAGGTGACTACTTAAATGGTAAGTTCGAAAATCCAGCAGTAGCTATAGCTTATGATTCCCGTCATATGTCTAAGGAATTTGCAGAATATACTGCTAAAACCCTTTGTGGAAATAACATAAAAACTTACTTGTTTGAAACCTTAACTCCAACTCCAATTTTATCTTATGCTGTTAGAGCACTTGGATGTAGTGGGGGAATTGTTATCACTGCTTCTCACAACCCAAAACAATATAATGGGTATAAGGTTTATGGAGCAGATGGAGGACAAATCACTGACAAGGATGCAAAGGAAATATTATCTTATATAGGGAATGTAGATTCCTTTGAAAAAGTGAAAAATATAGATTTGGAAACCTGCAAAAGTAAAGGGCTTTTAGAATATGTAGGAGAAAATGTTTATTCTACCTATATAGAAAAGGTGAAAGCTCTTACAATTAGAAAAGAGCTGGTAGAAAAAAGTGCAAAGGACTTAAAGATTATTTACACTCCAATTCACGGTAGTGGAAATGTGCCAGTGAGAAGAGTGCTTAAGGAGCTTGGATACGAAAACCTGCAAGTGGTTAAGGAACAAGAGCTTCCTAATGGAGATTTCCCAACAGCACCTTACCCAAATCCTGAAGATCCTAAGGTGTTTAAGCTAGCACTTGATATGGCTAAGGAAAGTAAACCAGACATAATTCTAGGAACCGATCCTGATTGTGATAGAATTGGGGCTGTAATTCAAGAAGCAAATGGAGAATATAAGGTTCTCACAGGAAATCAAGTGGGAGCGTTATTATCTCACTACATTATGGCTTCTCTTAAAGAACTAAATCAGCTTCCAAACAATGGAGCAATAATAAAAACCATAGTTTCCACAGATATGATAAAGCCTATTGGAGAAAAGTATGGTGTTGAAATTATAGAGGTTTTAACTGGATTTAAATATATTGGAGAGTTAATTGGAAACTTTGAAGAGACAAACTCCAATAAGTTTTTGTTTGGCTTTGAAGAAAGTTATGGATATTTAAGTGGAGATTTCGTGAGAGATAAGGATGCAGTTATTGCTGCTATGCTTATAACAGAAATGACCCTTTACTATAAATCTAAAGGAAAAACTCTTTATGAAGCCCTTATGGAACTGTACAAGGAATATGGATTCTATAAAGAAAATCTAGTTTCCATTGACCTTAAGGGTAAGGAAGGCCAAGAAAAGATTGCTGCAACCATTGATTTCTTAAGAAACACTGATGTTAGCTATGTAGCTAGCTTTAAGGTTACAAGAAAAATGGACTATAAGTTAAGCATAGAAAGAGACTTACTCACAGGAGATGAAGATGAAATAAATCTTCCAAAGTCCAATGTGCTTAAATTTATCCTTAATGATGGGTCTTGGTTTGTGGTTCGTCCATCTGGAACTGAGCCTAAGATGAAGATTTATATTGCAACAGCAGGAGATTCCTTAGAAAATGCAGACGAAAAGCTTAAAGTTATCGAAAAAGCTGTTTTAGAAGCTATTGATAAATATATAAAATAAGGAATAAATTCATATACAAAAAATAAACTCATAGAATAATAAATAAGTTAAATATACAAAAATACCCCAAGGAAACTTGTAAATTTCCTTGGGGTATTCTTATTTTAAATCCTAGCACCGCTGGAATTTATTTTATAACCATCAACTGTAGTGTTTGCAGCCATTACACCATTAGCATAGAAGTAGTACCAAGTTGCGCCTATCTTCACCCATCCTGTATTCATAGCTCCATTGCCATCAAAGCAATACCACTTTCCACCCTCTAGTACCCAGCCTGTTTTCATAGCACCGCTGGATGCAAAGTAGTAGGAAGTATTATTTATCTTAATAAAACCAGTTTTCATAACTCCTTCATTATCAAGATAGTAACGAGTGCCTCCATAGGTTAACCATCCAGTTTTTCTTATTCCATTATTTTTCACATCTAGGTAATACCACTTATTGTTATCACATACCCAGCCATATACAAGCTTTCCACTACTCTTATCTAAGTATTTCCAATTGCCATCAAAGGATAACCATCCAGTGGCCATTTTCCCTGTACTATCTAGGTAGTATATATCACTCTTATATGCAATCCAACCAATGGATAGAGAATTGGTAGTAGAGTTGTAATAGTACCAACTTCCATTAATGAGATTCCAACCGCTAGCATAAGTGGTCTTTTCTAAAACCTTAAACTTACAATCCTTCAAAAGTGGGGAGGTTATTTCTCCATCTACGTTTATAATCTTTGTGGAGTTCTGCACATTATCGATAATATACACAGAGAATATTTCCCAGGAGCCAATGTCCTCTTTAGTTAGAGTAACATTAGCTTCATACTTATTGATAGTTGTATTTAAGTAAAGATCTACATATTGAGATACATTTTTTTCACGTGAGAAAATAATAACCCCAGCTTCTTTTATTCCACTTCCCATATCACTTACTTGTGCTGAGATCTTTAAAGTTTCGCCTTGAAACAATTCTGATTTACTTAAAGATATATTAGTTAATTGAGGTTCTAATATGTCAGGGGCGGAGCCACTGCCAGAAACTAAAAAATCTAAGTTACTGTAAGAAGGAATTGCCTCTCTTGATATTTCTGTGAAATTTCCATTAGAAGATTCTAAGGATATTCCCTCAATAGTCCAACGTCCACTTTCCTGCCATTTAGAAGAGATAAATTCTCCCTCATAGATGTTTGTCCTATTAGTTGGTTTAAGGGTAATATAATATTGCTCCTTAGTTATAGGTTTTATGTAAATTATATCAACAAACAAATTATCCTTTGACACATGGTTTATTATTTCTGCAGTTATTTTAATCTTACCCGTAGTTATTACTGAGGTTTTATCGATACTGATACTTTTAACACTGCCTATAGGTGCACTGGTTGAGGCATCTACTTTTAACCTTGGGATAAAAAAGCCACTGAGTAAAAGTAAAAAGCAAGAAAAGAATAACAAGAGTCTTTTGTTTCTCATAAATATTTCTCCCCCTTAAAAGTTTTGTGATGAAGCGTAAGCTCATTTGAAATTTAAAATATATATTACTACGGATTAAATAAGGAACAAGTTCACGTTTTTAACAAATTTAGACAAGAGCATCATATTATAGAAGTTTATTTATGCAAATAAGTTTTAAATATAAGTATTTATTCTTATTTATCGAGTTTTAAACCTAATACTTTATTTCCATTAACCCTATATAATGGAAATATTATTTCTTGTTAATAAGTTTATCATAGCTGCTTAAAAAGTTAAATAATAAACCAATCTGGCTCCTACAATAAGGTTACTTTGGATTGAAAAAAATATTTATTTTTAAGATGTAAATGTGTACTAAAAGAGAGGGCAGCGAGAATATATATACCTTGGTTGTGTATATAGGGATGAAAAAACAAAGATTTTATTCTCATAAAATATGAACATGGGATGAATAAGAATTAAATTAAGGGGTAGGAGATTTCTTTCAAAGGCAAAAAAGTAATAGGATAATGGAGACATGTAACAAGCAAATGTAAAAAATAAAGTTAAATGGAAAATTGAGTATACATTAACTATAAATAGAAAATAAAAACTAGTTTATGATGAAAAGTCGGATAAAAAAATAAAAACTCGAATAAAAATAAGATAAGTCGAAAGCCTTGAAAGTATCTAAAAACTACGGTATAACTGTATATGCAAGGTTTTTGCTAAGTTTTGGTAAAAATAAAAATTGCAAGATGCAATAATATTATAGTCAAGCGATATATGTTTTTGGAAAATTTTGATTGAGCTAAAAATTTTTCAGAAAATTTTTATAACTATAAAAATAAACGTGTTTATACAAGGGAAATAAAGGGAAAAAAGTTTCACTAAGTTGCGTGTGAACTCAGTGGAGAGTAAAGGAAGATAATTAGCTTTGTTAAGTATGTTAATGCTGACTAGTAATCGATTACATAAGATTATAAGTCATATAAAAATCATTCAATAAAAGTGAGATGAATTTTATTTTATATAAATTTTAAATTCTATCTAAAGGACTTATATGTTTCATTTTATTTGGGGAAGAAGGGAGAGAATGGTGAAAATCAAAAACACATTATTATTAACATTGGTAGATGTAATAATAATAATTTGTTCCTATGTTTTATCCTATTTTGTTAGATATTTCAATACTGCAGAGTTCGTGCACATTGTAAACTTAAAGAGCACACTGCCATTGATTATCTTCATCTATATAGGATGTTTTTATCTGTTTAAGTTTTATGAAAGTCTTTGGAGCTTTGCAGGGACAGAAGAATTTTTAATTGCAATTATTGGATGCATTATTGCTACAACCCTTAATTTAGGAATCCAAACCCTAGTGGTGGATTCACAAATACCAAGGATGATTATGGCATTATCAGGATTATTTATACTTATATTTTCTTTAGGGTTTAGAGTTAGCTTTAGAGCCGCAAGAAAAACAGCAATTTATTTAAATGGAAACAGTAAGGCTAATTTTAAAAGAGTTATGATTATTGGAGCTGGTGAAGGGGCCCGTATTGTAATTGGAGAGATGAAAAAAAGTCCGCAACTAAAATACAACCCAGTTCTGTTAATTGATGATAACCCAGCTAAGAAAAGCACTTCCATATCTGGAATCAAGGTGTTAGGAAACAGAGATGACATAGAAGGTTTA
>NZ_JAVWDJ010000045.1:21564-28564 GCF_036642255.1 Clostridium sp. | reverse complement strand
CATGAAAAACAAAAAACCCCTGCCTCTAAAAATATAGAGGCAGAAGTTATATTCCGCGGTTCCACTCTAATTATCATGAATATAAGTATATCATGACTTCTCATTGAATCAGGTACAATCATACCTTAACGCTTTAACGTGCGTACACGCTGCCGTCTACTTAGTTTCGAGGCAGTGCTCAAAGAGGCATTCACATAAGTTACGCTTAAAATTCCTTTCAGCCTAGGGAATCTCTCTCTGTTAGTTTTGCTTATGTTACTATTTCTTATCACAGCATTTTTGTTTTCATAATAATACTAAGGGATATGTTATGACATTAATATACATGCTTCGACTTTCATTGTCAACACTTCTTTTTAATTTTTTAATGGTAACTTTACCAAAATAAATCACATTTACAATTTCCTAGCACTTAATTTATCTTTTTATATTAGTGAAATTATATTATTTATAATCTACTAAACAAGAACAAAGCCTTGCATTCACACGCCCTTTTAAATACCTAGTGACTACTTTAAGTTTTTTACATACTTCTTGAAACCCAATAATCTCAACATCTTTTAGTGAGTTTTTGAGACAAAGAGAATCCAATTTTCTATACAAAAAAGAAGAAGCTCTTGCTTCTCCTTTTTAATAAATTTTAACTTTAGCTTGTAATTTTCTTAAATGGCTACTTCGTTTATCTTACTAATCTTCCTCTATATCTTCCAGTACCGCCTGCAACATTTATTACCTTAAATCCATTTTGTTTTAATAATTTACATGCAGCTGAGCTTCTTGAGCCAGATTGGCAAATAATATGATATTCCTTTGATTCTTCAAGATATTCCTCTGGATCTGATAACAGTGTATTCATTGGAATATTCTTAGCACTTGGCAAATGTCCTCCCCTATATTCATAAGGCTCTCTTATATCTATTAAGTCTATTTCACCTATTAACTCTTCTATTTCGTTAACATCAATTGAATTTGTTGTATTTCTTTGCATAAATTGAAACATAATGACCCTCCTTAAAAGTGTATCTCTATATTAATATATCGTTATATTAGAATTTACTTATATACTTATAATAAAACCTTATTTTGTTTTTGTCAACATGAAAGCTTATATGTTTTAGCATTATTTCTCCATTATAAAATCACCTTAAAGCGACTTATATTAAAGAGAATATAATGCAAAACTAGATATTTTTCAGTATCTTTGTTCATTCTAAATCTATAAATAAATACTATATTTATATACTATTCAAAAAACATATTATAGTATCTTTCTATCTTTGTATTTAGCTCCTGTATGCTAATATGTCTTGCTTCTCTAATTATTTCTTTTCCCTCGATAAACACAAGAACAACTGGTATAGTAAAAATATTATGGGCTGCTGAAACTGCAAGAGATTTTTCCACATCAACTTCGGCACTTTTGATCTTAGGATAACTTTTTAAAAGCTCCTGAACCTTTGGCTTTAAAGCAACACAAACATTGCAATTATTACCACCAAAATATACTAAAGCCATATCATTATTATTTATTAACTCTTCTATAGCCTCATTAGAATTCACCATATTCATCTTATATCAACTCCATTTTATACTCTAATCACAATAACTAGACTTTAAAGTTTGTATTACCTTTATTATTCTTTTATCTTCAATGGAATATGTGATTGAAAGTCCCCGTTTATTAGAATCTAATATTTTATTCATTTTAAGTATAGCCAAATGCTGTGATAAGGCTGATTGAGTCACATGATTTAGTCTTTCATGTAATTCACTTACAGTCATTGGTCTTTCTAGTAAATGGCAAACAATTGCCAATCTATTTTCATTAGATATTACCTTTAATATTTCAGATATTTCTTTTACTTTTTCTAACATAGAAATCCTCCTATCCCGCATTTAAGCCTCAATATACTCCTTAGGTGTAAGAGCTTAGGAAACAGATTTACACCGAAGAAAGTGTCTTTGTGAACAAAAAAAGTTTTGTTACCCCAAAGCAATTTTCTTAAGAAGAAGAGCTTCCACTCATAAACATTAGCATACTTGAAGCTTCCAAAATGTTATGAAACTATATAAGTACTTTCTTATTTACTTATATTACTTCTGAGTTCTTCTTTTGTCAACGTAAGGATTCTTTATAATGATTATTTATAATAATTCTTTATTAAAAATTAATCTTGTTTTAAGTCCAAAGATATATTAGCCTTTCCTTTATCGCTGTTCTTAAACTCAGACTTTTTCAAATTCTCCTTATTAAAATCCAATAACTATATTTCCTTTAATCTCTATTAGGGGTACTCCCCTTCACTAAATTTCTTAATAATTTTCTAATATTTCCCTCCAAAACTAAAAGAATAAGAAGACGAATTGTTGAGTATATTATAAAATTATAGTATAGAGAAAAATTTAATGGATTTAATCTAAAGTTTAAAGTAAGTAGATATTTTACTGGAGGGGAATAATATGAGTAAAAAGATATTAATAGTTGGAGGGGTAGCTGGAGGAGCTTCTTCTGCGGCAAGACTTAGAAGATTAGAGGAAAATGCAGAAATAATTATGTTTGAAAGAGATGAATATATTTCTTTTGCTAACTGTGGTCTTCCTTATTACATTGGGGAAACAATAAAAGATAGAAAGTTGCTTTTAGTTCAAACACCTGAAGCAATGAAGGCAAGATTTAACATAGATGTAAGGATTAACAGTGAAGTTACAAAAGTTGATACTAAAAACAAAACGGTTACAGTTAACAGCAAAACCAAGGGTGTATATGAGGAAAGTTATGATTATCTAATATTGTCCCCAGGTGCTAAAGCACTAAGACCAAACATACCTGGGATAAATAGTGAAAAAATATTTACCCTTAGAAATATTCCTGATACTGATGCCATAAAAGAATATGTGGACAATAAAGAGATTAATAGTGCCGTAGTTATCGGTGGTGGATATGTTGGTGTAGAAATGGCTGAAAACCTTAAAGAAAGAGGCCTAAAGGTTACCCTAGTTGAATCTTCACCACACATACTTGCACCTTTTGATTCAGATATGGTAGTTATAGCTGAAAAAGAACTTGTTGATAAAGGTGTGGACCTCGTACTAAGCGATGCAGTAAAAGCCTTCAATGAAGCTAACAATCAGGTTGAAGTAACCTTAAACAGTGAAACTAAGCTAACTGCAGATTTAGTTATCCTTGCCATAGGAGTTGCCCCTGAAACCACTTTCCTAAAAGATAGCGGCTTAGAGTTTGGTCCTAGAGGTCACCTCATAGTTAATGATAAGATGGAAACTAATATAGAAGGTGTTTATGCAGTGGGTGATGCCATAGAAGTTGTTGATTATGTTACTAAGCAGAAAACAGCCATTCCACTAGCAGGACCAGCTAACAAGCAAGGAAGGATTGCTGCTGATAATATTGCAGGACTTAATTCAACCTATAAAGGAACTCAAGGCACCTCTGTAATTAAAATATTCGAAATCACCGCGGCATGCACGGGAGCAAATGAAAGAACCCTTCAAAAATCAAATATGCCCTATAAAGTAATCTATACTCACCCTGTATCTCATGCCTCTTATTACCCTGGAGCAAAACCAATGTCCCTAAAACTCATCTTCAATGAAGAAGGAAAAATTTTAGGAGCTCAAGCCATAGGTTATGAGGGAGTAGATAAGAGAATTGACGTAATAGCTACAGCCATGAGATATGGTGGTACCGTTGAAGATTTAACTGAACTTGAACTTTCTTATGCACCTCCATTCTCTTCAGCTAAGGACCCTGTTAATATGGCAGGATATGTTGCTCAAAACCTATTAGCTGGAAGAAGCCATGTGGTACCTTGGAATGATATTGAAGAGTATAGTGAAGAAGATTCCATTCTTGTAGATGTTCGTACTAAGGTTGAATTTGACAATGGGCATTTAGAAGGAGCAGTTAATATCCCTGTAGATGATTTAAGAGAAAAGCTTGGTGAATTAGATAAAGATAAAACTATATTAGAATACTGCCAAGTAGGCTTAAGGGGCTATATAGCAGACCGAATATTAACTCAAAATGGTTTTAAAGTATTAAATGTTACTGGTGGTTACAAAACTACAGCCATGCTAAATTTCAATCCTAATAAACCTAACTTTGAAATTCCACCTTCAGCCTGCAAAACCTGTGAAGGCATAGCAATAGACCCTGACACCCAAGCAGTGAAAAAAGATTAATAAATCAGTGCAAAAAAATCGCCTAAGGTAATTACCTTAAGCGATTTTCTTTTTTTCTTAGCATTTGGAAAACAGAAAAATTATTTAAGTAATTGCTTACTAAAATAGCTCTAATAATCTTTAGTTTTTTCTAATTTAAGATGGGATATCGTTATTTTTATCTAGCCACATACCTTCTCTTGGATTATATAAGTTAACTCTTTCAGCTATGCTAAACCAGTGTAATTCACCAGTGTCTGTTTTAGTGAAAAATATGGGTGCATGAATAAATACTATTAGAGCCGAAATAATAGATATTTTAAATATTAAATTTTTCCTATTTAAACATGACTTTTTCTCAAAGTTGCTATTATCCTCGGATTTCTCCATGTTTTTTTCGTCCTCCTACACATCTTTAGATATCATGGTGTTATTGTTCCTGTTATCTGTAGCTTTTAGATACAGCATAATAAACACAAAGAAAATTACAACTACGAAGGCATATTTGCTGGTAAAAATGGAAATAGAATTATTTAATGAGGCATTCCAAACAGAATGAACTCCCATTGCTATAAATATATTTTCTGTGAGCAAATATACAAATGCAATAATTATTCCAATAATAAATATAGTTCCAAGATTAAGAATTGCATCAATGAAACTCATACCATTTGCAAGTCTTATGGGAATATGAACTATAGCAAATAGAAACTGCGATATACCTAAAGTTAAAAATATTCTAATAGCGTTGTTTTCCCTAGCTTTTAATCTTATAAATACTTGAGGTATTAAAAATCCTCTGAAAATTATTTCTTCGAATACTACTACACCAAAAATTAATTCCAAATAATATCCTATAACAGCTATCCACTCTACCATGGTTTCATTTACTACAAGTTTTCCAAGGGTTAGATAACTATATAAAGCACCATAGAATTGTAAGATTAAAAATAGTCCTAAGGTTACTATAATCCCAGCCTTAAGCTTACTTTTTTCTACCCCTAGTTGCACCAGGCTTATCTTTGAGCCCTTTACAATCATTAAATGAACTATTATAAAATACATAATCAAATATAGTGTTAAGGTTGGAGATATAAGCCCATTAGTATTTTTAAAAACCCAATAATAAGCGTCAGGTGCAACTTTTGTTAGGACTCCTACTAGAAGCACTGCAAATGGGATTCCTAAAATTACTAGTACAAGCTTAAGATTGGACACTTTAGAAAATTTACTTGGATCTAATTTAATACTCCCCATTTCTTAGCTCCATTTTTAAATTGGTAAAAAGGTTCCTTATTTTAAAATAAATAATTGTGGAAAATGCTATGCCAATTAAAGATGCAATAATATCCTTATTATCCCATGATCCTACATTGAAAATCACATGGAGATATTCTATAAGTAAAAAAATAATGATGTTTAGTGCATTCATTACCCAAAGGAACTTACTTTCATTGATTAAAGCAATATCCTTAAAGAGCACTGGCACAACATAAAACATACCTATTATGGTAAACAGGAAACTGGGAATAAGATTTGGTGCTGTTTCTGCAAATAAAGTAATATATTCATTATTAAGTTTATACAACATGTGTCTAAAAACATAAACTGACATAAACAAAACATAAATAAGAATTATGGTTTTACTTAAATTTTTATATGTTTTACAATTGAAAATGCTTTTACTTCTAGCATTTAGCCTTAAATTATTAATACCCCTCACCCCTTATATTCTCCTTGGCATTTAGCGAACTTTTCACTAGCCACTTTATAAAATAATTATAACACCCTATTCCATATTATTCCACAAGCATCAAAATCACTGATATTATAAATAATACGCAACAAATTATTTTTTTTTAATGAATGTTGCTTTCTACACTGTGTTTTCTATATAATATAACCCATTAAAAAGAAAATGATTTTATTAACATTAGACATAAAAAAGTATACATTGGAATTAGATGACAACCTAATTAATTCAAATTCATGGAGGGTTAAAATGAAAAAGGGGATATTAATTTTATTGTTCACAGGTATGATAATGTTATCAGGGTGTGGAAACAGGCAACTAATTGATACAAAGTGGAACTTTAACAGAGCAAGAATTGCTATTGGAAATGAAATAATTGAAGTTCAGGTAAAGTCCTGGCTAGATTATGAAGGTGGAGATTCAAGCATTCAAATTGTTGCAACTGATGGTACAGTATATCTAACAGACAAGAAGAATGTATTATTAATGGGGAACTAATATGCTCTATAGGTAAAAACTTCCAATTTATATAACTACCTCGGAGGTCATTACGTAAACTGGAAGTTTATCTTTGCTTTATTTCATTACTTTGATTTGCTCAGAGTAAGATTTCTAATGATAATTTTAAAGGGAAGCCAATTTTGGCTTCCCTTATTTCAAATTAATTAATATTAAGAATTAATAAAATATGCTTCTTTCACTGCATTTACTATATTTCTCGTTTAATATTAGCAATGTTTCTTTTTTGACTTATGCTTACATTTAGAACAACCATGATCCATGTCCATATTCATCATATCCATGATATCCATTTTCTTGTGCTCTGGCTTGCACATATCCTCGTCCATATCCATCATATCCATGATGCCCATATTCTTATGCTCTGGCTTACACATTTTCTTATCCATGTCCATCATATCCATGATTCCCATGTTCATATGCATTGGCTTACACATATTCTCGTCCATGTCCATCATATCCATCATTCCCATATTCATGTGCATTGGCTTACACATATCCTCGTCCATGTCCATCATATCCATCATTCCCATGTTCATATGCATTGGC
>NZ_JAVWDJ010000045.1:12450-21464 GCF_036642255.1 Clostridium sp. | reverse complement strand
CATATCCTCGTCCATGTCCATCATATCCATCATTCCCATGTTCATATGCATTGGCTTGCACATATCCTTATCCATGTCTGCCATATCCATCATTCCCATGTTCATATGCATTGGCATATCCATAGGCATACACATATCATGCATATGATGTTGCATCATTTTTCTTTCCAAATTTAGATTTAATATATAGTTATATTTAGTTGCATGTTTCATCTCGTCAGTTAAAATTTCAAAAGCCATATCTCTAAAATATCTATCAGGAAGTCCTGCACGGATGATTCTATATCTCTCCATTGCACTTAACTCCCCAAACAAAGCTTTCTTAATTCCATCAATATAGGAACATGGCTTGTCGAAACCTTCATCCTTAGAAGTTCTTATATCTTCTCCAGTATAATATTTGTACATAGCTCTAAACATTTTATTATGTTTACGCTCGTCGTCTCTGATAGATTTAATAATATCTTTTTCTTCCTTTGAAGGTGCAATGCAAATTAAATAGTCATAGAATAATTCATCTTCTCTTTCGCCTTGTACTGCTTGCTTCGCTAATTTTAGGGCCTCGTCTAGTGTTTTGTAAGACTTTGGTAATTCAGGTTTGCAAGGGTTCATGCAACTCGTATTTTTCATATAGTTCATATTAATCTTTTCTCCTCATAAAATATCTCTACACCATTAGAATATGAACTATCTAAGGTGGTTGTTACCAAATATTTAGGAAAGCTATATTTTTTTGTCGACAATGTCAGGGATTTTTGAACTTCATAGAAACCTATATTGGCAGTGACTTATGTGAAAATTTTTTCTCTTGATCCTAATAATAATAATAATAATAATAATGATAATAGGGAAGCTTAGACAGCGAGAATATAAGTATATTTATTGAAATAAGGTTATTATAAACCCCAGAGGTGCTTCCTGATCACCTCTGGGGTTGTTTAACATAATTATTTTGTTTATTTCACTAGGAGAGCAACTTTAATAAGAAATTATTTTAAGTTTTTATAACATAGCTTTATAAATCCCAGTAGTATTTTAGTAAAGATTATAACAAGTATTACATGGTCTTTTTAATGCTCTAACACTTATTAATTCAACATCTTTAGAAATGAATCCCTCTTTAACAGGCTCTTCTTTCATTAAATCTGTACTAAGATACTTTTTATTATCATCTGAAAATACAGTTACAACAACGCTTTTACTTCCTAAGAGATTTTGGGCTTTGATGGCACCTACTAGATTACCACCAGAAGATATCCCTACACCTAAACCTAATATTGAAGCTATTTTCTGTGCCATTATTATAGCATCCCCATCATCTACTGAAATAACTTCATCTATTTTATCAAGTTTTAAAACCGGAGGAATAAAATCATCGGAAATTCCCTGAATTCTATGTTTTCCTGTTTTGTATCCTGTTGATAAGGTTGGTGAATTGGCAGGTTCAAGTGGAAAGACTTTGATATTTGGATTTTTTTCTTTTAAAAACTTCCCAATGCCCATTATGGTTCCACCAGTTCCAACACCTGCAATAACAGCATCTGGTTTAAGTCCCTGATTTTGAAGCTGACACCAAATTTCTGGACCTGTAGTCTTATAATGGGCTTCTATGTTATCTTCATTTGAAAATTGACAAGGTAAAAAAGAGTCTTCTTCCTTTTTAGCAAGCTCCTCAGCCATGGCTATACTACCTAAGAACCCGCCCTGTTCTTTGCTAACAAGTTGAACATTGGCCCCAAAGCTTCTTATCAAATTTTTTCTTTCTTCACTCATCCACTCTGGCATAAAAATAGTTACCTTGTGGCCTAAGGATCTCCCAATAGCAGAAAATGCAATGCCTGTATTTCCACTAGTTGCTTCTATAATTAAACTTCCTGGCTTCAACTCTCCTCGCTGATAAGCCTTTTTTAAAATGTGAAAAGCCATTCTATCCTTTATGCTGCCAGATAGATTATAATATTCTGCTTTTGAATAAATAGTACGTTCTTCACCTTTATATTTTAACTTGATTTCAAGTAAAGGTGTATTACCGATCATGTTTGATAAATCTTTAAAACGCTTTTCAATAAACTCAGAATTCATAATGTCCCCCCAATTTATAACATAACACTAATATTATTTCAGTGTTATTTACTTTACTTATAAATTTTCTAAAAGATAAATCTGAAAGTCTATACCGGATATGCAAAGATTTTCACCTTCTATTTTATATGCTGTAAAATTTTAATTATTACCATTTTTTCAACCTTGATTTTTTCATAATAAAAACCCCTAGATTTCTCTAGAGGGTGTAATAACTAATAGTTAATCATAGTGCTATTTTAGTTCACTTCGTATATAATCTTTCCACTTATTTATGTTTTCTATTGCATTTTTTTCTCCACCTAAATATATATCTTCAATTGTCATTGACCACAATTTAAAATTGCGTTTTCGATGCTCATTTGGAATAGCGCTTGTTATTTTCCCTAAGTTTTTAACAGTTTCTCGATTTTTCTTGAGAATATAAGCTGCTTCCCAGTGATTATCATAAGCATCACAAAATAAATTAACCATGTGGTTATATCCCTCTACTGTATAATTTGAAGGGTGTTGTATCATGTAGCAGGAAACAAGCCAGAAGTGTAGCGCATATAAATTTGGATCATTATGTTCCCAAACAAGAGGAAACCCAAATAATTCATAGCATGAATGTCCATCTGCTTCTTTTGCTCCGCATTCGATACATCTTCCAAATTTCATAATTGTATTATTATCAACCATTTTATATAAACCTCCTTATGAGAAAGCTAACTCATTACAAAGCCTATCATATGACGTAACGTAAATGTCAACTAGGTAGTTTCAATTGCGCTGATTTGCTTGCCTCTCATAAAAATCATTATTACAACTGTTCCAGAAATCCTAGCAATAAGCAAATTAAGTCCTAAGTATTTACAAACACCCTTAGGATGCTCTTATTGTAAAGTAATGTTAATATTTATTTAAAAGAATATAAATATACTTAAAGAAATTATTTTACTACACCCTTCTTTAAGTACATTCCCCTCCCCTGTTAATCTCACCTTAATTGGTAAAAACTAAGCCAACAACTAAAAAAATCTAAGAGGCAATTACTCCCCTTAGATTTTATAATCTACTATTTTGTTTATACATTAACCAACATGCTCTAGTTCGTTCTCAATATGAATCTCTTTTATCTTCTTTAGAAACATATTAACTAAATAAGAGTTGAACTGCTTGCCCTTTTCTTCCGTTAATATTCTAACTGCACTATGATACCCAAGGCTTTTTCTGTATACCCTATTGGTAGTAATGGCATCAAAAGTATCAGCAATGGCAATTATTTGTGAGCCTAAAGGGATTTCCTCCCCCTTAAGACCTTCTGGGTAACCGTTTCCATCATATTTTTCATGATGGTGCTTAATTATCCTTCCAATTTCTTCAAAGCCATTAATATCGCCTATAATGCTTGACCCTATTACAGGATGCATTTTCATTTTGTTATATTCGATTTCAGTTAAACTACCTTCTTTTTTCAAGATTGAATCATCTATTCCTATTTTCCCTATATCATGAAGATTAGCACTGATAATTATCTTTTCCTTTTCTTCTTCGCTTAAATTTAAGCAATTGCAAAGAATTTCTGTATACCTCATCACACTGCTTGAATGTCTGCCGGTATAATCATCCCTAGCATCAACTAAATGTGCCAAGGCTTTTAGCGTTGACATATTAGTAGCTTCAACTTCGTTTTTAAGAGAAGTTTCTTTCGTAATATCATTAAAAATTAAGATTACCTTCTTAACAGTAGAATTATCACTTTCAAATACAGGATTTATGTTAACATTTAATATTTTCTTTTCCGAAACAAAGTGTTCACTGTACTCTAGATTTAGGACTTGAGATGCCGTACCCTGCAACCCTTCATAAATAGCTTTGTGCAGACTAGTATTCTTAATAGTATCCATTTCTAGTACATTATATCCAATAGCTCCCTTAGCACCGTACATATTTTTAGCAGTTGGATTTAGAAATTCAACGATACCATCTTTATCCAAAGTAACTATGCCACAAGGATTGCTATTAATTATAATATCCTTTAACTCTTCTGCAGTGTCCAAATTGCTAGATATTTTTTTATAAGTGACTATTAAATTACGTACTATAATGTAAGAATTTATTAAACATCCAATAAGTATAAATCCTTGAAAAACTATCATTTCTTTATTTTGAAGCATGGAGCCTTCTTTTAAAATAATAATACCAAGTACAAGTAATATTATAAGTGTTATTAGATTACTAGACATATTGCATTTTATAAGTTTTTTTATTTTGCCCATCATAGAGATTCTCTCCTGTCCTATTTTGTAGGGAACCATGTTATAAAATTTCACTGAAATGAATCTTTATAGTTTCCCTTAAGGGTTTCTCATATGTATATATTTATTCATCTAAATTAAATGCTACTTCTTGTCTACTATACCATTTTTATCCCGAATTTTAAAGAGAAAAAGTATTTATAGTTTTAATTTTTTGAAAAATTCTACTTAAAAATAATTTCCCTTAGCTTAAGAGCTTTCACTTATAGAAGGGTGAATACTTGAAGTTTCCAAAATACTATTTAGGAAGCTTTAAGTCACAAAAATAATGCCACCAGTTGTTAGCTGGTGGCATTATTTTTAGCTATTAGTAGTTGCAGCTATGTTCTTTGAATCATCACTTTTACTTTCATTTTGAGAAATAGCTGAAACCCATTTTATTCTAATCATTAAAATTGTGGTAATTATGGCTGCCATATAGTTGGAGAATAAGTTCCCCCAAAACACTGAATAAAACCCAAGTACATGCTCTGTAGCCAAAATAAATACATATCTTAAAAGCCAGATTCTAAGAATTCCCATAACAAGCGGTATTCCTGTACGCCCTAGCCCAATGAATGCCCCTTGTTGAACCATGCATATACCAAAGCCAATTACAGAATATGTGTATATATGCAGTGATTTATTTGCGATATCAAGTACATCTTGTTGGCTCGTAAATAGAACCGTTAGATGGGATGACAATGGAACAACTATGGCAATTAATAATGCCGCAGTAATTGCACTGACTATGCTGCCTTGAATGCAAGATTTCCTTGCTTTATCACCTTGTCCAGCTCCAACATTCATGCTCACCATAGTGGTTACAGAGGATCCAAAGGCAGAGGGCAGTATAAAACAAACAGAAGTTATGCTGCCTGCAATTCCTTGACCAGTTAATACCGCAGGACCATATTTCTCAATCTCATTATTTATTAGAAAGAAACCAAGGTTAAGCATTAAACTTGTTAAAATTGAAGGGATTCCTATTTTAATTAATTTGCGCAAAATCTTAAAATCAAATCTAAAGTTTTTAAGCACAAGTTTATCCTCACCCTCTTTAATAAAGAGTTCATAGAACATCCAAAGGCAAATAAGTAGATTTGAAGCTAGGGAGGACATAACTGCTCCAATAAGTCCGAAGTGGAAAACAGCAATAAATAGCACATTAAATATAAATTTTAATATCAGCATTAGCACCATTCTTATGAAGGTAGCTTCTGGTTTTCCATTAGCATTTTTTATGGCATTATATATAGCCTCTATAAACAAAAAAGGCAGAATAAAAGAATTTAAAGAAATATATAAAAAAACATCATGGGAAATTCGGGGATCAACTCTCCCTGAAATAGGAAAGGCTAACAAGTAAAGCAATGGTGCAACAATTAATCCAATAAGAAATGCAAAAACAACAACTTGAGTGGCAACCTTCTTTGCTCCCTTATAATCTCCTCGCCCGTTCATTTGGCCTATCATGGCCATTGCAGCAACACTTAGACCTTGAGCAAGTGCAGCAGTCATATTTATTATAGGACCTGAATAGGTAATTGCACTGGCACCTATGGTTCCAACAATATTATTAATGAAAATACCATCCATAATAGGCATTATAGACTGCACTAATCCCATCATAAGGGTTGGAGCGGAAAGTAGAAAAAGAGTTGAAAGTATTGGACCATTTAATATTAACTCACGTCGTTTTTGTGTATTTTGTCGTAAAAAGCTCAGATTCATGTTAATACACACCAGCTTTCATTAGTATGATACTTGTCCCAAAAGACCTTGAAACAAAATTCAAAAACTTAACTTATTCCTATAATCAAGGTTTGTTCTCTTAAGTCTCTTTAATATAAAAACATTAAGCTTTCAGCTTGAAATTCTCTTCCAAACATAAAATTAAGACTATTTTAAATAGTCCATCATTAATTATAGACCTAATATTTAATAGCTTCAAATAGAGCCCCCCTATGAAATATGGATTTAATTTGGATAAACAGGTTTATTCTAGCCCTCAATTGGAATTATGGCTACGGAATAAAAAGTTTTGCAGGATGAATTTTAGGCTTTAAAAATTTCATAAAAACGTGATTAGTACCTCAGCAGCACAGATTAATCTGAGCTATTATGAACTTTTGGTGAATTTTTCACATATGGGTTATTTATTACTATAATTGGGGCAACAAAAAACTGTAGCCATTAAAAATGCCTACAGTTTTTATTATTGATATACAAGTTTTATGAAATTCATGTTACTTAAACCTTTAAACTAACTTTATGTTTTCTTGTTTCCTTTAAATGCAGCATATAAATCATAAATGCAGAAATCATGGTTACTGAAAATACCAAAGGCCACACATATTTTACCCCAAGATTTTCTATATATCCTCCCATAATAACTGGTCCGATGGCAGAACCTGCACCTGTTATTATACTTAACACTGAGTTAAATCTACCTCTATGAGAGCTTGGAGCATGGTCTGCAATATAAACTCCAGCATTTGTTGCATTGAGAATTTCTCCAATTGTCCAAACTATGGTTGCAATTATATATAAAGGATAAGCCTTAATTAAAAAATTCATTCCAAAACCAGTTGCAAAGAACACACCTGAAAGGGCTATGTTAAACAGTGGTTTATTTTTCTTTGTAAGGTAAACTATAAGGGTTGTCATTGTTACAACTATAATACCGTTTGTAAAATATATTCCTCCCATAAGCTCTGGTGCTTTGTCCCCGAAGATGTCTTTTAGCTGAAGTGGTGTACTAAAGTTCCCTTGAGAGTATGCAAAGGAATATACTGAAGAACACAGTGCAAAAGCTAAAACTGCTGGTTTTTTAAGTAGTATTGAAAAAACACTTCCCTCTTCAGCTTTTTCTTCTTCAGACACTTCTTCCTGTTCAACGTTAAAAGGCTTAGTTTCATCAACGAAGAAAACAACTAAAAGTAAAGTTAGTAATATTGCAATAGCATTTCCGATGAAGGTCAATGCAAAATAGTTTTTATAAAGGAATCCAGCTAAAATTGGTCCAACTGAAAACCCGATATTTATCCCAAGATACAACAGCGAAAAAGCAGCCTTTCTATTACTTGAGTCCGTCAAATCAGCAACCATTGCACTGTTTGCTGGCTGAACAGCACTAATTGAAACTCCTGCCAGAATTAAAAGCCATGGAATAATCATTGAGTTTCCAAGGAATGCGCAGGGCAAAAATAAAAGTGCGGCTATGCTCTGAAAAATAATCATTACCTTTTTTCTTCCGATAATATCGGAAAGTTTTCCACCTATCAGTCCTCCAGGGATGTAGGATAAGGCGGAAAGTGAAACGAATAGTCCTGCTTCCTTGGCTCCAAGACCAAGCTTGTCCGTCAAAAACAGGGTTAAAAGTGGAAAAACAAAACTACCCATACTATTTATTATTCTTACGAAAAACAAAATATATATTCCCCTTGGTAGCCCTGAGTAGGATTTGAGAACCCTCGTTAATTTCATTATGTTCCCTTCTTTCCATAGGTGCATTGCACCCTTGCTTTAGTTAATTTTTCATATTAGTCATTGTGATGATACTAAAATCACTTTAAAATAGAATTTTTCTAAGAATGCTCTTTTATATTACTTTTACCTTTCAACTTACAAAATTAACTGAATATTAATTTAATGCTACCAAGGTTCTTATAAAGAGTCAACGAGATTTTATAATAGTTCCTGTTAACTACTTGTCCACCTAGCAAAGTTTTGCCTCTCAAAAGTTCTTGTTGAAACTGTAAGGCTCCTTTTTAAAGTTTATTTGAGTTTTAAAATTTGTTCTTGTAATGATGTGGTCAAAACAATACTGCTGGAAAAACTCAATTCCATGGTTTTGGGCAATCCGTGGTGAGGTACGAAACCCTAAATAGATTTTCATTAAAATATCCCCCTAACCTTACGTTAATTCAAGTTAGGGGGCTTAAAATTTTATTATAATCTACTTTTAAGTTTTATTTATCTCTATTTCTTTCCTAGGACTTATTGATTAAGTACCGCAGAAAGTTCGGTAAGCACAATTTGATGGAGCAGGTAATGTAGTGTACTCAGCCTGCTGCGGAGTATGGGCATAAGGTTTTGAAAGTACTTCAAGAAGTCGATCCATCACAGTGTAGTCTCCTTTTTTTACTGCTGCTTCTAGTGCTTCCTCCACTCTATGGTTACGAGGTATTACTCCTGGGTTGCTGCTTTGCATAAGCTTATTAGAGGAGTCTTTTGATTCCTGCTGCCTACTTAATCTCTCCTGCCAAAGTTTCTTCCACTCAGCAAATTCCGTAGTCTCAAATAGAACCTCCTCCTCATACCTATCAAAGGTCAAGGCACGGAAGGTGTTTGTATAATCAGCACTATTTTTCTTCATCATATTTAAAAGATTTTCAATGAGAGTTTCATCCTGGTCCTCTTCATTAAACATACCAAGTTTCGCTCTCATTCCTTTCATCCAATTATTATGAAATAGTTCATTAAATTCTGAAATGGCTTCTTGAGACAATTTCACAGCCTCATCATGGTTATCATGAAGTAATGATAATAAAGTCTCAGCAAATCTTGCCAAATTCCATGGAGCAATTTTCGGTTGATTACCATAAGCATAGCGTCCTTGAACATCTATAGAACTAAATACTGTTGCTG
>NZ_JAVWDJ010000045.1:0-12350 GCF_036642255.1 Clostridium sp. | reverse complement strand
TGATTACCATAAGCATAGCGTCCTTGAACATCTATAGAACTAAATACTGTTGCTGGATCATAGGTATCCATAAAGGCGCAAGGACCATAATCAATGGTTTCTCCACTAATGGCCATGTTGTCTGTATTCATAACACCATGTATAAACCCAACCAACTGCCATTTAGCAATGAGTTCAGCTTGGCGCTTAATCACTTCCTTAAGTAGAGAAAGATATTTATTATCCCCTGCCTCAGCATTTGGAAAATGTCTTTGTAACGTGTAATCTGCCAAAGCTCGAAGTTCTTCCTTATTGCCCCATTTTGCAGCAAATTGAAATGTTCCAACCCTTATATGACTGGCAGCTACTCTCGTCATAATGGCACCAGGTTCTTCGGTTTGTCGAATTATTGATTGACCAGTTGTCACCACAGCTAAGCTTCTTGTAGTAGGAATACCAAGGGCATGCATTGCCTCGCTGATAATATACTCCCTAAGCATTGGTCCAAGAGCTGCCCTGCCATCACCTCCACGAGAGTATGGAGTTCTACCTGATCCCTTAAGCTGAATATCGAATCTTTCACCTTCAGGAGTGATTTGTTCTCCAAGCAGCACAGCTCTACCGTCTCCAAGCATTGTAAAATGCCCAAATTGATGTCCTGCATAAGCTTGAGCAAGAGGTGAAGAGCCTTCTGGAACTTTATTACCACCAAAAACTTCTATACTATCTTTACTTTCCAGCGCCTCACCCTTCAATCCTAAAGCCTCTGCCAAGGGATAATTCAAAATCACTAATTCTGGTGAGAGTACAGGATTTGGATTCTGGCTAGTAAAAAATATTTCAGGTAAACGAGCATAACTATTATCTAAATTCCATCCTGTTTCGTTCATTGCTTTTTTCTCTGTCATAGTTTCTCCTTTCCTACTTATATATTTTGTATCTGACTTTTCTTTTACATATAGAGAAACAACTTCAACACAACCCTTTTTAGTTTCTGCTTACGTGAAGTAATTATACGTTTAATTCCAAGGGCTTTTAGGTACTTTCTTGTGGCAAAAAAACTTGAAATTACTATACAATAAAAAAGCCTAAATTGGATAATTACTTTTTCCAATTTAGGCCATTCATTAATTTGCAAAAATCCATAACACTTTTTAACAACTATTTTTTAAAAACTATAAGTAACTTCATCTTAAATAAAGTTAAAGATTGTTTATCTTTCTGAATAATTTAATCCCCATGTGTTACCATAGCAATCAGTTACTACTGCATGGTAAGCACCCCAAAATGTTTTCTGTAATTCAAATTCTGCTGAACCATTATTCATAAGTGCTGAGTATACTCTATTTATTTCTTCATCACTTTCCAATTCAAGTAATAATCTACCATTTTGTACCTTATCGCTGCCATCTAGTATATCTACTAGATACATTATGCAAGCATCATTAATATGTAATTCTGAGTGTATAATTTTCCCCTCAAGTCCCTTAAACATTGGTTTTCCATCTGCTAATTGAACATTTTTTATTTCTCCACCAAACACCTCTTTATAAAATTCTAATGCCTCTTTACAGTTGTTAACAAAAATTTCTGGAGTAATTCTTTTCATTTAACTTCTCTCCTTTTATTAATATATTTTTATATCTTTATAATTTGTTTTTATATCTTTATAATTTATTTCATCATTAATGAATATGGTGAAATATTTTAAGACTTATTTATCTTAATCATCACTCTCAACAAAGTTTTTAAGTGCGTTAAGTTTGTTATCCCAAAACTTCTCATAGTACGATAACCATTGTTTCAGTTCTCGTAGTGGTGCTGCCTGAAGTTTGTATCGTGTCTCACGTCCAACTTTATGTTCAGTTAAAAGTCCTGCATCTGCAAGAATATGAAGATGTTTTGATACTGCTGTACGGCTCATTGGAAAGTGTCCACTAATTTCCTTCACTGGCATTTCCTTATTAGCCAAAAGATTTAATAACTCTCTACGGGTAGGATCAGCGATGGCTTGAAAAACATCATTGTTAGGATAAGTATCCGCCATTTTTATCACCCATCTTTTTGCTTAAACCTTCTGTTATATAGCCCCAACCATCGTACATAACATCACGAAGCATTTTGTTTTCTTCTGTCCATCCTGAATGAACTAAAATTAATTGGGTCTTATTTTCCTCTAATTTCACTAAGTCAAATGAAACATATTGTTCCAAGCCACCTCCGCACCAGGTAAAACCAAGTCTTTCCAAAGGGATGATTTCTGTAACTTTGCAATGTACAACGCCATCCCATCCACGCTTCGGCTGCGATTGAAAAGTAAATTCATATCCCATTTCCAACTTGAAATTATTTGGCATGAGCCATGAGGCTAGTCCTTCTGATGTTGAAATTGCATTCCAAACTTTCTTAATGGAAGCATCCATTGTAACAGTACGCTGAATATCTGGTAGTGTACTCTGCATTTTTCCCTTCATTGTCGCATCTCCTTTTCAATAAATGAGAAACCTTTTGGTTTCATATTTGCATTATATGACACCTTTTGGTTTCATGTCAATAGTAGTAATAAAATAATTTACTTACTTAACTGCTCCAATAAAGCTTCTAATTGGACATTTATATTTTCTTACCTTTAGGTTAAAAATAAACCTTCCAGTTTTCTCTAGAAGGTTTTCTTAATTACAGGCTTTTTTTCATAACAACAGCTGGTAAAACTTTTCCTGTCCAATTTAATTTTATATTTTCAAACTTTTTAAAACCATGTTTAATCCAGAAATCAATTACCTTATCATCATAATCAGTAACCACATCTATTCTTATACTCTTGCTTTTTACTGATTTAAGGTATTCCTCCAAAGTCTCATAAATTAGTTTTCCAACACCCTTATTTTTATAGTTATTATGTACCATTAATAGAGATAGATAGGCATCTTCATCTATTTTAAAATCTATTATCCCCACTATTTTACCTGAAGTGTTTTCAACTATTTTACAGGAAGAAAAATCAGAATTTTTCATGGACTCTAACTCTTCAAGTATCCATTCATATGTGACCTTTTCAGTATCCATATGATTAACTAAAAAATTTTTATTGGAGTTATACACATCCACAATAGCATTTACATCCTTATTATCCACTAAATCCACATAGAAATCCTTTGTTTGAAAAATCATATTAGCCCTCCCTTACTTTCATTGAATGTAATTTTGTATAAAAGTATTAATTTTTATTATTTAAAAACTTATACCTTAATCACTCTTACAATGAACAGAAAATTCAACTGCTTTATTAAATAGCATGGTGTGAATTAGAGGATAAGTTATGTTTTTGGGTATATCATCAAATTGCTGCACTTCTTCTATTTCTGAATTTGGTAATTCACCAAGTTCATCTATCTCAGCATAAAATAACTTCCCATGGGAATGGTGACCATCTACATTTACAGAAGAAATACATATTGGCAGGATTTTAAATTTCTTTGCTCCAGTCTCCTCAACTAATTCTCTAGTAGCAGTTTCATCTATGGTTTCATTTTTTTCATGTGTTCCCCCAGGAAGCTCCCAAGTTTCTTTTCCTTTTTCTCTAACAAATAACCACTTTCCTTTATAACGAGCTGCGATCACTGCGCATAAAAATTTATCATCTTCCATCTGGCATAATTCAATCAAACTTACATTAATCATATTCATTTCTTCCTTTATCCAAGCTTAATTAGCCATTATATATTTATAAATATATTCTGTAGCAACCTTCCGAATCCTTCTAAATAAAAAAATCTAGTCACAGCTCTTTGCCTAAGTTTCACTTGTTTTATAACATAAATAAAAGCGACGTAATTTTCAGAGGGCACACCTTGACGGGTTATGCTGAGCTTATTGACATTTCCTATTATAGAGCTATTACTATTAAAACAAATGTGCTTAATAAGTTGAAAGGAATCATGGGCAAAGAGGATTCACTTCAATAAAAAATTGAACATAAAATTTGAGGGCGACAAATTGTCGCCCTCAAATTTATTTTTAAAAATATTCTTCATTAATCAAATCTCAAAATAGATTACAGGTATATACTACACTCAATCACTATACCTAAAATTAAAAAGATGTATCCTATAACCTTCATTGATTTTATAAATTTGGGTTTTGACTTAACTTGATTTACCATTTCTGAACCGTTTCTTACAAATAGCTGCCATGGTTGAGTTAATAGTATAATACTAAAAACAATAAGCACAATTCCACCTATTAACTTATCCTGCATTTAACACCCCTCCTATATCATATCTATTTATCCATTGAATCGATTTATTCATGTTCTTTTGCAATTTTGTATTACTTTAAATTATTTTATTACTTCAAGAACTTTCGTTGATATATCTTTAGAGAAGCCCCCAACCGCGCCATTACCATAAGATGCAAATCCAGAGTTAAGACCTAGTTCAAAAACATCAGTATTTTCCCCTGTTAGTGGCCACAGTAGTTTTATAAATGGCCTTTTGTCATTTTCATTTTTGGCATCTAGTGGGAAACTACTTAATTCAAAGTATATAAACTCTAAAGAAATTTCATTTTGCTTTAGTCTATCACTAAGCTCCCTAGTTTTAGAATCAATCAAAGCAAGTTTTTTTTCTTTCTTTAAGTTCTCATTAAGTATTTCTATAATTTTATTATATTTATCAGAGCCTTTATCTAGCTTAGTTTCAGTACCTTTATTGTAAATTAGAATGTGCTCTGGAAAACCAAATGTAGTAGTAAAATCTTTTCCTTCAGTTTTGGTGCTATCACAACCAGTAAGTACCAAAATCATAAATAATAGTATTAAACTTATTTTCCTCATAAATATACCCCCTTATTTTTTTAACATTATTATGCTGTTCTTTCACTTTCAAATAGTTAAAAGTCCTCCTGTTTTCGGGAGTGATAGCATTAAAATGTATACTCATATTCAACCTCATAAAGCGAAAATATTTAAATTAGTGTATATAGACTTATTGTATATATATTACAATTATAGCACTCATTTCAATTTATTTCATACATTTAAAGGAAATTATCGATATTTTCATGGGAACTGTGTTTTATGGGAAAAGACGCCACTTTTATTGATATTGGATATTTTACAATATAATTACAGTTATTTTATGGTAAAATTAAATTATATAACATGAACTCGTATTTTATTTCAGTGTACAGTTTTTAAAATTATTAATAGCTTATGGAGGGGTAAATTGAATATTAGATTTGATAAAAAACAAATTCACTTAATCATCATTGGTGCATTGTTTTTAAGTAATTTTTTCTTCATGTTTCGAAGTATTAAAATTGAATCTAACTATAAAGCCTATATGGCAGCAGAAATAAATAGAATTATTTTTGATTTAGATTCAATGGAAAACATAGTGAACAATCATCTTGTAGATCTAGATTTTACTAAAGGTAGTGGCAAAAATCATATGGATGCAGTCGTAACATTATCCACTCAATTAAAAGATAATTATAAAGGCTATGCTTCCTATTATTTTAATGATTATGCTAGAAAAAATTCAGGGGATAAAACAGCTCAAACTTTTGTGTTTATTAGCGATGTTTTATATGAGTATTCAATTTTAGCCAGCAATTATTGTAACGAATCTAACTATACTAATGATAAAACTTTAAATAGTTTAATCAATGAACTCAGTGAGTTTATAGCAATTCTAAAAGTAAGGGACTTTACTGAGGCCCAGGATAGCACCTCTAAAGTTATCAAAACTTTTAACATTAGAAACGGAGATAATGAGGATTTAAGGAAATTTATAGAAACTTCAAATTTGATTCCAACTCATATCAAAACGAGTAAGCTGCAAATAATAAAATGATTTCCATGACCATGTTTAACTAATAAAAGTTATATTTGTTTAGGAATAAAACATTTTAGTTTCAATTCAAATCACCAGTGTCTATATTAAACCGTATTATAAAAGAAATGGTTTCGGCAAAAGATTAACGGGGTACTTAGTTTTATGGAGGGGAAAATCATATGTTTAAGAAATTAGTCATATCAATAATTATGATAAGTTTATGTGCTTTTATAGTCTTTTTAGGATATGAAAATATAAACTTTAGAACAGAAAAAACAAGAGGACTTAGGACTAACGGTTTGAGTTATACTTTAGCTAATAATAATGATGAGTCGGAATTTTCTTATTCACTTCAATTGACTAATACTAATGGAAAAAGTATTTTTATAGAAAATATTGAACCAGTAATTAATGATACAATAAAAGATAAAATTTTAAGTAAAGAAACAGTAGTTACTGTGAATAGAAACATAGAACCTAATGAAACAATTCAAATCAACGGAGGAATAATAGTTGATACAAAGGGGCTGTTATTCAACGATGTGCAAAAACTTATTACAGATATAAAGGTTTCAACAGTGGAAATCGTAAATCTCAAATAGTTCGGGATGTACCTAATATCTTCATTCATAAATGTGGGATAATTGTAGAATATGACTATTTAATTATTAAAGGAGGGAAAAATCATTGGAGAATAAAAAGTTGTTCCCAATATCTATTATTATACTTGCTATGAGTGTAATATTTGGCTCCATTTGGATAGGAAATTCATTAGAAAAAAGCTCTACCATGCAAACCTCAATTCCAACTATAACCTCGACAGACAATAAGACTCTAACACTGCCTCAAATAGCACAATACCTAAATATGACAGTGGAAGAAGTACGTGGCATAATTCAAACTGAAAAGAAGCAGTTAGACGAAACACATGTTTTTCATGGAAAGATGTTTCCATACTTTACAATAAATAATAAACAGTATTTTTATAAAAATGAAATTGATGAATGGTTAAAAGAAGTTTCAAGCAATAGAAGAGAATATAATACAACTAAAGGTTGGGTATTTTAGTAAAGGTTCGGTCACAGTTTTCTTAAAGTCCTAATTTATTATATTGCTAAGCTATTATATTTTGAAAACTAAATGAAGGTTAAAAAGCCCCCTGCAAAAATGCAGAGGGTAATTTTATTTAGAATTTAAATTTTAAAACTTGAAACCAATTCGCTAAGTTTCTCAGCCATTTCAGCTTGGGTTTGAGCTGCAACAGAAATTTGATTCATGCCAATTGAAGCCTCATTAACTCCACCTTTTATGCTTTCTGAATTCTCACTGGATCTTTGTGCTTGTGATGCCATATCTTGTATAGCTGAATTAACTTGATCCACGGTAGCTGTTATTTCTTCAGACATAGATGCTATACTTTCTGAAATTTCAGCATAAAAATCTGCATCTTCATAATATTCATTGCCAACTTCAACGAATTTTTCAAACTGAGCTGTAATATCTTCATTTATAAAACATAGTATTTCATTACTGTTTTCTTTCAAATCAGTAAATGCTTCTCTAACTTCTGCTATTGTTTCTTGAATTTTTACAACAGCCTGAGAGGATTGTTCTGCCAATTTTCTAACTTCATCAGCTACCACTGCAAAGCCTCGCCCTTGCTCCCCAGCTCTTGCAGCTTCAATAGCCGCATTTAGTGCAAGCAGATTAGTTTGTTCTGATATACCAGAAATTGTATCTGCCATCATTTTTATGTGCTCAACTACTTCAGCCTTTTTAAGAGCTTCATTAATATTCTTTTCTTTTTCTTTTTTAATTGCTTGGATTTTTGCAAAGGCATCATTGCTTTCTCTTTTTACTAAGCTAGCCCTTTCCTTTATGGTTTCTGCTTTAGTGCTTCCTTGTAGAGCTTGAGAGGAAAGCTCTTGAATACTTGCATCAACCTCTTCTGTTGAGGCAGCAACTTCTTCAGCTCCTGCGCTAGTATCTTGTGCTCCTGACGCAATTTCTTCTGTGGCAAAATTTATTTCTTCAAGCTTTGCAGTCATTTCCTCTACTGTTGCAGATAGTTCCTCACTTTCTGAACTTAATTCTTGAACAGAGTTTTGGACTTGATTTATAAGAGTGCTTATTTGCATTTGTGCTTCATTAAGAGCCACACCAATTTGCCCAAGTTCATCTTTTCTTTCTAATTTAATAGGAGTAGTAAAGTCTGAGTTTTTCAATCTATTTGCAAATTCTTTTATCACAATTAAAGGCTTTCTAATGCTATTTGAAATTGTACGGGACATAACAACGCCTATAACTAGTGAAATAAATATTAAAATTGCATAAGACTTTCTAACTGATTTAGCACTGTCATCATTATGGACTTTTACTTTCTCAGCATCGCTTACGTTGTATTCAGCTAAATCCCTTAAGTTATTTTGAAATTCATTCATGTAAGTTTTAACAGAATTAAGCTTATCAAGGGCTTCCTTTTGTTTTCCTTCTGAAGCCAAGCTAATTACCTCATCTATACCTTGTCTATATTTTTTCATGTTATCTTCTAGTACTGGAATTAAATCCGTTTCAAACTTATCCAGTTCTATTTTTTTATATTTATTAAAATTGTCATCAAAGGTTTGGTTTCTTTTTTGTATATCATTTGCCTTTTCTTGCTGAATCTCTTTATTATCACTATGTAAAATTATAGCGTAAATATCTGCTTCAATTGCTCTTGTTTGGTTTCTATTATCATTAAGATATTGTACTGGTAAAAGGTTATTATCATATAATGAAGATAAATCATTATTTGTATCATTAATATTAAAGTAACCTACTCCAGACACTATTAAAATCAATATTAAAGCAGTAAATGATAAACATAATATTTTCAATCTCATTCTTAAATTATTAATCACATGATCCCTTCTTTCTTTAAATTGCACTTTATAAAAGCACTAAATACCATTATCGATTAGTATCACTGAAGCTTTATATCCATCTTAAAATAATGATATAAGGATATATTAAATAATGCAGAAGTTAATTTTGTTCAATCACCTTTGAAAAGAGATTCGAGAACAAAGCGCTCTTGTTTTAACAGAATACTCTTTGTTCCACCAGAGTTTGCAAATCTAAAAAGAATGTAATAAAAGCCACTGAGAATAATTTTCCAAGATCCTAATAGCTCCTTGGATAGTTTTCTTAGTGGCTGTATATTTTCAGTTTTTAATTTTATTTGGTATTTAGATAATCTAATAAAGTCACTTATTAAGAATAATGTAACGTAAGTTTATACTTGGTTACTTTCCATTATTATTTTTCATAGTGTAGATATTTACTCAAAAACTAGTTAGAAATTGTTCTCTGTATATACAATAAAATAATTCTGTTGTATTTTTATTTTCTAAAGTTCTAAGCATTACATTCTTTGAAAATTTATAATTCAAACCACATTTTTCGATAACTCTCTTAGATTTTAGATTAAAATCATAATGACTGCTCCAAATTAAGTCTAAAGAAACTTCCTCAAATAAATATTTTATCAACGCATTGGCAGCTTCTGTAGCATATCCCCTTCTCCAATATTTAGAGTTCACAGTATAACCAATATATCTTTGTTTAAGGCTTATAAGTTCCTTATCCGGTGCTATATCATCCATTCCAATAGAGCCTATTACTTTATTTTCAGATTTTAGTACAATTGCATGGGATTGATTGTACTTCATAAAGGTCCTTATACTATTTTTACTTTCTTCGATATCCTTAACAACAAAACAACCTGCACTTTCACTAACCTTGTGATCTGATATGATTTCATATAAATCTAAATAATCTTCTTCTTTCCAACCTCTCAAAATAAGTCTATTACTTTCAATCACTGTCATGTGTAGAACCCCCAAATTTCTATAAACTTACTGTAATAATATGTTTTCATGCTTCCTTTAATTACATTAGTGATTTATCTATGTAAAATAAAAGACAATTTACAGCTAAGACTTCCCCCCAGTGAAAGCTTTAGCTGTAAATTGCCTACAGATTAGTTGATTTTAAATTTCTTAGTTTAGACACAGAAGTTAAAAGCAAAGAAAAAAGTGCTTCATCCCACATTTTTCAGAAAAATAATATTATCCTTGAAGTGCTAACTTATTCATTTCATTAAAATAATCAACTATTTTATCACTAGGTTTTACTCTTGATAGTTTGCTATTAAAATTCTTGTAAAACTCGTCATATCCCATATCTTTTATTTTGGTTGATATAATATAAATCTCATCTAATTTATTAAGAACTTCTGTACGATATGTTGAATCTATTTTGAAATTTTTTAAATCAAAGCCAACTACATAATGTGTTAAGGGATTAAACGATAAGTTAAATCTATCTTCTATATAACTAAATGAAAGCTGCAATCTATCTAACCTAATACCTAAATCTTTTATGATTTCAACTTTTTCATCAATGTCTTCAGTATTATTAATAGCTTTATTATAATCATTCATCATTAAATTAAAAATTCTTAAACTAGAACCAAAACTGTTGTGAATAATTCTATCATCTTTTTCTTGTAAGTTAATTGTTTTAGTAGCTACTAATATAATAATCACTATGGTATATATAAGTAAGTTCTTAAATTCTTTATTGGAAACCTTCATAAAATTCATGACCTTCTCTCTTTCTGGTTAATAAACTTAAGAATACTGGAAATTTAAGATACCAATATCCTTCGCTAAAAATTAAGTATCTAGTACCGATACCCTATTGTAATTACATATTCTACTTTAGAGTTTTGGGTTATATTCAAATAATACAAGATTGCACTCCTTACATCTAAAAGCTTCTTCTTTTCTTACTTTAAGACCAAAATTTGCATCTACTAGGGTATCATATTCAGCTAAACCTGGAAAAAATCGAGGTTTGCCATCCTTTGACCATGATATTTCTGCTGGGGAATAAATATATCCCTTTTCCATTTCTATGCCACAACTTGGACAATTTACATTTTTAAGTTTTCTAAAACTATCCTTACTCATATTAATTCAAATCACCACCATATATTAGAAGTATAAATTTGTTATACCATAAATAACCGGCAATACTTTTAATACCCCTGATCATCAATTTTCCATTCGCTTGTTTTACTGTCTCTTATCAATATCCATTGATACTCTGTGTAAGTTGAATTCGGGTCCAAAACAGGATTATTCCCTGAACCATCAACGTCAAAATTAGATAACAAAATAATAACATTTTCTGGACTAACACCATTTCCTCTACCTCTTCCATTTGACATATAACCTTTAACAAAAATGTTGGATTTCTCTTCGTCATACCATACCTTTGTTAGTGTACATGCTGGAAACCTAAAGTTATTTATTACAGAATCTATGGCTTTATTTATTTCCTTTTTAGTAAACTTAGTAGACTCGCCAACATCCACTGTTACATTATCAGTTGCACCACTTTGTTTACAACCCACTAAAGAAACCACCACCAAAATTAAGCAAATAAAAGATACTATCTTTTTCATATAAAATCCCCTTTATTTTAAAATAATTTAATGAACTATTAGCTACTAATATTTAATTACATAGTTTTATAATCAATGAATCCATTAAGAATACCGTAATTAATTAAATAATGAACAAGTTATTTGTTCAATCTTCTTTACTTAGGATTATTCATTATTCAAAGTTTAGTATTAGGAATAATTAATATTATTGGTATTGCAAGTGATTGTTTTATTTATTCCACTATATCAATGACATCAATAATCATCTTTTTACATTTACTACAATAGTATGTCTCTAATTTATTCGACATCCAAGGATTTGTTAGCTTTATGCCCTTTTGAAAAATTCTTGCCATAAATCCTTCAGCTCTTGACTCCTCTATCCATTTCAATGCATACCTGTCTCCATATATAACTCCTTTTTCCATTGTTTCATTGCAATATGGACACTCCATTACATATCACCCCAATTTTTTATTAATATTAACTTTGAATTTTCTTTACCTATGCATCACAACCTGATAATAACGTTGCTTTTCACATATAATGGCGTAGTTGTCTATGACAAGTTCCATATCCACCAGGAAAAAGTATCACAATGGATTTTGACTTTGTTGTTTACGTTAGAGAAATTTTTTAGGTATTAAAGAGTATGGGAGATTTATCCTTCCAGAATATCATTAAATAATAAAGTTAATTACAATACAAATTACCCCACCTATAATTAAGGAAACCGCATTCAAACTGCTTCTTAAATCAGTTTTGAAATTATGGTGTTGCTTTTGTTTTTCCATTTTCGTAACTTCAAGATTTGCATTTGCAACATATTGAGCATTGTTTTCTCCAAGTGCTTGAAGTGATAATCCCAAGGGGTTTCCACTTATGGAAGATGAAGCTGCTACAATAATAACCAACATACCTTCAACAAACAAAACATCCTTTAAAATGTATGGAGTGAAATTTGCAATGATAAATCCAATTAAAATAAAAATTATTGACCAAAGTATTCCCCAAACAACACATTTAATTAAGGATTC
>NZ_JAVWDJ010000044.1:0-28680 GCF_036642255.1 Clostridium sp. | reverse complement strand
GAAATTGCAAAAACTCTGGAACTAAATGATATTGTTGTGAATTTTGAAAAGTTTTGTGAATTAGACAATGTAAGAATACCAGAAATATTTTTAAGTAACTTAAAATCAGCCACCAATTGGATTAAGAAAAAAAATCAAATTGAACTATTATTAAGTCACACCTTAAAAAACATAAGGGCAACTGGACTTCATACAGCTATTCATTTTTGTAATCTATTAAAGGTAAGTGCAGTGGAAACAGTGAGAAAAAGGGCAGGGTTAGCCATACTAAAGATTATGCCTGAATTAACCTTGCCAGAGAGAAATGAAGTAGCGGTAGAACTTTTAAGGGCTCTTGAAATTGATGAACATAGATTTACTGAATATATACCACCACTTCTTGGAGAAGTAATATTATGGCTGGAACCAAAGGAATTCAATGAAATCATTGAGGACTTTAGGTTCAAAATTAAAGCCTCCCAAGAAAATATCAAACCACTAATTTTAAAAACTGTAGGTGTGTGTGTTTCAAGTTATGGAAAATATGAAGGTAGATTTAATGAAAGAAAAGAAGCTAGTTACAGACGTCTAGTAAGTATGGTAGGAATACTGTTAAATGGGCTTGGTGACTATAAGATAAAGGTTAAACAAGCAGCTATAAGCACCTTAGGTAAGGATATTTTTGGATCTAAAACCTTGAACCTGGAAGAAAAAAATATTGTATTTAAGCTCATTGCAAAAAAAGTTCTTACATTAATAACTGATGATGAAAGAGATAGAATAATATTTCTAACGAATTCAGCAGCATTAAATAATATTTATAGGTTTATCTCAGATTATAGCTTTTTTCAAGGAGATATTAATATACCAATACCATCAAAAACAGCATTTTTTCCAGGTACCTTTGATCCTTTCTCTTTAAGTCATAAAACTATTGCAAAGGCTATAAGAGATATGGGTTTTGAGGTGTACCTTGCAGTAGATGAATTTTCTTGGTCGAAAAAGACACTACCTAATTTATTAAGAAAGATTTTAATAAATATGTCTATAGCTGATGAACTTGATATATTTGTTTACCCTGAAGTATTTCAAACAAATATTTCAAATGAGGAAGACTTAAAGAGATTAAAAGAAAACTTTAAAGATTCTCAGGTGTATTTTGTGGCAGGTAGCGATGTAGTATTAAACGCTTCTTGCTATAAAAAGCCTAGTTTAGAAAATTCTATTCACAGTTTTCCACATATTATTTTTGAAAGAGGAAAAAGTAAACAGTTAGAGGAAGCAAAGAAAAAAATACAGGGAGAGATAAAAGTATTAAATCTTCCTTCCACCTATGCTTCCATCAGTTCTAGTCAAATTAGAGATTATATAGATAGAAATCGTGACATATCTACATTAATTGATCCTCTAGTACAGCAATATATCTATGAAAATGGATTCTACCAAAGAGAGCCCCTAGAGAAGATGTCCCTAACTTCATCAAATGTGGATATTGAGTTTGCAGAGGAGATTACAGCTGATTTAATAGAGGATATTAGTAATTCTTGCAGGGATAGGTCGGTAATATTTGATTTGTTAACAGAACACTCAAAAACTACTGCTCCAAAGTTAGTAATTATAAAAAATAGAGAAAGTGGTGAAATCTTAGGATTTTCATCTCTTCATTGGGTTCGATCACACAATCTTTATAGGGAATTCCACTGTGAAAATGTTTCAAGATATATTCGTGAACATGGAGCAGGAAGACTTATTCTTATAGATGCCATGTATATAAATAATAAAGAAAAAAATAAATTTTTAGAACAAATATTGATTACTGAAACTTTGGCCTATGCTTTATCTAGGGATTACGAGTTCGCAATTTTCAAACCCAAAGCTGAAGAAGTGTATTCACAATCTTTGTTGAAAATGTTAAGTTTATATGGTTTTAGGGAAGTAGAAGGGTGTGAAGGAAGTGCTGAAACCTTAATGGTTGATATGAGTAATCCTTGCGTACTTAACTTAGATATGGAGAACATACTAAAGGAGCCCTTTAGAAGCAATAATAAAGTTAAGGCAGTAATTGCTTCCACAAGGAAAAAACTACAAGAAGCATTAGTGAGACTTTATCCAGGAGAGCTTGTAATATACTTCGAAAGTGATGTTCTTCATCAAAAGATGATTAAAAAGATTTGTAAGGAAAATGAAGTTTCGACTAAAATATCTCATAATAAGGAATATGGAGATGCCATGTGTGTTCCATATGGAGACATTTTAGATCGATATGTGGTTCCGAACACTGTAACAAAAGCATTACACACAGAAAAGTACTATAGCCCTGATATGAAAAGCTTTTTTATTGGGGAACCACCATATTACTTAAGTCTTGAGAATCAAGTTAAAATGATCAAATCCTTTAGTAGACCAGTAATACTGGTAGATAACATTCTTCATAAAGGATATAGAATTAAGGCATTAGACCCTCTCTTGAAAACAGAGGGAGTGGTGGTTAAAAAAATTATTTCAGGGATTTTATCTGGCCGAGGAAAAGATCTTATGGATATGCAAAATAGGGAAGTAGATACAGTTTACTTTATTCCAAAGCTTAAGATTTGGTTTAACGAAAATGCCATGTATCCTTTTATAGGTGGGGATGCTCTTTGGAGAGGAACTTACGCAAGAAGAAACTTAATTCCGTCAGTGAACTCTATTCTTCCTTACACATGCCCAGTGTTTATAAAAAATACATCTCGTAAAAATATCTATGAATTATCTAAGGTAGCTATTGAAAATGCTGTAGATATATTAAGAACATTAGAAAATGAATATCATTTGTTATACTCGCGTAACTTAAGCTTATCCTCCTTAGGGGAAGTGTTAACCACTCCACGCCGTCCAGATATAGGAAGAGATATGCATTATGACTTAGGCATTGCACCTTCTCATTACTTGCAAAATGATTTAGAACAGCTAAGTAGACTTGAAAATATGTTTCAAGATTAGTTGATGTATAAATTAACACTTGAATATAATTGTTGCCATATGAAAATTAAGAAGTTTATTTGCTTCTTTGGTAAAATTCCAAAGCTAATATGTAGAGTTCATGGAGCTATAAAGTATAACAATAATTAGTGCAAAAGAAAGAGGTAAATTATGTTTTATTATTTATACAAAGAAAAGCTTTTAATTTTAGCAGCAAGCTATAGTGAGATAAAAGGTGATTTCAAGGAAAGTTTTAATGTAACATTAAAAGAAATAACAGAAGAAGAAGCTAAGGGATATAAGGGGAAGATTTTTGCAATAAATCCCCTTAATCCTAAAGTTTCTAGGAGAAGTTTCATAGTTAATCACGTGGAGTTTTTATTTATTAAAGATGAGAGCTTAAGACTATTAAAAGTTCCTAAGAAAAATGAAGAAAATATTCCACAGTGGTTAAGTGAGGCAATAGAATCTAAGAGAGTGATTTCAGTTAATCCTCTCTATCCTACCTGGGAAGAGGTACTAAACTACAAAGAAACACAGAAGTGGAGAGTAAATGTAGTTGGTCTTGGAGATGTGGGAGGAACATTGCTTACAGGGTTAAAACTATTAGGTTATGAAAAAATTAGCTCTTTAGGACTTTATGATAGAGATGAAAATAAAATAAATCGTTGGAAGTTTGAACTTGGTCAAATATTATCCCCAGATATGAAGGAAAGAAATATAGAGATAATAGGGCTTAAAGAAGAGGAAGTTTTCAACTGCGATATGTTCATCTTCTGTGTTTCTGTAGGAGTTCCGGAGGTAGGAAAAGAAGGGGAAGATGTAAGACTAGTGCAGTTTAAAGGTAATGCTAAAATCTTAGGAAGCTATGGAAGAAAGGCAAGAGAAAGAGGCTTTAAGGGAGTTTTTGTAGTGGTTTCTGATCCAGTAGATTTACTTTGCAGGACTGCATTTGAGGAAAGTAATAAAGATGAAAAAAACAATATGGATTTTAAAGGCCTGGCGCCAGAGCAAATTAGGGGCTACGGACTAGGGGTTATGAATGGTAGGGCATGTTATTATGCCAATGAAAAGGCAGAAACTAGGCAGTATATAACTGAAGGTAGAGCTTTTGGACCTCATGGTGAAGGATTAATAATTGCTGATAGTATAATAAATTACAATGAAAAGATTTCACAGGATCTCACAGAAAGAACCAAAACTGCCAACCTAGAGATTCGTGGCACTGGGTTTAAACCATACATCGCACCAGCATTATCGTCAGGAAGTTTATCACTGCTTGCAACCATAAATTCTCAGTGGCATTATAGTGCTACATTTATTGGCGGAACCTTTATGGGTTGTCGAAATAGATTTTCTGAAGGCTGCACCGAAATTGAAACCTTAGACTTACCTCAGAATCTTTTTAACAAGTTAGAATATACTTATAACCTTCTTGATCAATTATACAAATTATAGAGGTAGAGTTAATGAGCGACAAAATAATAACTTTAAATCCCAATTGCCCCTGCACAAGAAAATGCCCAAGACATGGAAACTGTAAGGAGTGTAGGGAGAACCATGAAAACAAAACCACAGACACTTGGTGTATAAGAATAGAAAAAAAGAAGAGCAGTAAAAAATCCTAATTTACTTTAGTATATAAATTATAAGAACATAGTATTAATTATAATGAATTAAAAACCTAGCGCTTATAAATTGTAATTTATACTTTAGCTTATTTACCTGCATCACCTTAATAGGAAAATTTAAACAAAACTTATATGGCAAAGGGGGTAATTATGAAAGAATTATATGTAATTTTGCCAAATAAAAATATATCAGTAGTTTTAAACAACATGCTTCAAGCTGCAATAAAGGATATTAAATATACTATTGTTGATAACTTGGACTCTATACCTGACCTACAAAATAAAAAACTATTATTTGTATCACAGGTTAGCAATGTAGGCACAGATATTTTCATTCTAGAGTTTTTTTCAAAATTAATGCAAAAGGGAAATCATAGTCTTAAAGGATGCACAGGTGCTGTTATTCTTCATAGTGAAACTGAACTTGGAACTAAGAGAACAGCGCAGGATATAATTTTTCTAGCTAATAACTTAGGGTGTGGCTTTATTGGTCATCCTCTTATAGAAGCTATAAGTACTTTAAAGAATTTTCTAACATGGCAAAAAACTTTAGATATGTCTTTAGAGGAAATATGCTTGAAGAATTCACAAGAACTAGTAAAAAGATTAATGGAAGATAACTCAGTGATTTTAAAAAATCCTAAAATTGTAGCCTTATACTCTAGTCCACATAAAACCTCAAATACTTTAGATTTATGGAGAATGGTATCTAAGAATTTAGAATACTATCAGGTCAAGGAGTTACAAATTGAAGCTGGAGAAGTAAAGGATTGCCATGGTTGCGCCTATAAGTTATGTACTCACTATGGGAACAATAATAGATGCTTTTATGGAGGCATAATGACAGAAGAAGTATTGCCTTCTATAGAAGTTGCAGATGCTGTGATATGGTTGTGTCCTAACTATAATGATGCTATTGCAGCAAATTTAACTGCCGTGATAAATAGACTTACTGTGCTTTATCGCCAAATGTCCTTTCATGAAAAGAGCATTTTTGCTGTAGTAGTTTCAGGAAGCTCAGGAAGTGATTCCATTACTAAGCAACTTATTGGTGCTTTAAATATAAATAAGGGATTCAGACTTCCACCTTATTTTTCTCTTATGGCAATTGCTAATGATCCAATGGCAATCTTTAAAGTTGAAAATATAGAAAATCATAGTAAGTTATTTGCTGAAAATATTAAAAGTGGAATAAAAATATTAATATAGAATAGTGCGTTAAAAGGCTTCCAGTATAAATTTATACTGGAAGCTTTTTATTCTAATATATGAACTTCTAAAATGAATTTATGAGGTGCTTAAAGTGATATTTTATGAAAAATAACCAAATATATTACTTGATAAGATAATAACAATAAATGGGTGAATTAAAACTAAATATTTCAAAAATTATGAATACAAATGAACCAATACGAGAAAATTCTACTAAAAATAAGAGCTAAGCTTAATTAATCTGTAAAATTTGGTTAAAAAGTTAACGCGTTTTCTAAAATATATGTATCTTTTTGGTATATTATGTTATAATATGGAGAATTATGATGAAATTATAAATTGATATGGGGGAAAACGAAGGTGAAAACAAAGAATCGTATAACAATAAAAACTAAACTAATGGTTAGTTTTATGGCAATGTGCTTAATTCCACTAATCGCATTAGGAGTTACAAATTATCTTAATTCTCAAGGAATATTAAGTAAGAAATTAGAGGTAACTAGCTCACAAACTTTAACTGAGGTTAATAGAGGACTTACTAATTATTTCCGTGCTATGTCTAATCAAGTGAAAACACTTGGAGCAAATTATAACTTTGTGAATGTAGATGATAATGAAGCAAATTTTGGATTTGCAAAATTACTATTAGCTGATGTTCAAAGTAGTGATGAAGATATATTAACAGTATTCGTTGGTACTGAATCAGGAAAGTTCGGAATTTATCCTGAGTCAGATATGGGTGCTGACTATGATCATAAAACAAGAGAATGGTATACTTTGGCTATGGCTAAAAATGGAGAAGTTATAATTACACAGCCTTTTAAAAGTGCATCCACAGGAAAATATGTGGTAGCTATTGCAAAGGCCATAATAAAAAATGATAAACCAATTGGTGTAGTAGCTATGAACATAAATCTAGAAAAACTATCTAAGAATATAACAGATGTTAAAGTTGGGGATAGTGGTTATGTTTTTGTTTCCGATACCAAGGGGATAATGATAGCGCATAAGGATTCAACTCTAATCGGTGGTGATTCTCCTACCACTATAGCTATATGGGATGAGGTTAAAGCAAATGCAAAAGGATTTGGAAAATATGAGTTTCAAGGAAAAAATAAATTTGCATCCTATGATACTAATGAAGCTACAGGGTGGAAGTTAGTGGCTCCTATGGATGAAATGGAACTTATAAAAGATACTAATAGCATAAGAGATACGATGCTTATCACTGTACTAATAGTACTTATAGCTTCTATAGTGGGTTCGTTACTTTTAAGTAAGGGCATATCCTCAAATGTAAATAAACTGAGAGATGCTTTTGGTAGTGCGTCAAGTGGTGATTTAACAACGTCAGTACATATTAAATCTAAGGATGAATTTGGTGCCTTAGGTGAAGACTTCAACTCTATGATAAATAATATTTCTTCATCTTTAAAGAGTGTAGAAGCCTCTTCAAAAGTTGTATTAGATACGGCAACAAATTTAGCAGCTATGTCTGAGGAAACTTCTGCATCTATCAATCAAGTATCACAAGCAGTAGAAGAAATATCTTCAGGAGCTACTAAACAAGCAGAAAGTTCATTAGAAGCCGTTACTAATATGGAAGAGTTTTCACAAAGATTAGATAAAGTTACAGTGTCTACTGAAGAAATGGGAGAAATCTCTTCAAGTACACAAGAGTTAAGTTCTAATGGATTAGGAATGGTTAAGGAGCTAACGGAGAAATCTAAAGAAACCAAGTTATCTGCCATAGAAGTAAGTGAAATTGTAAGAGATGTTAACAGTAGTATGTTAGAGATTAATGCTATATCAGATGCTATATCTCAAATAACAGAGCAAACTAATCTTCTATCGTTAAATGCATCTATTGAAGCAGCTAGAGCGGGAGAATCAGGAAGAGGATTTGCAGTTGTTGCTGATGAAATTAGAAAGTTAGCAGAGGAGTCTAAAAATTCTACTGAGAAAATCAGAAGGATTGTTGAAACTATTCAAAGCAAGTCAGAAAAAGCAGTTAAGGCCATAAATCAAACAGAAAAGACTGTTGGAGAACAAGAAAATGTAGTGATAAAAACAGAGGAAATATTTAATAATATTATAAATGGAATTTTCGTTTTAACAGATAAAGTACAAGAGATAAAAAATGCAACATTAGATATAAATTCGAAAAAAGATTATATTCTAGCAGGAATAGAAAATATATCTACTATATCTGAAGAAACAGCTTCTGCAACAGAAGAAGTAGCTGCTTCTACAGAAGAGGTTAGTGCATCTATGACTGAGTTCACTAACTATGCAGAAGAATTACAAGAATTATCTCAGAAGCTACAGACTGAAGTAAGTAAGTTTAAGTTATAGTTTTAATCATATCTATAGTTAGAAAAGGCTGATAAGGAATAAGTATCCTTATCAGCCTTTTTATCTCATTATATTTAAATATACAAGCAATTAAGCACCAATAACATGTAGATTTTCCAGTAGTTTCAGTATTAAAAAAATATATAGTGATACGAAGAATATGAAGGAGAGTTAAAAATCACCTTAGTAAAAGGCGTTTATCTATTAGTTTAGAGAAGGGTTTTTCCTTAGGTATTAACTACGGAGAAAGTTAAATATTTATAGAATAAATTTTCAATTAGATTTAATAAGAAAAACTTATTTGACATTTAACTAAAAAACAGAAGGAGAGAATTCTATGAGACCCATTGAAGAAGCATCAAGACATTCCATATACAACAAAAAAAAGTTAGAAAAGAGCACTGAATGTGCATGTTATCATTGCTTGGAGTTATTTAAACCTGAAGAAATTACTTCATGGATAGATGATGGAAGAACAGCATTATGTCCTTATTGCAATGCTGACAGTGTATTGGGGGATGTATCGGATTATCCACTAGATAAAGAAACGTTAGAAAGCTTAAACAAGTATTGGTTTGAAGTATAAATGAAAGTTTAAAGATTAAATTTGATAATTTGTTCATAAGAGTTGTTTAAGATTTAATATTAATACTGCATTTTATTAAAGCACTTCGATATTATAGAAATTTCTATAATATTCAAGTGCTTTTACACTTAGGGTATACTTAAAATAAATATAATAATAATGTAATTTTAAACAATATGAAAGTTGAAATAAAATAAATAACAAGATACTTAAAATTGATTTACATAATTGTCTAGATGTTTTAAGAAGTTTAGACAAACTTCAAGAAAGGTATTACAATAAGTTTATATAAAGGTTGAAAGTGAGGAAATGAAATGAAAAGATGCTCTTGGTGTAAAGATGATGAACTTTATGTAAGATATCATGATGAAGAATGGGGAGTGCCTGTATTTGATGATAAGAAGCACTTTGAATTTTTAGTGCTTGAGTCTGCACAAGCAGGATTAAGTTGGATAACCATATTAAGAAGGCGAGAAAATTATAGAAAATGCTATGAAGACTTTGATGCAACTTTAGTTGCTATATTCAATGAAGAAAAAGTCCAACAACTTATGGAAAATCAAGACATTATAAGAAATGAAAAGAAGATAAGAGCATCTATTAACAATGCCGAAAGATTCTTAGAAGTACAAAAGGAGTTTGGCTCTTTTACCAAATACATATGGAGTTTTGTTGACAATAAACCAGTGATAAATCATTGGAGTAGTGAATCTGAAGTTCCAGCTAAAACAGAACTTTCAGATAGGATAAGTAAAGATTTGAAAAAAAGAGGGTTTAAGTTTTTAGGACCTGTAATAATATATTCGTATCTTCAAGCAACCGGAATAATAAATGATCATGTAGTAGATTGTATTAGGCATAAGGAAGTTATAATTAAATAGTATAAGAAGATTCTAATTGAAAAGTCAACATAGAAACCCTAAATTAAGGTGTTATATAAAATAAAATAGTATTTATTTAAGCTTATCTATATAAGATAAGCTTTTTATATTTAGAGATATGAATTATATAAAAGTTTTAAATGAAAAATATTTATGTAGTAGTGTGAAAAATTAATATAAAATACACAGAAAATAAAAACATATACCATAAGAATTTTTTTGGTACAAGTTATATATATATTATGTAATGAGCATTTTACGGAGGTAATATATATGTTAAATTTTGTACCTTTAATAGTAGTGAATATTGCACTGATTTTATTCTTTTGTCATATGTTTTCAAACAGTGTTGAAAACCTAGGGAAAAGACTAAAGCTTGGAGATGGGGTGGTTGGAAGTGTACTATCCGCAGTAGGCACGGCACTTCCAGAAACAATGATTCCTATTATTGCAATTTTAAGCCACAAACCTTCTAGTAGTGGAATTAGTACTGGAGCAATTCTTGGAGCTCCTTTTATGTTATCTTCTCTGGGTTTTTTTGTGACTGGTTTTGCTGCCATTATGTATTCGTTAGGAAGAAAAAGAACGTTAAAGTTAAACCTTGATAAAGAGATATTCATGAGAGACTTGTCCTTTTTTATAATTGCATACATAGCAACAATGATATTTTCATTAACTAAAAATCAATCTATCTTTTATTCTGGAGCTACATTTTTAATATTATTATACTTTATCTATATCGTTAGAACTCTAAAACATCAGGGAAGTAATGAAGAGTCAGCCCCAATTCTTATGATAAGTAGAATAACTAATAATGATGGGTTAACCTTTATTTTAATTCAACTTTTGCTTTCACTTGTAGGCATAGTTTTATCTAGTGAGGAATTTGTTGATAATATTAATAGATTGTCCACCACATTGGGGATGTCCTCATTTATTTTATCCATGATAATATCACCAATAGTCACAGAACTTCCAGAAAAATTCAATTCTATAATGTGGATAAGAAGCAGGAAGGATAACTTAGCGTTTGGAAATATAACAGGTGCCATGGTGTTTCAAAGCACCATTCCCATCGCTTTTGGACTTGTAGCAACAAATTGGGCATTAAATGCAACATCACTTTTAATCATGATGCTTACACTTATATCTGCTATATTTCAATACATTTATTTAGACATAAAAGGTGAAATAAATCCTTTTATGTTAACTTGCAGTGGACTTTTATATGGTACGTTTATTTTTATAATACTATAGGCAATGCAAATAGTACTAAGTTCATTTATAGGTATTATCAATTATAAAAACATCTCAACTTATGATAAGATTTATTATGGATTTTGATGCACTTTTTAAGGTTTTTATTCTCTATTTATGAAATCAAAGTTTTTAAATATAAAGTTGGTATAGCCTTATATTTCAAATTAAACTAGCAGCTGACTAATTACATTAATAAACTTCAAAGATTTCAAACTACATATATCATATGTATCCTGTAAAATGTTATAAAGGTTAAGAAATTAATTATCTAAGTACCATAAGGAACCATAATGAAGAACAGAAACCTTAAAATTTAAGCTATTTATCACTAAAAAAGTTATAAAACAGGGAGATAAAATAATGAGAGTAATGAAGAGAAAACTTCTTGCAGTGGTATCCATAGTAATTATAGGCATATCAGTGTTTTCAGGTTGTAACACAAAAGATACAAGTAATACTAATATTACTAAGGACTCATCTATTAACAAAGAAATTAACGTAGGGCTTATAAGTGTAGATGAAAGTTGTTGCTCCACACCTGTGGACAAGCAACAAGGATTTCAAACAGACCTTTGGGATGAAATAGGCAAAAGATTAGGGTATAAAGTGAATTTCAAGTCATTAAAAGAAAGTGAACTAGCAAATTCAATTGATTCAGAAAAAATTGACACAGTAGTATATAAATTTCCTACTAATGATGAAAATGGAGAAAATTACAACCACACATTACCTATAATTGATAATGGTATAACTTCAGTAAATCAATATCCTTTTGGAAAAAATCCTAAGGATGAAGCGTTAATGGAAGAAGTAAATAAAGCTATTAAGTCCATGAATGAAGATGGAACAATCAAAAAAATATCAGATAAATGGTTAAAAGAAAACTAATAAAGGTAAAAAATAAGTAAAAGTAACCCCTTAATTATCCCAGGTATAGTTATAAATTTAACATGTACATATAAAATCATTTGATGTATAATAAATCTGGAGAATTTATGTTAACTATGTAAAATTATTGATTATCAAGTAATTTAATGTAAGTTATCTTAAATGTCAGTGTAATCAGTTAATAATGGGAAAAGAGGAAGAAAAACAATGAATAAGTTTCACGTGCTAATGTATCATGAAATTATTAAAACAGAAGATTTTGATACAAATAATAATTCAATAATAAAAGTTAAACAAGACTATAGGGATGTACTTCCTAAAGTTTTATTTTGCTTTTTAGAGGAATTTGAAAAGCAAATGGAATATCTATATGAAAATGGATACACCACTTTGAAATTAGAGGATGTTATAGATTTTTACTATAATAATAAATCACTGCCAGAAAAATCAGTGCTTTTAACCTTTGATGATATGTATAAATCAGTGCTAATGTATGCTTATCCAATTTTAAAAAAATATAAATTTAATGCGGTGGGATTCGTGGTATTAGATTGGCTATTTAATGAAAGTCATCAATATTCTAGTAGAGAATCTGTTTGTCAATCAAAAGAAGAACTGGATATTATGAGGGATGTATTCCAATACGCAAATCATACAAATAGTTTGCATACAAGAAAAGATGAGAAAACAGCATTTCAAACCATAGATAAAAGTACTTTTAATATGGATATTTTAGAATGTGAAGATTTTGTTGATGTTAAGAATGTGTTTGCTTATCCTTTTGGTGGTTATACACAAGAAAACATACAATGGCTAAAGGAATTAGGTTTTTTACTAGGATTTACATCAAGTGGTGGAGAAAACACAAAGGATATTAATCCATTAGAACTTAATAGAAATGGTGTGCTTTTACACTATGATTTAGAAGAATTTAAAAATATATTTAATAGCTAATTCACATGAGGGTGAAAAACCCTTAAGAAATGCTTTCATAAAATACTTTTATTTCATATCAACATAAATATTGAATTTTCTCCTAAACTTTATGAATAAGTTCTAAAGGTAAATGAATTATTAAGATAATGAACATTACTAAGTTGTTCATAAAATAAATTATTCATTAATTGCAAGTGTGAATAAAAAATTATTAACAAGAAGGAAGAAGGGTTTATAAGATGAAAAGAATATTAGCATTAACTTTAGCCGGTATTTCAACATTAATGATATTAGCTGGTTGTGGAAACAAGGAAGTAATTCAAGATAAGAACTTAACCTTTGGAATACTTCCAGCTGAATCAGCAATTCCAATAATTATTGCTAAAGAAAAAGGATTTTTTGAAAAAGAAGGAATTAATCTTGATCTGCAAGCCTTTAATGCACCAAATGATCGTGATGCAGCAGTACAAGCAGGTAAAATTGATGGTATTATAGCTGATACAATGACGTCACTAACTTATCATGAAGCTGGCATTCCTATGAAAATTACCTCTGACATTAATGAAGATTTTAAATTATTAACTTCACCAAACTCAGGTATTGATACCTTTGAAAAGTTAAACAACAAGGATGTATCTATAGTTCCAAACTATGTGTTAGAGTACATAATGGATAAGATGGCAGAAAAAAATAACATAAAATACAAGATAACTATGATTCCATCATTCACAGCTCGTTTTGAAGCATTGCTTGCTGACCAAATAAGTGGAGTTATCTTTACAGAGCCTCAAGCTACAATGCTTGCAGCTAAGGGAGCAAAGGTTTTAGCAACTTCTAAGGAATATGGAATAAAAGCAGGTTCAATATTATTTAGCGAAAGTTCTATAACAACAAAATCTAATGCAATTAAAAACTTCTATAAAGCGTATAACGATGCTGTAGATTATATGAGCAACACAGATGCAAAAGAATATAGTGAAATTCTAAAGAAATATAACTTCCCAGATGCAATTACAGGCTATTTAAATGGTAATGCAAAATATGAAAAAGCAGGAAAAGTTACAGAAGAAACTTTCGTAGACGTTTTAAAATGGACTAAATCTAAAGGAACAGTTAAGAAGGATTATAAATTTGAAGATATTAGTAATTTTGAATTCATAAAATAAAGAAAAAAGCATGGTTCCCCATGCTTTTTCTTTATATTTAGCTCTTTTCCTATTATAGTCTATATAAACATTGCTATTTACTTTATTTGGATATAACTCATTTAATATGCGAATTGAATTACGGAGCCACAGGTGGCACAAAAGTTCTTGTAGCAAGTTCCGCATCTAAACTATAAAGAGCATGCGGATCATTTTCAATTCTTTGAAGTTTTTTAATAATAGCTGAAACAGTAGACATTTCCTCAACTTGTTCATCTATAAACCATTTTAAGAAACTGATAGTAGCATGTTCTCTTTCTTCAGTAGCTATATCCATTAAGTTATAAATTCTATCAGTAACAGATTTTTCGTGTTCTAAAGTAACATAAAAAGCTTCTAATATGGAATCATATTCATTCCTTGGCTCTTGAATTCCCTCAAAAGTTATTCTGCCATCCATTTCTTTTATAAAATTAAAGAATTTCACTGCATGAAATTTTTCTTCTTCTGCTTGCACTGTAAAGAAATTTGTAAATCCATCTAAGTCCTGAGAAGCACAGTATCCAGCTAGTGCTAAATAAACATGAGATGAATAAAATTCATAGTTCATTTGTTTGTTTAATTCATTAAAAAGTCTTTCGCTTATCATAAAATATTCCTCCTGTAACGATAAATTTTCGTTAGCCCAATTTTAATTATACCCATAGAAATTTATTGTAATCACAGAAATGTCACCAGGACATATATGATTTAAAATCCTCAATAAAGGATATTCTTTGGAATAAAAAGTTGGTTTTACTATATAATACCATATAAATAATAATTTTCAAGTAATAATTACTATTTATTAGTAAATTAGGGAAATGCTAAAATGTAAATCTTTATTAATTAAGATATAAATCATCACTAGATAAGATAATTTTTAATAGGTGTATTATTTTATTGCCAAGACATTTAAAAAAGTAATATGACTATTATTTCATTAAGAGTTCAGTTTAATTTTAATGGAGTGCTATTTCATTATGTTAAGTTAAGTATAATAAATAAAAGCCAAAAACCATCAAATAAAAAAGATAGGCTCTAATAGAACCTACCTTTTTATCCTTTTTATTAATTTAGGTGATGGCGAGTATACAAAATTAAAAGTTAACTACCTTTGAAAGTCTAGTCAATAATTGTTTTCCTAATACAACAGCTATTGAAGCTTTTATAATATCTCCAGGAATAAAAGGTATACAAGAATATTTAAGGGCGCCATAGAAATTTATATCTTTTCCCATGTAATTTGTAAATATTAAATAAAAGTATGGAACTCCAACAACATATATTATTATGCTACCTAAAATTACAGCAAGGGCTATTGCTATAATTGATTTATTTTTCTCTGTAATTTTACCAACTATATAAGCTGCAATTATAAATCCTATTAAGAAACCAAAGGTTGGATGAAATATGGATCCAAGCCCACCAGATCCTCCTGAGAAAACAGGAAGTCCAACTAAACCTAAAAGCACATAAGCAATTTGAGAAAGCATTCCAAGTTTACTACCCAAAATTAGTCCGGATAAGATAACAAATAAACTCTGCAATGTTATTGGCACTGGCCCTATGGGAATTGAGATGAAAGCACCTATAGCAGTTAATGCAGTAAATAGCGAAGTTATTATTAGATCACGAGTTGATAATTTCATTTTAAGTCTCCTTTATGTAAAAAATATTTAATACTAACGTTAGCTTGGCTTAAAGTAAACTGTTCTTTTCATAGCAATGTTTTAGACATAATTCTAAATAGGATTAAGTACATAAAAATGTAGATTATTAAAACTATTTTTAATTAATCATATAAACAATTGACGATATCAATTAAGAGTAATAAAAAGCTTTTAAGTATTCGAATATTGTAAACGTAAAAAATATACGAGGTTTACAATTATAATAACATAAAGGTTTTTCTAAGTCAAAAGTTTTATTAAACTACATTTATTTAGTAATTTTACAGAGTTTTATTTTCCTTATTCTTATATACTTGAATATTTACCATAAGTTTCATCTTAGTGAAAAAGTTAACAACAAAATATTTTATTTTTCGACTAAAATCCCCTAAATTTTAATATTATACTTACGATAAATATATATAAGTCTTATATATGAATTATTTGTTAATTAATTTCAAGGGTTTTAATATTGATTTTAATCAAATTAAAAAAGAAAGCAAATGCTTGCATTTGAAAAGTGATACCTCGCAACTCAACATTTTATTGTAATATAGGTTTATTACATAAATTACTCCAAAATGAACTAATTAATTATTTAATCTTAATAAAAAGTTCTAGTAAATAATTTCTTACAGAATATTTGCTTTCTATTTAATTAATCATTGGTGTAAAAAAATTCAATTTGAACATTACTCTAAATCAACATTAACAAAGTTACCCTTTATATATAAGTTCTAAAGATATTTTATTTATGGGAGGTACAAAAAATGGAAATCAAAAAGCAATCTCAAAGGCTAGGTCTAAAATCAGTAAGAGCAAAACTTATAGGAAGTTTTTTAGCTATTTGTTTAATCCCACTTATTGCAGTAGGAGGTTTTACTTATTTTCAATCTTATTCCCTACTTAACGAAAAATTAGAAATAACAAGTGGACAAACATTAGAAGAAATTGACCGTGGGCTAACAAATTATTTTAGTGCTATGTCTAATCCTTTAGAGATGTTGGCAGTAAACTATAATTTTGTTAATGTTGAAACTGTTCCAGATTCGGATAATTACATTAAGCTATTTTTAAAAGATGCCCAAAGTACAGATACAAACATAAGTACAATGTTTTATGGTACGGAGACAGGAAAGTTATTACTTTATCCAGAAGTAACTCTTCCAGATGGATTTGATCCAAGAACTACAGGATGGTATAAAGAGGCCTTAAGTAAAAAGGGGCAAGTAGTTATAAGTCCTCCTTATGTGGATACAGCTACTAAAGCATATACAGTGACTTTATCTAAAACTGTAGAGAACAATGGAAATGTCACTGGTGTTGTAGGAATGGATATATCTCTTGGAAAGCTAGCAGAGAGTTTATCAGCTATTAAAATTGGTAAAGAAGGTTATGTAGCTATTAGTGATGATAAAGGAGTTCTAATAACTCACCCTAAGAAAGAGCTAATAGGCACTGATACTATGAAACAGCAAAGCTTCTGGGCTGATATGGAAAAAAAACCAAGTGGTTTTGCAGATTATGAGTTTGAAGGACAAAAAAAATATGCAGTATATAGAACTAGCGATTTAACTGGATGGAAGATAGTAGCAACGCTTCAAAATAGCGAACTTTTAAATGATACTAATAAAATACTATATACAATTTTACAAGCAGTGCTTTTAGTTGGAATAGTAGTTGCAGCATTATCAATATTTATAAGTAAGGGTATAGCAAATAATGTAAAAAAAGTAGAAGAAGCTATTAATAAAGCATCTCAGGGCGATTTAACTGTTAGTGTAGAAATTAAGTCTAAGGATGAGTTTAATAGGCTGGGAGCTGCTTTCAATAATATGATGGGAAGTATGTCTGCCCTAATGAAAAATGTTGGTCATTCTTCTAAATCTGTGTTAGAAACTGCAAGTAACCTAGCAGCAATGTCACAACAAACTACGGCAGCTGTACATCAAGTGGCGCAAGCTATGGATGAAATCGCTTTAGGATCTACAAAACAAGCAGAAAGTACCCTTCAAAGTGCTACCAATATGGAAGAACTATCAGTTAAACTTGATGTTATATCAGAATCTACAAAGGATATGGGAGATATATCATCTGATACGGAAAAGTTAAGTAGTACAGGACTTACTATGGTTGAAGAGTTAATGGAAATATCCAGCGGAACAAAAACTTCATCTATAGAAGTAGGTAAGTTAGTTAAGGATGTTAATAGCAGTATGACTCAAATCACCGCTATTTCAGATGCTATATCTCAAATTACAGAACAAACAAACTTGCTATCACTAAATGCTTCAATCGAAGCAGCAAGAGCAGGAGAATCTGGTAGAGGGTTTGCAGTAGTTGCGGATGAAATAAGAAAACTTGCAGATCAATCTAAACATTCTACTGAAGAAATAAAAGCTATTATTAATGATATTCAAAAGAAATCTATAGCAGCAGTAGAAGCTATGAATGGAAATGAAATTGCTGTTAATAATCAAACTCAAGTTGTTAATAAAACTAAAGAAATATTTGATAACATTATTAATGGTATCTTTGCATTAACAAATAAAGTTGGAGAAGTTCAAAACTTTATAGATGAAATACAAGAGAAAAAGGACAATGTAGTATGTCAAATTGAAAATGTTTCTTCTATTTCAGAGGAAACGGCTTCAGCTACAGAAGAGGTTTCAGCTTCTACTGAGGAAATTACTGCTACCATGAATGATTTCACTCAATATGCACAAGATTTACAACTGTTATCAGAAAAGCTTGAGGGAGAAATTAATAACTTTAAAATTTAGTCTACCTCTTAACTTAAATAAATAAACAGGCTCAATGATATAAAACCTTATAGCATAAATGAGCGGAAATCCCTATGGAAATTTAATTTCTGTAGGGATTTTTCTTTCATAAATATACGTAAGCAATGTTGAAAAGTAGGGAATGGGTGAAAATGACATTGAATATAGCTACGATACATTTCAAATATAAATTTTAAAGTTTCTGACGACAATATATGACAGAATATTGGAATTTGCAAAGATATAATTAACATATATAGAATGTAGCTTCAAGGAATAATTGAGGGTGATTATATGAATGGCATATTAAAGGAAATAACCGATAACATATCAGAGGGCATTATTGTAATAAATACTGAGGGAATAATCACGACTTATAACAAGATTGCTAGAGATATATTTGGAATACTTAGACAAGAAGTAGTAGGTCATGATGCTGGAATTATAAAAAATGGGGATCTTGTATTTATCGTAGACAATAAATTTGGAAAAGATGATGGTAACTTAATTAGAGAAGACTTGAAAAAAATTTCTATTTATGACGATAATATAATGCTAGAGGATTCAATTTTGTGCTTTGGAATCTATAATAAATCGGAGAAATGTAAAGATATAGTATCTAATTACAAGATTATTAAGCCCGAAAATCAAAATGGAAAAGCTACGTTGGTAGGTGAACATAAAAAGGTTTCCTATGAATTAAGTATAGATTATCATCTGAAGATACTAGATATAAAAATAAATAGTACAAGCTATGAAACCAAATATAATAATGGATTTGGACATATGATAATTTTAAGAGAAGGCAAAGTTTTATTTTATCAAAGTCATGGATATACTGCAAGAAATGAGACTATAAAACAAATTTTAAATGGCAAGTCCTTCAGAGAAAAGGGACAAAATGCAAAGGTTCTTGAGCCTATTGGGAATTTCTTATTTGAAATACATGAAAAAAATGAAGAAATGATAGAATTTTTTAAAGCAGCCACAGATAGTGATATAGCTTTGAAAAATAAATTCATGGAGATAAATGGCATTGCTACTCTTTCTTCTATAACACCTATTTATGATGGAAATAAAAAGTATGGTGCCATGCTTAAGGTAGAAGATATCACGGAGCTAAGGAAAGTTGTAGAGGAAAGAAATATACTTTTAGAAAACTTAAAGAAGACAGAATCCCTTTTAGAAAACGAGAAAATAACAGAGAGTTTTAAGGAATTTATTGGTGTAAGTAGTCATATCAAAAATGTACAAACCCTAGCTTATAAATCTTCTAGGACAAATTCTTCAGTGCTAATATTAGGGGAAAGTGGTACTGGAAAAAGCACTTTAGCAAAGGAAATCCACAGATTAAGCTCTAGAAATGAAAATAAATTTATTCATATAAATTGTGCATCCTTACCAGAAAGTCTTCTGGAGAGCGAACTTTTCGGATATGAAGGGGGAGCTTTTACAAACTCAAAAAAGAATGGAAAAATAGGATTATTAGAATTAGCTAATGGTGGTACTTTATTTTTAGATGAAATAGGAGACATGGCCATGTCTACCCAAGGGAAGCTATTAAACTTTCTCCAAAATAAGAAGTTTTATAGGGTAGGCGGAATAGAAGAAATAACTGTAGATACAAGAATAATTTCTGCAACTAATAAGAATCTTGAAAATGCCATTGAAGAAGGTAAATTCAGAGAAGATTTATACTATAGAATAAATATTATTCCCATATATATTGAAGCCTTAAGAAACAGGTCAGAAGATGTGCCTATTCTTGTAGATTTACTATTGCCTAAGATAACTTTTAAGCTAAACAAAGAAAAGTTCATAGTTACCAGTGAGGCAATGCAAAAACTAATTAGGTACCCTTGGCAAGGAAACATAAGAGAATTAGAAAATATATTAGAAAGAGCAGTAAGTCTCAGTGACTCAAATGTAATATATTCAAAGAACCTACATTTTGAAAAAACCACTAAAGAAAATAAAGTTGAAACAGGAACCTTAAAAGGATGTTTAGAGAGATATGAATGTGAAATCATTTTAAATTCTTTAAAGAATAATCAAGGGAATATAAAAAATTCTATTAAAGAGTTGGCTATAGGAAAAACTAGTTTTTATGACAAAATAAAAAAATATGGTATTAAAATAGAGAACTTAAGTGACGACAAATAGGTACAAGATTTCATTATTTTAGTCATATTTAAAGCCGTATTTTAAGCTTTATCTATAATTATAATTTTCCTAGAAAATCTAATTTAAATGAACTTGATAAGTGTAGAAGAATAAATAATTAAGAGATTTTATAATGTTATATTTTTAAAATAAATAAACTTGTAATGTCTAAGAAAAAATAGAAGTAGTTCACATTTTCGGAAAATGTTCAAAAACTCGGAAAGTTACGCTTGTACAAAAATACGGGGGTAAGATTCTATATATTTAAATTGAATTAAGATCAAAGTATATTATATTATTAATATAAAGTCATCAGCTAATGAGGATACATCAAGAATAACTACAATTAATTTAAGTACCTTGTCAAAGTTAAAACATAAGGAAGAATAGTTATTAGGAATTTAGGTTTAAAGTAATTTGCCTTAGAAAGAAGTTTTTTATCCTCATAGTTCAGTTTTTCGGAAAAACACTCTAGTTAATATTTCATAAATAAAGTAATAAACGCTGTAACCACTGCAAGGAGACAGTTTAAGAATTGATTAATTTTAAGTTTATTTGGCACAGAACTTGCTTTTAATAAATATTAGTTTCTATTATTAACTTCACAAATATGTGGCATATTTTTTTACCATCACACAATCTGCGAAATTTATGGGAACAAATATATGAAATAAGAGTTTAGGAGTGGTTATATGTTTGGTATAGAAAACAGAGATGGAACTTTATATTTTTCTAATTGCAATGTGGAAAAATTAGCTGAAAAGTATGGTACTCCACTTTATGTTATTTCAGAACCTAGTATCAAAAATAAGTGCAAGGAAGTAAGAGACAGTTTTTTAAATAAATACCCTAATACTAAAGCATTTTATGCAAGTAAGGCCTTTCTCACCCTTGAAATGGGGAAAATGATTAAAGATGAAGGTTTGGGATTAGATGTGGTTTCAGGTGGAGAACTATTTGTAGCACTAAAAGCAGGGGTGGACCCTAAAAATATAATGTTTCATGGGAACAATAAAACTAGAGGCGAGCTTATCATGGCTATTGAGAGAGGCGTTGGTCGAATAGTTGTTGATAGTGTAGACGAATTAATTCTATTAGATGAGTTGGCTTGTGAGCAAAATAAAATTGTAGAAATTTTATTTAGAATAACTCCGAATATAGATTGCAACACTCATAAATATATCTCTACAGGACAAAAAGATTCTAAGTTTGGAATTCCATTAAATGAAGAAATTATAAAGGCAGCTATAAGTAAAGCAGTTAAATCTGTTAATATAAAGTTAAGAGGCATACATTTCCATGTGGGATCTCAGCTTTTTGACAACTCAAACCATCTTAAGGCTATTGAAAATGCAACTTTACTTATGAAGAATCTTAAGGAGGAAATGAATGTAGTTATCGAAGAACTTAATGTAGGCGGGGGATTTGGCATAAAATATGTTGAAAGTGATAACACAAAACCTCTTAGCTATTTTGTAGATGCGATTATGGAAAAGGTTTCAGAAAAATGTAGTGAATACAATTTAAGTATACCAAGTATTTTTATTGAACCAGGTAGATGGATTGTAGGTGAAGCTGGTATAACTCTTTATAATATTGGAACTGTAAAGGAAATCCCAGAGGTAAGAACTTATGTATCAGTGGATGGAGGATTGCCAGATAATCCAAGAACAGCACTTTATCATGCAAAATATGAAGCTTATATAGCTACAAAACTAAATTATGAAAGAGATAAAACTGTGACCATTGCTGGAAAATGTTGTGAATCTGGGGATGTTCTAATATGGGATCTTCTAGTACCTAAAAGTATTCAAAGAGGAGATATATTAGCTGTAATGAGTACTGGTGCGTATAATTACTCTATGTCTAGCAATTATAACAAAATTCCAAGACCAGCAGTAGTAATGGTTAATCATGGAGAAGAAAGAATAATAGTAAAAAGAGAAAGCTATGAAGATTTAATAGCAATGGAAGTAATATAGATATTTATTAATAGCAAGAATTCAAGAAATGTTGATATTAAAAACCTTAAAAATCAAAGAAGATTTATTAATGTAAGATCTTAGATTTTCTTGGTTGTAGAAAATTAAATACCTATAAGTATAGAATTATATCGGAGGTGAATTAGTTTATGTATGATTTTAATAAAAAAGTAGATAGAAGCAAAAATAACTCAGCTAAATGGGATGAAATAGGGAAGAATTTTATATCAGATGATTTATTACCAATGTGGGTTGCTGATATGGATTTTGAGACAGCTCCTGAAATACTAGAAGCCATGAGAAATAAGTTAGAAGAGAAAATATTTGGTTATGTATCTAGACCAAATTCATATTTTGACAGTGCAGTTCAGTGGACTAAAAGAAGGCATAATTACAATGTCTCCATTGAAACATTGATGCACTCACCAGGAGTTGTTCCCTCTATATCTTTAATTTTAAGACTTTTTTCTAGTGAAAAAGATAAGGTGATTATTCAAACACCAGTATATTATCCTTTTTCTAATGTAGTTAAACAAAATAACAGAACTTTAATTATAAATAAATTAAAGGAGGAAGAAGGAAGATATTCAATAGACTTCGAGGATTTTGAGAAAAAGTGTGAAGATCCAGAAGTAAAATGGTTTATACTGAGCAATCCACATAATCCAGTGGGAAGAGTGTGGACTAAGGAAGAGTTAGAAAGATTGGCTCAAATTTGTTTAAGGAATAATGTAAGAGTAATTGCTGATGAAATATGGAGAGATTTAGTATACAAGAATCATAAGTTTATCCATTTTGCATCTCTATCAAAAGAAATAGAAGATATAACCATTACATGTTTTGCTGCAAGTAAAACTTTTAATATTGCAGGACTACAAGCTTCATTCATATCTTTTCCAAGAAAAGAAGAATTAATGAAATTTGATTATGAACTTGGAGTTTTGGATATGAAAAGAAACAATCCCTTTAGTTTGGTTGCTATGGAGGCTGCTTTTAACAGTGGTGAACCATGGCTAGAAGAATTATTAGTATATTTAGAAAGTAATGCAAATTACTTGATAGAATATTTAAGAAAAAATGTATCTCAGGTAAAAGTAACTAAACCTGAAGGGACATATTTAATTTGGTTGGACTTTAGAGAATTAAAGTTAACAAATGAAGAACTTTCAACATTACTTCAGGAAAAAGGAAAAATAGCGCTGGATGATGGATTTTGGTTTGGTGAAGATGGAGGTGGTTTTGCTAGGATGAATATAGCTTGTCCAAGATATATTTTAGAAGATGGACTAGAGAGAATAAAAAAGGCAGTAGATAGTATTAGTAAAAGTAGCAATTAAACTCACTTAGTCTTAAAAGTTCACTTAAACTAAGATCTCAAGGTGATTATATTGAGCATTCAAATTATAAAAAATTAGGGGGAATATAATATGAAGGCATTTTTCGAAGCTATCAATAACTTTTTCGAGTTTATAGTTCCAATCGCTGATTTTCTGTGGGATTTTCCCACAAATCTTCAGTGGTATGGAGATATTCCTGTATTAGGAAACTTCTCATTAGCAATAATTTTACTTTTAGGTTCAGGGATTTATTTTACTTTTAAAACTGGTTTTGTTCAATGTAAAAGATTTAAAACTGGAATTCGTATTCTTGTAGAGAAAAAAGCTTCAGATACAGGGATTAGCCCACTGGCTGCATTTTTATTAAGTTCAGCTATGCGTATTGGACCTGGAAATATTATGGGGGTAACTGGTGCTATATCCGTTGGGGGACCTGGCGCACTATTTTGGATGTGGGTTTCTGCATTTTTTGGAATGTCTATTGCTTTTGGAGAAGCGGTACTTGCTCAGATTTTTAAAGAGAAAAAGGGTAGTGAATTTGTTGGTGGACTTCCATTCTATGGACAAAAGATTCTTGGTGATAAGCGCTGGGTGGGAGTAACATTATCTATAATTTTCACAGTTTATGCCTTGTTTAGTATTCCAGGCCAAACTTTTCATCTGTTCACAAGCTTAGGTTCAGTGGCTGATACAGTGGCTGGCACTACTTTTGATAGGCAGTCTGGAGTTTATTATGGTATTGCAATATTCTTAGTAATTACAGTTGCACTTACTGTTCTTGGAGGACTTAAGCGTGTAACAGCAGTTACTGATTTAATGGTACCTGTAATGGCAGTTATTTATACATTAGTTATTCTTATAATAATATTATTTAATCTTGATCAGATTCCTTACTTCTTTACATCAGTTTTTGGAGGAGCCTTTAAACCTCAAGCTTTATTTGGAGGAGCCTTTGGAGTGGCACTAGCTCAAGGTATTAAACGTGGATTAATGTCAAATGAAGCTGGTCAAGGTACAATTACTATGGCAGCAGCAGTTGCAGATAATGACCATCCAGTAGAACAAGGATTTGTTCAAGCTATAGGGGTATTCCTTGACACTATGATAATTTGTTCAATGACTGGGTTTGTAATTGTTATGGCTCATGTATGGACTGGAGAGGCAGGAGTTACTTGGGATGCTATAAAAGATTCTAAGCTTACAGTGTATCTAGAATCAGTTAAATACTTAGTACCAGGTACGGCATTTGATCCAATAGTTAAGGTTATTTTATCTGTTTGCTATGGACTATTTGCCTTTACTACATTAGTAGGATTAATCTTATTTGCTGAGATATCAGGAAACTTGATATCAAGAAGCAAGAAGTTCATTATGGGAATACGTATAGTTGGCGCATTATTCTTTGTTCCATTTGGAGCACTTACTGTACTTGCAGGATTAGAACTTGGAAATCTATGGTACATCTCTGATTTCGTAAATATTATGGTGGTTTATGCTAACGTTCCGATTTTATTGATTGGATCTAAAATAGTGTTTAAGGCTTTAGATAACTATAATGAAACAAAGGGAGCTAAGTTTAAAGGCAAATCTATAGGTATTCATTCTAAATTTTGGGATGATGGCATAGGGATGTAACAAAATAATATTATATATCAAAAAAAGCTAAGTAGTTGTTTACTCTTAGCTTTTTTTACGTATAGCATACTTCGCCAGAGGACTCTTGAAATTTTAATAGGCAATATAGAAGCAAATATAGTTAAAATTAATGATAAATTTAAAACTGATATGTATGGAGCATGTCTAGTGCCACTACATATGGAAAGTATAGCGTTAAAACATCGCTAGGTATACGAATGGGAAGGAATAGAGGTGATTCACGATTAAAATCATAGCTATTAGAAAGTAAAATAGATATACAAGCAAGTATTTAGTATTCATATAAGTTTCATTGGTTAGGTGTGCATTAAAGTATGTTAATATAAAATTGTACAAAATTTAAGTGTGGTGATGATTTTGGTTTCTATAATAATTCCAGTGTTGAATGAAGAGGCCACTATAGAAAAAATTCTTATTAGTTTATATAATTTGCCGGGGAATAAAGAGATTATTGTTGTAGATGGTGGCAGTGTAGATAATACTGTTACTATTGCGAAGAAGTATGGAAAAGTAATGGTAAGTGAAAAAGGAAGAGCAAATCAGATGAATTCTGGAGCATTAAGTGCTAAGGGAGATATATTTTGGTTTCTTCACTCAGATTCTATAGTTGATGTTAATAGTATAACAGCTATAGAGAGAGCTATTTCAAGTGGGTATGTAGGTGGTGGATTTTCATTACACTTTTATGACTACAAATCTGCATTTTTAAAGTACATATATATTACTTCAAATATGAGAGCTAAATATCTAAAGTTATACTTTGGAGATCAAGGAATATTTGTAAGCAGGAATGTTTTTCAAGAATTAAAAGGGTTTAAGAATATGCCAATAATGGAGGATTGGGATTTTTCAACAAGAATTAAATATATTGGAAAGTTAATCTTATTAAGAAAACCTATAGGAACCTCTGCTAGAAGATTTATAAAGGGAGGACCTTTAAAAACACACCTGCTAATGCATAAAATAAAAATTTTATATATACTTGGAAAAACTCCAAAAGAGTTAGCAAAGTTATATAAGAATATTAGATAGGGGGGATTTTTTTGAACAATCATGAATTAATAAAACAAATAGAAACTTATATAAGAATCAAAGGATTATGTGGACTACTTAATATTAAAAATAATTTTGTAGTTAGTTTTTTAGCACAAGGAGAATATAATATAAATTTTATTATAGAAGATAACAACACTAAATATGTTTTCCGAATAAATACAGGTAGTCAAATTGAAGTAAAAAATCAAATTAAATACGAGTATGATGCGTTGAAGGTATTAGAGATAAGTGGGGTAACACCAAAGGTATACTATGTTGATTACTCGAGAGAGATAATAAACTATGGATTATTAATAATGGAATATTTACATGGAAGGCCATTGAAGTATGACACTGATTTGCTAAAAGCTGCAAGGATATTTTCTCAAATTCATACTATTGATGCAAGTTCAAATAAATATAACAATTTTATAATAGAAGAAAATTTATTTAGTGACAGGATTAGGGAAGGAGAAAGGCTTTTAAAAGAATTCTTTCTGTCTCCAATTCCATCGATGGAATTAAAGAGATTTTTTACTAACTATTTAGAATGGTGTTACAAAAATAGACATAAAGAAAGATATTTTAGTGAAAATAAGCTTCAGGTTATAAATAACACAGAAGTAAATTCACATAATTTTATAATAGGAGAAAAAGCTTATTTAATAGATTGGGAAAAGCCAGTAATAAGTGATCCGTGTCAAGATTTAACTCAGTTTCTTGCACCAACAACTACCTTGTGGAGAAGAAATTACATATTATCAAAGGATGAAAATCAGAAATTTATAAAATCCTATGCTGCTGCTATAAATAAACCATCAATGGATATTGAAGAAAGGATAAATCTTTATAATCCCTACTTATATTTAAGAGCCTTAAGTTGGTGTGCCTATGCATATGTTGAATATAAAAAAGAATATAAAACAATTAAAAACAATGAAACTTTTAAGAAAATAGAATTGTATCTTGAAAGGAACTTTTTAAAGAGTTTATTAGAAGAATACAATATAGATTTCTAATAGGTTAGGGGGATATTTTGGATACAGCTTTAATAATTATGAGTCGTATTCCTGTGGAAGGAAGAACTAAGACAAGACTTATGAATTTCTTAACAGGAAAACAATGTGCAGAATTACATAAGTGTTTTTTAAAGGACATATTTTCTTTATGTAATGAACTTGAAAAACAGATGGATATATATCTTACATATACTGCTGAGGATGGTCCTTATGAGATTATAAAACATATAGTGCCAGAGTATATAGAAGCTTTTTCTCAATGGGGTAGGACTTTAGGGGATAGGATGGCTAATGCTATAAAATATGTAAAGGGTAAGGGGTATAAAAAGGTTTTACTTATTGGGACAGATATACCCCATGTGCAGATGGAAGATATACTTCTTGCTGTAGAAGTCCTTAAGGAAAAAGATGTATGTTTAGGGCCAACTTATGATGGTGGATATTATATGATTGGTATGAAGAATATTTATGAAGAGATTTTTGAAAACGATATAAATTGGGGAAACAAAACAGTTTTGGAAGGAACTATACACAAAATCAACTCTCTAGGGCTTACCTGTGGGTTAGGAACTAAACTTTATGATATAGACACTAAGGAAGACTTAATATTGTTGATTAAAGACTTTTATTTTAAGGAATTTAAACCCTGTAAGTATCCTGAAAGTACTTTAATGTTTTTAAAAGAGACTAACTTTAGTGAATTAGTAATAGGAACTCTTTATAGTGACAATTTGTAGAAGAATATAAGAATTCGTGAAGAACTAGACATTACTTTATTAATGGTGGGGATAAGAAGGACGTAGAAAATCAATACAGATATCTATAGAAATAGGAGAAGTAGTTTTTAATAATACAAGTTAAGAAAAATTGGTTTTGGAAAATTTTTTACATATTTTGCATTGTATGAGCAAAATATAGAATCAAGGGTGAATAGTGACGTTAAACACTACCATGTGTGTCGCTAAAAGGAATATGATGAAAATAAAAGAAAATTGTAGCATAATAAATTTAAATTCTATAAATAGTAATAAGTATAAAAATAAGAGAGAAAGTACTTGATATAATACTCTTTGTCGCTGAGATGCAGTGGCGAGAAAGTAAAATAACAAATTGGTCTTTGAAAATTAAACAGAGAAAAAGGTAAAACCAGTTAATTCCG
>NZ_JAVWDJ010000043.1:0-28777 GCF_036642255.1 Clostridium sp. | reverse complement strand
CACTTCCATATCTGGAATCAAGGTGTTAGGAAACAGAGATGACATAGAAGGTTTAGCAAAAAAATATAGTATTGATCTAATTCTAATAGCAATACCGGGTTTGAAGGACCAAGATAAAAAAGAAATCATAAGAATATGTAGCAATACAAAAGTAGAAGTAAAGACAGTGCCTGGAGTTTATGAGTTTATTGGTGGGACCTTAACCTTAAATCAAATTAGAGATGTGGATGTTAAGGATCTATTAGGTAGAGAACAAATAAAACTAGATCATGAAGGAATTTCAGAATATTTAAAGGACAAAAGAGTGCTGGTAACTGGTGGAGGAGGGTCCATAGGATCTGAACTTTGCAGACAAATAACTCAGTTTAAGCCAAAGGAGCTAATGATACTGGATATCTATGAAAACAATGCCTATGATCTTCAAATGGAGCTACAAAGAAAGTATCCAAATTTGAAGTTAAAGATTTTCATAGCATCAGTTAGAGACAAAAAGAGACTAGAAAGCATATTCGAAGAAAATAAACCAGAGGTAGTTTTTCATGCAGCAGCACATAAACATGTGCCACTTATGGAAGATAATCCAACGGAAGCTATAAAGAACAATGTATTTGGCACATTAAATATGGCAGAATGCGCAGATAAATATAAGGTTAAAAGATTTGTACTAATTTCCACAGATAAGGCAGTGAACCCAACTAATATTATGGGAGCTACTAAAAGAATGTGTGAAATGATTGTACAAGCTCAAAACAAAATAAGTAACACAGAATATGTGGCAGTACGGTTCGGAAACGTTTTGGGAAGTAATGGTTCAGTAATCCCTCTATTTAAAAAACAAATAGCTGAAGGGGGACCAGTTACCGTTACAAATAAAAATATAACAAGATTTTTCATGTTGATTCCAGAAGCTGCTCAACTAGTGCTTCAAGCTGGTGCTTATGCAAAGGGTGGGGAAATCTTTGTACTGGATATGGGTAAGCCAGTAAGAATATATGATTTAGCGCTGGATCTAATAAGACTTTCAGGGTTTGAGCCTCATAAGGATATAAAAATAGAAGTCACAGGACTGAGACCTGGAGAAAAGCTTTTTGAGGAGCTGCTAATGGCTCAAGAAGGACTGCAAAAAACAGGACACGACAAGATATTTGTTGGGCAACCAATCTTCAGTGATATGGAAGAATTAAAAAATAAATTTAATGAGTTAAGAGAAATAATCAATGGAGAAACCCATTGGAAGGTGGCAGAGAAGATTGAGGAAATTGTGCCAACTTATGTGAGAAAGACCGAGGAACTTATAGCTGCTGCGGATGCCAGTTAGGAAGTTTTTAATGGACTCAGCTCAAAGGTTATTTTATTGGGGTATTTATTTTATTTTTATCAAGGACATTATAGGGTATTCAGTAATTGAGTGATGAGAGGGTATGGTTTGAGATAGATAAGAAGGGCAATAAAAGGGGTTTATAATTTAATAAATAGTCACAATTATTACGTGTGTTTATGGTTAAGATTCGATGAATTTGAGAATAAAGTGATGAAGAATAGATAAGGGGTAGATAAAATGATGGTTAAAGAATTAAGGAATATTCCTTTCTCCCCACCGGATATTACGGATGTAGAGATAGAAGAGGTTGTACAAGCGATGAAATCAGGGTGGATAACAACGGGCCCAAGGACAAAGCAATTTGAGCGCAATATAGCTGAATATATTGGAGTAAATAAAGCTGTATGCTTAAATTCTGCAACGGCAGCTATGGAACTTACCCTTCGTATTTTAGGTATAGGACCTGGAGACGAAGTTATTACTTCTGCTTATACCTATACTGCATCAGCTTCTGTAATACACCATGTTGGAGCTAAAATTATATTGGTTGATACAGCACCTGATTCTTTTGAGATGGATTATTCAAAGCTTGCTGATGCTATTACAGAGAAAACTAAAGCAATCATTCCAGTTGATATAGCAGGGAAGATGTGCGATTACGATATCATATATGAAGTTGTAAAAAGTAAGAGGGAATTATTTAAAGCAACTAATAAAATTCAACAACTATTTAATAGAGTAATGGTGGTAGCTGATGCAGCTCATGCCTTTGGGGCAGAAAGAAAAGGAATGAAATGTGGACAAGTGGCGGACTTTACTTCATTTTCATTTCATGCAGTGAAAAATCTTACAACCGCTGAAGGTGGTGCAGTTGTTTGGAGAAATGACTTAGGCTTAGATGATGAATGGCTTTACAAACAGTTCATGTTATATAGTCTTCATGGTCAATCAAAGGATGCATTAGCAAAGACACAAAAGGGCTCATGGGAGTATGACATTATTTATCCAGCTTTTAAATGTAATATGACAGATATTTTAGCTGGTTTTGGATTGATGCAGTTAAGTAGATATGAAGGCCTAATGGAAAGACGTAAGGTAATAATAGAGGCTTATGATAAAGCACTGCCAGAAATAGGAGTTGAAAGCTTAAAACATTATGGAGAGGATTTCGCTTCTACAGGTCACCTCTATTTATTAAGAATACCTGGGATAAGTGAATTTGAGAGAAATGAAATCATCATAAAGATGGCTGAAGCCGGTATTTCAACAAATGTTCACTATAAGCCATTACCTATGTTTACAGCTTACAAGAACTTGGGGTTTGACATTAAGGATTATCCAAATGCTTATAAGCAGTATGCTAATGAAATTACGCTTCCACTTCACACTTCACTAAGTGATGCGGATGTGGAGTATATTTGTAGTAGTTTGCAGATGGCCATGGACGAAGTTTTAAATACAGAGGTTGCGATAGCACAGTAGGGGTGAGCGGATGTATAAAAGGTTTTTCAAAAGAATGTTTGATTTGATTTTTTCTATTATAGCGCTACCCTTCTTGTTTGTTATATTAACAATTATTGGACTTATTATTTATATTGAAGATAAAGGGACAATTTTTTATAATGCACCACGTTTAGGCAAGGATGGAAAGATATTTAAAATGTATAAGTTTCGTTCTATGAAAATGAATGCACCTGATATTAGAAATGAAGACGGATCAACTTTTAATTCAGAAGATGACCCAAGATTAACTAAAATAGGGAAGTTTATAAGAAAGACAAGCATTGATGAGACTCCACAACTTTTAAATATTATAAAGGGTGAAATGAGTATTATTGGACCTAGACCAGATTTGCCAGAACACCAAAAATTATATGAGGGCAATGAAGTTCGCAAGTTAGAGGTTAAGCCTGGGGTTACTGGGCTTAATCAAGCTTACTATAGGAATACAGTGCCATGGAAAGAAAGAATTCAACATGATATTTACTATATTGATAATTTATCTTTATGGCTTGATATAAAGATATTCTTTAAAACGGCTATATCAGTTTTGAAACGTGAGGATATATACTTAATTGAAAATAGTGTAAAGGTTAGCCGTAAATCAGGAGTAGATTTGTAGGAGGTGAAGTATTTATGAAAAATAACAAAATAGAAAATGCAGCAACCTTCTACGAGTTGAAATGGGATACAGATTACTTTGGCGTGAATTGTGCCAAAGCTATCTTATATAAATCTCTAACATTAGTTGAATGGAACAATCTAAAGGATAGATTTAAGGACTTTCAGTTTATTTCAATTGAAAACAGAAACTCCGAACCCGTTAATGCACAGTTTATTGGAAAAGATACCAATGCATTTTTAGCTGATGTGAATATACAGTTCAAGAAGAAATTAGAGGTTCAGTATAAAATAATGGAAAACATCTCTTTTCATCAAGCGATGAAAAGAGATGAGCATGTTGTCGAAATAGCAGAATTTCAATTCTCAAAGTTTACTGAAGATCCTGAATTAGCTATGCGCGGAGGAAATCAAGTGTATTGTCAATGGTTGATAAATTCATTTGAGAAACTAGGAAAATATTATGCTTTATCTAAGAATGAGAATGGTGAGGTTAATGGATTTTTACTACATTCGTATTCAGATAATGCTTGTGTGGTAGAGCTTATTGCCGTATCAAAAAATTCGGCATATGGTGGTATCGGGAAAAATCTGTTTAAAGCATTAGAGTGTGTTGCATATGAGCGAGGTTGCAATGAAATAAGAGTTGGTACTCAAGTGAGAAATCTAGGGGCAATTAATTTTTATCATAAAGTAGGATGTAAACAAGTAGGATGTCATCAGATTTATCACTTGTGGAATCTATAGAGAACCCAATAGGGTGTTTATTAAGGGTTAAGGAGACTGAAAATATTGAGGATATTATACATTGCTACTTCATTTCCAGAACCGAATAGAGGAGCTACAATATATACAGATTTAGCCGAGGCACTAAAGGAAGATGGACATGATCTAATAGTAGCTGTCTCTGAACAAGCAAGGAATAAGAAGAATACTGGAATGAAGAAAGAACGAGGTTTTGATGTTCTTCGGATAGTAACTGGTAATTACTATGATGTAGGACTACTTGAAAAAGGAATAACAGCATTAAAAATCCCAATTTTGATGAAAAAGAGTATATCAAAGTATCTGAGAAATGAAAAATTCGACATGATTTTATTCGAAGCACCTCCAGTTACAAATGCAGGATTAGTAGAATGGGCTAAGAAGAAATTTAATTGCCCTGCTTATTTAATGCTAAAAGATATATTCCCACAAAATGCAGTAGATTTAGGTATTATGAAAAGAAACAGTATTATTTTTAAATACTTCATGTCAAAAGAAAAAAAATTATATAGAACAGCAGACATTATTGGGTGCATGTCGCAAGAAAATAAAAATTATGTAATCAAACATAACACATGGTTAGATATAAATAAGGTAGAAATTTTTCCAAATACAAAGAAATTAACTTTTGATATTAAAAGCGAAGAATTTCCTATGCGAAAACGGTATGGTATTCATAAAGAAGCCTGTGTTTTTCTTTTTGGAGGAAATATGGGAAAACCACAGTATATAGATCTTCTATGTAAAACAGTAAAAGAATGCAAAGATGAAGAAAATATATATTTCCTCTTCATTGGAAGGGGAACAGATAGATATAAATTAGAAGAAATAATTAAAAATAGTTATGTAAAAAATGCTTTGGTAATTGAAAATTTGTCTAGAGATGAATATGAGCAAATAACAAAGGAATGTGATGTAGGGTTAATTGTACTTGACCCTAGATTTACAATTCCTAATTATCCATCAAGAATTTTATCATATATGGAGTATGCTAAGCCAGTATTGGCTGCGACTGATAAAGCAACAGATTTCAGACAGTTAATTGAAAATGCACAATGTGGCGAATGGGTTTGGTCTGGTGACTATAATTCCTTTATAACAAAAATTAAAGAAATGGCTGTAAGCAAAGAATTATCGGTTAAAGGGGTTAACGGACGCAAATACATTGAAGATAATTTTAGGGTTGAGTATTCTGTGAAAATATTAAAAAACAGTTTAGCTAGTAGAAAGGGGTAATTAATATGTTTAAAAATAAAACTTTACTGATAACTGGGGGAACAGGTTCCTTTGGTAATGCTGTCATGAAAAGATTTTTACATACTGACATTAAAGAGATACGTATCTTCTCGAGAGATGAAAAAAAACAAGATGATATGAGAAAGCTATTTAATAATGATAAACTTAAATTTTATATCGGAGATGTACGTGATTTATCAAGTGTGAAAAATGCAATGTATGGAGTTGACTATATTTTCCATGCAGCAGCACTCAAGCAAGTTCCATCTTGTGAATTTTTCCCTTTAGAAGCTGTGAAGACAAATGTATTAGGTACAGATAATGTTCTTACAGCAGCAATAGAGTGTGGAGTAAAGAAAGTTATTTGCTTATCTACTGATAAAGCTGCCTATCCAATTAATGCAATGGGAATTTCAAAGGCTATGATGGAGAAAGTATTTGTTGCTAAATCTAAGACTGTGGATCCCCAAAGAACACTTATATGTGGTACTAGATATGGAAATGTTATGGCATCAAGAGGATCTGTCATACCACTATTTGTTGAGCAAATAAAAAATGGACAGCCACTAACAGTTACAGACCCAAATATGACAAGATATTTGATGAGCCTTGAAGAGGCTGTTGAGCTTGTTGTGTTTGCATTTCAAAATGCTGAAGCTGGGGATATTATGGTACAAAAGGCTTCAGCATCTACTATAGGAGATTTAGCACAAGCAGTTAAGGAACTATTTAATGCTGATAATGAGATAAAAATAATGGGGAGGCGTCACGGAGAAAAGCTATATGAAACACTTCTTACTAGAGAAGAATATATTGTAGCGGATGATATGGGTGGATTTTTTAGGGTCCCTGCGGATAAAAGGGAACTTAATTATGATAAATATTTTGTAGATGGTGATCAAAAGCTATCCGGTGTGGAAGATTATAACTCTAATAATACAAACTTATTGACTATAGAACAAATCAAAGAAAAGTTATTATCGCTTGATTATATAAGAAAAGAATTAGGATATATACCCGTTGAGGAAGAGGCTGCAGTTACTATTAATAAGGCTGAATAAAAGGAAGGGGTGGTATCAATAATGAAGATACTAGTAACCGGTGCAAGGGGATTTGTAGGGAAAAATCTTATTGCAGAACTAAATAATCGAAAATATACTGATATCTTTAAATATGATATAGATACTAATCCTGCTTTACTAGATGAGTTTTGTAAGGAAGCAGACTTTGTATTTCATCTTGCTGGAGTCAATAGACCAAAAGAGCAATCACAATTTATGGAAGGTAATTTTGGTTTTACATCGACTTTACTAGATACTTTAAAGAAATATAATAATATATGCCCAATTACGATTTCATCGTCTATTCAGGCTGAACTCGATAATCCATATGGAAAGAGTAAAAAGGCTGGAGAGGATTTACTTTTTAGATATGGTAAAGAGACAGGAGCAAAAGTGCTAGTATACCGATTTCCTAATGTGTTTGGGAAATGGTGTAGGCCAAACTACAATAGTGCTATAGCAACATTTTGTCATAATGTTGCTCATGATTTGCCAATAGCGGTGAATGATCCTGATGTTACAATGAACTTAATTTATATAGATGATGTAGTAAAAGAATTAATAAATGCATTAAAAGGTAGTGAAAATATTGTTGGTGATTTCTGTGAAGTTCCAATAGTTCATACAGTTACTCTTGGAAAGAGTGTTGATTTAATTTATTCGTTCAAAAAAAGTCGCGGAGAAAGAGTCATTTCAAATATGTCAGATGTATTTACAAAGAAACTTTACAGTACTTATTTAAGTTATTTACCAGAAGATAAATTTAGTTATGAGCTTAAAATGAATGTAGATGATAGAGGATCTTTTACTGAGTTTATAAAAACTCCAGATAGAGGTCAAGTTTCAGTGAATATATCAAAATCAGGAATAATAAAGGGAAACCATTGGCATCACACAAAAAATGAAAAATTCTTAGTAGTTAGTGGTAATGGAGTTATTCGTTTTAGAAAAATTGATTGTGGTGAAATCATTGAGTATTTTGTTAGTGGAAATAAGTTAGAAGTGGTGGATATACCACCTGGATATACCCACAATATTGAAAATCTCGGGAAAATTGATATGGTCACTATTATGTGGGCCAATGAAAGTTTTGATGCTGAGAAACCAGATACTTTTTATTTGGAGGTATAGTTTATGAAGAAACTAAAGGTAATGACAGTTGTAGGTACTAGACCAGAGATTATTAGACTATCAGCTGTTATTAATAAGTTGGAAGAATCAGAAGCAATTGAGCACGTTTTAGTTCATACAGGGCAAAATTATGATTATGAATTAAATGAAGTATTTTTCAAGGATTTTAATTTAAGAAAGCCACAATATTTTCTTAATGCAGCTACGGGAACAGCAGTTGAAACTGTAGGAAATATTCTTATAAAAATAGATCCTGTTATGGAAGAAGTTAAACCAGATGCATTTTTGATACTAGGAGATACCAATAGTTGTTTATGTGCTATTGCAGCCAAGAGAAGACATATTCCTATATTCCACATGGAAGCTGGAAATAGATGTTTTGATCAAAGAGTACCGGAAGAGACAAACAGAAAAATTGTAGATCATATATCAGATATTAATTTAACATATAGTGATATCGCAAGAGAATACTTACTAAGAGAAGGCCTACCAGCTGATAGAATTATAAAAACAGGAAGCCCAATGTTTGAGGTTATTAATTCTAGAAAAGATGATATTGAAAGTGCAACTGTTCTTCAGCGATTAGAACTTGAAGAAGGTGAATACTTTGTTGTATCAGCACATAGAGAAGAAAATATAAATTCAGAAACAAACTTCTTCAATCTAGTCGAAAGTTTGAATGCTGTGGCAGAAAAGTACAATATACCTGTAATAGTAAGTACACATCCTAGAACTAAAAAAATGATTGAAACTAAAGGAATTGAATTTAATTCATTAGTAAAGGTAATGAAACCTTTAGGGTTCAATGATTATGTAAAGTTACAGATTAAAGCAAAGGCAGTACTCAGTGATAGTGGAACCATTAGTGAAGAATCATCCATACTTGGTTTTAGAGCACTTAATATAAGACAAGCCCATGAAAGACCAGAAGCAATGGAAGAAACATCAGTTATGATGGTTGGTCTAAAAAAAGAGAGAATATTACAAGGGTTAGAGGTGCTTGAGACACAACAAAGAAATACATTAAGCCAAGTAGCTGATTATAGCATGCCTAATGTATCTGAAAAGGTGCTAAGAATAATATTATCATATACAGATTATGTAAATAGAATTGTGTGGCAAATGTAGTGAAAGGTGGATTACTTAAATGAGCCTATATGAAGAGATTAAAGATAAGCAAGAAAAAATTTCAATAGTTGGACTAGGTTACGTTGGAATGCCAATAGCAGTTGCTTTTGCAAAAAAAGTTGATGTTATTGGGTTCGATGTTAGTGAAGCAAAAATTGACTTATATAAATCAGGCTTTGATCCAACAAAAGAGGTTGGAGATGAAGTTATTAAAAGCACAACAGTAGAATTCACCTCAGATGAAGAAAAACTTAGGCAAGCTAAGTTTCACATTGTAGCAGTACCAACACCTGTAAATGCAGACCATACGCCAGACCTTAATCCTGTAGAATCAGCTAGCCGAATTCTTGGTAGAAATCTTGCAAAGGGATCTATTGTGGTTTATGAATCTACCGTTTACCCTGGTGTTACAGAGGATGTTTGTGTACCAATTCTAGAGAAAGAATCAGGACTAAAGTGTGGTATAGACTTTAAAATTGGATACTCACCAGAACGTATAAATCCGGGAGATAAAGTGCACCGTTTAGAGACTATTGTAAAGATTGTATCTGGTATGGATGATGAAACTCTAGATATTGTTGCAAAGGTTTATGAGTTAGTAGTAGAAGCAGGCGTGCATAGAGCGAAAAGTATTAAAGTGGCAGAGTCTGCTAAAGTAATAGAGAACTCTCAAAGAGATATTAACATTGCCTTTATGAATGAACTTTCTATTATTTTTAATAAAATGGATATTGATACAAAGGATGTACTTGAAGCTGCAGGAACCAAATGGAATTTTCTGAAGTTTTATCCAGGGCTAGTAGGAGGCCATTGTATAGGTGTTGATCCTTACTATCTTACATATAAAGCAGAGGAGATGGGATATCATTCTCAAATTATTTTGTCAGGAAGAAAAATTAATGATGATATGGGTAAATATGTAGCGGAAAACACAGTGAAAAAAATGATAAAAGCAAATAAGCAAATAAATGGATCAAAAGTAGCTATTTTCGGAATTACTTTTAAAGAAAACTGTCCCGATGTGAGAAATACAAAAGTGACAGATATTATTAATGAATTAGAAGAGTATGGAATAGAGGTAAAAGTAGTAGATCCAGTAGCAGACAAGGAGGAATTGTGGCGTGAATATAGAATTAAATCATGTAATGTTGATGATTTAACAGATGTAGATGCAGTTATATTTGCAGTTCCACATGAAGAGTTTAAATCAATTGAGCTAAAAGATGTAAAGAATATGTTTAGACAAATGAGAAGCATAGAGTCAGATGTAATGGGTGAAGTTGCAATGACATTTGAATTTAATAGTAATATTAATACCCATGGCAATGTGTTAATTGATGTTAAGGGAATTTTCAATCGACAAGAAGCAGAGAGTATGGGCTACTTATATTGGAGGTTATAAAATGAGTTATGAAAATATAAGATTTCCAGAAGAAGCTAAATTCTTAGTTACAGGAGCTGCTGGTTTTATTGGCTCTAATTTAGTGGAAGCATTACTAAATTTAGGATACCAAGTAAGAGGATTAGATAACTTCTCAACTGGGAAGAGAGAGAATATAAAGTTATTTCAAAGTAATTTAAATTTTGAGTTTATAGAGGGCGATATTAGAGATATAGATACTTGTACTAGAGCATGCAATGGAGTAGACTATGTTTCCCATCAAGCTGCATGGGGGAGTGTTCCACGAAGTATTGAGATGCCTGTTCTTTATGAAGAAATTAATATAAGGGGCACATTAAATATGTTAGAAGCAGCTACACAGTGTAAGGTAAAAAAGTTTGTGTATGCATCAAGTTCATCGGTATATGGTGATGAACCTAATTTACCCAAAAAAGAAGGAAGAGAGGGGAATATACTCTCTCCATATGCTCTTACAAAAAAAGTTAATGAGGAGTATGCAAAACTTTACTCAAGAGTCTATGGTTTACAAACTATAGGATTTAGATATTTTAATGTTTTTGGTAGGCGACAAGATGCTAATGGATATTATGCAGCAGTTATTCCTAAATTTATAAAAGCACTGTTAAATGATGAGTCTCCAAATATTAATGGTGATGGTAAACAATCAAGAGATTTTACTTATATAGAAAACGTCATAGAAGCAAATTTAAAGGGAATGATATCTCCTAGTCATGTCTCTGGGGAAGTTTTTAATATTGCTTATGGTGGACAAGAACAGCTGATAGATTTGTACAATAGAATTTGTGAACTTTTAGATAAAGATATTGAACCTCTCTATGGACCTGATAGAGTTGGAGATATTAAGCATTCAAATGCAGATATATCTAAGGCTAGGGAACTCTTAGAATATAATCCAGAATATAGTTTTGCAAGAGGGTTAGAACTTGCTATTGATTGGTATAAGGAGAGCTTGTAAATATGAACATTTTGCTGATATCACCTTTACCTCCTCCTGCTGGGGGAATTGCAACATGGACAAAATGTTATATGGATAGTGAAATGGGTAAAAAAAATAATATTTTTATAGTTAATACAGCTGTTAAAGGTAAAAGGGTTAAAGAGTACACTAAGCGAAGTTTAGTTGAAGAACTTAAAAGAACTCTTAATATTATTTCAGAACTTAAAGAACAATTAAATAGAAATAAGATAGATATTGTTCATCTTAATAGTCCTTGCGGAAAATTTGGGGTAATTAGAGATTATATTTGTGCTAGAATAATTCGTAAAAGTAATGTAAAGCTTGTAACACACTTTCGATGTGATGTATCTTATCAGGTTAAAGGTAAATTGAAACTATTTTTTTTCGCAAAAGTGGTGGAACTATCCGATCTAGTTCTAACTTTAAATACAGTATCAGAAACCTTCATATATGATAAGTGTAGTAAAAAAGCAATAACAGTGCCAAACTTTATTTCTGATAAATACTTAAATGTGCTAAATATAGAGAGAAATTATTCTGACAAAATAAATAATGTTTTATTTGCTGGATATATTATAAAAAGTAAAGGATGTGCAGTGATCTACGAATTAGCTAAAGTTTTTCCAAGTATTAACTTTACTTTGTTAGGACATGTGAGTGATGAGTTTAAAAGAATGGCAAAACCAAGCAATGTACATTTATTAGGTGAAGTAACATCATCACACGTAATAGATGAAATGCTAAAGTCAGATGTTTTTTTATTTCCATCGCATACAGAAGGCTTTCCAAATGTGATTTCCGAGGCTATGGCATGTGGGCTTCCAATAATTTCAACACCTGTAGGGGCAATACCTGACATGCTCGAAAATAGAGGGGGTATTGTTGTTCCAGTAAATGATCTAAATAAATTTATTGATGCAATGAATAAATTACAAAATAAAAGTTTAAGAAGACAGATGTCTTGTTGGAATAAAAATAAGGTTCAAAGACAATATACAATTGATAATGTTATGGATAATATTTTTAACTTGTATGAAAATATAATTTCTTAAAATACATATTTTTCATAATTTTCAAGTGTATTTATTTTTAGTAACGAAAGAATTAATAAATTGTAAAAAGTGATATATATAATAGAAACTAAATTCTAAAATATTATTTTAGAAGACAGAGTATGTTTTAGGTAAAGGAGTTGTGCAATTGGATATTGTGATAATAACATATAATAAATTTCCTGATGGTGATGCGGGTGCAATTAGACAGTATACATTTGGACAAGTATTTAAAGAATGTGGATATAATACATTTTTCATTGGTATGGGTAAGTCTACAGGTTTAAAAACGAAAATATATAATGGTTTCAATTATATATCTTTAAGATTAGATTCATCTGGTACTCTGAATAAACTAAGAAATTATTTTGGATATAAAAAGCGATTGAAAAAAGCTCTAGAAGAATATACGGATGAAAAAGGTTCTATAGATGTCTTGCTTGTTATAGATATTCCCATTGATGCGCTTTTTTTTATAAAAAAATATGCAAAAATAAATAAAATTCAACTTATACATGATAGTGTAGAATGGTATTCTCCGGAACAATTTAAACTGGGAAAACTTGCAATCCCATATATTTTAAAAAATTATATGAATAAAGTTTGGATTAATAAGCAATTTAAAGTAATAGCAATAAGTAAGTTTCTTAAAAATCACTTTATAAATCGAGGGATAAATACTATACGAATACCTGTAATGTTAGATATAAAAAATACTGCGCATAATAAACAACTAAAGAATGAGAAGTTAACTATTGTTTATGCTGGATCACCTGGTAAGAAGGATTATTTAAAGGAAATAATTGATGGACTAGCACTATTAACCTCTGAAGAATTATCCAAAATTGAATTTCGAATTATAGGATCAACAAAAGAACAAATTATAACTGATACTGGCATTGAAAGACAAGTAATCGATAATATGGGTGAAAGTGTAAAAATATTGGGGAGAGTATCCCGTGATACTGTACTACAAAACTTAGAACAAGCTAATTTTACTGTGCTTATGCGGTCACCAATACAGAGATATGCTAAGGCCGGTTTTCCTACAAAAGTAGTAGAAAGTCTTGCAAGTGGAACACCCATAATCTTGAATTTGACTTCAGACTTAGATAATTATATTACTGATATGGTAAATAGTATAATTATTGAAGCATGTGATGCACAGGGATTTAGCACAGCAGTAAAAAAAGCTTTAAATTTAACACATGAACAATGGATACAAATGTCAATTAAAGCGCGAGAATGTGCAGACCGATATTTTGATTATAGAAATTATATAAAAGAAATCAAAGAATTTCTTGGAGAGGAAGTTTGATAGATGGATTACTTTGATGTACCTGTAGTTGTATTTTTTTTCAAGAGAGAAGAAAAGACTATAAAGGTAATAGAACGGATAAGCGAAATAAAACCTAAAAGGCTATATTTAATAAGTGATGGCCCTCGAAATGATGAAGAGGCAACTAGAGTAAGAATATGTAGGGAGTTAGTTGAAGCAGCCATTACTTGGAACTGTGAAATTATAAAGAATTATGCTGAAGAAAATAAAGGTGTCTATGATAGGATAGGATTAGGGGCTAAGTGGGTATTATCTAGGGAGGAATATGCCATTTTTTTAGAAGATGATAACCTCCCCAATAAATCCTTTTTTTGGTTTTGTAGGGAAATGCTCGTGAAATATAAAAATGATAGCCGAATTTTATGGATTTGTGGAACTAATTATTTAGGAAAGTATCAGCCAGAAGACCAATCAAGCTATGTTTTTACTAAACATATGCTACCATGTGGTTGGGCTTCATGGGCAAATAAGTTTTCGAAATACTACGATGGTGATATGAAATTATGGGATAATACTTATGTAAGGAAAAGAGTTCTAAAGGAATTTTCATATAGGCCATTAGCAAAACAAATGTATAGTTTATGGGAAGGAATGTATAGAAAAATAAAAAGTGGTGAGAAACCTGGGACATGGGATCATCAAATGAGTTTTACTCAAAGGAGTCAAAATTTATTTGCCGTTGTGCCAAAGTTTAATCTAATTGAAAATATAGGTGTGGATTTAGATTCTGAGCATGGAGGAACAAGTTATAAAAATAAAATGACTCAGAGATTTTGTGGCATACCAACTTTTGAATTAGAGTTTCCTTTGACTCATCCACAAGGTTTTTTTATCGATAAAAAATTTGAAGCAAAAAACGATAAAATTATATGCCTTCCAATAAGTTACAGGATAAAAGGTAGTATTATTATGCTGATTAAAAAAGCATTTGGAATGGACGTATATATGTCTTTTAAGCAACAATTCAATGTAAAGAAGTAATTATTTAATCACTATAAGAATATATTACCTTAAAATTCGTTGTAGTTTAAGAAGCCGCATTGGGTTACTAAGCGATCTAATGGTATAACTATATTAATTAAGATGTATTTAAGAGGAGATAATTTATGGAAGCACTTGAACATCGAGAAAAAGTTCAATTATTAAATACGAAATTATTATTACTTCACTATTTAATTGTAACTTGGTGTATATTAAATTCAGGGGCATGGATTATAAGAAATAATAAAATAATGTTAATGCTAAATTTAATTTTGGTAGCGTTAGGCATATTCATTAACATATCAACACATAGAAAACCTGAAAAGCTCTTTAAAAAAAAGTTTAATGCAGAGTATGTTTTTTTATTTGTTATGACTAACTTTCTAGTTCTATCCATGGTAGCTAATAGAAGTTATAATGCCTATATAACTTATATAGGGGTATTAATAATGATTATAATGGGCTTTTTAATTGTAAATTTTATTGAGTTCAAGCAATTCACAATAATTTTTGTAAATATAATTACTTTTATTGCAGTGATTTCTTTAATTTTTATGTTACTTAATGACATTATTAGACCATATATTAATTCATTCAAGACAGTCGAAGGGATATCAGCTAGCTACAAGAATTTATATATTTATCTGTACCCACTATATACTCCTTATAGAAATACTGGGATATTTTGGGAACCTGGGGCTTACCAAGTTTTTTTAAACTTGGCATTATGTTTTGTCTTATTACTTAAAGAGCACAAAAGAGTTTTTTTAAAAATATCAGTATTAGTTTTAACAATTCTATCTACTTCATCAACAACTGGGTATATTTTAATGATACTTATTCTCATTACTTTTATTTTATCAAGAAAAAAAAATAATAAAAATATACTATTAGTGATAATTATAAGTATTTCTCTAATTTACGTTTTATCATCCAAAACCATAATAGATAATATTAGTACTAAGTTAATGTTTAATGGGATAGAAAATGCATCAACGCTTCAAAGATTTTATGCCACTCGTGCTGATAGAGACATTATGTTAATGAAGCCTTTGACGGGGATTGGTTTTAGTAATTATATGAATACAGTTGTAACAAATGGATTTAACTATGGGTTGGATATTACAGTTAGTGCCAATACTATTACTTATTTAGGAGCAGCTATTGGAATAACACCTATGATATTTGTCATACTAGGGATTGTTTTTTTTACAAGAAATTTTGATGCGAAAAATAGTGTAAGAGTTTTTATTTTTTTAGTTATGATTCTTATGTTTATCCCAGAAAACTTTGCGGATAAAAGTTTATTATATGTTATTATACTATATGGTTTTAATAGTTTAAAAAATAAAAGAAAAAGAGTTAGTCAGTAAAAAGTATCTATATTATAAATAATGAACTAACGTGGAAGGTATCTAAATGAATAAAATTACACTAATGTTAATGATATTAACTTTGATTTCTCAATTATTTGGGTTTGGGAGAGAAATTGTACTATCGTATTTTTATGGTGCGTCAAATACAACCGATGTATATTTAATCTCTTTAACAATTCCTTTAGTTATTTTTAGCTTCATTGGAACTTCAATATCAACAGCATATATACCAATGTTTAGCAAGATACTTAATAAATATGGAGAACAAGTTGGAAATAAATATACAAATAATCTTGTAAACATCTTAATAATGTTATCTACATTTATTATTGTCATTGTGTTTTTTTTTACAAAACAAATAGTTATAATTTTTGCATCGGGGTTTAGTAGAGAAACATTGCCGTTAGCAGTTAGCTTTACAAGGATTAGTGTATTAGGAATATTTTTTACAGCAATTATATCAGTTTTTAATGGTTTTTTGCAAACTAAAGGAGATTATTTAACTCCAGTTCTAGTCGGATTGCCAATGAATATTCTTATTATTTTCTCGATTTTTTTAAGCAAATATATTAGCATATATATATTATCAATTGGAAGTGTTATTGCAACTGCATCTCAGCTGTTGATCATTTTGCCTGCAATGCGTAAAAAAGGCTACACTTACAAATGTATAATTGATATAGGTGATAAACATATCAAAGAAATGCTGTACACCATTTGGCCTGTAATAATTGGTGTTTCAATAAATCAGATTAATTTAATTATAGATAGAACAATTGCTACTAGAATAATACCGGGGGGATTGTCAGCACTAAACTATGCTAGTAGATTAACTGGATTTATTCAAAGTTTATTTGTTCTTTCGATAACAACAGTAATGTATCCCATAATTTCCAGATTGTTTGATAAAAGTGATATTAATGGGTTTAAAGGGAAAATAACAGAGGCGATTGGGCAAATAAACCTATTAATTATTCCCATTACAGTAGGAGGAATAGTATTTGCTGAACCAATTATAAGGTTCTTATTTGCAAGAGGAGCCTTCGATAGAAATTCAATAATAATGACTACCCAGGCACTAATGTTTTACTTTATAGGAATAATAGGTGTTGGACTTAGGGATGTATTCGCAAGAGCCTTCTATTCAATGCAGGATACAAAAACACCTATGAAAAATGCTAGCATTGCATTAATACTTAATATTGTTTTAAATGTGTTGTTATCAAAAGTTATGGGGATATCTGGAGTAGCTCTAGCAAATAGTATTTCTGCAATATTTTGTACTTTATTATTAGGTGTAAGTTTAAGAAAAAGAATAGGTTCAATAGGGGGAGTAAATATTTTTATTTCATTCTTTAAAGTTGTGTGTGCATCATTTGTCATGGCATTCATTAGCAAGATATTTTACAATATATTGATAAAGTTTCAAAATAACACAATAGCTTTAATGATTTCAATTGGTATAGGCATAATCATTTACTCATTACTTGTTTATATAATGAAGGTAGAAGAGGTTAAGACAATAGCAAGTGCAATAAGAAAGAAGTTAGGGTTTCGAGTTAACTTAACATCTGAAAATAGCAATTAAGAGAAAGTTCAATCATTTCGTTTGCTTTCTAAGGCCTCAGGGGCCACCAATTATGGGACAATAAAACAAGATGTGGATAGAATTTATTATTATAATAAAAAATATGTATATATTTTTATAATTTCATTTATTATCGTTGATTAATGAAATTATAAGTTTGTCAGAGGATTATGAGTTGAGTTGCTATAGTATTGATAAGTTCAGGACTTGTCCTTCACAAGCACCCCTGGGGAATGCGAATTGCGTCGAAGTAGCTAACGGATGTGGTCAAGCTTCAGTGTTAAAACTTATAATTTACAGATAAAAGTAGTCATATAAAACTATTAATACCTATTTTATTAACGAACTTAAAAGGGTAAATAATGCAATAGCATGGAAGTGAGAGACCAGTCTTAAGTAAAAGGCTAGTTTCTTTGCGTTAAATTACAATTTCGTCATAGGGCAGGTTATTTAGTGTTATTGTTGATTATTTGTAAAATGTAGATTGTCAAGTAAAATTGCAGAGAATTGGTTTTAAGTATAGATTAACAGTATCAAACTAGAGCATTAATGTTATTGTCAAATTGTAATGCATTTGATTTTTTTTAGAATAAAGTGTGGGAAAATAAGATTCTAGAGTACCTAAAAAATAATAATAGTATTACTAACAAGAAGGCATGAGAGATAAATCAATTATTCATTTAAAATTTGTACGAGTAAATTTGTCCTGTGCAAACTTTCTAACCTCAAACTCATTCGCATCTTGCTAACAACCATTAAAGTATTAGTTACATGAAAATAAAGTAATCTATTTATTAAAGCTATTAGTGATTATTCATTAATAGCTTTTTATTTTATTTTATTAAGTAATTCTCTTCTTTATGGATACTATGGAGGCTATGGATACTTACTATAAACTTTTTATATAGAAATTTTCCTATGTAGACTTTTATGAGGTACCCATAGTATCCAACCCTCCATGTTTTTTGTAGAGTTAGTGTTTTTAAGGATTTGGGCTATGTTGTGTTTCTTTTAAGTCTCCATATGGTATCCATAAAGCCTCCACAAGATCTCTTTAATCCTCCATAAATTTTAAACTTTGTCTCAGTTAATAAGTCAGTTACCTTATTTTAATTCAATCCCACTAAAGGTATTGGCATGGGTTCTTTTATTCTTTTTAAAGCCTTTTCCTGCCAGCTTCAGGCTGAATTTCATTTGTGAGATTTGTTCTTCTCCCACATTTTTGCACCAGCTTACATAGGCACTATATAGTACTCCTGCTGCGGTTTCGGCAGATTCATTTAAGGTGCAACATTCATCAATGAACCTTCCTATTAGGTCCATACCTTCTTTGTATTCCTTTGAAGCAAGAATTACTTTCTCAGGGATTTTTATACCTTCACTCTGCCATTTTAGGCAGCCCTCTATTGCCCAAGCAAAAATTCCCTCTAGCTCTGGTTTCAAATGCTTTTCATAGAAGTATTCGTCTCTTTCTTCTTCACTAAACTTATAGAAGAAGGGGATTAATCTTATTCTTCTCCAGGTACCTTCACTGGTACTTTTTATTTCTGGTATTTCATTTGAGGAAATCCACAGCTTAAACTCAGGCCTCAACTGAAATTCTCTACCATAGTTATGTCTTACTGCATAGGCATTTTCTCCTGTTAGGGATTTTAAAAGAGCATCATCTAAAACTCTTCCTTCATTTAATTCTGGCACCACTACAAACCTCCTTGAAGCTAACTTTGCAATGTCTTCTCTTGGACCTCTTGTGGCAAATTCACTGTAAGCTATACTAAGCTCATTTAGTACTTCACTGTACTCACCCATAATTTCTCTTATGGTGTTTAAAAAGGTGCTCTTTCCATTGGCACCTCTGCCATGGCATATATAGTAGCACTGCTGGGAGGTATCCCCTGTTAAGCTATAGCCTATGGACTTTTGTATAAAATCTATGAGCCCCTTATCTCCTAAAAATATCTTGTCTAAAAACTTCAGCCAATTTTCACAGGTGGCTTCTTTGTTATAGTTAAAGGGAAGCACCTTGGTTATTAAATCTTCTCTATTATGAGCCTCCACTGTGCCTTCCTTTAAGTTCACAGTTCCATTTACTGTATTTATCTTGTAAATTTCCTGATCCATTTTGGTTACTGCTATTTCTTCTTCATTTTTACACTGATTTATCATGCTTTTAATCTTATTATCGCTTTCTGAAGCCATGATGAAGTTCATTACCCTTTGCTTAAATTTACTGCCGCTTTCTTCCCGGGTATCAATACCACTGGCAGCCTTTTGAAGTCTTTCTAGCACATCCTTTGCAAGAAGTTCTATTTTTAGGGTTTCATCCACTTCCCAGTGAGTTCCTCCCCAAAGATACCACCTTTTAGTTAGGGCTTGGTATCGTAGATTCTTTCCATGGAGAGCTAGAAGCCTTTTGGCATTTCCAACTTCGCTGAAGTTAAACCCTAGCAAATCCACCTTTCCTTCTTCATTTCTGTATTTATAAACTCTTTCAGGTTCATTTCTGTTTATCTTTCTATTAACGGCATAAAGGTCTCTAAAGGTGAGACCTGCAGCTCTTAAAACTTCCTCAGTGGTGCAACCTCCGTGGCATTTTATCAAGGTCTTGTTCTTGTCTATTTTATACTCCAGGCTTAGTGAAGATACATTATCATTGTGAGCTGGGCAGTGTGCTCTGCACTTATGTCCATAATCCTTTGTAACTTTAAATCTTCTCTTTATAGCATTGAAATCCATGGTTATTCCCCCTTAGTTTACTGATAACTTAATCGAAAAAAATTGCTCCTATCTATGTACTAAATTAGAATTTTTCTATCCATATAGTAAATATGCCAATGAGGAGAGTTTTTCCAAAATTTCCGTGGAAACTTTGAGAAAAATTTTACGACAAAGATTATAGAGAAAGGGTATTAATCCTATCAATAAGTCTTTTGAAAAAATTCTGTTAGGAAATTTAACCAATGAAAAAATAGTTCATTACACTAAGAATATAACAATAAAAGAATATAAAAACATAACAATAAAAGAATATATAGTATTTACGAGGGTTTCAGGCACATGGGAGGTTATAAAGAAAGTTCTATATTCGAATCTAAAGCATTCAATGATGAGGGATTTTAAAGATTAAAAACATTTATCCGTGGCAAGAATTTATGAATGAAGATTTTAAAATAAGTGATTAGGTGAGATTGGAGGAATATCTACCAATGAAGAAAGTATTAGTGTTTGTTTTGATTATCTATGTTTTGTTTATATTATCGTTGTCAGTAGATGCGCAATCTAGCAGAAAAACTTTTGCAGCCTCAAAGGCTATCACTACCCAGATAAGTGTTTTAACCAAGGATTCCAGCACTTTTAGGGCCACCGTGAGTAAGGTTAATTACATCATTAGAAAAGGTGCTCACTTTTTCATTTATTGCTTTTTTGCAGTGATTCTTTCTTTAGTTGCAATTAATTTCAAGTTTTCACTTCCTAGGGCATGGGGATATATATTGTTTATCTCTTTGTTCATCGCAAATGTTGATGAATTAATACAAAGATATGTTGGTGGACGTTCCTCACAAGTGAAGGATTGTTTAATTGATTTAACTGGGGCAGCTGTGGGAATGATGGCAACGTTTTTCATCTATACCTTTATGAATAAAATTAGGCATAACCTTGATAGCAAGCAGTGATTAATGTGAAATATTTCCATAAGGGGTTTAGCTCCCATTAATTAAGTCAAGAATTATTTATATAGGAATATAGGTAATAAATGAAATGTTCAATTAAGTAATTCATGTAAAATATATACAATAAATTATTTTATTACCAGTATAAATATGGTATAATTAGAATGGCATTTTATAAAAGGAGGTATAATCATGAGAATATTAAAAAAATTAGCACCATTAGCGGTGGCAGCTACAGTACTAGCTAGTTCAACTACTGTATTTGCAGCAACACAAGCTGATGTGGTTAAGGCATTACAAGGTGCTGGGGTACCAGAGGTTTATGTAATTAAGGCTGAGAACTATTTCAAAACAAATACTTTGACAGAAGCTCAAAGCAGTGCTGTAGTGGCAGAAGTTAATGAAGCAAAAGATATAGTACAAAAGGCAAAGGCTACAGATTTTAAAAACCTAAGCCAAAAAGACAAGGATGCAATCCTTGATGCTGTTGAGTCAGCAGCTAGCATCGCAAACTTAAATGTTAACGTTTCTAAGGATGCATCAGGTAAAGTAATAGTAACTTTAGTTGATGCTAAGGGACAAACAGTTGTATCAGCTAGTGCAAACGAACTTGACTTAAAGAAAACAGGAAATGATAGTACTGTTTTAATTTTAGGATCATTTATGGTTATTGCAGCTGCTGGTTCATTATTAGTAGTTAGAAAAGTTACTGCTTAATAATCTTTATGGAGGTACCTATGAAAGATAATAAAATTTCAAAGGATAACCCTCATGGAAAAGCTAAGATAGGAATTCTTTTTGGGATTCCTATCTTACTTTTAATATGTGGGGTTTTACTTATTTCTGTGGCAAGTTGGAATTACTTAAAACAGGCTTATTTCTTATCTAGAATATTTATTCATGATGAATACAAAATTACAGAAAAAGCAGAAGTAACTGAAACTAATACTCCAAATATCACAATAAAGTTTCCAAAGCTTGGAGAAGAGTTTGGAGAAATTGTTGCAGAGTCAGCCTCTCTTAGGGTGCCAGTGATTCATGGAGATAGGGATGAAGATTTACTAAAGGGAGCTGGACACTTTGATGGTTCTCGTTATCCAGGAGAACATGGGAATGTGGTGATTTCAGGCCACAATAACACAGCTTTTAAGAGTTTAAAGAATGTGAAACTAGGAGATATAGTTAGTTTTAACACTACCTATGGAAGTTACGTATATAAGGTTATAGACACGAAAGTGGTTAAGTATACAGACAAAACTATTGCTATGCCCTCTGACAAAGAAAAGCTAACAATGTATACCTGCTACCCTTTTAATGCTTTAGGTTACACTGCGCAAAGATACGTTGTTACCTGTGAGCTTATGGAAGGTACTCCTATTAGTGAAATTTTAGGGGCTGGGGGTAGCAATTAAAATGAGGATAAAAGAAGTTTTTAAGTTTTTATTTAGTTTTTTACTAATGTTTTTAATCTTAGGTTTTTGTGCGAGCTTATTTGTTAACACAAAGCTACTTAATAGCAGTTTTTATGAAGGTAGCTTAAATAAAAGTAAGTATTATGAGTATTTACCACAAGAAGTGAATAAGGGCCTTGCAATACTTAGCATTTCTACTGGAATACCACAGGAGGTATTTACGAATACTGTAAATAATGATTTTCTTAAGGAAGTAACAAATAGCAATATTAGAAACGCTGTGGATTATATGAAATATAACATCGAGGAACTACAGTATTCTCTAGACAAAGACAAGCTTCAAGGTGAAATATATTCTAACCTAGAAAACTATGCTAAAGCTAATAACATAAACCTAAATAGTGAAGCAAAAGGGCAGTTAACTCAGGTTTCAAAGGATTTTGTTGAAATTACAGAAAACCATAGTAATCTCTTTAATATGGATGCAGTAGTTAAGCTGGGAGCTTTCCAAAAGTTTAGAAAGGTAATAGCACTACTTGGAAAATTAATGATTCCTTTCCTAATTGGAATAATATTTTTTACCATCGATATTTTGCTACTACACAAGGGAGCCTACAGGAAATCTCTTTTATGGATTGGAAGTAGCTTTATCCCTGCGGGAATTATCATGGTGGTGCCAAGTATATTTGCACTGGTAGCTCGAATCCCTTATAGAATCGGCATTGGACTTCCTTATCTTAAGGAAGCTGTACAAGTATTTGTGTTAGGATACATAAATTACTTTCTAATGGTTGGGATAATCACCATTGCTATTGGAATACTACTTTTAGTTTTTTATAGTGTTTCTCAAAGTGGAAAAAGATCCTCTTCATATTAGGGAAAATTCAAATTTTATTTAAAGTGGATTCATGTATAAGGACATTGCCTGGAGGCCACTTAACAGCATATTTTATAATTTTAGTATTAATACAAGGTATTTAACTTTAAGCTAAACACCTTTTTAATTTTCAACAATATGTGAGATTTTTCGGTATTTTAATGCAAATTTAATGAAAAATTTATAATTATTTGAAAAATAAGGATGTCTTTCTTAAAGGTTTTCCTGTATAATATGGAATATAAGGATAGTTATTACATTGTTAAATCTGAAGTTTAATGGCATTAAATTTTGCTAAAGTAATTTTCCGATAAAACGATATATAAAATAGTTATCTTACTTATGTTAGTAATTAAGAAACTTTTTAGGGGTGGCATAAGGAATGAAGGAAAATCTTACAATAGATGATGTATATTTAATAAGATGTATTGTCACAAAGGTGAATACAAACACTTTTGAAGGCAAAGATTATAATGGCAAAAAGTACATCATTGCTAAAAATGAAGTGAGTAAAAATTTTGATGTTGGAACAGATAACACTTTTTATGCTACTAAGGAAGAACAGGGATTAATCTTTAAAAAAGAAGTTTTGATTCCTTTGTCTAAAAGAGAGTATGAAGAGTTATTTGGCGCTAGAATTCAAAGTATGAATATAGATGAAAAATGTGCAGCACAATAAAGCTCAAGATAGCATAATCTTGAGCTTTTACTTCGTGTAATAACTTTTCTATTTAATTTAACTTTTAAGAAAGGTTGATTTTAGTAGTGTTAGGATCTTTTAAACACACTAAATATGGATTTTAGTAAGCCTTCTTTATAATCCACTATAGGTAAGGTTTCTATTGGGACCCCTTGGATTACTTTCTTTTCATTTTCTAATATGGAAAGATATAAGGGGTGGTTTAGTTCTTTTAGCTTTTCAAACCCTTGTTTTATTCTAGGTTTTCTTACTGAAATGTTATGGCCATCACTACCTAATAAATGAATTAGGTTTCTTTTTACTAACTGCTTTGAAAATTCCTCTATCTTACTTCCATATCTTCCAGTTAAACTTCCACTATTCATTTGAGCTAGGGCACCTTGATTTATTAGGTTCACAAGGAGATTTGGGTTTTTAAGGATTTCAAAGTTTCTTTCAGGGTGAGCAAGAATAGGGGTTATCCCTAAGATTCTTAGCTCATAAAATACTTCTTCAGTGTAAAGGGGAAAGTATTGCATTGGAAGTTCTATGAGCATATAGTTTTTATTATTTATTCCCCAAATTTTATTTTCCTTGTACAGCTTTGGAAGCGTAGGGTTAATGTATAACTCCACACCACTTATAATTTCGATGTTTTTCTTTTTAACAGCATTTCTTAGCTCTTCTAGTTTAGAAAAGTAAAATTCTCTTTTTATCTCGACTTCTTCGGGTAAAAAATGAGGAGTTGCGCAAATGCACTCAACTCCTTCACTTATTGATATATCTATCATTTTTATGGATATTTCCATATCCACTGAACCATCATCTATACCCGGAAGAATATGACTGTGAAAATCTATCATATTCCCACTCCTATCAAGTACATATTATTATCTAAAATAAAGTAACAACGGTAAGTTTTTTTATTATAAACTTATGGTTTAAAACTAAAGAGCTTCAGTTTGACCATCAGTTTCTTGGTAACTATAGCCATAACTATAGTCATGTTTTGATCCATAAAGTTTTCTTCTAGTGGATTTTCTGCCGTAATATTTACCATAGTAGTAGCCTTTTCCACCTTCTGGCACCTTGTTTAACACTACTCCTAGGATATTTGAGTTAACCTTTTGCAGAAGAGATTTTCCTTCTAATAAGGCTTCTTTTTCTGTTTCCCCGTGACAAGTAAGGATTACTGTTCCATCACAAATAGAGGAGAGAATTTGGGAATCCGTAACTATTAGTACTGGTGGAGTATCCATTAATACTACATCATAGATAGTTGATAAGTGTTTTAGTAGTAACTTAAATTTATTACTTCCAAGTAACTCTGATGGGTTTGGTGGAACTGGTCCACTGGTTACCACATGGAGGTTATCTACATCCGTCATATTTATACAATCCTCAAACTTCTTATCCTTTAACAGTACATTTGTTAAACCTTTAGAGTTTGATAAGGTAAATTTCTTATGGATACTTGGCTTTCTTAAATCACAATCTAATAGGAGCACCTTTTTACCACTTTGAGCCATGGTGATAGCCATATTAGATATTATAGTGGATTTTCCTTCTCCAGGTTTTGTGGAGGTAACTACTAGAGTTTTTATATCCTTATCAAGAGAAGAAAATTGTATGTTTGTTCTAAGAGTTCTATAAGCTTCTGCAGCATTGGATTTTGGATTACTATAAGTAGTTAGTATTCCTTGAATCTTTCCTTCTGCTAAAACTTCATCAAAAGGAAGCAAGCCAATCACTGGTATATCCGATAATTTTTCTATATCTTCTTTTGTCTTAACTGTATTATCTAGATATTCTAACAGGAATACAAGTCCTATGGAAACCATAAGTCCTAGGAAAAATGCTATAGCAACGTTTAAGGAAACTCTTGGGCTATCTTTTCCTGCAGGAAGTAGCGCTTCATCAAGAAGTTGAACGTTGTCCACTTTTTTTACTTCGCTGCTCACAAATTTTAAAGATCTAGCATATTGATTTGCAATATCTTGAGCTTGTTTTGGATCTTTAGATTTAACAGAAAGAGTTAGAAACTCCGTATCTCCTTTTGGTGTTACTGTTAACATTCCTTGTAGCTGAGTTACACTCATATCTAGCTGCAAAGCTTCTATAACACGATCTCCAACCATTCTAGATTTTGCAAACTCTGCATAGGTTTTAACCATCTTTTGATACATCATAATATCGTTATAGGTTTGAGTACTTGGGGCACTCTCTGCCTTTTCTTGACTAATAATAACGGAGATATCCGCCTTATAGGTAGGGTCTATTAAAAAAACACTGATAAGTCCGCTTGCAATAGTTGAAATTAATGTAATTATGATAATTAGTTTTAATCTTTTCATAAGTATCTCAAAATACTCTTTTAACTCCATAGTTGTCCTCCCATATTTTAAAGTTCTCTCATAAATACCAAATACCATTTAATTATACTACAAATTACCAGTAAAGGAAACTAAAACTATACTAATAAATACTACATTATTCTTGCTATTATAGCTAAACCTTGAATAGTTATTTTTTACATAATAATCACGGAAAAGTGGGGAGTAAATTTATACTTAATATGTTGAAAAAGAGTATCATGAGACTTGTTAAATGTTGAAGTCGCAGCAAGCTTCTTAGGTGTAAAAACGCAAGACACAGATGTACACAAAGCAGAGCAATTTTTCTACACTGAAGAGCTTCCACTTGCAGAAGCCTATAGACTTGAAACTTATAAGATGTTGTTAAAATTAAAATGAAACAAATGCTAGAAAGAAAACAAGCACTTAAGTATGAAGTAAACTATTCATAAGTAAGTGCCATTTTCCCCATAGCATTATAGGCTGAAATGAAAGTGGATTTGGGAACCTTTTTGTTTTTCCCAGGATTTAATGGATCGTTATAGTATACAAAATCTGCGCTAAAACCAGTGACAAGAACACAATGCTGAGAAAAGTAGGCTTCTACTAGTTCACCATTTCTTTCCCACACCGCATATCTTCTTGGGGCTTTAAAATCTGAAGTAACCCAAACTAGCACAGGTTTTTGCAAAGCTAAATGATGCTCAATAGAAAAGTAATCTTCACCAATTAAAGCGATGCCTTCGCCATCCACATAATCATCAAGTAATACTTTTAGGGCTTCAGGATAAATTGAATAACCTATGGCTTTCTTACCAGTAATATCACCTACAAAACCCATTTTTGGATTTCCCCAAGAAATTATTTTGCCCTTTGTTGTTCTCTTTAAAGGAGTGTTATCTTTTAGTACCTCTTGTGCTAAAGTCATTTTATCTATATCAAAGCCTAGATAATTTAAAAGCATGGTTAAACAGGTAACTTCGCAACCATTTATAAGTTCAGGACCTTGAGGAACTAAGGGTACGTCTAATAAGACTTTGGGATTATCATTGAAATTTGCTTTATAGGTCATTGAAGTACTATAAGAGTAAACAACCTTATTTATATTAAATGTTCCTATTATTAAAAATAGGAAAAATAAGAAAAAAGTTCTTCGAAGTGTAACTTGATTTTTCCTCATATTATCACCACTCCTATAGAAAATTCATATAAGTAGTATGTGAAGATTAGAAGGAGAAAATGTACAAGTTTTCCTTGTAGATGTTGGTGGTTCTAGTAAGTAGTACCTTTGGTTTTTTTAAAAAAATTTGTTTTGCTAAGGAGTTTCTTTAATGAAGGCTTTTAATGAAATTGTTACGCTGCCAGTTTGTTTAGAGTAATTGATTTAATAAGATGAAGTGCAGCATGGCACAGTACATAGCTTTAGGTAAATGGAAACAAATTCTAAAGAAAAAGAAGTATTGGTAAGTAAAAGCAAAAAAAATCATCTAAGAGTTTGAAAGGAAACTGATTTTAAAATAACCTTATTCGAAAGATTGTCTTCTTGTTTTTGAAAGTTGATAAATTTTTACAAAACAATCCAGAATAGTTTATGCAATTGATAATAATTATCGAAAGAAAAATATTAAATTGTCTTCACATTATATATAACACTCTCATAATATATAATTAAGCAATGATTAAAGGTGATAGTTTTGTTGTATGCAGTAATACTAGCCGGGGGGAAAGGAACAAGATTATATCCCTTATCAAGAGCTAATAATCCCAAGCAATTTTTAAAGGCATATAATAACAAGAGTTTCTTAAGGAATACAGTTGATCGTATAAAACCAATAATTAATAAAGATAATATCTTTGTTGTAACAAATCAAGAGTATGTAGACAAAATACACGAGGAATTACCAGAAATAAGCAAGGACAACATTTTTGTTGAACCTAGCAATAAAGAAACTGCAACTTGTATAGGGCTTTCAGCAGCAAAGCTTTTAAAAAAGGACAAGGATGCTGTAATGGTAGTTTTGCCATCAGATCACTATATTGAAGGTGAAAAGCAATTCTTAGATACTTTATACCAGGCCATAGATATGGCTGAAAAAAAGAGAGGACTAGTGACTATAGGAGTAACCCCTAATAGACCAGAGACTGGTTATGGATACATTGAGATGGGGGATCCTGTTGGTGGTCCTATTTCTACTTTTAAGGTAGCTAGGTTTACGGAGAAACCTAATATTGAAGTAGCTAAGGATTTCATTCTGAAAGGCACCTACCTCTGGAACTCTGGTATGTTTGTTTGGAGAGCAGATG
>NZ_JAVWDJ010000042.1:0-29217 GCF_036642255.1 Clostridium sp. | reverse complement strand
AGCTTTAATTCCTCTTTAGTATAACTATTTAACAAAAACAGTTCCTCATAGGCTTATCATAAGAAGCATCTGCGAAATATTTCTTTGAATACTCCTTAAAATCATTAAGATTTTCATCCTTTATTCCTATGTCTTTTGCCCAGCCTTCCACATCTACTCGTGACGTACTGTAATCAAAGCCTTTTGATACCCCTATATAATATATACCGCTACTTACATTTTACAAAAACTGAGGTGGTTTCAAAAATCAACTTCATTGCTTCTTCTTCCAAAGTAGCAATTTCCAGTAATATATGGGAAGCTTCTTTAAGTTTTTGTACATCTGAATTCTCTCCGGCACTACAGATCAATTTTGATACTTCTGTCCACATCTGCGCAATAGTACAAAAATTCTTATATGAGTTATACAGTTCTAAGTCTGGGTATAAATCATCACATTCTTTAAGAAAATCTCTGTACATATTCCTAAACAAGGCTCCACCAGTACCAGCCTTCTCCATTAATGTACCTACTTGTGTGATTAATTCTGGGGTAATGCCAGGTCTTTCAAACCAACTTCCAATAACCTTTGCTGTTTTTCTTATACCTTTGAACGCTACATTTTGAATTGGTGGATTCAAATATTCACATGCATTGTTATAAATTGCAGATATAATAATATCCTTTAAATTAAGAGGCATATTTCCTGTTATTGTAAATGACCTATTCGCTGAAGACATTGGGCCTTTAGCACTTCTAGCCTCTGATAGGGATAATAAACTTGTCTTGAGATTAACCCCCTGTTGATCAGTATCTATTAAATAAGCAAACTTATCATCATAACCATAAATAGTTACATAATGACCAGCAAAATGTATCTTCTTCGTAAAATATTCGAGATAATAACAATCTAATTTTAATCCTACTGGTATACCATCATCAATTTTAGATTTTACATTTTCCCATGCCTTTGATTTTGAAGTTGTCTGACACACCTCAATATTTAAATTGAGATTTTTAACTATTTTTTCTGTTAAAATATCTTGCTTACATCTTCCTCCTAAGAATGGAAAGCCCATTTGCTTACTATCCCAATAAATAAAACTGAGTCCCTCCCCAATTCCAAATAACATTGGTTCCGAAAGTGTTACTCCACAATTTTGAAGTAGATTGCCCACCGTAGTTGTTTCGCAATGATTCCCATAAAAGGGGCGAAAGTTTTCAATAATCATTTTTATTCTCCTTTATTTCCTTTAATAAATCATTTATCCATTCAACCTCAGCCTCAATCAACCTTACAGGATGTGTAAATAAGGCCTTTATATGAATGATATTGTGTACCATTGGTTGCTCAGAATAACTTTGAAGGATAGCTTGTCGCCTTTTTTCAAGGCTATCCCGGTATTTAACAAGACATTCGTATAATTCTTCCTTAGTGAGAAAATGCGAAAAAGCTAACCCTATGGAAAATTCATTGTAAACACGCTTCGGAGATTGAAGTGTTTCTTTTATTATTTTTCGTACAGACTCCCTTGCTGTTTCATTAATAAAATAGACTTTGCGAGGAGGGGCTCCAAATTCCTCCTCATATCTTGAGGCAATGAAACCTTTTTCCTCAAGTTTTTTTAATGAATTATAGATTGAAGAAAAGCCGATTTTTGTCCAATTTCTAATTTTACGTTCTTCAATAACCGACTCTATTTCATACCCGTAACGATCTTTTTCATAAAGTAAACCAAGGAGCACAAGTTCAATTTGAGTCAATATAAAACCTCCTAACGCACATATATGATTATATCTTTTTAATACTCCATATCTCTAAGCGTAATCCATTTGCTCTGTTCATATTTTAGGAACTAGTAGATTAGTTGGGTCAGCTTTGATCACTAGTTCACATTCAACCATGATTTATTCTTTCTTATTGAAAATGAAAGGTCACTAAGCCACAATACAGAGCTATTCTATATATAGAATAGCAATGAAAAACACAATTGTCAATTCTAATCCCATCTTTACATCATCATGCAGCAGTGTATAATTACATCTCTATATCAAACCCTATTACTTTTAAAAGAGTTTATTTGATTCCTAAAACAAAAAGGATTTCCCTACATTTTCATCGTATTAATCCAATCCTCAAGTTTTACTATTTTATACTTAGGTAAATATTCTTCATAAATATGGTATTATTCTAAAGTGCAACTATATTTTCTAAGATTCTTAATTAACATTTCATATTGTAAGTCTCCTAACCCATACTGTGGGAAAATTTTTAATAAATCAATGATTAACTTACTGTTCTCTTTGCTTATATTTTGCATAATATAACGATTGATCTCACTATTTTTATCCCTATAGTTTAAATATAATGACACAGCTTGGTACATTACAGGCATCAATTTTTCAGTTGTCATTTCTTTTTTACAAACTATACTTTTAAACTTTTGTAAGCTTCCATTTATATCAATTTCATAGGCATCTGGTAGCATTTCATCTGTAATTTCATTTGCCATACAGAATAATACGTCTCCTTCAAAATTACATTGCTCTAAATAAGCAAGTATAGTTAGCATATTAATTTGACAGAACATATCATCACCAAACCATAAAACTATTGTATCAAACTTATCCATTAATAATGGTTCTAATGGATTCAATACTATACTCCTATACAGTTCTACTGTTGTGTTGAGTGACTGCACTCTTTTTTTAATAAATAAATCTGAAAATATCTCTTCATCTGCATCACCCCAACACATCGCTTCATTAAATGGAATATAGGTAAATTTTTCGTTTACCCATCTATTTTTTTTAAACTTGTCCATCATACAACTACCATTTAATATATGTAGTACATTTGCTTTATATTTTTCAGATATTTCTTCTTGAATATTGTAAATAACTTCATTTTTCATCCTATATCCGTCCTTATTACTTTCAACAATAAAATTATGCATTGCATAATATTTTGAAATTGGCAACTGTTTTTTTCTATATTCATATGGTGAAACACCATAAAAGCCCAAAAACGCACGTGAAAAAGCTTCTTGAGATGAATAACAATATTTTATGATATTGGTTGTGATATTTTAAGGACTTACTTTCTCATGGTAAGTCCTTTTTTCTTAACTATGGGATTCAAAGATGAATTTTTATCTTATACCTCCTAAAACCCATAAGAGAAGGCACCTGATTATTTTTAGATAACAACATTTTAGAAGCTTCAAGTCTGCCATATTATATAAGTGACTGTTGCCCAGCTAAGAAAAGATACTATACTGGTAGTTTAAATCTGCTTCTAAAGATCTTAATTGAAATGAAGTTGTTAATCAAATTAACTTGTTCATTGTTTAATATTATTCTTCAACATCGAAACGATCTGCATTCATTACTTTATTCCATGCAGCTACAAAATCTTGTATGAACTTTTTCTCATTGCCGTTAGATGCATATACCTCAGCAACTGCACGTAGTTGTGAATTTGATCCAAATATAAGATCAACACTTGTTGCTGTCCACTTCCTCTTCCTAGTTTCCCTATCAAAACCTACATATTTTTCCTTATTTTCAGGTAACACCTTCCACAGTGTATCAATATCAAGAAGATTTACAAAGAAATCATTTGTAAGGCATTCTTCCCTCTTTGTAAACACCCCATCCTTTGATTGTTTATAATTAGTGTTTAACACACGCATACCACCAATTAATACTGTCATTTCTGGAATCGTTAGTGTTAATAATTGTGCTCTATCAATTAACATTTCCTCTGGTTTTACTGCATATTTATCTTTTATATAGTTTCTAAAGCCATCTGCTTTAGGTTCAAGAACACTAAATGCCTCTATATCTGTTTCCTCTTGTGTTGCATCAGTTCGTCCTGGAGTAAAAGGAACAGTAATGTTGTACCCTGCATTTTTAGCTGCTTCTTCAATACCAACACATCCACCTAATACAATAATATCAGATAAAGAAACCTTCTTCTCCTTTGAATGTGAACTATTAAAACTTATTTGAATTTTTTCTAGGGTATTTAAAACCTTGCTAAGCCTTTCTGGCTCATTAATTTGCCATTGTATTTGTGGCTTTAGGCGAATTCTTGCCCCATTTGCCCCTCCACGCTTATCTGAACCACGAAAGGTTGAAGCAGATTCCCAAGCTGTTGTAACAAGTTCTGACATTGACAACCCTGAAGCTAAAATCTTTTTCTTAAGCTCTGAAATATTCTTTTTATTAATCAATTTATAGTCAACCTTTGGCACTGGGTCTTGCCAAATAAAGCTTTCTTTTGGAACTTCTGGTCCAAGATATCTTGATATTGGTCCCATATCTCTATGGGTTAATTTAAACCAAGCTTTGGCGAAGTCCTCAGTAAATTTTTTAGGATTTTTTAGATAGTTCTTTGCAATTAATCTATAACTAGGATCATAAATAAGTGATAAATCTGCTGTGGTCATCATAGGTCTATGCTTTTTAAATGGATCATGGGCATCAACTACCATATCCTCTTCATCTACATCTTTAGCTAACCATTGATATGCTCCTGCAGGACTTTTAACTAATTCCCACTCATATTTAAATAAGGTTTTTAAGTAGCCCATTGTCCACTTTGTAGGCTCTGCTTTCCATGCACCTTCAAGCCCACTACTTATTGTATCTGGACCCATACCAGTTTTATAACTATTTTTCCACCCAAGTCCTTGCTGTTCAATAGGTGCAGCTTCTGGCTCTGGTCCAACATAGGAAGGTGATGCAGCACCATGACATTTACCAAAAGTATGTCCACCAGCTATAAGTGCAACAGTTTCCTCATCATTCATTGCCATGCGAGCGAAGGTTTCCCTTACATCCTTCGCTGATGCCTTAGGGTCAGGGTTTCCATTTGGTCCCTCAGGGTTTACATAAATTAAGCCCATTTGTACAGCAGCAAGAGGATTTTCAAGTTCTTTTTCATCTTTATTACGGTGAGCTTCAAGCCATTTTTTTTCACTGCCCCAGTAAATATCCTCCTGTGGTTCCCAAACATCCACTCTGCCACCACCAAAACCGATTGTCTTTAATCCCATAGATTCTAATGCACAGTTACCTGTCAATATCATAAGGTCAGCCCAAGATATTCTATTTCCATATTTCTTTTTAATTGGCCAAAGTAAACGACGTGTTTTATCTAAATTAATATTATCTGGCCAGCTATTAAGTGGTGGAAAACGTTGCAATCCTTGCCCTCCACCGCCTCTACCATCACCAACTCTATAAGTTCCAGCACTATGCCAAGCCATACGAATAAAGAATGGTCCATAGTGACCATAATCAGCAGGCCACCATTCCTTAGAATCTGTCATCAACTTATATAAATCATTCTTTAGTTCATAATAATCTAATTTTTCAAATTCTTTTGCGTAGTTAAAATCCTTAGACATAGGATTGCTTAGTTCTGAGTTTTGACGAAGAACATTAAGCTTAAGTTGATTTGGCCACCAATACTCATTAGTTGTTCCCCCACCAGCCGCTGCTCTGCTTGTTCTTCCTGTCACTGGACATTTCCCTTCTAACATAACACTAGCCTCCTTACCCTTCTTCTTTACCTACTTGCACCCCTACTTAATTTATGTGTAAATATAGATAATGTAGCCTTTCTGATATAAATACTATTACAGTAAATTATATAAATATATAACTAGCAGTATGAGTGACATCACAAAATTTTACAAATGCCCACCTGTTCCAAAAACAGCAACCTTTTATAATTTTTTATATATTCTCATGGCAAAGCTATAAGCAACAACTATTATTGCTATACACTAAGCAAGAGCAACCAAGATATCTTTTCCTACTGGTTGATTTGCTAATAAATTACGAAAAGCTTCTACGATAGGAGTTACAGGTTGGTTTTCTTCAAAGACACGTACTACTGAAGGCATAGTATCTGTTGGTACAAAGGCAGAACTTATAAATGGTAAGAAGATGATTGGGTAAGGGAATGCGCCATTTCCTACATTTATGACATTCTTACTCTTAATACAAAGGTGTATTTACCCGCCCATCTAATGTTTTATCCTTATTAATAACCAATAAGATACGATCTGAAAGTATGATCAGAAATAGTTTTGTAATAAGAAAGCCTGTCGAAGTGATAATTAGTATTAATCACCTCTGTGGTAAATTATTAAAGTAAGCTCTGCCCTAATCATAGTGTTCACAATAATAAAATAGAAAAGACGGAGCAGTTAATAGCAAAACAAATCTTATTCAATTCTTGCTAACCGCTTTTTCATACTTAGATATTAATATATTGACAATCAACATGTTTTTGTGATATACTAATAAAGTTACAGAAGAATGCGCCTTATTGCGCAAAATAATTTTATTCATAAATTAAGATATTATTTGACTCTTGTGATTTTGATAGCAAGAGTCTTTTATTTTTTTATAGCAACAGAAATCGGAGGTAACATGGAAATTTTAATAGTATTTTTACTAAAACTACTGGACAACACTCTAGGCACAATGAAAAATATATATCTGGCCCGGGAAAAGTTCTTCTTTTCAAGCTTACTAGCAGCGTTGTCTACAACTATATACATGGTTGCTGTTGTAAGGATGGCAAAGTCAGATGGCGTCCTTACTATCATAGCCATATGTGCCGCAACATTTATCGGGACTCTAATTCCAGGGCTTGCAGTTAAAAAATCTGAGAAGGAGAAGCTTTACATCTTTGATATCACAGCAGACACCATGCATAGTGGCAAAGAGTTTGCAGATATTTTAAGAACTGAAAATATCGCCATAAAAACCAGCGTTGTGTATGACAATATGATGATAAAGACACTTTCCATAAAAGCATATTGTGCCAACAGGAAAGAAAGCAAAATGGTTAATGAAAACATATACCCAGCTTTCAAATACAATGTTTATACACCAATGAGCATAGATTAAACTCATCATTAGAAAAACAAATTGTGTTTACACTTGTTAATCACCACTGAGGTGATTTTTGTTTTTCTACCTCATCCTGAAATTCCCCTCTCTCCCTTTTTCAATCTCCACCATATAAATCTTGCACATTTCATAGATCCTTGACCCCACACCTTCATCAAAGTCCAATAGTTCATCAATAAGAAACTCTGTGCTTATTATAATAGGCAGATGATTTAGATACCTGTATTTTAAGATTTCAAACACTATATTTATATCAGATTCTGTGATCTTTCCCTTAAACAAATCATCAATGAGGAGCACCTCGCAGCTTTGATATTTTGAAATAGTTCTTTGGTAAAACTCCTCATTCAGCATGTTTTGCTTTAGTTTTGTTATTATATCCCTATATGGCATATACACTACTTTTATGTTTTTCTTTAACAGATTTAATGCTAAGGCAATAGTAAGATGAGATTTACCACTTCCCACCTCACCACATAATAGAATGCTGTTGTGTCTATATCTTTTTATGGCGCTGAAATCCTTAAAATAATTTGCTGCAGCAGCTTTGGCATTTCTTGAGGCTTCATTCCAAATTTCAAAATTTGAGAAGTTATGATTACATAACTCAGGGTTTATGCCAGATGTTATCCAGGTGTTTTTTACTTTTTCAAGTTCCCTATATTCACAGCTCACAGCTAAGGGCGAATACTTTTCCTGGGGTACTAAAACCCATCCAGTATCCCTGCATTTTTCGCATTTATAAGAGCCCTGCTTCAAGGTCTGCCCACTCCTCTTCTGTGAGGTCTCTATACTCCTTTGACACAAACTCACTGGATTTTCTTGCATTATTTCCCTTTGTGCTGCTACTGCCTCCATTTTTAACTCCCTCCCATTGCTTTGGATATCCTTGCACTACCCAATTTTTAAGAATTCCATTTATATAATTCATAGTTGGTTTATTAGCTTCTACAGACTTATCCACGGCTTTTTAAATTTTAATTTCCATATACTAGCTTTAGTGAAGCCAATTTTCCTTTTATTTCTTAAAAAACCTGTCCCTCAATAAAAAGAAAAAAAATTAATCAAATATATTAGTGACTAAAATATACTCATTCTTATTATTTAAATCCACAAAGCGAAAATACCCTTAAATAATAAGGGTATCATTTGTTTATTCTCTTATATATTTCAAAAGGTATACTTATAAATAAATAATTATTAGATTCATCTCCAGTACAGCTTACAGGAACCCTAATAGCTGCTGTTGTAGTATTATTATTGTTGATACTTTCATTAGTAGTATTATTACTACTAACCTTATTACCTACTGCAAGCAAAATTTCGTATAATTTATTAATACTTAACTTACCATATCCCCATTCTTCATTTGGATATATCTTATCATCATCTTTTTCTGTTGCAGCAATTAGAAAGTTCTTTAGATTTGGAGGATAAAGCTGAGTATTTCTTTTTTGAACTATTCCCCATTGATATATTAATGCTAATGTGCCAGCTACTATGGCACTTGACATAGCACATCCACTTCCCACTACTAGTGAATTATTTAGTCCCACCGTTAAAAAATTAGTTCCTGCAGTTGCAAAGGAAGGTTTAATTACTCCGTCTCGAGGAAATCCTTTACCTGATACTTCCCTAATGGTATTGGTAATTTGGTTATAACTAGAAGTGACTATTATGTTATTTGATGTACTAGGAGTTAATAGAGTTGTATAGGGATCAGGATTTAAAAACCTAGTATCTCCTCTCAATAACTGTGAATTCAGTAACCATGCATCATAAAGTCCACTGACGATATACTCTCCCAAAATACTTATCTTCCAAACCCCTTGAAATGTATTTTTAATTATCATAGTAATCCTTACAACTTTACTCACCGTTTCCTGAGCAGAATACTCAATATTTATACCGTTTTCCTCTAAGTTTAGATATTTGCTTTGCTCATTAATTGAAGGTAATGGAATTTCACTAATGGTGCCACCTAAGGGGGAAGTTATACTAAATGTTACATTATCTGGCCTCTTGATATAAACTGATACAGCTAAAGTACTTTGTTCTGCTCCTACATTTATAAATATATCTTCTGTGCTCCCTGCTGACTCAATTGTTCCACTGGCATGGGTAAGTCCTCTACCTTGGTCTCCAGTGTCTGTAACTATACAAAAATCTTTTCTTCTTGTTAAACTATCAATATATCTTTCCATTATTGCACCGCCATCACGACTACCAAAATTTGAACCCATAGGTAGACATACCACCATAGGTCTTTTGAGCCTTAACTGTAAATCTGATAGATATTTAATTGCTAATGCAATAGTTACAGCCTGGTAAACATTTTTAGTACCTGGTGCTATGCCAACAGCTTCTAAGTTGTAATCTCTAGCTTCTTCAAGCTTTACAATGGCAAATTCACATTTTGGAGCTACACTCTTTAGTTTTAAAAGCTCATCTAGACTCCTACCCCCAACTAACCCCGCTATAGCAGTGCCATGACCTACCTCATCTCTATGGGCTACAATTTCATAGGGGGATGTGCCTTGACTACCAGCTCTTATTGCTTCATTTATAATAGCCCTGCTGTACTCAGTGCCATAGGGAATTTCTCCATTAACAGATTCTCTAGCTATTGTTTGATCCCATATAGCTACAATTCTACTTTCCCCTGTTTCAGTGATAAATCTTGGATTCATGTAATCTATACCTGTGCCAATAATTCCAACTACTACTCCCTCGCCATCTAGTGGTATGTTACCTTCATATACACTACCTAAAGAAGTTGCTTCGTTATTTACAGTAAGTTCTGATAGAGTATAGATAAAGTTTCTCTGGATACCAGCAATTTCAGGAACCCTTTCGTTTAAAGTAGCTAGCATTCCTCTTTGTACAAATAATATGGCAAAAAATTTTTCAGTGATAAAAACATCTGCGTACTCAATAGGAGCTAATGCAGATACTATATCTCCAAAGTATTCTATGAAATACACTTCATAATTTCCGCTTAAATAATATTTATTAAATTCTTCTTGAGTCAAATTATATATACTTTTAGGACCTTGTTCCCTATTTTTATAACTTGAGCTTTCTATGCCACCATAGTTCATAACAGTTCTTCACCTTATTTTACTTATTTGTTTCCATTATATTAATTTTGGGGTGAATAAGTACTTATATTTGGGTTAAGCCATAAAAAGTTTCACCCTTATTTTCAGCCCCACTTGAATTTGAATCCTTGGAATCTCCAGAAAGAAAATCCCCTTTAGAATTCTCTACATTAATCTCACAGTCTAAATTGAGAGCTTTACAAATATCCCTAAATATTGCCTCAGCCATGTTTTCTGGATTATAGCCCTTCATATCAATTTCGCTGTCACAAAAAGCACATTCAATTAGTATTGCAGGCATTTCCGTTTTTCTCAGCACATATAAATCAGCTCTGTGCTTCACTCCCCTGTTTCTAAAACCTAGCTTAACAATCTCAGACAAGACTTTATTTGCAAAGTTTTCTGCTCTTTCTTCTGGATAACAGAGTATTTCCGTACCATAGCCCCCTGGACATGCGTTATGGTGAATGGATATGAAGTAATCTGTGTTTCCCTCATTGGCAATAATAACCCTCTTACTTAAGGAATCCTTATGACTTGTAGGATTTTTCGGCGTACAGTCTATAACTTTAATTCCTACTTCCCTGCATTTATTCATAAGCTTTGAGCCCACCTCAAAGTTCAATGAATCCTCCTTTTTTATTCCCACAGCCCCACTATCAAACTTAACATTATGGCCTATATCTATTGCTAACCTTAATTTATCTAATGTTTCTATCATTGCATTACTCATTTTATCAACCTCCTCAACAAAGATATATGCCACTAGTGCATAATTTTCCATTGAGAGGAGAAATATTAATGATTTTAGAAAAAATCGAAACCCTAGCTCTACTTTCTAAGAAGGTAGATGTTCACTGAAAGGCGCGCTTAATTAAAAAATTTACTCCCTTCATTTGAAACCTATCAAAAAAATCCCATGTGAATGGCTATGAATTTGATGACTTAAGAAATGAAACCTTTATCACTTTGTTTAAATGTGTAGAACTTTATAATCCAAATAAACACAAATTTGTGGCCTATGCTGTAAGCTCTATTAAAAACTCTATAAACACCTTAATTAGAAACTCTTTTCATTTTTAGTATCTATAAAGTTTTTTCCAAATAAATTATAGAAGGTCATGCTAGTGTATAGATAAATTTTGACGTTTTTATGAAGGCAATCAACGAAAATTCATTAACACCCCGTGATGGCTTTATTTGGAATTTTAACAACTCTATGAAGTCAAGTTACATTATTGTGCAGTATTTACAATTAGTGTATAATGGTAAAATAGTATAATTAAGAAAAGTAGGTGTTTCTTTATGATGAAACTAATTAATATTGCTTAGCAATAGGCTCATGCAATAAGAAAATATGCAGCCTTTGCTATTCATGGATGAAAATTAATAAAACTCATGCACATGAAGGAAGGATGTATTAATATGGGTAAACTTGAAAAAATGAATGAATTTTTTAATGCTAGATTTAGAAATTATGATGAGGTGCATACCTCACATATTGATGGAGGTCTTGAGAGTAAGACGGTTATAGCAATTTTGCTGCCTGCATCAACAAAGAATTTATTAGACCTTGGTATTGGAACTGGACTAGAACTTAAAGCAATCTTCAATAGATTTCCTGAAATTCATATCACTGGAATGGATATAGCTGAAAATATGCTGGATTATCTTAAAGAGAAGTATAAAAGGGAGTATGACAGAGGACAAATTAAGCTACTTCATATGAGTTATCTGGATTATGATTATAGTAGCAAGGATTATGATGCTGTGATTTCTGTAATGACTCTTCACCATTATACCCACGAAGTAAAGACCGAGATTTACCGTAATATTCACAGTGCGTTAAGGGATGGTGGAGTGTATATCGAAAGCGACTATATGATTTCAGAGCTAGAAAATGAAAATCCACAGGCCCTTGAGAATGAATTTTTTCAAAACGTGAAAACCTTGAGAGAAGAACAGGGATTAGAGGAAAAACTTGAATATCATTACGATACACCATGCACAGTACCAAATCAGATAAAAATGCTGTATGAAGCAGGGTTCTCAAAGGTTGAGATTACTCATAGGTTTGGTAACACCATTGTGTTGAAATGTAATAAATAAGAATTTAAAGGGAGCATAATTTTATTTTGCTCCCTTTAATTTATGATATTTATTTTAGTTTTTATTTTAGTTTTTATTTAAACATTAAACTATGTTTTAGAACAATGCTCATAGTATTCAATTTTTAAGGGAATCCAGAAATCACTTCCCTTAATTCTCTTCACATTATATCCTTAACGCCAAAATGAAATTATTGCAAGAATAAAATCTGTTAAATACTCAAAGATAACACCAATAAGAGATTTATCTTTAACAGTTTCAATCTCTTTCTTTAAAGATTCTATTTTTTCATCTGAGTTATGATTAATTAAATCTTTATTCATTCTAGCTTCTCCTTATTCAATGAAATCTTGTAAATTAAAGCGTATATGAAAATATCTCATATACGCTTTTGACACTAAATAAGAAAATTGTTCATTTTATTGTTTGTGCTCTATTTCTCAGGAACCCGAAACACAGGATACAGCTTTATTCAAAATAATCACCTGTAAATTCAACAATCACTGCGTTTTCTACCCCTTCAATTTCTGAAAGAGTTGTAACAAAGGCTGTATTATCACCATTTAGACGTACTTCATAGGTAAGCTCTGTATATCCCTTAGAGGTTGTCTTGTTTTTTAAAATTTTATTGATACTTTCAATTTCCCTCATAACAGCTTTTCCAGCTTCATTTGTATATTTTATGATCAAAATATAAACTCTTTTGCCGCTTCTTATCTTTACTAATAAAATATAAATTGCAGCAATAAAAATTGTTCCAAGTAAAGAAATTATATATAACCCAGCCCCACAGGTTACCCCTACTGCCACTGTCCAAAATAAGAAACCTACATCTAGTGGATCTTTTACAGCAGTTCTATAACGTACTATAGAAAGAGCACCAACCATACCTAGTGACAATACCACATTAGAGCTTATTACAATAACAATAAAGCAAGTCACTAAGGCTGTTAGTACAAGTAAAATATTAAAATTATTGTTATAGATAACTCCTTTAAAAAATTGTCTATATACAAAGTAAACAATCATTCCACAGATAAAAGCTGCTAACATGGACATTATAAATCCATCAATGGTGAGATTTCCTGTCTCCTGTAAAAACCCTTTTTTAAATATATCAGAAAAATTATTCATCTAAGTTGTATCCTCCTCTTCTCTTCCCTACCCATCACATATTTTGATATGGCACATTTATTTGTCATTGCTGTTTTCAAAATACTCAAAACATGGGTTGGTAAAAAATCATCAAACTTTACTTCCATCACCATAATATCTTCTTCAAGTACTTTTCTTGTCATATAGTCCTTAGCAAACATATCGTAATTCCCTATAGACGCAGATATATCCTTATCAAAGGTAATTCTTACATTCCCAGTAGGTAGAACATAGGCTTCACGCATATATTCTACTACTACCTTTGGCTTCATCAGTCTGGTTTTATTATAGGCAAGAAGTTCTTTACATACATCCTCTTTCCTATGTCCTAAAAATTCATAACTTCCAGCTAAAATAGAGTCATATTCATCTCTGGTAAGCGCTGCACTGGTTTTTGATATGAATTCATGGTATTTTTTCTTACATTCTAGTCTTATATACTTATCCTCTAAATCATAACAGCGAATTCTAAACTTCTTTCTAAACCTAATTCCTGATTGCTTCTCTTTAAGGGCTGACTGATACATATCATCAAAATATAAACTGCTGACTAAGTACCCCTCTTCCCTCTTCATATTAGAATCTGTAAAAATCACGGTTTTAAGGCGATTTCTCAGGGTATGATAAACACTTTTATTAATATAATACTTCATTTCATGTCTAAGTATCTGTCCTTGGTACTGCATTACCCCACCTACTCAATCTTAATTTCTAAAACACCATTCACGTTGTAGCCTCTAACATCTGTAATCATAGTTTCAAATCTTTCCATGCTAAGCTGTTCATGTCCCTTATTATCTACAGCTGTTACCCTTAGATAATATGTTCCCGGTGATAAATTACTATTTAAGGTATATTTTGTTTCAGCAATGTTTTTTTCTTCTTGAACTTTATTCTTCATATTATAATCAGTAAATATTTGCACATTATAGGTTACAGGTAGTCCTTGATAAGAATACGCTGATTCCCAGCTTAAAACAACTGAGTCTCCATCTTGCTTTGGCTGTGCAACATACATTGGTGATGGGTATTTTATAGCTTCATTAAAAGCTTCATAATTGCTTAAAATACCATCATATAGTTTATCTAAATACTGAGAGTACTCTTTAGGATTCATTTCATCTAAAAGCCCTATATCTGGCTGCTGGGTAATAGTTTTTTCTAAAACTGGTTTATAGCTATTTACTAGCCCAGTAACCTTTTCTTCAGTAACATAGTCTTCTAAAAGTTTATCCATTTTATCTTTAATTTTTTCTATACTTCCTTCTAACCTAAAATAACGTCTATGCAATACTGATTGATTTAACTTTTGGATTCCCTTTAATGATGGTGGTAATTTCATTAAAATACTTTCATGTTCACCAAAGCGAAGGGTGCCATCAAAGTCCCAAGGTACAAAATACCATGTGTTAGAATTATCTGGGTTATAAATAATAAAGTTATGATTAATGATGTCGTTATTCCCCATGAGTAGATTAAAGGCTAGCCATGTTAAATAGTTATCTTCATTAAAATACTTATTAAATACTTCTTTAAAATCCCTACTTTCATCATTAACAGCTTCTAACAACTCTAATAACTTTTTATGACTATTTGCTTCCCTAATAGTAAGTACAGTCTCAAAGCCTTCTTCATTGTAATTTGGATCATCCACATCTTTTAAAACCTCACTTATTTGAAAACTAAAATCTCTAGCTTTATACAATGATGCATTACTACTTAAGCCCCTAGCTTCTAAATAAGTTTTATTAGGTTGTTCAATTTCCGTAAAGAAACCATAATACTTAAACTCTTGCTTATCCTTTGGAAGAGATGTATCTCTAATCCATACCCGCATAAAATAAGTTCTATAGCTTATAATATTAGGAACTGAAGTTAATATATCTGTCTGAAGTTTTGTTGCAATCTTTGTAATATCCTCTGAATGCTTATTAATATTAAGATTCCTTTGCCCAAAAAAGCTTTCACCCTCATCATCTAGCTTAACTTTGTAGCTTTTATAAGTATCTCCCCTTGAGGAATTACCACGAACACGAATTATTGCATTTTTACTATCTATGCCTGTGAGCGGATCTAAAGTTTCTCCTTCTTTTAAAATCTGAACATTACAATTAAGCTCTGGATTATAAGAATGATCCCTTGATGAATGCATTCCAAAGGCAGAAAAATCAATGATTTCTCCTTCTTTTGTCTTCGTTGGAAAAACACTAATATAAACATCATGTATATTTACATTTGGCCCACTAGAATAAATACTCTTATCTTCTTTAATGGGAGTTCCATTCATAGCACTATTATCAATATTCCATTCATCAAGGCTTGTATTTTGAGTTTTAATTCCTTCTTCCTTCGGGGTTAAATTATTAAAGTATAAAGCTCCAAATAAAATTACTGCAACTAATACAATTATCCCTAGTATTCTATTATTACTTTTTTCCCACTTATTCACACTTTTTAACCTCCATTGATTTTGTGTTTATTTGCATAAAAGAAACATATTTAAACTTTTTAATCTTTTCTTTAATAAAATATAAGTAATAACCCAACCAATAATTCCTCCAATTAATAGAGGAAGTGTGTAAAATGGCTTCCCAATAACAGAACAAATCAGTGATAATACTGTTGTTAAAACTAAGAAAATAACAGGCCCTATAGCTGCAAAGGTATGATCTTCAAAGTAGTAAAGGAAAATAACTGTAAAATACATACAGAACGTACAATAAAGCCCCATACTTAAAATCATAAACATATTAAGGGATTGAGAACTTATGCCTAAATAAGGGAAAAACACATTGACAAGGCAAATAAGAACAACTGTTACAATTAGTTGAACTTCATACACATAAAAAAGTTGCAGCCTTATAATATTAATCATATTCTCTCTTTCTTTTTCAATAAGGTAATAAGCACCATGGTTTAGAGCTGAAAGGTAAGCTACATATTTTTCAAAAAACTCTGTTTCAACTTTTACTACAAATATAACTAAAGCAGGCATATTTACAACAATTGCCATAAACATCGCCATATCATACTCAGGAGCTGTTCTAAAAATACTTACCTGGGTACTCATATCAGCAAAAAGCCAGTAGATTATAGTTGAAATATAAAAACCTAACATATATGAAAACCCACTTAAAAATAGCTTAGGAAATCTCTTGAAGTATGATAAAAAAGAAAAATAGTTATCACTTGGCTTACCAAAAGCTTTTACACAGCAATATACAAGCACAATATTGGCAAGAAAAAATCCAATTGATAGTGCTATATAAGCAGCAAACACAATTTCTACATTGAAGATTTTATATAATAATAGAAATGTTGGAATTGCTACAACTAAACTTATTAAATAACTTATGGTTACTTCCTTGTATTCTTTTAAAGCTGATACATAATTAATTAAAATATAGGTGTTTGTGGCAAGAATTCCCAGCCAGTAATATACAATTAAAAATCTAATTGGGATTCTATCATTGAAATACATTCCTAAACAAAATGCAAAAATAATTAGCCCTGATACAACACTTCCCATGGCAAGAACACCAAACATAGATGCACAAATATCATCTTCTTTTTTCACAAAAATACAGTCAGAAATATATCTAGATAATATAGTGTTAAATAAAGAAGCTACTAATACAGCAACTAAAAAAATATAGGTAAAAGAAGAAATAAAGAACATACTCCTTATCTCTTGAATTTCAAAATCATCCATGAAGAACTTTAAGGTTAATAAAAGTATTGCAAATAACACTGAAGGTCCAATAGTTGTCATGGTTGCATAAATACTTCCCCATACACTAGATGCTAGTGTTTTTCTTCCATATATTTTTCTAAGTTCAAATCCTATCCCTGCCACTTATGTCCACCTCCTAATTTTTCATACAGCTTACTATATTCTTTAAGAAATGCGTCCTTTCTATAGTGAGTTTCTACTCTTTTTTGTCCAACAAGACCCATTCTTTTTCTTTCCTTTGGATGTTTTATGCAATATATAATTGCTTCTGCCATAGCTTCACTATTCATTACAGGGGTAATTATTCCAGCTCTCCCAAGGTTATCTCCCTCTTCACCTGCTAAAAGCCCCTTGCAATCTCCAACATTAGTTGATATAAATGGTATCCCCGCAGCCATACCTTCCAAAATAGCAAGGGGCTGCCCTTCGCTTATACTAGATAAAAGGAGAAGATCAATCTCTTTAAGATACTCTTTAACATTCACCTGACCTAAGAACTCAATATCATCAATATTTAAGTCTTCAATCATCTTTCTGCATTCCTCATAATACTCTGGATTCTCTTCGCAGTTTCCCATAAGGTATAGTTTAGCTTCTGGCACATTTTCCTTCACAACATCAAAAGCTAGAATCATTGTTTTCACATCTTTAATTGGTACTACACGAAGTACAGCTGCTAAATTAAATTTATTTTTGTCTAGCCTATTAGAAGCTTTTAAGTTTGAGAAATCTTCAGGATTTACTCCATTAGGAATGATGCAAATTTTCTCCGCTGGACATCCAAGCTCTATCTGTAACATTTTATTTACTCCAAATAAACTAGTTACATTAGTTGCTTGATTGTATGCAATATAGGAAAGTTTTTTAAAAAACTCAATCCATATCTCTTTAAAATCTCCCTCTACCCAATTAGAACGAATGATATCTTCTTCCCTCTCACGGGTATAAATTCCATGTTCTGATAAAAGTAGTGGCTTCTGTCTTATATAAGAGGCACAACTTCCAAGTATTCCTGCATATCCTGTAGATACGCAATGATAAATATCTGCCTTAGGTATATCCTCGGATAAAATATGCATAAGAGGAAAATACATACCACGAATATTCCAAAGAAATTGTTGAAATATCTTTTTTGATTGCTGTCTTTCATATTCCTCAAGACAAATTTCATAGAAAGCTTCACTCATAAGAATATCTGATAAGTACATTCTATGCCTTTTCATAAATTTTAAAGTTTTTTCCCAATCTATTTCATTTGCCACTCCAATAACAAGATTCTTTAAAGTTTCCTTTTCATCAATTGTTAAAGAAACCTTTTTATACTTATGAGAAAATTCCTCCTCACCAAGATAAATGGTAGAAATATCCTTCACATTGTCTGGAATTTTATATTTGTACTCTGACATTTCTTTTTTATTAGTTGCTATAGCCCAAATAACAAATTCTACATCTGAAAAATGATTACAAAGCATCTGTATCCAGCTAGAAACTCCTCCTGGTACATATGGATAACAGCCTTCACATATAATGCATATACGCATAGCATTACCTCTCTTTCAACTTTATAACTCCGTGCTCACTTGATAGTTTTAACAAATAATACCCATTATCAATTTTTTCAAAAGAAAGTCCCTCTGCACTTTCAATTTCATAATTTGTCTTATAGAAAAAAGTCTGTCCCTTTATAAATTTACTACAGTCTATTTCAATGTGATTTCCTTCTTTTCTCCACCCATACTCCATATTTACATAACTCTTAACTTTACTCCTCATCTGTGAAAGAGTTCTTCCCTCTAGATAAGAAGCTGGAATTAATACCTTTTCTTCAAACAACCCAATTTGTTTTTTATATCTATCCCAAGAGGGGGTATTTTCATCTTCTGCTATTAGAGTATTAATATCAAAAACATGAGATATCATTCCATAAGAAGCTATAACCGAGGCAATCTCAAGAAGATTTCCTTCTTCTAGTGTGTTTCCAAAGGTGGCTGCTGGAAGTACACTGTAGGAAGAACTACTATTAAATCTTTTATTACTTTGACTAGAACCTAAGTTTCCTCTTACGTTTTTTATTTTTACACCAGGTATATTTATGATATTCTCACTTAGTTTATCAGACATCATTACTAGTCCATTAACGTCATATCTTGGAAAAACTTCATTAAAGCTTTCTAAAAAGTTTTTATTTAAGAAAACTTTGTTTTCATCTTCACAGTTTGACCCATAAACAAGCTCTCCCTCGTACTGAAGTGCTGATTTACCTATTGTACTAAACAAACTATCATTAATAACTGGAAAACTTTTATCTTTGGAAGATTCAATTAATACTGAGGAAGTATAAGGAATATTTTGCCTTAAGGAAATTCCAAGAAAAACTGGCCACACAGTATCCCTAACAAAAGCCTCAGTAGTTCTGCCATATAACTTCATGCATGTTTTGTCATTAATATAAGTTACCATGGGGAAGTTATCCAAAAACACACTTGTACTTCCAATTGCGGGATATATGAAGTCATCCATTATAGCTCCAATAGCTCCTGTTAATATTCCAGCGCAATTTATATCTGCCAAGAAGGTTCCATTAATTACAAAGGATTTTCCTCTTTCATAGGGATAACTGTATAAAACTGGTACCTTCTTCTTGGCATCCTCTACATAAACTTCTGCATCACTTCTTACAGATAGCCATGTTGAAGCGTTATATCCATCATAATTCATCTCTTCATACTGAATTGGGAAAAATTCTTTTACAAAACTAAGTTTGTTATAGTTTTCTTTAATAGTTTTTTCTTTAATACCTAAAAAAGGATATAGATAAGCTTCTTCATTTCCCTCTACTAATCCCCCAGCAAAAATTACTTTTCCACCATGAATAATAAATTCTCCTAAGGTCTTTAAGTCTATATATTTACTAACTACGTCATCACAAAATATTAGAACAGTATTTTCACTTAAGTCTTTAGTTTCTATCTTGTTTTTTTCCTCATAGGAGAGCTTCAAATCAGACATTATAAAACCTACATTTGTATATATATCTCTATAAATTTCTTTAGTTTTACTTCCCGTAATAAGAAATTTAGGTTCATTTTCTTTGTTTATTTTTATTTCTTTACTTAAAGGCTCTTCTTCTACAGATTTATTGTAAATTTGAATTTTTTTTGTTTTTCCCTCATTGATGTTATAAATCATAAACACACTACTTACAGTTATAACAAGAAGAACTACATATAGCAGCCTCTTAACTGATAACATCCTCTTCCCCCTTTGAAATCCAATATCTTAACTTTTCAAGTCCATCTCTTGAAAGTCTAACTAATTTATCTTCTTCTAGCTTATTAATACATCTATAAAATTTTTCTTTATCATTACAGTCAAAATACATTTTAAGCACCATCATATAACTTTCTTCACACTTAGCTGCCTTATGGTTATCATTCCAAAACTTCTCAGCTTTTTCATAGGATTTTTCTTCTATTAAATAAGTAAGATAAGCTTTAAATTCTTCTGTTTTTATAATTTCTTCATTGCTTTCCATTTGATTTTCTAAAATTTCACAGTATTTTTTCTTGTATAACTTTTTCTCTTTAAGTGAAAGCACTTCACTTTCAATAAGCTTTTCAAGTATTTCCATAACCTCATGAAAAACCTCTATAGAGTTATAATCCTTTTCATATCTTCTAAGCACTTCATTCCACCTTTGCTGGTGCATACGATACACTTCCATTTTTGCAGCTGCTATATAGTGAGCTGATTCAGAATCCTCATCATTTTCTGCTGCAAGTAACGCTCTATAATTATTAAACATATCATTCTTAAGCTGATTTAATAAAAGTGTCCTTTTTTCTGTATTATTACTTATTGCCATGGCATCTTCAATAGGTACAACATTCAAGGCTTCCTCTAAGTAGGGTCTTTCTTGTGATTTTTCAATATCAAATCTTTTTACAAGGGATTCTCTATCATATTTGTTATCATAAATAATTTTCCCTAATATTCTTGGAACATAATAAATTAAATATCCTAACCCCGGAAGACAAATAAAAAATAGTGCTATCCAGGGAACTTGTTTCTTTTTAAGTTTTAATATAAACCAAAGGACAGAAATCATTAGATTTATAAGAAGTAATATCAATATTAATTTATCCATACTATTCACCTATACCTTCATAATTCCTAACTAGCTCTGCCTTAACCCCTTTTTCTTCTAGCCTTTTTAAAACAATTTCGCAATCTTCCTCTGAGGTATTATTAAGTAATACATATACTACTTCCTCCTCATCTATTCCAAAGTAATCCGTCATTCTAACACAGACTAATGCCCTTTCATATATGTCCTGTACCGCTGTAAAGTTATCCAACTTAATAATGCAGTATTCTGCAAGTTGCTTATCCTTTTTCTCCTGTGCCAATAAAACAATTCCTTTAAATTCCTTACTGTTTAGTATCTCTGTATTTTTAACACATCTTTGTCCCCGTGTATAATTTTCATATTCAATTGCACGTACAACTGATTCTGTAATTAATAAAGTTAAGGTTCTAAGAAGATTAACATGATGCAAAGTTTGGCTTTCAAACTCTAAAGCCTTAATCAAAATAACTGCTATAGATTTTCCTTCATAATAAATTGGTACTACTGCTGCTGGTTCTTTATTCAATACATTGCCATGATATAATTCTCCCTTTTGTATAGCCCCCTTAATTTTAGGGTAATTCTCCAAATTCCATGACTTACCACTTATTATTGACTCTTCATTTAAAGCATTTACCAGTCTTAAATAAGGGCTATTTCCGTTTACCTTATAAACTGCCACTGTTTTAGTATTAATCATTTCTGATATAACATTAAGAATTTCCATAAATATACGCTCTGGCTGAAGAACCATTAGCTTATTCACAACTGAATACAATTTAGGTAACCCTGACTTTGAATCTAAGATTCTCTTTTCATATTCCATCTTTATAGCTACATTTTCCTTATTAATTTCTTTTAATTCTTCATATTCAGAGTTTAGCAATTTTAAATTTCTCTGACTTTCTTGAAGATTTTCTTTTAGCATATCTGAAGTATAACTAGTACAAATACCAAAAAACACAAATTCCACAATCATAAGAACTGCTTCCCCATAAGAGTAAAAATTAGTCATTTCAAATATACTAACATCTTGCATAAATAAATAACCACAACTAGCTAAAATAACAGATAATGCACTTTGACGGATGCCTATGAATAAAGATATAAGCACTACATATATCAAAAGCCAATGAACCTTTGAAAATAACGTATGAGAATTACTAAAATAATATAGTAAGAAAAATATAATAAATACTATAATATTTTCTATAGTCCTTCTAATTGCTGGAGGCAGCTTTTTATTTTCTTTATTAGAAACTTTAATTTTGTCTTCTGCATAAACAATTTTCTTTTCCTTAATCAAGTTTTTCAAATTTCTAAAATCTGTCCACTCCAATTTTTTATGGATATTCTCATTGCTGATATTTCTCACTTTAGCATTAGCTTCTGACTTTATATCTGCTTCTATGTTAAAGCTTTCACATAATAAATGTAGTAATTCTCCTTTAGAAATTGTAAAATCTCCTGAAACATTATAAATTCCATCATCACCTGATTCCATTACACGTTTTATAGCATCTACATAATCAGAAACATGTATTGGTTGTAAAAATTCATCTTCTTCAATATTAATTTTTGATTGCAATTTTAAATCTCTAATTAAGCTACTTAAAAAATCCTTACCTTTATCGCTACAATTTTCACTGTAAACCTCTGTACCTCTAAGAACCATGCTTTGGAATCCATATTTTTCCTTATACAAGGATGTCATGTACTCTCCCTCAGCACATATACGTCCTTTACTAGTATCAGGCATAACTTTATTCTCTTCAGATATGATTCCAAACTGGTGTCCATATACTTCATGTGAAGAAAGATAAATAAACTTTTTAACCTTATACTTTGCACATTGTTCTAAAATATCATCTAACGTAATAAGATACTTTTCTTTGCTTCCACTACGAAGAACATTCATATAGTTAATACCTGCAAACACAACAACTTCAGGTAAAACAGAGGAAAAAACTATTTCTGTCATATTAGTTCTTCCCGATAATTTATAGTACTTGTATTTTAAAACCTTAGAAAACTTTCCTGAAAACTTGTTATCAGACAGTAAATAAACATCATGTCCTTCTTTATTCATTCTTTCAATAAATGATTGTGCTAACTCATCGTAGCCCCCAACATACATAACCTTCATGATAATATCCCCCTTCCTAAGAATAAACTTTTTCATACTAAAAAAAACGGCTAGTTTAATAAATTAGCCGGTTGTACCATTAACTTAACAACTTTTAGGTACCCAAATAAAAAAGTTGCATCATCGTTTCTATTCCTATTTGATATCTTTTTTATATGTGGTTTAAAGTATAAAAATAATAAACCATAAAGCCACTTATACTTAAATATATCTTTCATAAATTATCTACGTTTTTGTTAATTTTTAAATTTATTACAATTTCTTCAAAGCTCCAATCTATGTTCCAATCCTCAACGGTATTGTAGCACCCATTTTGGTCAGACACCTTTAATTCACTAATTGTCATATAATTAGGTAAATTCATTGGAATGTAGCTTTCTGCTCCTCAAGGTATTCTCTTTGACGGAAGCCTAACATACCAGCAATTATAGATACTGGGAACATTCTTATTTCACGGTTAAGCTTTGTAACACTGTCGTTATAAATCAGGCGACTGGTACGCACCATATTTTCATAGGCATCTACTGCATCCATGGTTTTGATATAATTTTCATTCACCTTTAATTCTGGGTATTGCTCCATTACCATTGAAATCCTGCCCAATGCTTCGGAAATAACCCCTTCCTGTCTTAGAACATCATTTGGTGTGGACTTTGCCGTAATCACACTTCTTCTTGATTTGATTGTTTCAATCAGTGTTTCGCTTTCATGTTTGGCATAGCCTTTTGTCAAGTCCAAAAGAGCTGACAGAGCATCAAAACGGCTTGATAGCTGTACCCCGATTTGGCTCATGGCATTGCTGATGTTCTCATCAAGTATCACAAGTTTACGCTGTGTAGAAATTGCCCATAAAGCAATTACAGCAACAATCGCAATGATTGCGATGAGAGTTGGTAGCATAATAAAATCCTCCTTGTTTATTTAGTAAAGGACAGACAGACCACAATTTTACCTATCTGTCTATTTTTCTATTTCTACTATTTGCTTCGCACGGCAATGACAGTGCTGGCTAGTAACGTCACTTACGGGAACCATCAGTGACAGTGATAAAATATCTTGCCACAAGTGTTGTCAGGCCATTTCCAATATCTCCTTTTATTTCAATTATCTTTGTTCCGGCAGTCTGGAATGGCAGTCCTTGAGTCAACTTAAACCATCCGAGGTGTAAAACCCAAAGTTAGCAGAGTTGTCCGTTATTTTTCCAACGTTATTATAATCGTTATACACCATTTTAAATCCGGTGCTGTCAAAGCCCTCGCCAACCTTGTAGGAGGTTTTCACAGGGTATGACAGTACATTCACCTCAAGTGTATCCGCAGCGCCATAGTCGGTATCAGAGTCAATATCATGCACAAAGTGATTAGTATGCTCGTAAGCTCTTTTTCAAAGTATAGTTCCTCCTTAAATATTGTTGCATGTACGGAAAATAGATCCTCTTGCTCTCCTACTTTCAATATATAAGACTTTTCCTTTTAAAAATGTCCGCTGCATGAATCATGGTTTTTTCTGCATGAATCATAGTTTCGAATTTCCAATTTTTATGTTAAACTTATGTTGGGGAAATGGAGGAATGCTTATGCTAAAGATTGCAATTTGTGATGACAATATTGACGAGCTATCCAATATGGTACAGCTCATAAACCTATACCAAGCATCAAAACATCTAAACTTCGAATACGCCGCATTTACAAACGGATTTAATCTACTTTCGGCATTAGAAAAAGGAAAGCGGTTTGATATATACTGTCTAGATATCATTATGCCGGGCTTTACTGGCATTGACGTTGCAAAAGATCTCCGTACTTTTGATAAAACCGCACCGATTTTATTTTTTACATCCTCTCCTGAGTTTGCTTTAGAAAGCTATTCAGTAAAAGCAATTAACTATGTATTAAAGCCTATATCGAAAGAGAAACTTTTCTTCACCTTTGATGAGATGCTGGAGCAGATAAAAGCAGAAAAAAATGATGATGCAGTTATCGTAAAAAGTAATGAGGGAATTCAAAAAATATTAATCTCCAATTTAGTTTTTGCAGAAGTCATTGGCAGAAATGTTTTGTATCATCTACTGTCAGGCAAGGTAATCGAATGTACGGAGCCCTTTTCAGCTGTCTGCGATACTCTTCTGAAATATGGGTGTTTTATCAAAACCCACCGCTCCTATATTGTGAATATGCAGTATGTGGATACCATTGATAATCGCCAAGTGACTTTACATACACTTTCTTCTGTTCCTATTGCACAGGGCAAAGTACGAGAATTTAAGCAGCAGTATCTGAATTATCAAATGGAGGGGGAGTAAGGTAATGGATAAGCTCAATATACAGGTGCTAAAGAATACCTTATTTCATGATTATTTATACTTATGCCATTATAAGGAGGAATCAAAAAATGATAGCAACTGTCATTGAATTCTCTCGCTACTTTACTTCCATATTATTCGGTGCTACGGTTGCGTTCACTTTCTCCGGAATGACAGGCACACGAAAGAATTATTTATATCTTTGGTGCATTACCGTCACTTTATTTATTTTGCAAGTTATCTGCTTACTGACCTTTGGTATGGATATGACGATAAAAATATATCCACTACTTTCTCATTTACCAATTGTTATTTTTATCGTACTATTCTTTAAGCGCTCTTGGCTGATTTCACTAACAAGTATGTTTGTCTCCTTCCTGTGCTGCCAACCACCCCGTTGGATTGGTACTGTTTTAGGTGGAGCTTTTGCCAGTGCTTCCATAAACCATGCCAGCTATATCCTCACTGTGTTTCTTATGTACTATTTACTGCAAAAATATGTGGTGAAATCTGTTCGACATCTTATGGAACGCTCAATTAAATCCTGCCTGCTGTTTGGCGCCATGCCGGCTTTTTACTATCTCTTCGACTATGGTGCCACCGTTTACACCGATTTTATGTACAGTGGATCACGTGCGGCTGTGCAGTTCATGCCCTTCGTGACATCAGCATTCTATTTTGTGTTTGTCCTCTTTTACTATGCTGAAACTCAAAAACAGGCAAGGATTCAAAGAGAGCTGGATATGCTGGATACGCAGTTTAGGCTGGCACAAACAGAATTTGCTTCTCTGCGACAGATGCAACAGAATGCCGCAGCCTATAGACACGACATGCGCCACCATTTTGCCCTTTTACAGAGTTTGGCATCCAAGGAACAAATAGAGGAAATCAAGGAGTATCTACAGAATGCCCTGTCCGACATGGACGCCATCACACCCATACGCTTTTGCGAAAACGAAACCGTCAATCTTATTTTGTCCGCCTTTACCGCCAAAGCAAAACAATCGGGAATCCTGTTGACCATAGATGCGAAGCTCCCTGACTCCCTTCCCTTCAGCGACACCGAGCTTTGTTCGCTCTTGTCAAACGCTTTAGAAAACGCCATACAAGCTTGTGAAAATATAGCTGAAAGCAATAAACGCTATATCAAGCTGCGTGTGTATTCCAAGAATAACAAGCTGTGCATTGACATTCGCAACAGCTATCACACAGAACCGATATTTCATCAAGGCCTGCCTGTATCAAAAGAACAGGGGCATGGCTTTGGCACAAAAAGCATGGCTCATATCGTGGAAAAGCATGGCGGTGTATTCCAGTTTTCAATCAAGGATGGCTGGTTTATATTTCAAGCCACTACCTAATCTCATAATTAACTTTATTTTTCGCTTTTTATATCAATTCACATGAGTAGTTCAAGGGCGCACCAAAATGGACTCCGCCCCGCCCACCGTAAAAAAGGAGGATCAATAGACAGCGAGAAAAGAGGTAAATTCACTTTGTCACTGTTAAGCCCGTAAACTATCTTGGACAACTCCTTTTACATTAAGCATGATATAACGTAGTTTTTGTTTTAAAGGTCGTTAAACTTATTACTACAACCTAAGTGTAGAAGGCAAAAAAAAGAAACCTACGTAAGGAACGCCTAAAGGATACTGTGTAACAAAGAAAGATAAAAAGATATGTGATGATCAGATTAAAGAGTTTATTTTGGAGTCAATTGATGTGGATGCCAGTAACTATGGATACAGAAAGATAACTTATCATCTTAGAAAAAATTATGACCTTATAATTAATCATAAAAAGGTTTATAGATTGTGCAAGGAACTAAACATTTGTAAATTGTCAAATAAAATTGGGTTCTTTCCAATTTTATTTGACAATCTACATTTTAGTCTTTTTTATTTTTCTAAAAATGTAACATCAATAAAAGTAATACCAAAGGCTAACCCCAAAGCACTAGAAAATGATTTTAATAAATCTAAGTTTGAAGGTCTGAAAAAGTAATTAAGACCGTAATTTGAAGCACCATATAAAATAAATAAAGCAATAAACGTAAATAGCCTTTTCCTTATATCACTCCATTTAAACTTTCTTAAATTAAAGAAAGTAATGAAGGGAACATATAAAAGCATAAAGAAAGTAAAAAACATATAACCAATAATGAATCTAAAAGCAATTCTTTTGTCTATATCTTTATAAACAATAAAAAGCGTAATTATAGTTCCAATAGCAAATAACACATAAAGAATCCTTGTAAAAAGCAGAGTTGCATTCTTTTTCATTTTGTATCCTCTCTATCATCAAAATTAATTTGCTACATAAATTTATATACCCTTATTTATTAGTATAATTCACCATAATTTACAAATTCAAGTAACTTTTAGTTTACGTCACTTGATAATAAACATACTAATTACAGGCTAAACAACTTTCAATTATTCTTTTAGCGTCTACGATATCTCTATCTTCACTAACTAATTCAATAACACAAATTCATATCCCTAAGTATTTTAATTATATCCTCTTTGTGTAACATAATTTATCTTTAATGAGAGAGTGTATAACAAGCACTAAACTCTCACTAAAACTCACCTCTTTTCTTTTTATACTATTTTCTATAGAAAGTTGTAAATCCTTTTCGATACCTATCTACCACCCACGATTGCTATTATATTGTATAGTTTTTTTGTATATAGCTTAAGCTATTGTATATAATATCTAGTTCTAATGAATATTATTTAATAATTAGGAGGAAATGCAGTATGCTTACAGAAAAATTTTATGACGTGTTAAAAAATGAAGGTGTAGTTACAGTAGTATCATGGGGAGCCACAACTGAACCACATATCGCGAACACTTGGAATTCTTATTTAAAAGTTACGGATGATGAAAGGATTTTAATTCCTGCATATGGATTTCGTAAGACAGAAAAAAATGTAAATGCAAATAATAAAATTAAACTTGCTTTAGGTAGTAAAGAAGTATTAGGCTACAAAGACTATCAGGGAACAGGCTTTGTAGTTGAAGGAACTGCAAATTATCTAACATCTGGTCCAGAATTTGATATGATGAAAGAAAAATTCTCGTTTTTATCTAGGGTAGTAGAGATAACAGTTACATCTGCAAAACAAGGTATTTAAATTATAACTAAGTCTCTACCAAATCTGGTAGAGATTTTTTTCCTATTTATTTATAGTAAATATTCAATATAAATTATTTCGTTTATAGAAATTCTTATAAACTGCGCCTATGACATTTTCATATAATAGTCGCAATATTTACAATAATCAACTTAGATGGTGATAATAAATCATCCTCTTGATTAACGCAAATTTTAATATTACATTTAAGCATTCTCCTATTAAAATCAATTTAATATTTTTAAACTTAAAAAATTATAGCCTCAAAGTTATTCTATGGAAAGAATAATGAACTTCAAAAGAAAGAGTATAAAAGTATTGAATTGCTTTTGAATCACTGGTATCTGTTCTGCAGAATACATTCTATATCCTGTGGATAAATGGACCTTTACAGGTTTTAATAATCCAGTTTCATCATATGCTTGTGTCAATCAATAGACTAAACTTTTTTAAACACCTTGCAAATACGCCAAAAACCCAACAATAA
>NZ_JAVWDJ010000041.1:0-32438 GCF_036642255.1 Clostridium sp. | reverse complement strand
CCTATTGAGATAAATAAAAAAGAATTAGAAGTAAATTTAGATACTATGCTTAATAATAGAGTTCTTAGCTTAAGGCAGGAAAAGAAAAATGCTATCTTCAAAATTCAAGGGCTTATTGCTCAAGGTTTTAGAGAGTTTTTGATTGGTGAAGGCTTTACAGAAATTTTCACTCCTAAAATTGTGGCTGAAGGTGCTGAAGGTGGTACTGATATGTTTGAGGTAAAATACTTTGAAAACAAGGCCTATCTTACTCAAAGTCCCCAATTTTACAAACAAATGATGGTAGGCGCAGGCTATGAAAGGGTTTTTGAAGTGGGAGCTGTGTATAGAGCAGAGCAGCACAACACAAATAGACACTTAAATGAATATGTAAGCATGGACTTTGAAATGGGATTCATAGAAGACGAAGAAGATATAATGAAAATGGAAGAAAAGCTTTTATGCTATATACTAAATAAACTTCAACTAGAAGGAAAAAAATATTTTAACATCTTTGAATTAGAAATTCCTAAAATAGAAAGTAGTATTCCAAGACTTAGATTTAGTGACGCAATAGATATCTTAAGAAATGAATATGGGAAAACTGAACTTCAAGGTGACTTAGATCCAGAAGGAGAAAAACTCATTTATAAGTATGCTAAAGAAAAATTTGGTAGTGATTTCTTATTTCTAACCCATTATCCAAGAAGGAAAAGACCTATGTATACCATGCCTTGTGGAGAGGAAGAAACTCATTCCTTTGACCTTTTATTTAGAGGTCTTGAAATAACCACTGGTGGTCAAAGAATTCATAACTATAATATGCTTATAGAAAATATAAAATACAAAGGTCTAACTCCAGAAAGCTATGAAGGATACATTAGCACCTTTAAATATGGTATGCCACCACATGGAGGTCTAGCTATAGGCCTTGAAAGGCTTACAGCCCAGCTTTTAAGACTGTCAAATGTAAGAGAGACCTCTTTGTTTCCAAGAGATAGGACTAGACTAATCCCATAAAAAATATAGGAGTTGGAAACTATATTCCCAACTCCTTACTTATTATTCCATACCTATATAAATGAACTTAACCAAAGTATTTTTATCAAATAAATTTTACTAGTATTTTATAATACTTTCCTTAATGCTTTTCAGCAAATCTAACGCCTTAAGAAAATTAGATTATTTAGCCATTCCAAATACTGCACCAGATAAAAATGGAACCAACCATATAATCCAAACTATAATACTAAATTTGTGAAAGCTAATTTTTGCTTTTTCATCATTTTTCTTTAAAACTATAGTAGCCCAAAGAGCATGGAAAAGCATTAGTACAATGGCAAGAAAACCTGTGATGCTATGAAAGTTTATAGAAAAACCTACCCCTGCAATCTTGCTCATAAGGGTTGTCCCTAAAGTATCAAAAGCTAAACCAATCCAAAAAACAACTAGATGCCAGTTTTTCAATTCACCTTGTCTTTTTTCACTCCATACCCCAATAGTATAAAATAAAAGTGCTAAATTGATAGATATTACTGCGTAAATTAACATACGAAATCCTCCTTGTATGAACACTGTTCATTATAATATAAAAATAAAATCTCATTTTAAAAGAGATAAGTTTAAGTTATAACTAGTTTTTTTACAACCTGAACAATGTTCATTTTATAGTATTACTTATATTATGTCAAGAGAAACTATTTGAATCATAAATTTATGCTGAAAACTATTATACAATTTCCCCTCCTATTCTTATACCTTGCCTACTTTCTAACTATTGCTAATAGTTTATTTTGTATTTCATTTTCATTTACTCTCAACAGTTATATTATTTAAAAGATACTTTTCTTCATTATAGTTTAGTTTCTTAAATAATACAGCTTCATATACATTTCAATAGCTTTCTAGAAATTATAATTTGTAATATAATGTATTTATACCATGAACTGGGTGAAATGCCTTAAAGAATTTAAAATACTCCTATTTGCTTTATATAGTGACTAAACATTATGGCTAAAGGCAATTTTATTATAGAAAGAAGGTACTATTTATGGACAATAAGAAGCTTAAACTTATTATAGGTTTATCCCTAATATCAGTAGTTTTATTCTTAGGACTATATTCTTTAAGTGATGTTAAATATTCCTCAAATGAAGGTCTTTCCTATGATGAGAAAAAAAGAGATGCTAAATATTTAATGGATTTTCTTGAATACTCATATCCTTACCTTGAAGATATAAAAGAAAAAAATGGACAAGATATTTTAAGAAATAAAAACAAAATAATTAATGTCTTAAGTAAAACTTCTTCCGATGAAGAATTCTTTAAAAGTATATCCATTCTTTTTAGAAGTCTCGCTCCAATGTCTCCTTCAATAAATATAACAGGAGAACCTTTCAACTATGGTTTTACTTATCTAGACAAGGACCTTGGTTTAAATGCTAGTACCTACAGAGATAGATTTTTAGAGGCAAAAATAAAATGGGAACCAATTCAGCAGAAATATTGGGAAACCTCAGGTTTTGCTTACATTAATATGAATATACACACTCAGTATATCAATGGTGATTATTACATAACTGGTAGCCAAACTCCAGATGCACATATTGGAGATAAGGTTATTGATATAGACAGAGTCCCCGTTGACGAATATGTGAAAAACTTGCCATATGACAAATTTTATAAAGACTATGATTATAATTATGAAAAATATTTTACGTATACCCTATTTCTCTTAGACGAAAAAATATCCTCAAGAGAAATTACTATTGAAAACTCTTCTGGAGAACAGAAAAAAATAGAGGTTTTACCTTATGACATTAATAAACCTCTTTTAGAAGATGGTTTTAAAGCTTATAATGCTGATGGAAACTTTGCATTAAAGGAACAAGAAATAAGAAAAAGTATTAAGTTTCTTAATTTCTTAGATGACGAGAAAATTTTAGTATTAAACTTTTCTGCATTTAATGATCTATATGTACAGGGTAACCCTAATGAAAAAAAAGAAAACTTATTTTCATTGATAGATAATAGTGAGTATCTAGTATTGGATCTTAGAAATGGTTTTGATAATGGATTTTTTTATAATACACTAGATTACATTGCTCCTAAAGAGGTAGATTATACAGACTATACAATAATTAAAAAAAATAAGGTAAATGATGAATTTGCCCTTTCTTATAGTAATAGTCTCACCTCTTTTAGTTCTGAATTAATATCACCATTGGAGTCCTTTGAAAAAAGATATCCATTATCTGACTATCGTGTCTACAAGGAAAAAAGAGTTAAAATAAATGGAATGAATAAATATAAAGGCAAGGTTTTTGTTTTATATGATAATACCTTTGCCACTGAATATGCTACAGAAACATTAAAATTAATTATTGATAACAATATTTGTACAGTAATAGCTCCTAACAAATTCAATCTAAAAGAAAACCATTATCCACTCCCTACATATTTTATGCTACCTAACTCTAATTTGCCTATTCAAATTAAAACCACTAGGAGGGTAGATGAAAGTGGTATATCCTTTGATAAACAAGTAGTAACCCCTCAAGTAATAATTAAAGAAAATACATCTAAAATAATTGAAAGTTTAAAAAGAGGAGAAGGTAGCAACATTGTCTTGGGTAATGATGAACTCTACACTAATAGTGATGAATACTTTACTGAAGTACTAAAGCTAATAAAATAAAGTTAAACAATTAGAAAATCACCATCTGATATATTTAAATTTAAAGAGGCACTTAGATAAAGACTAGGTGCCTCTTTTGTGACTATATACTTTATTTAAACCTATTATCAATTTAAGAGATCTGTAGCCCCTACTTATTTATATACTAATGAATATTTACTTTTAATCTAATTACAAATCCATGTTGTTTTATAATGTTAATGAAACAAATTAGTTATAATATTTTTTTCAGCATCTGTTATTATAGCAAATTAACTTTTAGTAACTAGAATGTATAGATAAAGTTATAAATTAGTTTAGTGTTTTTACTAGTCATACCTATATTTAAAATTTGAAAATTTTTAAATTATGAAATGGATTAATGTGGTCCAAATATGAAAGCACTGGACTGGGGTTGTTTTAACTTTGAGTCCATGTTAACATATACTCATCAGCAAGGTACTTAACATATAAAAGCTACTGATTACTAAAAGGTATTATACATACCCCTATGGAACCAAGTGCAAAATAAAAAATAAGGAGTTGTTGATATAATGGCAAATAAAATATTAGCTTTTATTTTATCATTATGTACTGCAGGTGGACCTGCTGCAGGAACTGTTATTGGAACAGTTGCTGGTGAAGTGATAAATAATGTAGATTTGCCAAAATTTCCAACACAAGCTATAGTTGAAAAAGTCCTTTCAAATATGCCTGAGATAGACATCTCATAGACTTGCCATTAAATTAATTAAATATTTATGATAACCTAACTTAGTTAGATGTAAATATTTCTTCAAAAACAAACACTGTGTTTTGATTTGGCACACAATACTCCTTAACAAATTATTAGGGAATAAAATTACAGTTTTACTATTATTAATTTACTATAATAAAGATATCACAACCACTTTGGGTTGTTTTTTGTTTTATGCAGCATTATTTTTTCTTACTTGTTTTTTTATAATATATCTTAGTTCATTAACTCTCCCTACATAATCAACTTCTATAAGACAAACTTTCATAGAATTAATATAAACTAATTTTAAGTTCATTAAACGTAGGAACCTTCAACTGCACTAATGCATCTCAGCGCATTAAGCACAATGTAGAGTTAATTGTAAAACTAATGTAACTTTTCAATTGGCCATAACATATTATAAATATAATCACAATTATTAGGAGTCAACTATGAGAATAAAATGCAGTAACTGCTGAGTGCTATTGTAGAACTCTGATAGCAGATTGTATGAGCAAATTACGTTATCAATACAATTGCACTACTTTTTACAGTAAAAGTCATAGTAAAAAGGAGCAATATATATGAATTATGATGAGCTTATTGAATCATGGAAAAAAGAAGAAGAGTATGTTTTTGTGGGATGGAATTTTTCTCACTTAAAAGACAGAGTTAAGATAGAACCTCTACCTTGGAAATATAAACAAGTTATTAAATCCTATATGGATAATAAAAAGATTATGTTAGATATGGGAACTGGCGGTGGGGAGTTTCTTTTATCCTTAAACCCTACTCCTGGAAACACCTTTGCTACTGAAGGTTATCCACCTAATGTAAAGTTAAGCACTGTGAATCTTTCGCCTTTTGGTATAGAAGTAAGGCAGGTTTATGAAGACACAGCACTGCCTTTTCCTGATGAAACCTTTGATATTATTATTAATAGGCATGAATACTTTTGTCCAAAGGAAGTTAAAAGAATTTTAAAACCTCAAGGAGTTTTTATAACTCAACAAGTAGGTGGCAGAAATAATAAGGAGCTTTCAAAGTTTCTCCTTGGAGATTATCCTAATATCATCAGCTTTGATTTTAATCTCGAAACCAACCTAAAAGGAATAGAAGCTGCTAGCTTAAAAGTGCTTCAAAAGGCTGAATTCTTTCCTATTTCTCGATATTATGACATTGGAGCTCTTGTATATTATTGTAAAATTATTCAATGGGAATTCCCCGACTTCTCAGTAGAAAGATGCCTAGAGCCCCTATTAAAGTTACAAAAAAATCTAGAGGAAACTGGCTATATTGAAAGCGTTGAGCATCGTTTTTTCATTGTCGCCAAAAAAGAATAATAAATATAAAAGGCAACCATATTAGTTTGCCTTTTTCACTATGTTTATATCTTTATCCCACTAGTTATTAATATTTAATAAAATAAAAGACAATCATTTGCTGATTGCCTCAATTGCGTAATAAACTTTGATTTTTAAGTAGTTTGGTTTATTCATTCTATAAACTAGGGTTGCACTACTTATCAAAAAGTCCCCCGCCATTAACTTTTCTCCTTGCGTTTTGTCCTTGGCCAATAGTCTTTTCTGGTCTTCCAAGCGATCCCTTTTGAGAACCCTTTTGTTTTTTAGCTTCAATTATTTTCTTCATCATTTCTATATTCTTTTCTGACATGTTACTCTCCTTTAAAAATCCATTAGTTTTTAGTTTTCTTAGTCAATTTAGTGTATCTGAAACAAAATAACAAGTTAATATGTACCGAATACTTTACGTCCTAAAATAGCTTTATGCTAATAAAGAAGCAGTTTATACTTATAGTTGTGCATAAACATATATGTTCAGTTGATGCATATGCTACAAAATAGAATTTCATTAGCTTAGTTATTTTTACTAGACGCCTTATACCTAAAAATTATAGTTATCACAGCCACATTACTTACAGTAATTTAACATTAATTAAATACATTCAATATAACATATATTTTTAAGATAATTTTGAACTTAACTTTTACTATGCTTGTGCAAGGTTATTTTACCATATTTTTATACTTCATTCCTACATCTTAGCCTATTTTAAAAAATAATTTGTAATAGTATTTTTCATTTTTTCCTTATTTTCTTCAAGTTGAGGCAATCTATGCGCATTTGCGCCTGATGGATGAGGAAAGCCTCTTAGACACTGGGACTCTTCTAAGACTCCAGATTTAATTAATATATTAAGAACTTCTTCTACAGATTTTCCTAAAGGTATAAATAAAGCATGTTTTAACGTATCTACCTGGGGGTAAAAGTAACTTTTTACATATTTCATTAGTAAATTATTTCCCAGAATTTTAGGTTTGTGGCCTGTATAGTTTTTTCCATCTACAAATACTGCGAATGGAATTATCGAAGTGGTATGAAGAAAATAATCTTTATCTCCAAAGAGCTCGTTAGAACTTTTCATACCAAGTACTTTGTGTAGTTCCAGTTCATCTAACATATCAATAATATTTTTCCGAATGATACCATAAAATCTTCCTTCTCTTTTACATATGTAGGAGATATTTTCTAAAGATAGTTTTTCTTCTATGGCTTCTCTTGCTATTGCAAGAGATTTACTCATTTGTTGGAATCCTGGAGTTATACCAACAATGAAAATCTTAGCTTTTTCATTAATATACTCATTATGAGTGCAATAATAAATTTCCATACTTTCTTGTTTTTCTATCAAAAAATCTAAAGTTAGTATATCTTCTTTTTCATACACCATTTTCAAAGGAAGCTTTTCTATTTTATTATAATAATGTTCTACAGTTAAATTATCCATGGTTTTTACCTCTTAACTAATATTCAGACGAATAATACTAAAAACCTTGATTTACACCTTTTAACATAAAATCAAAATCATATTTTTATTTATGTACATCCATATCACAGCGCATTGCTTAAACCCTTTAATATCTGGATACTTCAAATTTCCATGTTTAAACCTATGTATTTTAAACTCTTATGTCTTACTGAATTTTCTATAATATCATTTTATCCATATTTATATTTTTAGGCTATTAAAGCCTTTTATACCTAGTAAATTATACAATCTTTATAATCAAATAATTAACAATTTAACTTAATAGATTTTAAACTTATTTAACTCCTGATATATGATAATATCTTAGAGTTAATTTAATTAATCCTAGCCTACAATTCAGCTATAATTAATAAAAGGAATTCTTCTTATTCCATTGTAACGCCTACTTATTACGAACTTCTATTGGATATAAGTCAAGTAAGCCTATCGAAGTCAAAATAATTAATGCATCAACACTACATTCTATTTTTCTTTGATTCGAATAAAAAACTGCAACAAAATGCAAACAAGCAAGAAACAGTTAATATTAGTTAACTATCTCTTACTTGTCAAATTTTATCCTAAGAATTCTTCATTACAATATTTTCAATGGTATTTGCTACTTCTTCACAGCTATCACAGCATTTTTCTAATAAACGATATATTTCTGTCCAAACCATTAATTCTACTGGATCCTTTGAATTTTTATAAAGATTACGCACACCATTTATGTAAAGTTGATCTCCTTCTTCTTCTAAACGGTTTACTTCTACTATTGCAGCATGAAGAGTTTTTGATCTTTTAAAATTCTCAAATTCTGTCAGAGCCGAATTCATTGATTTGCAACAATCCATAATTATTTCAATGAACTTAGATATTTCAGGTCTAATAACCTGTACATTATACATGTCAATCCCTATTAAAACATCCTCAATTGAATCTATTACATCATCAATATTATCAGTAATACTGATAATATCTTCTCTTTCTATTGGTGGAAGAAACTCTTTTACTAATCTATTAGTTATTTTATGTTTTTCAAGATCTGCAGTATGTTCAATATTGTGCATCTCTTTTACTTTTTCTTCAATTGTATTTGCATCAAAATTATGTAAAGTTGAACTTAACATTTCAACTGCCTTTAATGAGAAACTTGATAAATCACCGAAAGCCTTAAAATAATTAAAATCTCTATTATTTGCCATCTTACATCTTCCCTTCCTTTTTTAGAATAATTTCATAGATATATATGCCATTAAATATCCAAGGAGACCACAACCAGGGAATGTTAAAACCCAAGCTAGTACCATTTCCTTTACTACACTCCAGTTAACAGCAGAAATTCTTTTTGCTGCACCAACACCCATAATTGCAGTTGTCTTGGTATGAGTAGTACTAACAGGAATACCGAATGCTGAAGAGATCAATAGACAAGCTGCTCCAGCTAAATCTGCTGAAAAACCTTGATATGTCTCTAATTTTACCATGTCCATACCTACCGTTTTAATAATACGATAGCCTCCTATGGATGTACCAATTGCCATTACTGCTGAACAAAGTATCATAAGCCATATTGGAATAGCAAATTCAGTTACGTTAGCTTGACCATTCGCAAGGAAAATACCAAGCATAAAAACTCCCATAAACTTCTGACCGTCTTGTGCTCCATGCATGAATGCCATTGCTGCCCCACCGGCAACCTGTGCACTTTGAAAAATTGGTTTAGATCTACGTCTATCCATGCGTTTAAAGAGAGCTTGTATTACCCGAACTATAAGAAATCCGAAACCTAATCCCATGATAGTAGACATAAATAACCCATAAACAACTTTCATCCATTGTTCACCGTTTATTCCAGAAAATCCGCCTTGTAATGCAATTGCAGCTCCTGATATACCTGCTATTAATGCATGGCTCTCACTAGTTGGAATTCCAAGTACCCAAGCAGCAGTTGCCCATATTACTATAGCAAGTAATGCTGCACTTAGTGCAATTAGTGCATCTCTTGAGTTCCCCCCAAAATCAACCATTTTATATATAGTTTGTGCAACTGTTGCATTAAATATAGTCATAACTAAAACGCCTAAAAAATTGAAAACTGTAGCCATTAATATAGCGTTTTTTGCACTAATTGCTCTTGTAGAAACACAAGTGGCAATTGCATTAGGTGCATCAGTCCAACCATTTACCAAAATAACACCCAACACAAGTAATACTATAAAAAACAATGCTGGATTCGATATTAGTTGCTGCAAAAAACTTTCCAAAGTAATGCTCATTTTTTAACCTCCATTAATGATTTAAATTTATAAATCCTGTTATCCACAAATAAATATAGCACCAGTTTCAAATAATATCAATTAGCAATGAGAACTTTACATACATTTAACAATCTTAACATCCATTTATAGTTAATTTCTACATCATTTGTTTCAATTTTAGTGTACCTTGTAAAGGCTATATTATGCAGATTAAAAGTGCTTTTGTACATAAAAATAATAAAGCAGAGGGAAGATTATCGTCCTTACTGCTTTATTAACCACGTCTATCAACTTTCTATGACTAAAGATTGTAGTTATCTAGTATCTTTTTTCATATCTTTCTCTGAATATAGCTACTTGAAAAATAAATACTAATATAATATTAGGTTTTACATCATTAGTAATGGGATAATATTTCTCTTATCTAATAGTCTCTATATTTATTTTAAAACTATATATATTTTTTCAATTTCTCCTTAGTTTCTAAATCAGCAAAAGCTGCTTGAATACTGTTATAATATATCTCCTTATACTCCTCATAGCTTATGTTAAATTCCTTATATACAACATCACACTCATTGGTCATATTAGTATTGGACACGGTTCTGTTATCGGTGTTTATAGTGACCTTTAATTCATCCTTAAAAAAATCATAAATTGGATGATTACTAAAAATATCAACTGCTTTAGTTTGTATATTGCTTGTAGGACACAATTCTAAAGTAATTTTTTTCTCTTTAACAAGATTATAAGCATCCCTGCAATCTTTTATATATACTCCATGTCCAATTCTTTCGGCACCTAATAGCTCCACTGCTTCAAGCACATTTTTACCTATTCCTGTTTCTCCAGCATGAATAGTAACTCTAAATCCATATTTTCTAGCTAAAGTAATGGGTTCTGAAAATTTTTCACAAAAACCTTCGTTTTCTGGTCCGCACAAATCTATTGCTACAACACCTTTTCCTAGAAACTTCTTACCTTCTTCCACTACTTGAAAGGCTTTTTCCACACTCATTGTTCTCATGCAACACAATATCAAGTTGCTTTTTATATCATACTTTTCTTCTCCATCTTTAATTCCCTGTAATACACTTTCTATTATTTCCTCAATACTTAAACCACACTTAGTATGAAGTACAGGTGCAAATCTTATCTCAATGTATTTTACATTTTCCTCCGCACAATCCTCCAAGAGTTCCAAAGTAATTCTTCTTAAGTTTTCCTTAGATTGCATAACTAAATTAGGAAGATGGAATCTTTTTAAATATTCATCAAGAGAGTCACAATCTAAGGGAGCAGTTACTGCTCTTTTAATTGTGTTAATGTGATATGAAGGAATTTGTATTTCATCTTTTTTTGCTAGTTCAATTATGGTTTCAGGCCTAACGCTACCATCTAAATGACAGTGAAGCTCAATTTTAGGCAAATCTAATATATTCATGGTTGACCTCCTTATTAAAATCTATAACTAACACTCATTGATTTCATTCTATTCGGAATCTTCTAGGATGATACTCTACTTATTGGAAGGCTTAATTCTAGAAGGAAATTTGCTCATTAAACTAAGCATGTTCATTAAATCTTTCAAAATCAATGAGATACTTTTACTTTAAATATGGCTATAGCCCAACTTTTATATATAAAAAATTCCTGATTACGAAGAAAATACAAATAGTGTACTTTCTTCGTAATCAGGAATTATAGGTTCCTGGTAGAGACCCCCAAACCGTATCATTGGAGTTATACGAAGTATTAATTCATTATTTTTTTATTAGTAGACTAATATTGTTTTTAATATCAAGTTTCTTCCTTAAATAACTTTAAAGTAGGAACTATATTAACGATATAATTAAATTATAAGCTAAAATCTTATCACTGTAAATTATAAAATTGTAAACTTTTTATTTGATAAACCCACTCTTTTCACTTATTTATAAATAACACATGGAGTGACCTTGTACAAGCTATATATGCAAGTCTTTTATTTAAATTATTTTAATAATAATTTTGTCTAATATTCAGCCATATATAACTATTTGTGGGTATATAGTTTTGTTTTTTGCTTATAAAATATATTTGAATATGAAATAAAATATAGTATAAGATAACCTTTTATTTATGGTTATTTCTAATACCCCTCTAAATTTCAATAAGTCCAATAATCTTTTTTCTTATGAAATTCTATTAAATGCCAGCCCAACTTGTCCATAGGATGCTGCTGTGTCTCTTCCACCAATTATAAATCTATTAACTATACCTGATTTATTTTTTAAAAAAATAATATCTAGTGTACTTGCTTCTATATGAAAGCTATTATTATAAATTGGTATTAATCTTTCCTTATAGGTTTGATTTGTATATAAAAATAAATTCCCCTGTTCTAACCTTATAAAAAACTCTCTTTGTACTTTTTTGTTGGCATATTCTCCAACATATTGTTCCAAAATCTCCACTGGTATTACGCTATCTTCTTTAAATTCTACATCTATAATCTTTAAAATTTCTTCTTTATAGTTTTCCCATTGTCCTTGAGAGTTTTCAATAGCTACTTTGGATATGTTAAACTCTGAATAAAGTTCATCTCCTATATTTCTATATTCAGTAAAGAAACTTATTGCACCCTCTATTCCTTTTAATTTTCTCTTTTTACCATAGGAACTTTTACATATCATATCTATAATATAATCAGTGAATCCACTCCCCCTAAGGTTAAACATCCTCCTAATAAAAGCTTCAATATCCTTTTGATAAAAATAAATTAGTGTAGGCTTGCTTCCCTTAACGATATCTAAGAGCTCACCCACATAATTTTTAATTTCCGTCTTTGATTTATCCTCTAAAAGCATTGTAACAATTGGACCTTGAAAAAAACTACTTTCTATAACAGTGATTTCTTGTGATGAATTTTTATTCTCAATGTACTCATTCCACTTTTTAGCCTTTAGCTCCATATAATTATTAACATTACCATTTTCAATATCAAAAGTTTCTAATTCTTCTATCAATATCTCTGGTAATGTGTCTTTGTATTTACGTTGAATTTCTACATATTTATAAAAATATCTATTATACCTTTTGTGACCTTCTGTTTCTAATATACTTCTAAATTCTGAATATCTATTCAATAGTTCATAATTTTCCTTTTCACTGAGACACGCCTCACTGGAAAATTCTAAAGGGTGCTGTAAACCTACTTCATAATACCACTGTGCCTCTTCATTGTTCCTTTGAAGTTGATGAGCAATAAATTGAGCTATGGTTGACTTCCCTGATCCAGGTAGACCCTCTACTATTATTAGCTTAGAATTTGACTTCATTAGTGTTCCTCCTCTATACTTCACTTCTGCTATACTTATTTATAGGCTTCAACATAAGATTCATTTAAATTTAGGACTATAAGTCTTTATTCACACACCTTGTCTACCTGTGCAAATAGACACCACATTTCTTACCTACATTTTTAATCTTACTAAATTGATTATTCTTTCTTACTAAGGTGTTTTAGCTCTTCATCCAATATTGCTTTAAGCCTATGATCTCCTTAGAGATTATTCCACGTTCCTTTACCTTTTCCTTTAATTCTTCTATATTACTAATATAACAATGTAAAGAAGTTATATTTACAAAATAAATACGTCTCAATTTTTAGTTCATCTTCTCCACATTATCCATATTATTTAAATAACAACCACTTTATTCAGTTAATTGAATTATGGTATCACAGCTTCCACCTATCAACTGAGTGGTGTAGAAAAAAGCTTTCTCGTAACCCTATTTATAAATGCAAGGGATTAAATACTTCATTTATAAAAAATAACTTATAATTTTTTCAAGCTTTCAACATTTTGCTTTATTTCTAGAATTGTTCTCCAGTCACTAATTTATGGAACTCACATATAATATAGTACATCGTAGTACAAGCATAATAAAATTTCATAATAAGGAGTTAATATTATGATCAATCTGGATAAAATCACCCCTTTCAATGGGTTTTATGAAGATCCTGATCTTGGACAACAAAATAACTACGCTTGGTCAATGTCAGAACTAGGCAATTATGTTTATGTGGGAACTGGTAGAAATATAGTATATCAAGTTATGGTTGGTGTATTTAATATTCCACCAGATAGAGTTCCTGAAGCATTTATTCCAGAACCCTTTCCGGACATGAATGCTGAAATTTGGCGTTATAATAAAGATGGAAATGAACCATGGGAAAGAGTATTTAAATCCACACCAACGCAAGGAATTACTGGCTTTAGGTTTATGATTAATTATACAACCCCTGGTGGAAAAGAATTACTTGTTGCAGCAGGTGGCGACTTTTCTAATGTAAGAATGTTAGTCAGTGAAAATGGTGAGGATTGGATTCCTCAAGATAGTGGAATTACTGATGGTAATACCGTTAGGTCAATGCTAGTTCACAATGGCGTATTGTATATGGGTGTTATGGAAGGCCTAGGTGGAGGAACTGAAACCATTCTATACTCAACTACTAATCCACTAATTGGCTGGGACAGAGTAACTTTTGGTATGTCTGAAAATAATCCTAGAGGTGAAATTGCATCAATGGAATCCTTTAATGGTCACCTTTATATTGGAAACTCACTACCTGGAGGTTTCGAAGTTTGGCGTACAATTGGTGCAAGTCCTGAAATCGATAATTGGAGATTAGTAGTAGATAAAGGCGCTGGAGATGCTTATAATGAACATGCTCTAAGCATGAGGGCATTTAATGGGCAACTTTATGTAGGTTCCGGTATTTGGTTTGGTATTTTCAGCATAGATCCTAACAGAAGATTTATTCCTCCAAAAGGCTTTGATTTGATAAGAATATTCTGTAATGATAGATGGGAAGTAATAGCTGGAGGTGCTCCCTTATCTCCTACAAATCCCGTAACTAATGGTATAAGAAATCCTAGAATGCCAGCTGGTTTCGGGTTCGTTTCTAACGCATATTGCTGGCAGTTAGAGGAATATAATAATAAACTTTACTGCGGAACTTGGGATTGGTCAGTGCTTGTTCCTACCATTATATGGAGTTTAATCCGCAATAGAGATGCTCTAGGAGGTATTTTACCTGAAGGTTTAGACTTAGATTCTTTAGATGTGGAGGATTTTATTAGGCTTCTTCCTATAATTAGAATTATAATTCTCTTTATTTTAAGATCTCTTACAACTATGGGTGGGGATTTATGGAGTTCTTCTAATGGTGATTGTTGGATACCAATTTCTTTAAATGGTCTAGATAATCCTAAAAATTATGGTATTAGAAAGTTGTTCCCTGCTAACGATGGTAGACTTTATGTTGGTACCGCTAATCCTTATGAAGGTTGTGAGGTTTGGAGATCAGAGCGCGAAAGATGCTTTCCATGGGATTAATTAATATTTAAGGAGATGGCTATAGCCATCTCCTTTTTATATGATATTAAATTAAAAACTTTTCTTGTACCTAATATTGTCTTGGTTTTTTAACTCTTCAGATATAAATATATGAAGTTTTATCTAAAAAGTATGTTAAATCTAATTTTTTTCTTTGTTTCTGAAGCCATATTCCTGAGATACTTTTCTACCAATACCATTTATTTTTCCTGTTATGCAACTTCTACAGTGACCTGGTGTATCGTTGATGCAAATTTTTCCTGGATAAAGGGCATAAAGCTTTCTGTACTCTCCCTCTGTAACATTGGGCATTACAACATTAGCACCACTTTGTAGTGCAATAATTCTTCCTTGCTTATTCAGTGACTCCATAGCAGTAGTGGCAGGAATATTTATGTCTGGAAGTAATAATCTTGTAATTGCCATTACCTTTAGGCTCAAAGTGAAATCCCCACCGATTTCATCCTTTAAAGGAGTATCTTCGTTTGGAATAAAAGGTCCAATGCCCACCATATCAGCTCCGACTTCCTTGAAGAATAATATATCTTGTGCTAAAGACTCAGTAGTTTGGTTTGGAAGCCCTACTAGACAACCTGTTCCCACCTCAAAATCTAAAGCTCTTAGATCTTGAATACATCTTATTCTCTCCTCATGACTCATCCCTGGATCCATATCTTCATAAAGCTTTTTATCTGTGGTTTCAATTCTTATTAAGTATCTATCTGCCCCAGCTTCTTTATAAGCTTTATACTCTTCTAGGCTCTTTTCTCCAATACTTAAAGTTACTGCAACATTTAGTTTCTTTAATTCCTTTATGATAAAAGTCATTCTCTCAACATTGAAATAATCATCTTCTCCACCTTGTAGTACTAGGGTCTTGTAGCCATACCCCACTGCTTTTCTACCTAAATCAATTATCTCTTCAGGTTGAAGTCTATATCTTTCAATATTTTTATTTCCTACTCTAAGTCCACAATATAAACAGTTTCTCTTACATATATTAGAGAATTCTATGAGTCCTCTTAGATGAACTTCATCACCAACATACTGTTTTCTAACTCTATCTGCAGCCGCAAAGAGTTCTTCATCATATTCATTACTATTTAACAGTAAGACTATTTCTTCCTTTGATAATTGATGTAACTGCTCAGCTTTTTTAATTAAATCCAGCATATTAATCCCCCTATTTATATATATTTTATTTTCTTAAACCTATTTAAAAGTCCCTGTACTCTCTACTAGGTTGTTATGTTTTCATTTGACACTGTGTAAGCTTTTTACAAAGTCATTAATATCTATATAAGCTAAATAACCTATATTAAAAGTAAATTCGCAATTTTCTTAGGCATTTTATTGGCTTGTTAATATTATAACAGAAACTCATGAAGATTCCACTAAAATTAACTACCTCATAAGTTAACAAATTATAGATTTATATACAAAACTAAGTATGTTTTCTTATTCTTCAAAATGAGAGCATATTTTATGTCCATCTTAAATCCTATGTTAAAGATATTATATTGCACGAACTGATTCAAACTAATTACAGTAGAAAATAATAAATATACATATTAACATCATATTATACCTCTTTCTCCATGTTTTTCTAAAGCAATAACTTTATTTGCTAACACATCCTATTAAATTATTATTTCCTATATAATGCAGAACTTATGTCATTACCTTTTGTATGATATATCCTTTTTTTCACAGTCCTTAATTTTGTGCTAGTACTGTCCTATATTCTTTGTCTGCTATAGTGATATTTAATAAGGCTTTTCAAGTTTTTTTGCAAAGGTCTTATTAATTAAAAGAATAGCTTCTTATTTAGCAATCTAGGAAAAGAAATACACTTAGGTATATGTTAACATATACTTACAGTACTGATTTAAATTCATCAAAAGGAGGCTCCTAATGAACTATACAGATATAATTCAAAATACTTTAAACTATATAGATGACCACATTACTGAAAAACTATTTGCTGAGGAATTAGCTAAACTAGCTGGATTTTCCACCTATCACTTTTATAGAGTTTTTCGCAATCTTGTTGGAATTACAATTATGACTTATGTTACAAGAAGAAAACTTCAATATGCACTCTATGAATTAAGTATTGGAGGTAAAGTATTAGATACTGCTTTAAATTATGGCTTTGAAACCCATGCTGGTTTCACCAAAGCCTTCAAGAAGCATTTTGGGTATGCACCTAATTTTTATAGAATCCATGCACCTATATCTCTGCCTCAGAAAGTAGATTTGAAAAAATTAAAAGAAAATAATATTGGAGGAATAATAATGGAACCTAAAATAATGATAAAAGAATCCTTTAAAATTGTTGGATATGAATTTAAAACTACATTAAAGGATAATGCACATTCAAGGGATATTCCAGCTTTTTGGGATAAATGCGGCACTGGAGATACAGAAAGGATCTTATATTCTTCTCAAAACACTGTAAGACACGGAGAATATGGAATCTGTGTAAATACAAACCCAGATTCTGAAGAGTTTTCTTATTTACTAGGGGTAGAAGTTTCTGACTTTGGTAATGTTAAACAAGATATGTTTAGCATCCAAGTACCTAGTGCAACTTATGCAGTATTCACTACTCCTGCCGTGGAGGACAAAGACTTCGTTGCCTCTATAGAAGGTACTTGGAGGTACATTCTTGAGGATTGGTTCCCAAGTTCGAACTATGAAATCGATGATTCAAAATTAGACTTTGAATTTTATGATGAACGTTGTCATCCTTGGGAATATGAAAAAGTATCCATGGATATTTACGTACCAGTAATTAAAAAGTAACTATAAACTATTTCTATGGACATTTGAATGGTTATAGAGAAAATAAGTAAAATAAAGACTACAGCTAGATTTTTATCTGTAGTCTTTTAATTAATGAGCAAACTGATTTAACTTAAAAAAATAAGTAATTTTTGCCAATAAGATTTAAAGAAAAGTTTTGCACTGATTTGAACTAATTTTATAAATAAATGCAATTAACTGAATTAGCTAATACTATATTAATTCACTAAATTTCTCTTGCAACTGAAGCAGCTTCTGCAGTAGCATTAAGAGCTCTACGTGCTCTAACTGCATCACCGATTACATGATAAGGTATATTGTTTTCTTTACAGTAATTTTTTATATTATCAAAGTTACGTGATCTAGCACCAATAGCAACCACTACTGAATCACAACTTATTTCTTCCATAGTGCCATTTCTTTCTATAACAACAGCGTTATCTTTTATTTCAATGCATTTTCCATTAGTTATTGTATTTACACCAGATTTATAAATACTTTCCATAACGGTAATCTTACGCAAGTCTCCAAGGTCTTTACCTACTTGATCTAGCATTTCAACAACAGTAACTTTCTCAACCTTATGAGCTACATATTCTGCAACTTCTAAACCAACAAGTCCGCCACCTATGATTACTACTTCCCCCTTAACTTCTACTTTTCCTGCAAGTACTTCATGGGAGTTTGTAACTTGTGATAATTCAGCTCCTGGCACATTTAATTTCATTGGTGTTGATCCAACTGCTATAATAACTTCTTCTGCTTTAGTTTCTATAATAACTTCAGGAGAAATAGGGGTATTTAATCTTATTTCAACTCCTGCTCGTCTTGCTTGTTCTCCCATTGCTAATGCTGCTTCCTTCATTTCTTCTTTCCTTGGAGCAACGCCTGCAAGAACGAATTGACCCCCAAGAGAATCTGATACTTCACATAAAATCGGATTATGTCCTCTTTCTTTTAAGGTAATAGCAGCTTCAAGTCCAGCCACCCCACCACCAGCTATTAATATAGTTTTAGGATTATCTGTTTTTATTAATTTATATTCCTCTTCTCTTCCAAGAGCAGGATTTCTAAGACATGTTATATATGGCATTTCGGTAGATACAAATCCATCGTAACAACCTTGATTACATCCAACACAACGAATTATACTGTCCACATCTCCAGCTTTAGCTTTATCACAGAACTCTGGGTCAGCAAGCTGTGCACGTCCAATTACTACCATATCAGCTTTTCCACTTGAAATTATTTCTTCTGCCTGTGCTGGATCATTTATTCTTCCAACTGCTACTGTAACCATTCCAGTTTCTTTTTTTATTCTTGCAGCATTTTCAACATTAAAACCTCTTGGTAAATCTACTGGTGGCACTTCATATTTTATTGCTGCTGTTGAAAAGTTTCCTCTTGAAATATCTAATACATCCACCCCTGCTTCTTTAGACATTTTACAGAATTCTATGATTTCTTCTATAGTTAATCCATTTTCTAAATAGTCATCATGCGCATCTATACGCATAAAAAGTGGCATATCTTCTGGAATATTTTTGCGAATAGACTCTATACACTCAATTAAAAATCTTGCTCGATTCTCTAAAGAACCACCGTATTCATCCGTTCTATGATTGAAGGCTGGACTTAGGAAAGAGTGCGGTACATAATTATGTCCAGCGTGAAACTCCACACAATCATATCCTGCTTCAACTGCTCTTCTGGCAGCATCTCCGAATGCCTTAACCGCTTCTTTAATATTACCAATAGTCATTCCTGGAATTGTATATCCTGCCCCTGGTACAGTGATATCACTAGGTATCATTATCATTGCTTCTCTATCACTAGCAACAGCGAGTCCACCTAACCAAAGCTGCACTCCTGCTTTAGCACCAGCTTTATGAATAGCATCAGAAAGTTCTTTTAAACCCTCTATATACTTATCCTCAGCTATTGATAAAAATTTTTTAGGAGCAGCAGGGCTATATACAGAACAAACCTCTGTAAAGTTTAAACCATTTCCACCTAATGCCCTTGCCACATGATAATCTATAAGTTGCTTAGTAACGAATTTATCCTCAGTTGCCATTTTTGTTCCCATTGCTGGAAATTCAACTCTGTTTTTTAATTCCATACCTCTAATTTTAATAGGACTAAAAAGATTGCTAAATGCCATAAGAAACCCCTCCATTATTATATTGTAAACTTAGTCATCTTGTATTAAATGTTTATTTAACGTCACAATTAATTATCCAAGATGCCCTCATAAACTGATTGTATATCATTTCACAAAGTTAATCAATATGTTTAAAACAATTTGTTTTAATTTGTCTAAAAAATTATTTTAGTCTGGTGATTATCCAACATTCTCCCTTGTATAAATCGTAATTCTAAGTTTCAATATCTTGAAACACAATTTACATTTAAAGACCTTAAATAACAAAAGGCCACTTCAATATTACATCGAAATGACCTTGGATAATTTTAAATATGAACTTAATATTTAGCTAAAATTTACATCATTCTTTACTTTTTCTATCACAAACTTTATATATTCTAGTCTTTTTACTTTTTCATTAACAATATCATTATTAAAGAATAAAGTATCCATATTAATAATAGGGTGTAAAATTGATGATAAGAAAATCATTCTATGATATACAAAATTTTCTTCACTACACTTTAACACATCAAAAAGTATCTTATCTAGTTTTTCATTCATTTCCTGTGTTACTTCAATAATTCTAGAAGCTGCCTGACTTTTTTCTTTTTCATTTGCAGCTTCTTTTTGAATTACAAGAATTCCTGGATATCTTAAAGCATACTCCATTATTTCATTTGAACATAGTATAACTTTTTCTTCATCACAATGCTCTTCGCTATCCAATATTGAATAAGCTTCTAATGTGTTATGTACATAAAATTCTTGAACTTGCTTCATCATTTCTTCTTTGGTTCTAAAATAATAATTTATTGCACTTACATTAACTTGAGCTTCCTTGGCAATAGCCCTAATGGGTACATTAGAAGAACCATTTTTTCCTATTAAATATAATGCTCTATCTAAAATTTTTTCTTCAATATTTTTTAATTCTCTCATATTTCACCTCAAAAACTTCTAACCTTATACAAGTAATAATCCAATGCTATACTTAAAAATCTTAAGTACTCCATGTTCTCTTTCATGGCTATAAAGTTTGTTCTAGAATTTACTTAATTGTTATATTTGACATCACATTATATCAAAAATTTATCTTTCTGTATATAATACCCAGATTTTCTTTGCCAATCACTACTTTCAGAGAATGAGGCTAAAACACTTATACTTCTAAATATAACTAGAGTATTTTTTCTAAAGAATCCTTTATATTTTCAGTATATATACCACCATGATAACAAATTATTTTTTCTATATCATAATTTAGTAACTTTTCAATGGATTTTTTCGCTTCTCCCATATCCAAAGTATAATTAGGATTCGCAATTACAAGTTCACCATTTTCTACAACCAAAGCATCCCCTGAAATCAAGGTTTTAAATTCTTTCAAGTATAAAGAAATGTGCCCTGGCATATGTCCTGGAGTAGCAATAACTTCAACTCCACCACACCATGGAAGTATGTCTTTATCTTTTACCATCATATCAACCTTTACACATTCAACAGATTTCAATAATTTTTGAAAGTTTTCTGCATCTTTTTTTTGATCTTGTGGTAGTGAATCATGCAACAATTCTGCCTGCTGTAACCTCAAGGACTTTTCTTTTCCACTAATATATTTTTCATCATCATAGGATGAGATAATTTCTATGTTTGGATATTCTCTTTTAAATTCTGCTAAAGACCCCATGTGGTCAAAATCATGATGAGTAATGATTATCTTTGTTAACTCATTAAGATTAATCCCCTTTGCTTCTACGGCTTTTTTTATCAAAGATAAAAAATGTTTATATCCACAGTCAATTAAAATCATTTCTTTTTCATCTTTTAATATCACTGGATATATGCTATTTATACCATCTCCGAAGTTGAAAGTAATCTCTAAGGCTATAACTTCATTCATTCTATCACTTCTTTCCTCAAATTATATATTTAATATCATATAAAATAAATTTATTTTATATAATATCCTTTGATTTTATATAAAGATTATTTATTGCTTCTTATCTAATTTTTTATCAAGTTGATTTAATTTAATTTCAATTTCTTTAGATGTAATTTTAACATATCAATCTTATCTTCAAGTTTTTAATATCGTTGGGCACTTGAAAGGCAACCCTATAAATCAAATAACCTATACCCAGTATTATTAAAAATATATCTATCATATAAATTCCCATTTTTATCTATAATTTGTTTTCACTTATGTAACAGGAGTTCAATAATTGCAAATAACATATCCTTTATTCATTAATAAACTAATAAGTTTTAATTATCCTATAGTATAATTATAATAAATTATACATTATATTATCTTATTTACCAATACTTGTAATCTATATCTTCCTTAAAGTCTAAAAATCCAATAGATAACGAACTGATATTTTTGAAAATAATCTAATTTCATATAAGCACGTTGTTCAAATAAAAATTAGTAATACATAATTCCTTTTATGGAAACAATACATAGAAAATTGTGACTTAAATCACATAAAATAGCACATTAATAATAGTATAATTATTATATACTTGATAATGATTTTCACTTACATTTTATATATAATATTCTATTTTGAAAGGAATGATGGTTTTTATGAAAAAAGATATAAAATATATAACTATTGATGGTAGAGGGGAACATGATTCCTTTAGAGATTGTATTACAAAAGCTCTTGAGGATTTAAAGTCTAACGAAGGTATCCACATCATAAAAGATTTTGAACCATTTCCAATGTACAAAATGATGGAGAGTAAAGGTTTTGATAAACACTTAGAAAAAATTAGTGATGAGGAATATCATGTTTATTTCTATCCAAAGACAAAGTTAAATAACATTGAAATGACTAATCATTTAAAGGTTGATAATGAAAGAATACAAAGAATGCTAGATATTAAATTAGATTATTTAAACGGCAGAATATCTCTAGAGGTAGCAAAGAATATGATGAAGGATTCCTTTGAAAAAATTACTGCAGAGGAATTTGCTGTAGCTGAACAACATTTAAAATCCTATGGAATTTCAGATGATACTTTAACAGAAAGATTAAAAGACATTTTGGAAATATTTGATGGAATTCTTGTATCTACAGAAGTAGATGCACCAAAGGGACATCCGATTAGAACTTATATGGATGAAACAGCTGAAATTAAAAAAGTCCTATCAGCAATGAAAGACTTACTGCAGAAAAAGTTCATCAAAAATCAATGGCTAGAGTTATATGATAAATTAAGCCAAATTAGTATTCACTTTAGCAGAAAGCAAAATCAACTTTTTCCCGCTCTTGAAAGAAAAGGTTTTGATAAACCTTCAAAAGTTATGTGGACCTTAGACAATAATATAAGAGATATTATTAGAGAGTCAAAAACTCTCCTAAATGAAAATAAAGATGAGAAATTCTTAGCTATTCAACCTGAAGTAATTGACATGATTAAAGATATGATGATTAAAGAAAATGAAATTCTCTTCCCTACTGCCATGGAAATGTTATCAAATCAGGACTTTGCTGAAATGAGAATTAGTGATGATGAGATAGGCTATTGCCTAATAGAAAATCCTCCAGCTTTTATAAATCCTGATTCAAAAGTAAGTAACAATGCCTTAGGTAATAGCGAAAATTTAAATGTGGATCTTCTTAAGGATTTAGCCGCAGTGCTTGAAAAACATGGAGTAACCACCCAAGCAAAAGAAGATGAAATTTTAAACGTTAGCCAAGGTCTTCTTACTTTAAAACAAATCAACTTAATCTTCAAGCACCTACCTATGGACTTAACTTTTGTGGATGAAAATGAACTAGTTAAATTCTATAGTGATACTAAACACAGGATTTTCCCAAGAAGTGCTGGGGTTATAGGAAGAGAAGTTCAAAACTGCCATCCACGTGAAAGTGTTGATACCGTTGAGAAAATTATTGATGCCTTTAGAAAAGGAACTCATGATGAGGCTGAATTCTGGCTTGAAATGGGTGGAAAGTTTATTTATATAATTTATACCGCAGTTAGGGATGAACAAGGTACCTTTAAAGGTGTTCTTGAAATGATGCAAGACGTTACTCATATTAGAAGTTTAACTGGTAGCCAAAGACTTCTAACTTGGAAAAATGACGATAATAATTCTTCTAATACTGAAGAAATTGTTGAAGTTACCCAAAATGAATATAATATTACTAAAAACACAAATATAGGAGGGTTACTAAAAGAATATCCTTACTTAAAGGGTTTCTTAATATCTCTTAGTCCAAAGTTTGAAAAACTAAATTCTCCTATATTCAAAACTATGGCTGGTGTGGCTAGTCTTGAAATGATTAGTGCTAGAGGTGGCTTTGAAGTTTCCGACTTAATCGATAAAATAGTAACTGAGATTGATAAAAATAATAAATAATTCATATTATAAGACCTTCTTATACAAAAGAAGGTCTTTATTCTTAGTTTAGCCAAGTAACGGACTTCACTTATAGGCTAATATTCCCATTGAAAAATATATAAAAACTAACCTTGTTTGACTATAAATAATATAATTTTTTGCCTACAAAATTTACTTCTGTAATATAATGTATTATAAATAGTATTGTAATATATTAAAATTCTGTATAGGGAGTGATTAATCATATTTCCTTTAATTTTTTTAGGCCTATTATTTTTATTCTTTGGTATTGCCATTGGAAAATTTAAATGGTATTGGCTTATCTCTGGATATAACACCGCTAGTAAGAAAGATAAACAAAAGATTGATATTGAAAATATAGGAAAAAGTTTAACTAAAATGAGTTATATGGTAGCGATTGTGAATCTATTTGGAGCTTTCCTAGTATTTTTCTTTAAAATCTCTATATTAATTTTTGTATTTTTAACCTTAGTGATTATATTTTATTTTGTTTGGCATGTTCAAAAATTTGACCGTAGCTCTAATTCTAAGACTGGCAAAATAATTTTAATTGTAGTAATGATAATAATACTTTTAATTAATGTACCGCTTTTTTCTATGACATACAAAACTACTAATGTTGAATTTACAAAAGATTCTCTAAGAATAATTGGAACCTATGGAAGAACTATTCCTAAAGAAAATATTAATGAAATTAAGCTAGTGGACAATATACCTGAAATTAAAATGAGAACTAATGGTATTGGTTTAGGGAAAATTCAAAAAGGTAACTTTAAATTAGATGGTATAAATAAGGGAGTTTTATTTTTAGAAAATGATAATGGACCTTATATCCAAATCTCTACAAATATTTATACTGTATTTATTAATTATAAATATGATTCTAAAACCTTAGAGCTATTCAATGAGTTAGAGAATGAATTTAAATTAAAGTAGCAAGGATTTTCCCTTGCTATTTTGATTATATCAATAGATAGAACTGTTATCTTTTCAACTATAAAAGTGCAAACAAATAATCTCATTTATGTTGTCATTCTCCATTCCATGAAAAGACTTTGTCTTTTGATTGCTTATTCTGCTAACTAAAACTCATCATTCTAGAACCTTATATCTACTTATTAGCACTGCACACTTTAAATATTGATCCAACCCTATCCTTTAAATCAAAGTATCCTGAATCCATCATTACAGTTGGTTTAACTTTTAGTGCATCTGGTCTTCCATTTTCAAGACAATCCTCATTTGCATATGCGGCAACAATCTCTCCAATAAACATTGTAAAATCAAAGATAGGAATGGTCTGTATTACCTTACAAAGATAATTAACAGGACATTCTTTTATCATGGGCGCATTTCCTGCTACATCATAAAAGGAATCAAAAACATTTGATTTATCTATTTTATTACCAGAAACACTTCCACAGAAATCAATTTTCTCAATAGCTTCTGATGATGGTATATTTACGCTAAAAAACCCACTTTCCACTACCCCTGCTGTTGTACAATGAGAATTTTTCAATGAAATATACAGTACAGGTTTTTGACTTACAACTCCATATGCTCCAATAGTGGCATAATTTGGTTTTCCATTAACATTTGCTCCTGCTAAAACAGTAACATAAGGACCATAAGGGATATTTGCTATTTTCTTTTTCATTATCTTTTCTCCAATTCAATAATTTATTTGTTGCAACACTAAGAATTATATAGGGTAATTTTATAAAAATATAGACTTTTTCTTTCCTCTGAGTTATCATATAGATAGAGTACGCGCCAAATACAATGTACTTATTTTTGATTTTTTATATTAATATAAAAGCCCATAATCCTTTAAAGGATTATGGGCTTGTTTAATAGTACATAAACTATAAACTTAGAGTTAAATTTTACAGCACTTGTTTAATTTATATTTAAATATAATGTTAAGAACTATACTTATTGTCCTTGTTTTTTCTAATGCCCTTTATGGCAAAAGAACTACCTATTACTAAAATAGCTCCAACTAATAACCATAGAATTGGAATTTCTTCTATAACTTTAGTTAGTTCTAAAGATTGTGAGTATGCAAAGGATGTAATCATTTTTGATAGTAATGCTATACTAACAAACTTTTTAAAACTAACTCTACTAACTCCTGCACCAACACAAATAACTTCATCAGGAAGTATCGGAAGTATAAATAGACCTATTAGTATAAGCGTCTCATTTCTAACAACAAAACTCCTATATCTTTCTAGTTGTTTAGGATCTATCGCCTTACTTACCAATTTATTTCCACCTATTCTGGCAATGAAAAACATAGCAATAATTCCAGCCATAGTTCCAGAAAAGCCAATCAAAAATCCGTAAGTTGCTCCAAATGCAGCACTTCCGGTCATAATTGTCACTGGCTCAGGAAATGGTAATATTATAGGTTGTAGAAAGCATATAGCAAAGTATATCCATATTCCTACAAATTTGCTGCTTTTTAAAATAAATTCCATTCCATATTCTTCAATTGAAATTATTAATGAACTAATAGATGAAATTGCTGCAGCTATGGATATAAAGATAAATACATATATAATAATAGCTCTTAAAGCGTTGTAGGTTCTTTGCTCTTCATTAAATTGTGAGTGCAAAAATTCCATATAAATTAAAGTTAAAGCTCCTTGGAAGCCTATTTTATAAATAGGTAGCAACCCCACTAATATAAACTGCATCATATATATAGAACTTATTAATAATAAGCTTTGTATAATTAAATCAAATTTTTTAACTTCAACATTACTCATCATAAACACACCTCCTATATATAATCTACACTTTTCCCTATTGAAACTATTGCCTAAAAGTTTATTATAAAAACACTTCTATAAATAATTTATTTTGTTGTCTTTAGTGCATTATGAGACCAAATAGCAATAACAATATGCCAGATCTAAGTGATTTTCAAATGATACAAATAAGACTTAAAAATATCTGAACTATTATTTCATCTAACTTACCTATCTACTTAATTCATACTTTTATTATAGGTGTTTAATCTTAAATTCATATTAGGAAAACCTTAAGATTTATTAAGAAATTAATATTAGATTTATAGTTCATGAGACTTACTCAGTGACTTTGTCTTTATACTCTATTTGTTTTATAACTTTATTTTTTCATACTTATTTAAATGGATGTTGATCTTCATATTTCATATATCTATAATAAGAAAACATCCAATAATTCATGTTTAAAATAAATGGATAACATTTACTTCTTTATTTTCTACAGCTTAAATTTACATATAAGTTTCATGTTTAACTTATATGTAAATTTGTTTTAACTATCCTATTTCTTAGTATTTCCTTAACCATTTATAATTTGTATTATTTTCTATATGTATACCCCATATAAAACTGTCCATTGTTTAGAAAATACTTATACAAAATAATTCTTCATTTAACCAATTTAATTCCTTATAATAGTTATAAGAAATGTTTTCCAATGAACTTTAATTAGTTAATCTGAAAACTACTGTTCAATATGAAGATATATTTTATTTCAAAATCCTAATAGGATGTTTAGATATATATTACTTTCAACTTTAACTATCATGAAAAAATAGAATAGGAGTGTGAGCTCATGCGACTTCACAGACTTTTAGGAATAATTATGTTACTTGATTCACGAGGAATAATGAAAGCCGTAAATTTAGCTAAAATACTTGAGACATCAGAAAGAACTATATACAGAGATATCGATATATTATGTGAATCTGGTATTCCTATTATGTCGATTCCTGGTCCTAATGGCGGTTATTCTTTTATGGATAGCTATAAAATTAATTCAAATGTGTTGGGTAGTGGAGATGTTGTAAATCTATTACTTTCTAGTATGGGTATCAAATCTGAAAAGAACACCGAAATGTCACAACAATTAAAAAATGCAGTAATTAAACTTGAAAATAGTGTATCAGAAGAACACAGAGAAGAAATTATTAAGGCTAAAGAAAGGTTTTTTATGGATTCTGAACCTTGGTGGGGAAAAAAAATCCAAAATCAAAATGTTGATATAATTAAAAAATCAGTACTGAATCTGAAAAAATTAAAAATAGATTATAAAAAATTTAATGAAGAAGTTTCAGAAAGAATTATACGGCCTTATGGTGCTGTAGTAAAAAATTCCGAGTGGTATGTGGTAGCCTTTTGTGAAGTGAAAAATGAAGTAAGAGTTTTTAAATGCAGTAGGATTGATAATATTGAAGTAATAGACGAAAGTTTCTCTATGGCTGAGAACTTCAATTTGGAGGAGTTTTGGGAGAATAGTAAGCAGAACTTCGTTAAGCAAACATCACTAAAGAAAGATCCTATTGCATATCTGGTAAAAATTAAATTTTATGAAGAGAAGAAAGAAATTCTTGAAGGCTTTACTGTGCATTCTTCCACAAAGACTGAAAATAATTGGATTTATGAAATAGATATGTTAAGTTTTAAAACTGCCTGCAATGTAATTTTTTCTTTCAGCGACAGAGTGGAAGTTATAGAACCTGCAGAACTTCGAAATTATATCATAAAAAAAACTAATAAAATTCTAGATTTATATAAAGTTAGATAAATTCCTGACACACTATTGTCAAGGATTCCTTGATATAATTAACATATAAAATAAATGAAGGGAGATAATAAGTATGGAAGAAAAAATAGTAAATATTCAAGGATTTAAGGCTGTAGGTATTACCTATTTTGGCAACAATGAAAATGGAGAGATTCCTAAACTTTGGGAGGCTTTTAACAGAGGTTACATTGATATAAAACAAAAAAGTAAATCTATGTTTTGTTACGGTATATGCGATGAAATGGATTCAGATTGTAGGTTCCACTATACTGCCTGTGCAGAAGTAGATAGTTTTGAAGATGTGCCCTCTAGCATGGAAACGAAAGTTGTCCCTGGTGGCAAGTATATGGTTTATACTTATAAAGGGGATATAAAAGACTTAGGTGGATTTTACAATGAAATATTTAGTAACTGGATTCCAACCTCAAAATGTGAACTAGATTCTAGACCTCAACTAGAATTATATGATGAGAGATTTATGAAAAATGGTGAATTCGATATATATATCCCTATTAAGTAATATTTTTGCCATGTAAAAAGGACGTGTGAGTAACCCGTCCTTTTCTATTTATCGGAAATTTTCTTAGCCTTTATAACTTCTTCTTTTAGTTTAAATTCCAAGCTGAAAGTAAAATAACAATGACGTTAAACAAGAATACAAACAAAATATTATTATCTACCTTTCTATGAACCTGTAGAAGTATAATGTCTAACACCAATCCTCCAAAATATATAACTAGGGATTGTAAATAAAAAAGCTATCAGGGGTGATAACATATAAAAAAACTTACTACCATCATATTTATCTATAAGAAATAGAAATGGATAATAATTTATAAAAGCCAGTGGTACCACAAAAGTGAAGAATTTCAACACCCATTCCTTATATATATCTAAAGGATATTGAGCTAATTCCCTGCCCCCATCAGTGAAGATATTCATAAATTCTAGTCCTTCTATGGTAAAGAAACAAATGGATGCATATATCATGAAAAAGGAGAAAAACAAAATAATCCCACCCAATATCATTAGTATAAGTGTTAATATCTTTTCAGCATTCCAAAACACTCCACAGGTCACTATTCCATAAACAAACACTATTAGTGCTTGTATAAGTCTTCCTATTCTAGAAAGTTCAATTCTAGATCCCAACACTTGAAGCATCTCATTTTGAGGTCTTACCATGATTCTATCAAATTCTCCATTTGATATTATTCCTGAAAAAGCATCAAAACCTCTTCCAAAGCATTCAGCTAAGGCAAAGGACATAAATATTGTACTAAAACATAAAAGAACCTCATTAAAAGTATACCCCTTAATGCTTCCAAACCTTTGGAATAAAAAGTACATTGTTAGGAATGAAAAAAAGGTTGTTAACCCCTGTCCAATTGCTGTAAGAATAAAGGAGGTTTTGTACTCCATAGCAGACCTTAAATGAATAGAAAAGTATTTTAAATAAAGTCTCATTTGCCTAACCTCCCTGCACTACTACATTTTTTATGGTTTTCCCTAGTAAAAACTTGCCAAATAAGATTAAAACTATTGACCAAATACCCTGCAAAGTTATAGCCCAAAGTCCTTCATAAGAACTTAAATTTCCACTATAAATTCTAAAAGGCACATTTTGCATTGCAGCAAAGGGTGATAGATAAATATATTTAGTGAGCCAAGTTGGTAATAAAGGTAATGGAACAAGACCTCCTGATAAGAAGTCAGCTGTCATTACTAGGGCAAGTCTTACCCCCATAGGCGATATAGTATAAAAAGTAAGTATATATACTAACATGCAATATGCTACAACTACTATGAACGCAAAAAGCATTGCCAAAAGAAATAACAAAGCAGACATCCATGAATTTGGCAGGTAAAATTTATAGGGTTCTGGCAAAAAGAAAGCAATTATTAATATAGGAAAACATCTTAATAGCGTTTTTGAAAGTCTTGTAGCACAGCTCTTTGCAAACCATAAATTATAAATATCAAGTGGTCTACATAACTCATAAGAAACATTTCCGCTTCTAATAAGTTCAAATATTTCATTATCTAGAAACCAAGTCATAAAAAGTGCCAAGAAAGCCTGATTCAACCATAGGTAGCTTGATAATTGTGAAAACTCCATGGGTGCCATTGCAGGGTTACTACTATAAAAGGCTTCATAAAGCATAATAAACATAAACCCCCAAGCAAACTGAGTTGCAATTCCTGCATAAGCTGCTGTCCTGTATTGTAGCCCTTGTATAAATCTAATTTTGAAATAAGAAATATAAGATTTCATATTTTATACTCCTTGTACAGGCCTACTACTACATCATCAACAGTGACAGAGTTAATACTGAAATCAATAATTTCTACCTGCTGTGTGAGACATCCAATTGCAGTTGAAACTGATATTATATCCGTATCTATGGAAATTACTGCTCGAGAAGAGTATTTTTCCACAAAGCCTAGCCCCTGTGGTAATCCGTTAATATTTCCTAGGTAATCAACGGTTATAGTTCTACCCTTATTAAACTTTTGCTTTAAATTATCTATGTTTCCATCTAATAAAACTCTCCCCTTGCCGATGAGAATAATTCTTTTAGTAAGAGCCTCAATATCCTGAGTGTCATGGGTAGTTAATATTACTGTGGTTTTATTTTCTTTATTGATATTTTTTATGAAATCTCTCACTGCAATTTTTGAAACTGCATCAAGGCCTATAGTAGGTTCATCTAAAAATAAAATCTTGGGACTATGTAAAAGTGAGGCAGCAATTTCACATCTCATTCTTTGGCCAAGACTTAATTGTCTTGTAGGAACTTTAATAATATCTTTTATATTTAGCATTTCGCTAAGCATGGTGACATTCTTTTTGAATTTATTTTCTGGTATTTTGTAAATATCCTTTAACAGCTCAAAGGAATCTACTACAGGCACGTCCCACCAAAGCTGAGAACGTTGTCCAAAAACTACCCCAATGTCCCTTACATGGCTAATTCTATCTTTCCAAGGAGTTTTTCCATTTATTATGCATTCTCCTTTATCTGGGTGTAAAATACCACTCATTATTTTGATGGTAGTACTTTTCCCTGCTCCATTTGGTCCTATGTAACCTACCATTTCCCCTTCATCAATTTTAAAAGAAACATTGTCCAATGCCTTAACTTCTTCGTATTCACGGCTAAAAAGTGCCTTAACTGCTTTTCCAATCCCAGCATTTCTTTTTGAAACCTTAAAAGACTTGGATATTCCCTTCATTTCAATCATTTTTCTCCCCCCAATCCTATTTAAAATGGATAAAACCAAATATAAATTCTAAGTAAAAACAAATATTCCTTTTCTCGGAAATTTTCCTCGAAATTAAATTATACCACCATTATTATGGAAAAAAAAGTATATAAGTCTTTTGACCTATATACTTTTTCTAATCTTAAGTACTTTATCTTATTTTATTATTTTGTCTTTTATTGTGTTTTGGATGTGCTAATCTTCAATTATATACTTTTTTTATTTAATTAGTAACAACGTCATAATGAATAATACGAATTCCCTTTTAAATTTTCTCTCTATACTGTTCAATCAAATTATTTTTTACCTGCCAAAGTTTTTCTGATAAATCCACATAATATTTATGTGGATTTTCAAATCTTTTTAATTCATCCCATAAGGA
>NZ_JAVWDJ010000040.1:0-32462 GCF_036642255.1 Clostridium sp. | reverse complement strand
TGAATTGTTATAGAGGTTACTCCTCTTAGTAAAAAATCCATAAAATATGCCTCCTTATGTAATAAAACATTAATAAATATTGTATTATTATGTGCAAAAATTATTATATACTAAAACCAAAATTTAGTATATATAAAGTTACAAGTATATTTTGCCCAAAACTTATAAAAACACTACTATGATTTACTTTATAATAGTTGTAATAAAAAATAACATAAAACATATCAATTATGATTTTATTGACAAATATTTTTTAAACCTTCATAACAATTTAGTTTTTCAAAATACTAAAAATATCACTTAATTAGCAATATCAAATCATAAAAAATGGCTGTATTTTATATACAGCCATTTTTCATCTATTTCGGAAGGTAAACAGTAAACTTGCTTCCCTTTCCAACTTGACTTTCAACTTCAATTTTACCTTTTAGAGCTTTAACAATATGTTTTACAATAGCAAGTCCTAATCCTGTTCCTTCAATTTCACTAGTTCTTGATTTATCTACTCTATAAAACTTGTCAAATATTCTAGGTAATTCATCAGTACTAATTCCGATGCCATCATCTTCTACAATAAAAACAGCTTCTGTTTCTTTTAAAAAACAGCTCAACTGTACATTACCATCTTGTGGGGTATATTTTATTGCATTATCAATAAGATTTAGTAATAATTGCTTAAACCAATCTCTATTACATACTTTTATTGTCATATTTTCAGTAGCTTTGAAAAGAAGTGTTATATTTTTATTTTCTGCTAAGTATTCTAATAAATCTTTTAATTCTTCCATTACATGGCAAACATCTACATTCACGTAACCTTCTTCGTTTTCATGCATACTTTCTGCTACGGCAAGAGTAAGCATATTTTGAGTAAGTCTTTTTAACCTATTAGTTTCTGATTCAATAATACTAATAAATCTTTTCCTTTGCTTTTCATCTTTATAATTTCCTAGCTTTAAAGTTTCTATAAATCCACTTATAGTAGTTAATGGTGTTTTTAATTCATGGGAAGCATTAACTATAAAATCTCTTTTCAAATCCTCAGATTTTTTTATTTCTGTAATATCTTCAAAGACTAAAACAATTCCTTTGTTCTCTGGTGTACCTTCATAATGAAATATACTAGCTTTAACCTTATATATAAATCCTTGTTTACAACTAAATCCCATTTCCTTAGTTTGGTTCACTTCGCCTTGTAATGCCATATCAATAAGATTCAATATAATTGGGTTATAAACTAAATCGTATATATTTTTGCCTTCTAAGTTATCACAATTCAGGCTAAGTATTTCCCTTGCAAAGTGATTTACTAATATTATAGTTCCATTAGAATCAAAAGCTATAATTCCATCAACCATTCCAATCATTATCGCATTTAACTTTAAGTTTTTATCATTTAATACATTTATATTGTTTTCAATAGTCTCAGTCATGTAGTTAAAGGTTTGTGCCATATCTTCAATCTCATCACCAGAATTAACTACAACTCGCTTATGAAACTTCCCCTTTGCAATCAGCTTTGACACTGCAGTAATTTCACCTATTGGCTTCAGGATTTTTCTACTATATAAATAGGCAATGGCAAGTGATGTGAAAATCCCAATAATAATAGCAATACCAATGCTTCTAATTAATACCTGAGTAAGTTTTTGAAGATAATCAATTGGGCTTTGAAGTCTTAAAATAATTAATTCACCTTCAACTTTAATAGCAGGCATTATTACGGAAACATATGTCATATTACTTTTTAAGTCATTAGTTATTCTTACAACTTTATTTCCTCTTGTAGAACTTTCGATATCATTAATAAGAATATTATTAGGATGTAAACTATTATCCATAGAATCTGCTATTATATTACCTTTTTCATCTATAAATGTGATTCTTTGATTTGTATCATTGTGCAATCCTTTAACAAGCTCTTCATAATTAATATCCTTAATATTTTTATCCCCAAGGATCTTTTGCACTAAATATCCACTACTAGTCAATCTCTCAGCATTACTATTAATAAGAGATTGTCTTATGAGTCCCATTGACAAAAACCCTGTAATTAAAGAACTAAATAATATTATTATTAAACATCCAGCAATCAGCTTTCTTTTCATGCATATAACTCCCTAAGTCTTATCCAGATAACAACTTAAAATAAATTATTATATAGCTTTATTTAAGTTTGTATCCTAGACCCCTTACAGTTTCTATTAAATTCGGATACTTCTCATCGTCACCTAGTTTTTTTCGTAATTTTCTTATGTGAACATCCAAGGTACGAGTCTCCTCTACTAAATCATAGCCCCAAACCTGTTTAAACAGATCTTGTCTTTGTACTATTGTTCCTTTATTGTTTGCTAAAACCTCTAGAAGTTTAAATTCCATATAAGATAAATTAATTTTCTCATCACCAACAAAAACTTCCTGTGTTTCATGGTTGATTTTTAAGCAACTATGATTTTCAATAAAATTTTCATTCTCACTGTGAACAGTAAGGTTAATTCGTCTAAATATTACTTTAATACGAGCAAGTACTTCTCGAACACTAAAAGGCTTAGCAATGTAATCATCTGCTCCCAATTCTAACCCAATGACTTTATCAATTTCATCATCTCTAGCTGTAATCATTATAATTATAATTTTTTCAAGTTTAGGATGATTTCTTATTCTTTTGCATACCTCAATCCCGTCAAGCCCAGGAAGCATTAAATCTAGTAGCACAATATCCGGCATGGTACTTTCACATACACTTACTACCATATCTCCTCTATCGCAGGTTATAACTTCAAATCCATTGCTTTCTAAATTTACTTGCAATAATTCTACTATATATTTCTCATCATCAACAACCAATACTTTTTTATTCATATTTACTCCTTTAAATTTAGTTTTTGTTATAAATTTAACATATAGATGCAGATTTAGTTTAGAAATTAAATCTCTTAAGGTGATTTCCTTCAATAATGGAAAACCATATTTATCTTACAAATTAACCTTAGAAAAGTTAAATCTTTAAATACATTTAGATAATAATTATCTAAAAAACTTTGAACAATTTTTACTTTGTAATCTTATTATAATGTTAATTTAGATAAAATTAAAGAAGAAATATTATGGTTGTGATATATATTAATTTTATGTCCTTAATTTTCACTTATTTTTATTTGTGAGCTTTTTAGTTTTTTATTCTAAATATTTACTATAGTTTTTTCACTATTAAAACAATTTAATTTGTAATAAGCTCAAAGTATACAGTGGCAATAAGAGTATATACCAAAAGATAGCGAGCTACAGATTTAGCTCGCTACCTTTTAGAATAAATAAACATAACTTTTTTTATATTTAAGATTACTAAATATTTTCCTGGTTATGACTTTTCATTCCTCTATTGTAAAGATTTCAAGAAACAAACTATGCTAAAACCTTTATTTCCCTATGTTCTATTGCGTTTTCTTTTATACTATTTCCCTCACTTATCTTCTCCTTCACTAAATCTACCAGTGGTAAATACTCCTCAAAGAATATAATTATTACATCACCTGGCTCTGCATTTTCTATTGCACAATTTAATGATTCTTTTTCATCTAATATTATTTTTAAAGCCTTTTCATTAAAGTTCTCTGATGTAACTCCATTTCTTAAAATTCTTGCTACTTCACCTACTTCTCTTCCTCTTTTGTCTCTATCTTCTTTTATATAAATTTCATCAAAATATTGAGCGCTAATTTTTCCTATTTCTTCAATATTTCTTTCTAATCTGTCTCCTGGAACTCCGATTATCCCAATTAACTTATTGGTTTTCATATTTTTTAAACCCTCTAATACAGCTCTATATCCATCAATATTATGTCCATAATCCAGTATTACTTTAATTTCTCCTATATCATAAACATTAAATCTTCCTGGATTTAGCTCTTCATTGCAATAAAATGTAGCTAATCCATTTTTAATTGTTTCGTAATCTACCCCTATTCCAATTAAAGCTCCACAAGCTGCCATTGCGTTTTCGATATTATACTGAAGATTTCCATCAACAGTTATTCCAATATCTTTTATGTTTATTAAAGATATTTTTTCTCCAGCTTTTTCTATATATAATTCTCCTTGATCTACATATATTCCATATCCGCCTTGATTCATGTTTTTAAGCAGATACTCGTTGTTTTTATCCTTAGAAAAGAAAATTATATCACTTTTCATTCTTTCTAAAATTGTTGGAATCATTTTGTCATCGGCGTTAAGAACTACATATCCATCACTTTTTACCGCTTCACCTACTAATGACTTAACATGAGCTAATTCTTCTAAGGTGTTTATGTTATCTATACCCAAGTGATCATCTGTTATATTAGTTATAACCGCCACATCTGCAAGGTCATATGCTAATCCTGAACGAACAATTCCACCTCTAGCAGTTTCAAGAACTGCTGCATCTACTTCTCTATTTAAAAGTATTGTTTTTGCACTCTCTGGTCCAGTGGTGTCACCTTTTCTTATGCATTTGTCATTTATATAAATTCCACCAGTAGTTGTCATTCCAACCTTACGGCCCCATAATTGAAGAGCATGACTAATGAGCCTTGTAGTAGTTGTTTTTCCGTTAGTACCTGTTACTGCAACCAATGGAAATTTCTCTATTGGTTCCTTAAATAACATTTCTACTATCTTTTCAGCAACATTTCTACTATTTCCTTTACAAGGATAATGATGCATTCTTATTCCTGGAGCAGCATTAACTTCCACTATTATACCTTCAGTATATAAAGATTTGGATATATCTTTACATACTATATCTATTCCACAAATATCTAATCCTACAGCGGCTGCAACTCTTTTGCAAATTTCTACATTTTCTCTGCAAATTTCATCTGTACAATCTATGGCCAATCCCCCAGTAGATAGATTAGCATTTTCTCTTAAGATAATCTGTTTCCCATTGGGAATAACTTCATTTAAATTAAGCATTTTTTTCTTTAGGTGATTAATAAGTTTATCATCTATTTTTATTTTTGTAAGAGGTTTTTCATGGCCTTCTCCACGTAGGACATCATTATTTAAGTCATGAATTAACTGTTCTACAGTTTTTACTCCATCGCCTATAACAAAAGGTGGAATTCTTTTTGATACAGCTACTACTTCGCCATCTACAACACAAGCTCTGTAATCATCTCCAGATACATGTTCTTCAACTATAATATCATCATAGTTTTTTCGTAGTTCATTGTAGGATTCAAGCAGTTCCACATCATCCTTTATGTTGGCATAAACGCCCTTACCTTGATTTCCATATCTAGGTTTAAGCACTAAGGGATACTTTAAAAATTCTGCCTCTGAAAGTAATTGCTTCAAATTGCTTACTTTTGATCCTAGTGCTACAGGTAAACATTGATATTCTAATATTTGTTTCGTAAGAAGTTTATCACAGGCTATATCAACTGCTATTGTTCCAGTGTTTTCTCCAATTGTTGCTTCAATTCTTTTTCCGTGCTTCCCATAACCTAATTGAAATATGCTACCCTCCCCTATTCTCATTAGAGGAATTCCTCTTTTTTTAGCTTCTTCACATATAGTAAGTGTACTTGGTCCTAACTGCTCTTTTGATAAAGTTTTCTTAATCTCTTCTATTTTGTCTTCCAAATCATAAGGTAAATTATCAATAAGAGAGTTAATAAACTCAATGACTACTTTCCCGATATGAATTGCAGTATTGGGGTATATATATTCAAAAATTATATAATAATTATCATCCTTTATTTCTCTTGCTTTTCCATACTTAGCTTCTAAGCCCAATCGATTTTGAAGAGCTATTATGCTATGTTCTGAAATATGAGCTAAATAAGTTCCCTCTTTTAGTCGTTTAACAAATCCACCTTCTTCATCAATACCACAACGATGAGTTTTCAATTCAGGAATAGCCTTAACAAGTTTTTCGTTAAAACCTGGTATATTCTTACTAGGCGTTTCACAATATCCCTGTAAGTCTAAATCCATTCGAATACACTTTTTATGGCAGTATATATTCCTCCCTTCAAAAGTGGTGAAACTACTTATTTTCATCTTTTTCCTCCTTGTTTTTGAATGGCTGCCTTGTGGTTAGGTCAAAACGGTCATTATTTTTTAATACATGCATCTTTACATTAAACATAGATAGTAATTCCTCAGCATGTTGTTCAGAAACGTTAGTATACGTTATATTACTTGCATCAATTACATATACTGCTCCGGATCCTAGAGCTCTAAAGTATCCCTTATCTGACACTTCAATTGCTGTATCCTCATCTATTCCGATGCCTAAGCATTCAGGATTTTCTGCAATAGCGCCTAAAAGTCTACCAACCCTACCTCTTTGAGCAAAGTGTTGATCAATAATTACATCTTTAATTAAGCCTAACCCAGGAGCCATTGTAATTGTTGATTTTTTTGGCGATTCATCATTGGATCCACCTACAATCATTGTGTCACTCATAACAGATGCACCTGCTGATGTACCTACGAACACACAACCTTCTTTATATATATCCTTTATTACTTTATACAGTGGCGTACCCCCTAAAAGGCTTGTAATTTTAAGTTGATCTCCACCAGTAAAAAATACTATTGATGCAGCTTTTAACATATTTATGTTTTTCTCTTCAAAGCCATGCTCTCTGTTTTGTATATCTAAAATACTTATTTTTTTCACACCAAGATTTCTAAAAATCTTTGTATATTCTTTTCCAACTTCTTCTGGAAGCTCTGTAGCTACTGTAGCAATTACTAGTTCTTCGTTATCTCTGTCTATCTTGCTACATACCTCCTTTAATATTTGTTTTTCTCCTTTTTTATCTTCAGCTCCTCCAATAATAATTAAATTACCTTCTAGCTTTGGTTCCAATAAATATCACCTCATCTTTTTTACGCATTCTATATTTTTTCCAGTAAGCAAGGTATTATACATTATTTATTTTTGAATTAACTTAATAAAATTAATAAATTCAATCCTAATTGGTGAAAAAGTTCAATTTATTGAGTTATTTTCAAGGAAAATACAGTGTATACCATAGTTTACCTTACTACATTGTGCTTTAGTATGAATATAAAGGTAGATATCTCCTCCTAAAATATAGTTAAAATTAAGTTTTATTATATTCATGTATTAAAACTATCTTAGATTAATTTTCACAGTTTTATAGATAAATATTCATAAAATAAACCCACATATGATAAATTTGTTAAATGTATGAATTTGATTAAATATATTTAAATTGTTGTGCTATAATAAATATATTTAGTATTGTTAAAACTAACATAATTAACAATTGTAGTAATTTTACTAGGAGGAAATACATAATGCTTGATTTTAAACCATTAAAATTAGAAGATAAATCTCTATTTGATAAATTTTTAAAACCCTATAAATTTTTAACTTGTGAATATTCCTTTACTAACCTCTTTATTTGGAGGAAAGCTTTAGATATTGAATATGCTATCTATAAGGATACTTTAATACTAAAAAAACTTGATTTTGATGGAAGTTACCACTTTATGGAACCTTTAGGTTATACAAAAGATAATCTGAAGGATATTGTGGATGCACTTATTGAATATCAAAGTGCTGAAGATGTTGGTTACTTGTTTAAGGATGCAGAAGAACCCTTTACAAATGATCTTAAGGAGATATTTGGAGATAATTTAATTATAGAAGAAGACAGATCTAATTTTGATTATATATATAGTAGTGAAAAACTTATTTCATTATCAGGAAAAAAGTTACACAGTAAGAAAAATCACTATAACAACTTCATTAAAAACAATGAATTTAGAATAGAACCTATTACAGATTCAATAGTTTGTGATTGTATTAAGGCTGCTAGAGAATGGTGCCGAAAGAATGATTGTAAGGGGTACCTTCTATATGAGTTAAAGGCTATTGAAGAGCTTCTAAAAAATAGTCAATTCCTAGAATTTAAAGGAATGGTTGTCTATGTAAATGATAAATTATCGGCTTTTACCATTGGTGAAAAGGTCACTGATGAAATGGCAATTATTCATATAGAAAAAGCTGATGCAAATATAAATGGACTTTATGCATTCATTAATAAAACCTTTGTTGAGGAATATTTTAAAGATGTACCTTATATTAATAGAGAACAGGACTTAGGGATTGAGGGATTGAGAAAGGCCAAACTTACTTATCAACCTATAAAACTAGAGCCAAAATATGCAGTAAACCCCAAACCTATAAATTAGTACTATAAAATTACTGATGTTTTAAAAAGAAAACAAATAACAATAACCTCCTATATAAAATATAGGAGGTTAAATTAAGTTTAAATACTCTTAAGTTATCTTAGCACCAAAATTCGCAGCAATCACAACAATCACAAGGATTACAACATCTGTTGTTAAAACCAAAGCCTCTACCGAAACCAAGACCACCGTGTCCACAACCGCCGCCACAGCCAAAGCCACCACCACAACCGCAAAACAAAAGAGGTAGTAGGAATAATAGTCCTAGACCTCCTAACCCAAAGTTTTGATTGCCACCTTGGCTTGGATAACAGTTATTATAGTTATTTGGATAATAATTTGATTGTGCATTTCCACTATTTAATACAGTATTTACAGTATCATTTTTGCTTAGTTTAACAAGTAACTTTCTTACTTCAGGGTCACTCATAAGAGCATTTAACAATTCAACATTTTCCATATAATATAAACTCCCCTACTATATATTATAAGTAAGTATCAATATGTGCCATATGTTACATAATTGATCGCCTACTTAAGTATAGTGAAATACTGTATTTATTATATAGTATGAAAAAGCACTTGTTTTGTTTACTATATTTACTTTACTATTAATTTTTCTGAAGATAACTTTAAGAATTCACCTAAGGTTTTTCCCTTAAGTAGCATTGCAAAAATACTCTTTACAGCTAGAACAGTTAATGGACCTAAAATAAGACCCCCGGCTCCGATAAGTTTAAACCCTATATAGATTCCCATGAGAGTAACTAATGGATGAACTCCAATTTGGCTGCTTATAATTCTCGGCTCTACGATTTGTCTTACAATTAAAATCACTAACCACATCAAAAACAATCCCATTGCTAAAAATATATTGCCATTTATTAAATAATATATGGACCAAGGAATAATAACTATTCCTGTTCCAAGTACTGGTAACAAATCTACTATGCTAATTATTATAGCTATTATTAATGCATACTTTATCCTTAGTATGGATAATCCCAGAAATACCTCACTAAAGGTAATTGTTAATATTATCAGATATGCCTTTATAAGCTTAACTATTGATGTTATAGAGTCATTTTTTATAATTCCTATCTTACCATGCCATGATTTTGGAACTTGTGATTTAAAATAATTTATGATTATGTATCTACCACTAGCAATAAAATATGTTGAGATTATAGTAGTAAGAGTAAACAATAAAATCTCAGGAAAAGAAAATGCAGTGTAGAAAGCACCTTTAACAACCTTATTTACAATATCCATAAGATAGCTTACTAAACTCATAGCCATGCTTTCAATATGACTAGTAAATTCAGTTGGAATTTCTATATTAATTATTTTCAATTCTCCATTAGAGAGCTTTTGTATATTGTGGTATAAGTCCCCTATAACCTGTGGCATTATATTTATCATACCTTTTAATTGATCAATTAAACTTGCAATGATAAAAAGTATAATAACACCTAAAATGCTAATCATAAAAATTAAGCTTATAAGAGCACCAACTTTTCTTGGTATCTTTACTTTGTCTCCAAGAAAATTAATAATCGGCTCCATTAATTGTGCTATTACAAAGGCTATTATAAATGGAAGTAAATAAGTTATAGACTTATAGATTAATATAAACGCTAGAACAGTACCTATTACTATTAAAGATAGTTTTAGCAATTTTTTTCTATCAATATTGTATGCTTTTTCCAATGTGTGTTATCCTCCAATAATTCATCTATTTATAGGAAAGTTTTTGAAACTTTCTTTATAATAATATTATTTTGTTTTTTCAGTTCTCTAAACTACAGCAATTATAATATTAATTTTTGCAATTCTATAATTCAAATTATACACAATGTTTTCCTATAATACACTACATTTTATAATAAATTTAATCAATGATTATATTTAATTTCAAAACTACAAGATACTTATGTATTGAATTAGACTTATAAAAAATCACACCATTACAAGAAAATCTATACCTTGAAGTCACAGCTTATTACACCTTTTCCTAATATTGGGTTTATAAATTTCGTTTGACTAGTAAAGAACAAGACTTTTGGGAATATATACAATCTCTATCATAATAACAAGAGACAGATGCTTTGCATCTGCCTCTTTCTTTATTATTAGCTTAAGAACATTTTCATGTCGTCTTCTACATTTGTTATTCCACCAATTCCAAAGTTTTCTACTAAAACCTTAGCTACATTTGGTGATAAGAATGCTGGTAGAGTTGGTCCTAAGTGAATATTCTTCACTCCTAAGTATAATAGTGAAAGTAATACTATTACAGCCTTTTGCTCATACCATGCAATGTTGTATGCTATTGGTAATTCATTTACATCATTTAACCCAAATACTTCTTTAAGTTTTAATGCGATTAATACTAGTGAATAAGAGTCATTACATTGTCCTGCATCTAGAACTCTTGGAATTCCACCAATATCACCTAAGTTTAATTTGTTATATTTGTATTTAGCACATCCCGCTGTTAAAATTACTGTATCTTTTGGTAGCGCCTCTGCAAACTCAGTGTAGTAGTTTCTGCTCTTCGCTCTTCCATCACAACCAGCCATTACGAAGAATTTTCTTATTGCTCCGCTCTTAACTGCATCAACAACTTTATCTGCAAGTGCAAATACTTGGTTATGAGCGAATCCTCCAATGATTTCTCCAGTTTCTATTTCTGTTGGAGCTGCACATTTTTTAGCATGTTCAATGATAACTGAGAAATCTTTTTCTCCTTTAGCATTTGCATCAATGTGAGTTAATCCTTCAAATCCTGTTACACTTGTTGTGTATACTCTTTCTTTATAAGAATCTTTAGGTGGTACTAAACAATTTGTTGTCATTAGTATTGGTCCATTGAATTTTTCAAACTCTTCAGTTTGTTTCCACCAAGCATTTCCATAGTTTCCTGCAAAGTGAGAGTATTTCTTGAATGCTGGGTAGTAGTGAGCTGGAAGCATTTCACTGTGGGTGTAAACATCAATTCCAGTTCCTTCTGTTTGCTCAAGCAATTGCTCTAGGTCTCTTAAATCGTGTCCACTAATTAATATACCTGGGTTTTTTCTAACTCCAATATTAACTTTTGTAATTTCTGGGTGACCATACATTTCTGTATTTGCTTTATCTAGTAAAGCCATACCGTCTACCCCGAATTTTCCTGCTTCTAAAGTTAATGCTATATAATCATTTACTGTTAAGGTATCATCTAATGTAGCTGCTAATGCTTTATGCATAAAGCCATGTACTTCTTCATTGTTATAGCCTAAATGCATAGCTTGTTTTAAGTATGCTGATACTCCTTTTAGTCCATATATTATAAGTTCTCTTAAAGATCTGATATCTTCATCTTTAGTTGATAATACTCCCACTGTTTCTGCTTTTGCATTGAAGTCCTCTACATTATTTGCAAACCAAATAGCTGCATCTGGTAGATTAACTTCTTCTTCTCTTTTAAAGCCTACGAAAGAAAGCATTTTATTTAACCAGTTTTCATTAGCATTTGATTGACCTAAGTTTGCACCTGCTTTGATAACTTGTTGTTTTAACTCTTCTCTTAACTGTAAGCCTCTTCTAATTCTTGCGATAAATACATTTCTGTCAAAGTTTGCATTTGTAATTGTAGCAAATAAACCTTCAGTGATAAATTTATCTACTTCTTTGTTTATTACTCCAACTTCTCTACCTTTAACGCTGTATACTGATATACCCTTTAAAATATATATTAATAAATCTTGTGCTTTTGCTAAATCTTCTGTTTTACCGCAAACACCTTTCACTGTACATCCTTTGCAGCCTGCCGCTTCTTGACATTGATAACAAAACATACTCATTATTTATTCCTCCATAAATCATTATTTTAAATGTATTTTTTATAAATTAATTATTTTGTTTACTGTTTTCATGTGTAGTTTGCTGTTCGTTTATTTCCTAACCACAAGTCAAATTATACAAGCTATTACATAATTAATCGGTAACCTATGTTACAGATTGAAAAAAAATATAAAAATATAGAAATCCTATGTTACTACTTCTGAATTAAACCATTAACCTACATAATTAAAGATAAAGATTCCAGGAGTGTATAGTATTTTTTCTTAAATTACATATTATTTGTTTCAAAAGCCTCTCCCGAATTTTTCAGTACTAATTTACAAGTCTATAACTAAAAGTAGAAAAGTTCAGATTCACACACCATTCTTTACTTTTTAAATCCTTATAACCCTTGCACTAAAACTAAAACTAATTTATTTAAAAGTTTACTAATCACAAAAATCTAGTTTAGAATAAAATATAAAAAGAGCTTTGTAGATTTCTACAAAGCTCTAAAAATTTTATTTTATTTTTCTGTACCTAAAAGTCCATTAATTAGCTCATCTATAGTAATGTTATGAATACATTTACTTATATCGAATTTTGATAAACCTTGTCTAATATCATCTGCATTATGTTTAATTCCTAACAAAGTTTCTTCTAATTGAGATATATTTTCTTTACCAAAAAAATCTCCATAAATTTTAATGTTTTCAATGATACCTTTTTTTACATCCACGTGGAATTCCGCTGTTCCTCCTAAAAATCTTATAATATTTTCAAAAGAGTACTTTGGAGAGCTTCCAAAGTTCCAATCCCATGTGTTGTACTTGTCTCTCACTAATTTATTTATTGCACTTATATCATCCTCTGTAAATTTGTATATATTACTTTCTCCATTTTTTGATGATACATGGTTCATAATCTTATCTTTAAATTCAGAAATTGTTATAGAAATGGGTAGATGTTCGCTAATATTTGTCACTCTACTTGTGACAGATTTAACACTCTTTCCTTCAAATTTTATATTTTTCACTTTCAGTGCTGAAGACAAATCCGTAATCTTAGAAGAAAATAGCAATGTGCCATGATGCATAACTTTATTTTTATAATTGCATTGAGCATTACCTGAGAATTTCTTACCTTTAATGGTTAAATCATTTCTTCCTGAAAATTCAGCTTCAACTGAAAGTTCTTGTAGTACTTCTAGTATAGGTGTTGTGAATTTACGAAAATCATTTAAATCTCCCTCATGATCTTTAGAAATAAACGTAAAGTTTATGTTTCCCAAATCGTGAAACACCGCTCCTCCCCCAGTTAATCTTCTTACTACTGGTATTGAGTTTTCCTTAACATAGTCAATGTTTATCTCAGAAATGGTATTTTGATTTTTCCCAACAATTATGGCAGGTTCGTTTCTCCATAAGATAAAAATGTCCTCATTAAATTCTTTGAGCAAATATTCTTCCATAGCAAGATTGAAGTAAGGATTAGTATTATTGTTGTCTATAAAAAGCATTTCCCCTATCCCCTTTACAGTAGTTTTTTAATTACTAAGATTAATAATAGCAAATTAAAAAATCTTTTTCAACAAAATCTAATAATCCTGCATAGAATCAATATGCAACTTTACTTTTAAAATATTTCATTATACTAAATTTAATAAACATATTGACTATATTATTTGATTGTTATAAAATTAAAATATAAACAATTCCAATATAAGTTATATAACCCATATGATGTTAATGAGAGATATCTCTTGCAGATAGCCGAAGGAGCAATATATAAATCTCCTATTTATATAGAAACTTTCAGGCAAAAGTATCATTAATTGATGGAACTCTGGAAATGTAAATTTGTACTAAGAAGATAGTGTTTCACTGTTGAATCATTTAATTCTTCTAGTAAAGTCGACAGAGAATGTGGAGGCATCTTTTGCTTTCACTTTTTTTTATATATTTTTTTATAAAGGGGGATAAGGATATGCTTACAGGAAAACGAACACATCTTTACAATGCTCACGAAAAATATGGTGGAAAACTCATAGACTTCGCTGGTTGGGTGCTTCCTGTTCAATACAAAGGAATTCTCGAGGAACATGAGGCTGTAAGAAATCATGCTGGTTTATTTGATGTATCCCATATGGGTGAAGTTGACGCAACTGGTGAGGAAGCTTTTGAATTTGTTCAAAACCTTGTTACAAATGATATTAGTGTTCTAGAAGATAACCAGATACTTTATACTTTCATGTGTTATCCAAGTGGTGGTGTTGTTGATGACCTATTAGTATATAGATTCAACGAAAATCATTACTATTTGGTAATAAACGCAGGTAATATTGATAAAGATTTCAAATGGATGCAAGATAACAAAGAGCCTTTTAAAGTGGACTTAAAAAACATATCCGATGATGTATCACAAGTTGCCTTGCAAGGTCCTAAAGCACAAGAAATACTTCAATTACTAACTGATGTTGATCTTAATGAAATTAAATTTTTCTACTGTAAGAGAGACGTTAATATAGCAGGTATGTCTTGCTTAGTTTCAAGAACAGGCTACACTGGAGAAGACGGCTTTGAAATATATACTAGCAACGAAAATATTGAGAATCTTTGGAACAGTCTGTTAAATATAGGCAAAGACTTAGGGCTAAAACCTACTGGTCTTGGATGCAGAGATACCTTAAGATTTGAAGCTACATTACCTCTATATGGACATGAAATAAACGAAGAAATAACTCCATTAGAAGCTGGTTTCGGTTACTTTGTGAAATTAAAAAAGGAACACTTTATTGGTAAAGATGCCTTAGTTAAACAAAAGGAAGAAGGTTTATCGAGAAAACTTGTAGGCTTTCAAATGAAAGAAAGAGGAATACCGAGACAAGGATACGAGGTTTTCGCTAGTGGTGAAAAAATCGGTTTTGTAACAACTGGTTACATGTCTCCTACTCTTAAAAAAAATATAGGACTTGCTCTTATCGATGCTAAATATTCTGAACTAGGTACTGAAATCGAAATTATAATTCGTAACAAGTCTGTAAAGGCTGAGGTAATAAGCAAAAAATTCTATACAAAAAATTATCAAAAATAAATACTAAAGATATATTGCTAATAATAAATATTAAAATATACTATTAAAAAATAAATTATGGGGGTATTAATAATGAAAGTTGTAAACGATTTATTTTATTCAAAGGATCATGAATGGTTAAGCGTAAAGGGTGACAAAGCTTATATTGGAATTACGGATTATGCTCAACATGCTCTAGGTAGTATTGTTTTTGTAGAACTTCCAGAAGTTGATTCAGATTTTACTGCAGGTGATAGCTTTGGTTCTGTAGAGTCCGTTAAAGCTGCCTCAGATTTATTGATTCCTGTTGATGGTAAGGTTCTTGAAATAAATGAGAATCTTGTTGATAATCCTGAACTTGTTAACGAAGATCCATACGAAAATTGGATGATTTGTATTGAATTATTGGATAAATCTCAAATAAATGATCTCTTAAATGCTGAAAACTACGAAATTCATTGTTCTAAGGAGGTATAATATGTTTCCATATTTTTCTCTTACAGGCGAAGACGAAAAAGATATGCTAACTTCTATCAACCTAAATACAATGGAAGATTTATTTTCAGATATTCCTGAAGATTTAAGGCTTTCAAAACCACTTAATCTTGGCAATCCTATGAGTGAGTTAGAAGTAGCCTCTCATATAAGCAATGTTTCGGCTAAAAATAGAAATATTGAAGATTTAACATGTTTTCTAGGAGCTGGTGCTTATGATCATTATATTCCTTCAATAATTAAGCATATAACTTCTAGATCTGAGTTTTACACTGCATATACTCCATATCAACCTGAAATAAGTCAAGGTACTCTTCAAGTAATTTTTGAATATCAATCAATGATTGCAGAACTCACAGGAATGGCTGTAGCTAATGCATCTATGTATGATGGCGCAACAGCTTGCGCTGAAGCTGCTATACTAGCTACTGATTCTACAAGAAGAAAATCTATTGTAGTTTCCAAAACTGTTCATCCAGAAACAAGAGCTGTACTAAAAACCTATATGAAATTTCGTAATTTAGAACTAATTGAAGTAGATTTCAAGGATGGAGAAACTGATGTTGACAAACTAAAAGAGGTTATTTCTAAAGATACTGCTGGAGTTATACTTCAGAACCCAAATTTCTTTGGCGTTATAGAAGACGTTTCAGAAATCGAAAAAATTACTCATGAGAATAAAAGCCTTCTTGTAATGAGTGTTGATCCAATTTCTCTTGGAATACTAAAAACTCCAGGGGAGCTTGGTGCTGATATAGTTGTTGGTGAAGGTCAAAGTTTAGGAAACGCATTAAACTTTGGAGGTCCTTACATTGGATTCATGGCTACAACATCAAAACTCATGAGAAAACTTCCGGGAAGAATTGTGGGAGAAACTGTTGACTTAGATGGTAAAAGAGCTTTTGTCTTAACTCTTCAAGCTAGAGAACAACATATTAAAAGACATAAGGCTTCTTCAAATATTTGTTCAAACCAAGCACTTAATGCTTTGGTTGCAGCCGTTTATTTAACAACGTTAGGTAAAGAAGGCATTAAAGAAGTTGCGCAGCAATCTATGAAAAAAGCACACTATACTTTTAATGAGTTAATTAAAACTGGTAAATTCAAACCTCTATTTGACAAACCTTTCTTTAAGGAATTTGCGATTTCAAGTGAAACTAGCACGCAAAAACTAAACGATGAATTATATAACAATGGTATTTTAGGTGGATATTCTCTTGAAACTCAATATCCTACTATAAAAAATTCACTTTTGATTTGTGTAACTGAAAAGAGAACAAAAGATGATATTGAAAGGTTAGCTAATATTATGGGAGGTGTAGAATAAAATGAAAGATTATAATAAATTAATTATTGAAATTTCAAAAGAAGGTAGAAAAGCTTATTCACTCCCAGAACTAGACATTCCTGATGTATCAGTAGATAGCATAATCTCTGAGTCATTCTTAAGAAAAACTCCATTAAATTTACCAGAGGTAAGCGAGGTAGATGTTATAAGGCACTATACAGCACTATCAAATAAGAACTTTGGTGTTGACACAGGATTCTACCCTCTTGGCTCTTGTACTATGAAGTATAACCCTAAAATTAATGAGGACATGGCATCACTTCCGAAATTTACTCAAGTGCATCCTTACCAACCTGAGTCATCAGTACAAGGATCACTACAAATGATGCACCACCTCAGTGAAACACTCTCAGAAGTCACCGGTATGGATGCAGTTACACTTCAACCTGCTGCTGGTGCTCATGGTGAACTCACTGGTCTTATGATAATTAAAGCCTATCATGAGCAAAGAGGTGATTTAAAAAGAAAGAAAATTATTGTCCCAGATTCTGCTCATGGTACAAATCCTGCAAGTGCTGCAGTTATTGACCTTGAGGTTGTGGAAATAAAGTCAAATGCTAATGGTGATGTTGATATAGAAAACTTAAAAGCTGCTTTAAATGATGAAGTGGCAGGATTAATGCTAACAAACCCTAGTACTTTAGGTATTTTCGAAAAAAAAATAAAAGAAATTGCAGATTTAGTTCATGAGGCTGGTGGTCTTTTATATTATGACGGCGCAAATATGAATGCCATAATGGGGGTAACAAGACCTGGCGACATGGGCTTTGATGTAGTACACCTTAATCTACACAAAACCTTCTCTACCCCACATGGCGGAGGCGGCCCTGGAAGTGGTCCTGTTGGAGTAAAGAAAGACCTTGTTCCCTATTTGCCAGTACCAGTAATTGAAAAAAATGAAAATGAATATAAACTTAATTATGACAAACCTCTATCAATAGGAAAAGTAAAAAGTTTTTATGGAAATTTTGGTGTAATGGTTAGGGCATATACTTATGTATTAACTATGGGGGCTGAAGGATTAAAAAAAGCCAGCCAAATAGCTGTATTAAACGCAAACTATATAAAGGAAAAACTAAAAAAACATTACTATCTTCCTATTGATAAAGTTTGTAAGCATGAATTCGTTTTAGGCGGCCTTACTAAAGGAATAGGTACTGTGTCTACTTTAGATGTAGCAAAAAGATTATTAGATTATGGATATCATCCTCCAACTATATATTTCCCATTAATTATCGATAATGCTATCATGATTGAACCAACAGAAACTGAAAGCAAAGAAACATTAGATAGCTTTATTGATGTAATGATTAGAATTTCTGAAGAAGCTAAAGAAAATCCTGAATTAGTTAAAGGTGCTCCTTACAATACTAACATTAGAAGACTGGATGAGGTAAGAGCAGCTAGAACTCCAGTATTAACATGGCATAAATAATAAAAAAAGTTGATATTTTTTTCAATAACTTTGGTGGGGGCTTTATACCTCCACCAAAACTTCCTTTAGGGGGTATATTTAGTTTCTATAAAAGATAAGAAAATAGTTATTCTTAGAGAATATTATAAATAATATAGAATGGATAGGGTGAGAACTATGGATAAGGATATTATTGTTATAGGTGGAGGTCCTGGTGGATATGTTTCAGCCATAAGGGCAGCTCAATTAGGTGCAAAAGTAGCACTTATAGAAAGAGATAAACTAGGTGGTACTTGCCTAAACAGAGGCTGTATACCTACAAAAGCCTTAAATAGAAATGCTGAAATATTAAACACATTAAAAAATATAGATGAATTTGGAATCAATATCGATGGCTACTCCATTAATGTTGAAAAAATTCAACAAAGAAAACAGCAGGTAATTGACAGTTTAGTTAACGGCATCGATCAATTATTAAAAGCAAATAAAGTAGAAGTAATTAAAGGAACAGCTTCCTTTAAGGATAAAAACACTGTTATTGTTATAGAGAATGGAGTGCTAAGGGAGTTAACAGGTGAAAATATTATAATAGCAACTGGCTCTAAACCTGCTCTTCCTCCAATCGAAGGAATAAATACTAAAGGGATTTATACTAGTGAAGAAATATTAAATTTTGACTCCATTCCAAATAGCCTTGCTGTGATTGGTGGTGGTGTAGTTGGAATGGAATTAGCATGCATCTTCAATGCTCTAGGTACAAAGGTAACTGTAATGGAATATTTACCTTCAATTTTAAACGGAGTTGACAGTGATATAACAAAGCGTGTAACTGTTTCACTGAAAAAAAGAGGATTAGAAATTAATACCTCTACAAAGGTTAATAAGATTCTTAAAAATGATGAAATTTTTACAATTTTAGGTGAAAATAAAAAAGGAGAATTTAGCATTGATGTCGAAAAAGTACTTGTATCTGCTGGAAGATTACCAGATACTGAGGGGCTTAATTTAGATGGTACAGGCATTATTTATGATAGAAAAGGAATTAAAACTAATGCTAACCACGAGACAAATATTAAGGGTGTTTATGCTATAGGTGATGTTAATGGCGGCATAATGCTTGCCCATGTTGCATCTCACCAAGGAATTAACGTTGCTGAAACTATTATGAACTATTCCCAAGACTCAGTACATTCAGAGGTTCCAAGTTGCATTTTTATATTCCCTGAAATTGCAAGTGTAGGAATTACTGAAGACCAAGCAAAGGCTAAAGGGATGGAATATAATGTGGCTAAGTTTATGTTCGGAGCCAATGGTAAGGCCCTAGCCCTAGGTGAAGGCGAAGGTTTTATTAAAGTTTTATCAACTAAGAATGCAGATAATGTTACTGATAACACAATCCTTGGAGTTCACATTATGGGACCTCATGCCTCTGATTTAATTCATGAGGGTGCATTAGCTATTTCAAAAACACTGACAGTTGCTGATATTAAAAATACTATGCATGCACATCCTACCTTGGCCGAAGGTTTCTCTGAAGCAGTCATTGGCTTAGCTGGTGAAGCTATTCATCTTGCCCCAATAAAAAAATAAATGTTTTAAAATTAGAAAGTATTCACAATAATTTTGGAAGGCGATTCCCTAAGATTTTGTTTAGCTTTATTTAATGCTTTACTTGTAACCATTGGTTATATCTCCTTCCAAATTATCTTTCGCATCTTATACTAAAAGGAGTGTGTCAAATGAATTTTGAAAACATTAAAAAGTATGATCCTGAGATTTATGAAACTATACAATTAGAAATGGGTAGACAAGAAACTAAAATAGAACTTATCGCATCTGAAAACTTCACAAGTTATGCAGTTATGGAGGCAATGGGTTCTCCCCTTACTAATAAATATGCAGAGGGATACCCAGGAAAAAGATACTATGGTGGCTGTGAATATGTAGATATTACAGAAAATATCGCAAGAGATAGAATGTGTACGCTATTTGGTGCTGATCATGCAAATGTTCAACCTCACTCTGGGTCTCAAGCTAATATGGGAGTTTATATGGCTGTTTTAGAGCCTGGAGATAAAATTCTTGGTATGAATTTATCTCATGGAGGCCACTTAACTCACGGAAGCCCTGTAAACTTTTCTGGAAAACTATACAACTTTATGTCCTACGGTGTAAACGAAGATGGTTACATAGATTATACAGAATTAAGAAGAATAGCTGTTGAGGAAAAACCTAAAATGATAGTTGCTGGAGCTAGTGCTTACTCTAGAACTATTGAGTTTGAAAAAATAAGAGAAATTTGTGATGAAATTGGAGCTTACATGATGGTAGACATGGCTCATATTGCAGGTTTAGTTGCAGCAGGTCTTCATCCAACCCCAGTTCCTTATGCAGATTTCGTTACTACAACAACTCATAAAACCTTAAGAGGCCCTAGGGGTGGTGCTATACTTTGCAAAGAACAATATGCTAAGAGCATTGATAAAGCAATCTTCCCTGGCATTCAGGGTGGACCACTTATGCATACAATTGCTGCAAAAGCAGTATGTTTTAAGGAAGCTATGAGTGATGAGTTTAAAGCATATCAAAGAAAAGTTCTTGAAAATGCTCAAACTTTAGCATCTTCTCTCATCGAAAGAGGTTTTAACTTAGTTTCCGAAGGTACTGATAATCATTTAATGTTAGTAGACCTTAGAAATAAAGATATCACTGGTAAGGCCGCTGAACACCTACTTGATGAAATAGGTATTACAGTAAATAAAAATACAGTTCCTTTTGAAACTCAAAGTCCTTTTGTTACTAGTGGAATAAGAATAGGTACTCCAGCTGTAACTACAAGAGGTTTTGGTAAAGATGAGATGGTGGAAATTGCAGATATAATTAATCATGCAATTGAAAATAAAGATGGTGATTTAGAACCTATAAAACAAAGAGTCAAAAATCTTTGCGATAAAATTAAATTATACAAATAAATTATAAACATCCTTGTGAAATAATTTATTATAAAGCAAAGAGTAGGTAAATCTGTGGTGTTTAACCATATTTTTACCTACTCACTTTATTTTTTAACCTTTTATGTCTTATTTTTCATTCAAATACAAAAATTTATTATAGTATATTTTACTACACTTTCTAAGATTATAGCATTGAAATCACATCAGATATCCAAATGTATTATTAAATATTAAATATTTATAATTATTGTTCATATCTATCATAATTGAAAAGGTTTTGAGCTTATTCATTAAAGGTTTTTCTAACCTTTTTAAGCATATTTCTTATTGGCAAATCGTATGGACATTTCTTTTCACAGGCACCACATGCTGTACAATCTTTTGCTGTAGCTGTCAGTGTTCCATATCTCTCTTCTGCCCACTCTTTTAGATTATATCTTTCTTTATAAGCACTGAAAACAAACATAGTTGGAATATCTATCTTCTGTGGACATGGTGCACAATAACCACATCTTCTACAAAATGTCTCCCCTAATTCTTCTGAAATTTGAAGAATTTTTACATTTTCTTCTTTAGTAAAATCCCTTTCATCAGTTGATGCATTGCTGTTTTCTAATACCTCTTCAATAGTTGCCATTCCAGGTATTGCTGTAGTTACATTTGTATTTTTTAGGATGTATCTTAACGCTATGTCACCATCATCAAGAGCCCCTCCTGCCATAGGCTTCATAGCAATAACTCCTATATTTAGTTCACTTGCTCTATTAAACAACTCTTCTCCTTGATTTTCTACAATATTATAGGGATACATTATTGATTCAAATTTATCCATCTCTATTGCGGTTTTAAGCAAATCTAAGCTATGAGAAGTAATTCCTATATGTCCTATCTTTCCTTCAGCTTTAGCTTCAAGAAGCGCTTGGTATGCGCCTTCATCACTAAGTACTTTATCTAATTCTGAAGGCGTTTTAACGTTATGAAGTTGATATAAATCAATATAGTTTGTTCTAAGATTTTTTAAACTAATTTCTATATCTCTTGCCATTGAGACCTTATCTCTTGACATACTCTTTGTGGCTATTATCCATTTTTCTCTTCTACCTTCTAATGCATAACCAATATACTCTTCAGACACAGTGTAACCTCTGGCAGTGTCAATAAAATTTACCCCTAATTCTTCTGCTTTTAAAACTACTTTCTTACTTTCTTCCATATTAATTCTCTGTACTGGAATTCCACCAAATCCAATTACTGATACTTTTAAGTTTGTTTTTCCCAAAGTTTTAAACTTCACTAAATTCATCCCCTAACTTACTTCATTCATGAACTTATAATATATTAAATCTATTCTAAAATTATATCATATTTTATATGTTTTGTGATGTGCACACCCTTTAAGCTTATTATATAAGGGTTAATTCTGAATTTTCATTACTTTTTGTATATTTTCATCAAAATTTAACTTTTTAACCATTGTAATCGTTTAAATGTGCGGTATAATAGTATTGATGAATAAAATGTTATATTTAAATAAAGAGGTGTTGATATGAATAAAACTGTAAATATTGAATGGAGTAAATTAGGTTTTAATTACATTAAAACAGATCTTAGGTATGTTTCTGTATGGAGAAATGGGTCTTGGGATGATGGAAAACTAGTTGAAGATAATAATGTAAGTTTAAGTGAAGGTTCAACAGCTCTTCATTATGGCCAACAATGTTTCGAAGGTTTAAAAGCATACAGAACTGCTGATGGGAAAATTCAACTTTTCAGACCTGATGAAAATGCTAAACGTATGAATAACAGTTGCAAACGTCTTATAATGCCAGAACTTCCAATAGAAAAATTTGTTGATGCATGTGTACAAGTGGTTAAGGCTAATGAAGCTTATGTTCCTCCTTATGGAACAGGTGCAAGTCTTTATCTTAGACCCTACCTTATAGGAATTGGCGATAATTTAGGGGTTAAAACAGCTCCAGAATTCATGTTTAGCGTATTTTGTTCTCCTGTTGGTCCATATTTTAAAGGTGGACTTGCTCCTGTAAACTTTATGATTTCTGATTATGATAGAGCTGCGCCATGTGGAACTGGTGCTGCAAAGGTAGGCGGAAATTATGCTGCGAGTCTTTTAGCTCATGAAATAGCTTTAAAGAAAGGATTTGCGGATTGTATTTATCTTGACCCACTAACTCATTCAAAAATCGAAGAAGTTGGAGCTGCTAATTTCTTTGGGATAACTAAGGATAATAAGTTTATCACTCCAAAATCAGATTCAATACTTCCAAGTATAACAAAATACTCACTAATGCATGTAGCAAAAGAATACTTAGGACTTGAAGTAGAAGAAAGAGACGTTCTTATAGATAATATAGATGAATTCAAAGAAGCAGGCGCTTGTGGAACTGCTGCAGTAATCACTCCAATTGGTGGCATTGAATACAAGGATAAACTGCATGTTTTCCATAGTGAAACTGAAGTAGGTCCTATTACTAGAAAACTTTATGATACCTTATGTGGTATTCAAATTGGTGAGGTACAAGCTCCAAAAGGATGGATTGTGGTAGTTAAATAATTAATATAACCTAGATATATAACTAATTTTTCAGTATAAGTAAGGGAATCTTATTAAAAAGATTCCCTTATTTTTTCATGTGTACATAAGTTCAAATTTAAAATCACAGCTTCATTGATTTTTTCCAAACAATATAAAAATTTAATAATATTTTATACCACTAGGTTTTCAACAATTAATTCCTTGTGTTTTGCTAAATCTAAAAATTCCGAATCATCAAGCAACAATGGACGAGATAAATCATTTAAATTAATTTGCAATATTTTACACACTTTATTTGTATTTAAGATTACCTCTTCACCGATATAATAATTAATAATATGCTCAAGAAATATTTTACAATATTCATAATCCAATTTTCCTAAGCTTTCCTTTTGTATTATTTCTAAAGCTTGAAACGGACCCCTCTTCTTTTTATATACTCTGTTAGAATTTACTGCATCAAAAGTATCTGCTATAGCAATTATCTTTGCAAATTTATGTATTTTGTTCTCCTCAACCCCTAATGGATAACCTGATCTATCCAATCTTTCATGATGCATTAAAACACCATAAAGCACTGAATCATGCAAATTGGGTATTTGTTTAATCAAATTGTATCCAATTACTGAATGGTTTTTTATGGTGCTAAATTCATTTTGGCTTAAAGGCTCAACTTTATTTAAAATTTTCTCATCAATTTTAGCTTTACCAATATCATGAAGCATTGCTGAATATGTTAATAACTCAATCTCATTAGAGTCTAACCCAACCCATTTCCCCAAAATTGAGCTTAATGCTGCTACATTTACTGAATGCCTATAAATGCAATCTTCTCCACTGCCATACAAAACAATATTTTTAACAATTGCTCCTGTTGCATTTAACTCACTTTGAATTTTCTTAGAAAATTTTTCTATTTCTTCTATATAAGTCATGTCCTCACAAAATAAATTGTTAAACATATACTCTACAACATTTGCAAAACCATTAAAACTTTCTTCTATTTCAGCAACACTGTTATCAATGGCTTTTTCAGTCTTCTTATCCACTATATCTTCAGGTTTATTTTCAATATAGACAAGTACTGGTTCAAAAATAAGGTAATTTTCTAAACTACTTATTATTGTTGAAGTAATTACTACGTCCTTATTCACTAAAACAATTCCTTTATGCAAAATTTCTCTTGCTAATACCATTCCTGGTTCTAACTTATAAATATCTATGCTTTGCACCGCTCTCCCCATATACGTAGCCCCCATATTTATATTTAATTAATATATAAGAAAATTAATTTTTCTTCTAATTAACTATACTTTCAACAATAAATAATTTTTTTAAATTACCTTAAGTTATTGAAGATCATGTTTACTTGTTCATATTTATTCGACAGAAAATTCAAAATCCCTTCATATTCCTAACTTTGTATAAAAATTACATATATATAAAAACAAAGTTCCTTAAAGTAGTTTCTAGTTTTTCCCTAGCCTTTTAAGGAACCTTGATTTTACAATCAGTTCACTAATCTTTTCTATTTCTTATATCCTCTTTCATTTCTTCCTTTACGTTTTTCACCACATTAACTATATCCATATATGCATTCAAAGAGCCTGTAGTAACAATAGGTCTTCCAAAGGATACCCAATGTAATCTCCTTGATGAAAATCCACCGATTCTCATAAGATTATTAACAGTTGGAGACGTATCTCCCATAAAAAGTCCCTCTATATCCCCATTTACAATTCTATAAGTATCTATAATTGCAGGGATTACAAGTTGAGGTTTATACTGCCTACTTAAAGTATATACTTTTGCGCCGAATTCATCATCACCTATATATATTAAATGTCCTTGATCATCCTTGGTGATTTTATCGAAGGTGGGAAGATTTATAACATCTTCTCTGTTTGGAATTTTATTCATAGGTAACTTATTTATGTGAATGTTTGCCGCTAAACAAGAGGAATGTGCTCCTCCTACATCATGATATACTACTACCAACTTTTATCACTCCTATTTATAAAATTCTACTAAATGAAATTTCTCCAATATTTTCTATAAATAATGTAGAGTATACATTTTAATTGTTACATTATGACTTGAAATTCATTCTTTAACATTATTTGAAATGCAGTGATTTTTTATTCTTCTTAGACTTTATTTTTAGATTTTTAGCGACCTATTGGGTTGATTCTTTGCTACAATTTGTCCTAAATTTAATCATTTAAACGCTTTTTCTTTCTTCTCCAATATCAATACTTTATCAGAAATATATTTTCCTATGGTTTTTATTCTAATTCTATTTACAAAAATGGATGTTTTATCTCATTTTCCTGAAGAAACAAATTAAATTTTTTATCAAACTTACTATAATTAAAAACTCCATCCAATAAGGTGCCAAAATTCCAACACCAACTCCATGTGTAATATCAAAATATGCACTTATTTAATGTTCCATTGGGTGAACACCTGTCTGGACTCTTTACCATATCCCCCGCATTCATTTCTGAGCCTGTAGGTGCAAAAGTTAATATCATTCCTATCAGAAGTGCATTTGTTATTTTAGATGGATCTGAAACTATATCGAATAACATTTCGAATAAATTCCATAAAAACCTTCACCGTAGAATACTTTAATAGCATAAAAATATTAATAAATTGTTAGTAAAGTTAACAATATCTTCCTCTGGATTAGTAACCCTAGTTAAACATTTCAATGCCTTTCTACTTTAAATGTTTGATTTTTTTAGAAGATTGGTTCATTGGAAGTGGTAATTTTAATAAAATATAACATTTTTACCATAACCATATTATAATAGAAATATTAATAAGAAATTTCTATTATAGAATTAAACTAATATAGTTATAAATATAACTAATTTTGACTATGAATCTTTTAAAACAATAATTGGCTTAACATTCTATAAAATACTGTAATATGGAGGATTTATATAAATGGAAAACAAAACGGAGAAACAAAACCTCGGTACCTTATTAAGAAAACGGTACAAGCTTGCACTTTTAATCATTGCTTCTTTGGTGATTTTAAGTCAAATTATACTCCAAATTAGCATAAGTAGAGAAAAAAACTATTCCACAGTTATTAATATTGCGGGTCGCCAAAGAATGTTAAGCCAGCGCATAACCAAGTCAGCTTTAAGTTTATATTCTTTAGAAGACAAAAACTTAATAGCTGAGTCACTGCAGGAGTTAATTGAAGCTACTACCCTTTGGGAAAAATCTCACTTTGAACTTCTACATAGAGATCAGAATATGAATTTATCTGGTGTAAATAGTGAGATTGTACTTAACTTATTTGAAGAAATAGAAGTGAGTCGCAAAAAAATTCTGATATCTTCTAATAGAATTATAGATTCAGTACAAGAAGATATATTTTCCAAGGAAACCCTATACTCTAGCTTACAAACAATAGATGAAAATGAAGACATATTTCTTAGAGGGATGGATTCCATAGTATATCGGTATGAATTGGAGTCAATGAATAAAATACACATTATTAAGAGTTATGGATTTATTATACTTTTTGTTACTTTGTTTGTACTTTTACTAGAAACTCTTTTTATCTTCATACCTGCTGAGAAAGAAATTACCGTTGCTTTTGAAAAGATTCATGAAAGTCATGAAAATCTTTTAAAACTATTTGAAACCGCTCCAGCACCTATGTTCTTAATAGATGAGGAAAGTTTAAATGTGATGGAATTTAATGAGTTAGCTGAAAAAATGGTAGGAATCACTAATCATATTCCACAAAGCTTAACCTTAGATAATTTTTTAAAAGATAGTCCTGAAAATAGAAATATTATTGGTAAAATCAAAAATAGTCCAAAGTTGTTCAACGAGGAAGCTATTTTACATACTTCAGTTAGCGATGATTTAATAGCTTTAATATCCTCTAGTAAAATGAATTTTTATGACAAAGCTACAATTCTACTAGGCTTATCTGACATTACAAAATTAAAAAAAGCTGAGGAAATATTAAAACGTTATGCCACGGTGGATGAAATGACAGGACTTTTAAATAAAAGATCTGGAATGCTAATTCTTGAAAATCTATTCGAAAAAAGTAAAACTGATTCCTATAATATTTCTTTGTGCTTTATTGATATTGATGGTTTAAAAGCCGTTAATGATACTTATGGGCATGAAGAAGGAGATTGGTATATTAAAACTATCTCTAAAATTATCATTGCAAATATGCGATCTGAGGATTGTGTATTTAGATATGGTGGCGATGAAATAATAGTAATCTTTGGTGGCTGTGATTCATTAAAAGCAACAACTGTGTTGAATAGAATCCAAGAAAGCTTAAGGCTTATTGAAAAGGAATATAATAAACCATATAAAATTAGTTTTAGTTATGGCATTGTTGATACCAACTCTACCAATGCTGCCATTGTTGAAAATTTCATTTCAGAAGCTGATGTACTAATGTATAAAAATAAAAAGGAAAAAGGTGTTTTGAGACAATAACTTATTTTGTTTCAATCCTACTTTTATATTTGAGAATACAAAAATAAAAAAGTATTTAATAAAAGCATACTAACTATGATTTTATCATTTTTAGATTTTAAAATTCTTCCATGATAAGTAAATCCTTACTGTATATCAGGCAATAAAAAAAGAAAACTCATGAGAGTGAGTTTTCTTTTTTTATTGCCTACTTATTTATTAATATAATTATATTACAATTTAATCAGCTAAATTCTTAAACCATTGGACTCCTTTAATACTTATAAGTGTATATAATATTATATCCACTAATAAGGTTATACCAAATAGTATTGAAAATGCCCAACTAATATTAGCTTTAAATAGAATCACTGGTCCAATAGTAATAACACCTAAAAGGATTCCTACTATTATTGACTTCAAGCTATTCATATTCTGCTTTACAGCCTTCTGTTCATTATCCCATATAAGCTTAGGTGATGCTAAATCAATTAAAACTCCTGAGGCCGCTGTAAAATATAATATTAAAATTGAAAGTACAATAATCATACCTATTAAATAAAAATCTACTTGTAAAATTAATAAACCAATTATCAATACTAGTATTGTAGCACCATTCAAGATAATACTTGAAATAATTTTTGCATTAATTTGAGTTTTATAACTTACAGGGAGAAATTTTGAAAGAAATATCTTTTCACCTTCCCGTGATATAGATGTTGCTGCAGTGGGATTAGCACAACAGGTAAATAATACTCCCCCAAAGATAGATATTAAAACTAAAGAATACATTTCCTTATTTTCCAACAAGCTTTTTATCATACCTATTGTAGTATTCAAATCCCCCTCTGCAAATAAAGAAAATCCCAATATAAATGGCAGTAGTATTACTATAGCCACACAATTTAATAGATAAGCAGGAGTTCTAAAAAGAATTATAAACTCCTTTTTAATCCATGCTTTAAGCCGTGAGTTTTCAACGATATTTCTTTCCATAGAAGTATTACTTAACTTACTTTTTTTGCCATAGCTTTCCGAAGCTCCTATGGCTCCCTTTAAATAGAAGCTGTTAGATATAATAATAAATATTGCCAATGCAATGATAGAGATTAGAATAAGTAATACAATATTTGCTAATGTTTTATATGATTCACTATTTGTAGCTGCTAAGGCTCCAAGCTTGGAAGTAATAAATAGGTTTGAAATAGTACTAATAAGTGAATTATTCCCTTGTGCTAAGAGCTTTTGCACAGCTTCAGGATTTTCAAAGCCGCTCCTAGTCATATTATTAGTAAAAAGATTAATACCCAAAGCAAAAACCATAGCAAGAATTCCAGCAACAATTCTAAATCCATCCTTATGCTTTGATATACTAGTAAATCTCATGAGCACCATAGAAATTAAACTACTATAAACTAGAGGTAGAATTGGTATCATTATAAAGCACAGTATAGACACCAAGTAAAATAAAATTCCAGCTCCAGATTTGTATCCATAAGATATAGTAACTGGCACAAAAATAAATAAACCTGATATATATTGGTAGACCAATACTGAAAAAAACTTTGCAAGGGATATTTCCCAAGACTTAAAGGGTAACGGAAGTACATATTCCACGTCCTTTGCAAAATAAAATACTGTTATTACAGACATTATTCCAAATATAAACACTACTAGAGAGTAAATGTTGTATCCAAGGGCTACCATCATTCCGGTTTGTTTTATTGGATCTAAAAAATCATAAATTCCAAATAACATTGTGCTAATACTAAAAGTGAATATAATAAAAGCGAATAAAATAGCAATTATGTTTGTATATTCCCAGCCCTTCTTCATTCTTTTTTTCACTGAATTTTCACTAGTAAAATTACTTTTTAAAAAGGCCTTAGTTAATAACATTACTCTACTCATTTTCAGTCATCTCCAAGAACATGTTTTCAAGAGACTCGTTGGTTTTAAAGTGTTCTTTCATTTGGTTTAAAGTGCCACAAAATAATATTTTCCCCTTATTAATAATAGCCACCCTATCACAAACTTTTTCCGCAACATCTAATACATGAGTTGAAAAGAAAACAGTTTTACCATTATTGGCATGTTCTCTCATCATTTCTTTCAATATATATGCAGATTTAGGATCTAGACCTGTAAGTGGTTCATCTAGTATCCAAACCTCTGGGTCATGAATTAAGGCACCCATTACCACAATTTTTTGTCTCATACCGTGAGAATAAGTTTGAATTTTATCTCCTATGGCATTTTCCATATCAAATCTTTTGGAAAGGCTCTCTATTTTTTCTTTTCTTTTTTCCCTTGGCACATTATAAACATCTGCCATAAAGTTAAGATACTCAATGCCTTTAAATTTTAAAAACATATCCGGATTATCAGGTACATAAGCAAAAAGTTTTTTCGCTTTTAATGGTTCTTCCTTTATACTAATGCCATTAACTTTTATGTCACCTTCGCTAGGTTCTATTATTCCTGTAATCATTTTAAGAGTTGTAGTTTTGCCAGCCCCATTGGGACCTAAAAACCCAAATATTTCTCCACTATTTATTGTAAGATCTACACCGTCTACTGCATTATTGATATTATTATAAGTTTTTGTAACGTTTAAAATCTCAATCATATACTATCCTCCCAATTTAATCTAAATATTAGTAATGAGCATATTTTTTATTTATTTAAATCATTTGCTCTTATACTAATTAAACTATTTATATGGACAAAAGGTTCATAAATAATAATTAATTAAGCCTCTTTACCATATTATACCACAAATTCATTATTATACTAAATGCATTATCACCACTATAATTTATTATAATAAAAAATTTAATACATGGTAAATAGAAACTTATAACTCTTTTTTTCCTTTTGATTTTACCCTAACTATAAAGCAATATTTTATGAAGGATTTGTATTTATAATGAAGTCCTTCACAGATTTAAATAAAGCAAATTAAAAAAATTAAATTATGTAACTTTGCATCAATGTGTCGAAGAGCTTGTTATTTTGCATACTATCCCATATAACTACTTATGTGCAAATTTAAAGAAGCTAGAGAATATATTCCCTAACTTCTTTAATATATAAACATAATTTTAAACTTTAAAATAAGTCTGAAACCATATTATACTAAATTTATTTTTGATAAATTTTAGTTTCCGGACTTTTGATTTAAATTTTACCTCTGCTTAAATAATATGATGCTGTCTATCTTTTCCCATGAAAAATACAGCTAAGTTTCCAGGACCTCCATGAGTTCCTACTGCAGGACCTGTATAGTTAATAATCACATTTTTCACTTTTACTAACTTAAGTATGCACTCTTTAAGCTTCAGCGCTTCTTCGATGCAATCCCCGTGGCATATAGCCATTGTTTGCTCTTCTGGATTCTGAATTCTTTCAGCCACAATTTCCGCTAATTTATTGATTGAGCTTTTTCTTCCTTTTATCTTAAGAAGTGTGATAACTTTGCCTTCATTATTTATTGAAAGTATTGGTTTTATATGAAGTACTATTCCAATCATTGCTGCTGCTGATGATAACCTTCCGCCTCTTTTTAAATGATTTAAATCATCTACTGTCATATAAGTGTTCAACTTTTGTTTATTTTCTTCCATATAACTTACTATTTCATCATGAGATTTTCCCATTTCCTTCATTTCAAAAGCCTTCATTACCATAAGACCTTGTCCAAGAGATGCTGTCAATATATTTATAATACTTATTTTCATTTCTGGGTATTGCTCTAATAACATATTTTTAGCTATAGTAGCACTATTTTCTGTTCCACTTAATCCACTTGAAACACAGATATATAAAATATCCTTATTTTCATCTCCAATAGCTTTAAACTTTTGATAAAATTCTTCTACACTAGGTTGTGAAGTAAGTGGAGTTTGTCCATTTCTTAAGTCTTGAAAAAATTGTTTATGTGTTATGCTTTGTCCAAAATCATCGAAATATTGTTTTCCACTATAACTACAAGTTAGGCTAGCAAATTTAATATTTTTTTCTTTTATATATTCTATTGGTAAATCACAGCAAGAGTCCGTGAATATTTCAAAATCCTTCATATATTAGTTCCTCTCTTCTATATAAGTC
>NZ_JAVWDJ010000039.1:0-33531 GCF_036642255.1 Clostridium sp. | reverse complement strand
GAACTCGCGACGTTCACCTTGGCAAGGTGACGCTCTACCACTGAGCCACTCCCGCGCATGTTGGTGGCTCGAGCAGGAATCGAACCAGCGACACGAGGATTTTCAGTCCTCTGCTCTACCGACTGAGCTATCGAGCCAATTTACAAATATTAAGTTTTAATGGCGACCCAGAAGGGACTCGAACCCTCGACCTCCGGCGTGACAGGCCGGCACTCTAACCAACTGAGCCACTGGGCCATATGTGGTGGTCGCAACAGGGATCGAACCTGTGACCCTCTGCTTGTAAGGCAGATGCTCTCCCAGCTGAGCTATGCGACCAATTTCATCAGAACAATTACTATTATATCAGAACTATTAACTGTTGTCAACAGTTTGATTTTCCAACTGTTCCGTGACACATATATAATATACAAAAACTACTATCCAAAGTCAATACTTAAAATCCTAGTTATTCTACTTTATATTGCAATATCTATAAAATACTAATGAATACCTTTATTTCCTAATTAATTCAAAGTATTTTAAAATCTATTTTATTTTAGAATGCCACCACTAAATATGTTTATTGAAAACCTCTTTATAACCTTTTAATCACTTATAACATTCTACTTCAAATTAAACCTCTGTTATTTTACACCATACAAATACTTTTTTTATTATACAATTGAGTTTTCTATACAATGACGAACCCTATAGTGAAGAATTTTTATTTCTCCACTCTATAGGGTGCATTTTTATAGAACTGTTTTATTATTTTAATGACTGTAACAACTCTTTAATATCCTCATTTGTAAATACATAGGCCTCATTACAGAAATGACATAGTATTTCTTCACTTTTTCCATCCTCATATAATTCCTGCAAGTCTTTTCTTCCTATGCTTATTAAAGCTCTCTCAACTCTTTCCCTAGAGCAATCACATTTATATTCTGGCTTTATTTCCTCATGAATTTTAAGTCCCATATCTTCAAAAATATACTTTAATATACTTTCTATATCCATCCCCTCTGAAATCATAGAAGTTACGGATGGAATTTCTTGTAATCTAAAAGAAACTATATCTGTTATAAATTCACTGACTCCAGGCATCATCTGAATTATAAATCCTCCTGCTGCCTTTATAGAGTGATCTGTGTCTACTAATACACCAAGAGCTACTGCAGATGGCGTTTGTTCTGACACAGTAAAGTAAAACGCTAAGTCATCACCTATTTCTCCAGTTTGAATAGGAACTTGCCCTATATATGGTTCTTTAAGCCCCATATCTCTTATAACCTTTAAAAACCCATCTTTTCCAATGGCACCACCAACATCTAGTTTCCCTATGGAATTCAAAGGTAAGTCTACCTCTGGATTTCCTATGTATCCTTTAACAGAAGAATCAGAATGTGCTGTAACTATAACTCCATTTGCTTCTCCCTTTCCCGAAATTTGTATTGTTAAGCTGTCAGAAGTATTTTTTAAAAGAGCCCCCATTAAACTACCTGCAGTTAACATTCTTCCTAACGTTGCAGCTGCAGTAGGTGTACAGTTGTGAATTTTTGAAGCTTCCTGTACCAAATCTGTGGTTATAGCTCCTATAATTCTCACATCTCCATTTTGAGCTGTAGCTCTTATTAATTTATCCATAATATCCTCCTACTTTCTCTTTCCTAGAACATAGACAATTCTTTCTGTTTCTTCTTTTATTTCATCACTTATATAGTTATCAAACTTTTTCTTTATCTCAAACCCAATATCATGTAAAATTGAGTCTAAATATCTTTCCCCATAAATCCTCTCTTTATGATGTTCATCAAATCTTTTATAAACTTGTCCTTCTTTCACAAAGAAAGTTAAGTACATATTTAATACTTCCTCTTCTACTTCATTTTCCCATATATATACTACTTCTTCACTGTCATAGTTATAGACATTGTTTCCTAGTATATTTAAAAGTTTATATTCAGAATTTATATCAAAAATAAAGATACCATCGTCTTTTAAATGATTAAAAACACATTTAAAGTAATTTATTAGTTCTTCTTTCTTTAAAATATAATTTGTTGAATCTAGTGCGCAAGTCACTAAATCAAAAGTTTTTCTGAGATTAAAACTGCACATATTCTGGCACATTAATTTCGCTCTTATTCGCTCAGCTCTTAACTTTTCTTCAGCTTTAGTAAGCATATATTGCGATAAGTCTACAGCAGTGGTAGAAGTAAACTTTTTCCCAACATGAATGGTTAGATTTCCTGTACCACAAGCTAAATCCAAGTAATCTCTTCGATTAATATTCATCGTCTCACACAAATCCAAGATTTTCTCTGACCATAGTTTATAATCTACATCCCCATTTATTAACTCATCATAAATATCTGCAAATTCATTATAACATTCCATACAATCACTCTACCTACCTTAATACACTAATCTGATTAATACTAAGCCTTTACTTATTCAGTGAATATATTGCGTAAATACACTGAATAAAACATTCAGGCTTTTTATGCATATAATGTAATCTTACTATATTACATCAAATTTTTTATATCATACTTAACCATTTTACTTTAAAAAAATATGTTTGTCTAAGTTAATTTATATCATATCCTTGTTTTTAGGTAAATTAAGTTGCTTTTTTTTCCTTGTCATCATTCCACCAATTCTTCCTGTTTCTTCAGCAGTCAAACTGCTCCACCCTAATTCATTGACCTTATCTATTAATCCTAATTCTTCTGCAATTTCATACTTTATTGATTCTCTCATCTTTTCTTGGGGAGTTAGTTCTCTATTAGACTTTAACTTTGCTTTAATCACCTTTTTTAGTGGTGTTTTTCCCATGTTACCCCTCCTCTTCATATTGATATTTTCTACAAGGAGAGGTTTTTTATTCATAAAACACAAAGTTTCCTCAGTTACTTAAGTATAATTTTACTTAATTACACTCCATTTATTATTAATGCTTTGTCATGACAAAGTTATCTAATTAAATTCAGTACTTTTGCCTTTTAGCTATTACACAAAAGAACCTCCTATGCAATTTAATGCATAAGAGGTTCTTTTAATTATGATATAACTTATACTACTTGATTATTCTCTGCCTTCAGTATAAGTGTATTTTAAGTCTAAGTTTCCGAATGTTGGAGACATGTAGTTCTTAACATATTTTCTTACATAAGTGTTTTTGAATCTCCATACACCTGGGCTGATTACTGAATCTTCAGCAACTAAAAGTTTCTCTGCTGCTTTAAATAACTCAGTTCTCTTAGCAGGATCAGTAGTTTCTGTAGTTTGCTTAATTAAGCTATCATATTTTTCGCTCTTCCAGCCTGTTGGAACTATTCCAGCATTTGATAACCACATATCAAAGAATGTCATTGGGTCATTGTAGTCTGCTCCCCAAGCCATAGATGCTATTTCATAATCGAACTCATCTGTTCTCTTTTGGAATATTGCCCACTCTACATATTCACACTCAATATTTATTCCTAAAGTGTTTTTATAGTTTTGTTGAGCAAATTCAGCAAACTCTTTTGACTTTGCATCAGTTCCTGATTGTAGGTATTTTAATGTAACTTTAGATGTATCTGTATCCATTCCAAGTTCTTTTAAACCTTCTTGTAAAAGAGCTTTTGGATCTTTATATTGTGCTTTTAATTCTTCAATCGGTTTATAGTTAACTTGATCTCTAAAGTCCTTACCATTTATTTGGATAGCTGGAGGACACCATGCATAAGCAGGTTCTGCTAATCCTTTGTATAGAGTTGAAACTTTACCAGCTCTATCTTCAGCTATGATAAACGCTTTTCTAACTTTATCGTTTTGGAATATTTTATTGTTAAAGTTGAAGAAAGTATAAGTTGATGATGAATCATATCCTTTTTTAACATCAAACTTACCTGTCTCATCAAATTTTGTAATCCATTCTTGTTTAGATACTGCTGCTACGTCTAATGAACCATTGAAAAGCTCATTCATTCTTGAAGTCTCTTCTTTGATAATCTTCATTGTAGCTTTTTCAAGTTTAACATTTTCAGCATCCCAGTAATCTTTATTTTTAACTAATTCAACTTTATTGTTGTGTACCCACTCAGAAATTGTGTATGGTCCACAGAAAACCATTGTATTAGGCTCTGTACCATATAGATCACCAGCTTTTTCAATTATATCTTGTCTTTGTGGTTCCATTACTTTAAAGTATGTTAAATCAAGGAAATAAGCTGTTGGAGATGCTAATGTAAACTCTAAAGTTTTATCATCTATAGCTTTAATTCCTAAATCTTCTGCCTTAGCTTTTCCTGAGTTAAATTCTGCAGCATTCTTTATTGGATATAATAAGAACGCATATTGAGAACCTGTATCTGGATTTAAAGTTCTTGTAAGACCATAAACGAACTGCTCAGCTGTTACTGGCTTACCATCACTCCATTTCATATCTCTTAATGTAAATGTCCATTTTAATCCATCTTCAGATTTTTTCCACTCTTTAGCTACACCTGGTTTTATAACATCTTTTCCATCTGGACCAACTTCAAGTCTTGTTAATGCTTCCATAACGTTTGTTAAAACTTGAGAAGAGTATAAATCTGTTGCTTTTGATGGGTCTAATGTTTTTGGTTCTTGAAGTAATACAACATTTGCATATTGCTCTTTATCCATTTTCGATGTTTCTGCAGGCTTGTCCCCACCAGACGGTTTTGGATCTTCAGTTTTTGCACCACACCCAACTAATGCAATTGATGCTACCATTGATGAAGCCATCAATGCAGCTAATAATTTTTTACTTTTCACAGATAATCCCCCTTTTTATTCAGCTCGGTGATTACACCATTGCCCCAATTTTGTCGTTTTCCAATTATTAACTTGAAAATTCAAAGTTAAAATAAGAAGTTGATGGTTGATTATATTATGCATGTCCATCACCTTGTTAACTTAATTTATATGATATACTAACTTTTTATCAAAATCAATACATTTTTCTGAAAAATGAATATTAAAATTTTCGACATAAATAATTATTTGAAAATTTTAATAAGATTAAATTTAATTTATTATTCAAATCATGTTTACATTTATCAATAATTTTCATATCCTAAAATCATAACTTTTTCTTTCAAAGCTATTATTATGGCTAAACTACTTATTTATATAAGGTTATATACTTTTTTAATATAATATTAGTTAATTATATAACGTTAACATTTTAACGCTTTTTTTGTGAACAAAAGTTAATTTTACTTTAACACTTTAATTAAATTTCTTAATATTTTTCAATGAAATGAATGATACTATTGTTATTCCTTCAATTTTCTCGATTTTATATTACATTTTTTTACTTTTTTCTTTGTTTACAGTACATTCTTTGCATACTTAACACGGAATAAAATTCACTATGTTAGAATATATTAATATTTCACATTGATGTAATTTTATCATTATTTATACTATATCCCTTATAATTTAACAGTTTTTATTTTTATTAAAATTAAAAATAAAAGAGATAGGTATGAGTACCTATCTCTAAATTATTATAATAAATGACATGCTACGAAGTGCTTTGGTTCAACTTCCTTAAATTCAGGTGACTTTTCACTACAAATTGGTTTTGCATATCTACATCTTGCAGCAAATCTACAACCTGGTTTAGGGTTTATCGGACTTGGAACTTCACCCTCTAATGGTATTCTCTTTTTGTTTCTTTCAATCTCTGGATCTGGAACTGGAATAGCTGAAAGTAATGCTTGAGTATATGGATGCAATGGTTTTTCATATAAATCATGACTAGAAGCTAATTCTACCATAGTTCCAAGATACATAACTCCAACTCTATCTGATATATGCTTAACCATTGAAAGGTCATGAGCAATAAACAGATAAGTTAATCCTAATTCATTTTGTAATTTTATAAGTAAGTTTACAACTTGTGCTTGAATAGATACATCTAGAGCTGATATTGGCTCATCACAAACTATAAAGTCTGGTTCTATAGCAAGAGCTCTTGCTATACCTATTCTTTGTCTTTGTCCACCTGAGAATTCATGTGGGAATCTTGAAGCGTGCTCCTTATTAAGTCCTACTAGTTGTAATAATTCATAAATTCTATTAGTTCTTTCTTGTCCTTTATAGATATTATGAATATCTATTCCTTCACCAATGATATCACCAACGGTCATTCTTGGGTTAAGTGATGCATATGGATCTTGGAATATAATTTGTGCTCTTCTAGCGAAATCTTTCTTCTCTTTCTTATTTAACTTGCTAACATCATGACCATCAAATAATATATTTCCATCTGTAGCTTCATAAAGACCCATAACTGTTCTACCACATGTAGTCTTTCCGCAACCAGATTCTCCAACTAGTCCTAAAGTTTCTCCTTTTAATATATCGAAACTTACATCATCTACTGCTTTTAATGTAGCATTCTTTCCAACTTGGAAATATTTTTTAAGATTTCTAACTTCAATCAGAACATCTTTTTTCTCATTCACATTTTCATTAGCCATCTTATACACCTCTTTTCAATGCTTCAGGAGCTTCTACTTTTGGAGCCATAGGATGTTTTAGCCAGCAAAGAACTTCATGAGTATCAGAGATTACCGTACCTTCTGGCATCTCTTCTAAACATACCTGCATACAATATTCGCATCTTGCTGCAAATGGACATCCTACCGGTGGTTTAATTAAGTCTGGTGGTGTTCCTTGTAATGAGTACAGTGTATCCTTGTTTTTTGTATCTAATCTAGGAACTGATTGTAACAATGCCCATGTGTATGGGTGTTGAGGATTTGCAAATATTTCATCTACTGTTCCTCTTTCAATAATCTGTCCAGCATACATTACTTGAATTCTATCAGCAACATCTGCTACTACTCCTAAATCGTGTGTTACTAATACAACAGCTGTGCCAAGCTTTTCTTGTAGATCTCCAATAAGATCCATGATTTGCGCTTGAATAGTAACGTCAAGAGCTGTAGTTGGCTCGTCAGCTATTAATATCTTTGGATTACAAGCAAGAGCAATAGCTATCATAGCTCTTTGTCTCATACCACCTGAAAATTCGTGAGGATATTGATGAGCTCTCTTGTCTGCATTTGGAATATTAACAAGTTGAAGCATTTTAATAGATTCCTTCATAGCTTCATCCTTAGTCATCCCTCTGTGTATAATTAAACTTTCTGAAATTTGCTTTCCTATAGTCATTGTTGGGTTTAAAGATGTCATTGGGTCTTGGAATATCATAGAAATATCCGAACCCCTAAGTTCTCTTAACTCTTTATCATTCATGCCTAGGATATCTTTACCTTCAAAAAGTATTTTTGAACCTTTTTTTATTTCTGCTGGCATTGGTTCAGGAAGTAATCTCATGATTGCTTTTGATGTAACAGTTTTTCCGCAACCAGACTCACCTACCACTGCCAGAGTTTCACCTTTATTTAAATGGAAGCTTACACCTCTTACAGATTTTACTTCACCTGCATAAGTGTGAAATGATACTCTTAAGTCTTGTACATCTAAAATCTTTTCCATGTCTAAACCTCCCTTACTGACGCATTTTTGGATCTAAGGCATCTCTCAACCCATCACCTAATAATTGGAACGATAACATTGTTAATGAAATAAACAATGCTGGGAAAAATAATTGATATGGATAGAACATTAAGTTAGGTTGAGCTGTAGCTGCTAATGCACCCCAACTTGTGTTAGGTGATTGAACTCCTAATCCTAAGAAACTTAAGAAAGCCTCTCCAAATATGAATCCTGGTATATCAAAAGTTATCGCAACAATCATAATTCCTAATGTATTAGGTATTAAGTGTCTTGCAATTATTCTTGATGGATTTGCACCTAGTGCTTTTGCTGCTAAAATATACTCTTGTTCTTTTATTTGTAATAACTGACCTCTTACTAGTCTTGCCATGTAGCACCATCCAGTGATAGTCATAGCAATTATAAGAGATTCAAGTCCTGGTCCAACAATTAATCTTACAAGAATTACTATTACAAGGTAAGGAATACTCATAAGTATCTCTAGTATTCTCATCATAATATCATCAATAATTCCACCAAAGAAACCAGCAATACCGCCATATATAGATCCTGCAACAGTGTCTATAACAGCTCCTACTAAACCTATAAGAATAGAAACTCTTCCACCCTTCCAAACTCTAGCAAATAAATCTCTACCTAAGTTATCTGTACCAAACCAATGAGTTCCATCTGGTTTAGCATTTATCAAATCATTATTACCAACTTCATAAGAAAACTTTGCAATCATTGGTCCTATGATTGTCATTAATGAAATTACTATTAATAGTATTAGAGAAAATGTAGCAACTTTATTTTGTTTTAATCTTCTCCAAGCATCTTGCCAATAAGTCATACTTGGTCTAAGTATACCCTCTGAGTCTAAATTTTCACAACCTATTATCTCAAACTTTTCTCTTGATAGTTCTGCCATGGTTGCCCCTCCTATCTCTTCTTCCCAGTTACTCTAATTCTTGGGTCAATTAATCCGTATACAATATCAACAACGAATAACGCAACAATGTATAATGACGCAACGAATATAGTTTGTCCCATTACCATTGGGTAATCTCTATCACTTACTGAAGATACGAAGTATTGTCCTAGTCCTGGGATAGAAAATATACTTTCTATAACGAATGATCCTATGAAAATTCCTGCAATTTGTGGTCCAAGTAAAGTGATAGCTGGAAGTATAGCATTTCTTATAACATGCTTAAATACTAAGCTTATTTTTGAAACACCTTTAGCCTTAGCTGTTATAATATAGTCTTGTCCAATAACATCCAAGCAGTTAGCTCTCATATATCTAGCATAAGTTGCTATAGATCCAAAGCTCAATGCTATTGATGGTAATACCGTATGCTTAAATTGCCCCCATCCAGTTGTCGGGAACCAAGTTAATTCAACTGTAAAGAAATATTGTAATAATGCCGCAACAACGAAACTCGGTACAGAAATACCTAATATCGCTAAAAACATAACTAAATAATCTGGCCATTTTCCTCTATTAAGGGCCGCTAAAATTCCTAGTGTTATACCTATTGTAAATCCCATTGCAATCGCTTGTGAACCAACTCTTGCTGATATCGGTGCATAGCTTGCTATTGTTTTAGTAACGCTTCTTCCTGGATACTGTAATGATTCTCCAAGGTCAGCATGAAAAATTGCATTTTTTACAAATAGTCCATATTGTTCGATTACAGGCTTGTCCAAACCATACTTAGCATAGTAGTTAGCTTTAATTTGTGGTGGTAAGTTTCTAGCCATACTAGCTAATGGGTCACCAGGTATAGCATGAATAAGCATAAATGTGATAGATGCTGCTATAAATAATGTAACTAGCATATACCCAAATCTCTTAAGAGTAAATTTTAACATTATCATCCCTCCATTTAGCGTAAAGTTGTTGCAACAGATTATTCATCTATTGCAACATTAATTTTAAATATTATTTTCTTCCACTTGTGTAAGCGTTTTTGTATTCAGGTACCCCGAATAATGGAGTCATTACATTGTTTACATGCTTAGCAACATAAGTTTTCTTCTTTCTAAATACGATTGGAGAAACTACCCCTTCTTTGTAGATCAGAATATCTTCAGCTTTTTTGAAAGCATCAAGTCTTACAGCATTATCTGTTGAAGTTTGCGCTTGTTTCACTGTTGCATCATATTCTGCATTTGTCCATCCAGTTGATACAACTCCAGCTCCAGACATAAACATATCAAAGAATGTCATCGGGTCATTGTAGTCTCCTGTCCATCCCATAGAACCCATTTGATAATCGAATTCATCTGTTCTCTTTTGGAATATAGCCCATTCAACATATTCAGTTTCAATATTTATACCAAGTACATTTTTATAGTTTTGTTGGTAAAACTCTGCAGTTTCTTTAGCCTTTGCATCAGTTCCTGATTGTAAATATTTAACTGTAAGTTTAGCTGGATCTGGATCCATTCCTAGTTCCTTTAATCCTTCAGATAAAAGAGCTTTTGGATCTTTAACTTCATCCATTAATTTTTTAACTGGATCTTGAGCAGCTTTTGTTCTATAGTCTTCTCCGCCTATTTGAACAGTTGGTGGACACCATGCATATGCAGGATCTGCTAAATCTTTATATAATGTTTTAGCAGCACCAGTTCTATCAGTTGCAACGATGAACGCTTTTCTTACCTTTGCATTACTAAAAAGTTTATCTTTAGTATTAAAGAAAGAGTAAGCAGTAGATGCATCATAATTTGTTAAAACATTGTAGTTTCCAGTTTCATCAAATTTTGTAACCCACTCTGGTTTACTTACTGCAGCTATATCTAATGAACCATTAAGTAACTCATTCATTCTAGAAGTTTCTTCTTTTATGATTTTCATTGTTACTTTATTTAATTTTACAGAATCTTTATCCCAATAGTTTTCATTTTTTTCTAATACTACTTGGTTATTATGTACCCATTCTGTTATTTTAAATGGACCACTAAATACCATAGAAGAAGCTTCTGAACCATACGTTTCTCCTGCTGCATCAATAATATCTTTTCTTTGTGGATGCATTACTTTAAAGTAAGTTAAATCCAAAAAGTATGAAGTTGGTGATTCTAACTTAAATTCAAGAGTCTTATCATCAATAGCTTTAACTCCAAGATCTTTTAGATCAGCTTTACCACTACTAATTTGTTGAGCATTTTTTAATGGGAATAATAAGAATGCATATGGAGAACCTGTCTTTGGATCAACCGTTCTTTGGATTCCATATACGAAATCTGCTGCTGTAACTGGTTTCCCATCACTCCATTGATAATCTCTTAACTTGAATGTCCAAGTAAGGCCATCTTCAGATTTAGTCCACTCTGTAGCTCCTGCTGCCTTAATAACATCCTTGCCATTTTCTTGTTGAATTCTTGTTAAACCTTCTTGTACTTCACCTAATACTTGAGATGAGTATAAATCTGACGCTTTTGATGCATCAAGTGTTTTTGGCTCTGCTAACAAAGTAACATTAAGATATTGTTCTTTGTCCATGTTAGCTGCAGCGCCATCAGTTCCACCTTCATTTGTTGCCTTTCCACCACAACCAACTAATAATCCAGCTGATAAAGATAAAGTTAATAATGTTGCTAAAATTCTTTTGCTTTTCACTTAAATTCCCCCTTAGCTTTTTACTTTATATTAAGTATGTATTATTAATTGAATACTTATTTATATTACTGAGTGTTGATAATAATTTGAAATGATTATCACTTTGAAATATTTCGACAATTCTTGGCGAAATATTTTAAAATTCTACCTAAATCTAAATATTACTTTTTTAAATAAGAATTTAACCAATATACACTTAATAAAATTCTTTAGTAATTGAATTTTGATTCCTTTGTAAGTTATAGAACAATATGAAATTTGAAGTAAAATGACATATAAAATTCATTTTTTATAATACTATCATAGAGATATATTAGTTGTCAAACTATTTTGCCTTATGTCAAAACTCTAATGTATACCATTACATAATGTTTTTTTATTTTTTTTATAATTTAATTATATTTACTAATATATTGCTTGAAATTCCTGTTTTTTATTCTTATTTTCGCATTTAAATTAAATACAAATATCCCATTTTATTCATCATATTCCAGTATATTAGGGTACAATTTGTTAACAAAGGATGACTAATGAAGTTTATATTAAATTTGTATTAAATTTGTATTAAATTTAAAATTTCGCTTATAAGCTGGTTAAAATACACTAGATAGTTTATTATTAAAATATTTTTTCAAATTTATATAACTTTATACTAATGAGTTATATAATATATTATAAAGTAATTAAGGAGTGATTATATTGAATTACAACGTTGCAGTAGTAGGTGCTACTGGAATGGTTGGAAGACAACTTATAAGTATTCTTGAAGAAAGAAATTTTCCAGTTGAAAACTTATATCTATTCTCCTCTAACCGTTCCGCTGGTACAAAGCTTATTTTTAAAAATAAAGAAGTAATAGTAGAAGAATTAAAGAAAGATAATATCGAAAATAAGAAAATAGACTTTGCATTATTTTCTGCTGGTGGTGACACTAGTTTTCAATTTGCACCAGTTTTTGCCAACCTTGGTACTATAGTTATTGACAATAGTAGCGCATGGAGGATGAATCCTGAAGTGCCTCTTGTAGTACCAGAAGTTAACGCAGATGACTTAAAGTGGCATAAAGGAATTATTGCAAATCCAAATTGTTCTACTATCCAAGCAGTAGTCGCTTTGAAACCATTACTAGATAGTTATGGAATTAAGAGAATAATTTATTCAACCTACCAAGCAGTTTCCGGAGCAGGATTAGGTGGTTTTAATGATTTAAAAGATGGTGCTACTGGCATTGCACCTAAAAAATTTCAACATCCTATTGCTTATAATGTTCTGCCTCAAATTGACGTATTTTTGGATAATGGATATACCAAAGAAGAAATGAAAATGATTGAGGAAACAAGAAAGATTCTGGGCAATGATTCTCTAAAAATCACATCAACCACTGTAAGAGTTCCAGTGTTCCATGGCCACAGTGAGAGTATTAATATAGAATTAGAAAGTCAGTTTGATTTAGAAGATATCTTCAATCTATTTAAAGCTTCAAGGGGTATAGTTGTTATGGATGATCCTAAAAACAATATTTATCCTATGCCTCTAGATATCGCGGGTAAAGATGAGGTGTATATTGGTAGAATCAGAAGAGACTTTAGTGTGGATAATGGCTTAAACCTATGGGTGGTAGCTGATAACATCAGAAAGGGAGCTGCTCTTAATGCAGTTCAAATTGCTGAATCATTTATAGAAAATAACCTAATATAATTAATATGCAATAATCTTGAAAGGAAGGTATTTATGAGTATTTTTAAAGGATCAGGTGTTGCTATTGTTACACCATTTAAAGGTAATGAGGTAGATTTTGAAAAATTAAAAGAGCTTGTTGAATGGCAAATTGAAAATAGTACTGATGCTATTATAGTTTGTGGAACTACTGGCGAAGCTTCTACCATGAGTGAAAATGAAAGAAAAGAAACAATAAAATTTGTTATAGATGTAGTTAATAAGCGAATTCCTGTTATTGCAGGTACTGGTACTAACAACACCCAAGCCTCTATAGAAATGAGTAAATATGCAGAAAGTGTTGGCGCTGATGGGCTCCTTGTAATAAATCCCTACTATAATAAGACTTCATCTAAAGGTCTTATCGAACACTTTAAGGCTATCGCAAACAGCGTTAAAACTCCAATAGTGGTTTATAACGTGCCTTCTAGAACAGGTATGAATATTACTCCTAAAGCTCTCATGGAATTATGTAAAGTTCCAAATATAGTTGCAGTAAAGGAAGCAAGTGGAAATATAAGTCAAATTGCTGAAATTAAAGCATTATGTGGAGACAATTTGGATATTTATTCAGGAAATGATAACGAAATCCTTCCAACTCTTGCTATTGGTGGATTAGGAATAATCTCTGTAATAGCAAATATAATACCGAAAGATGTTCATGATATTTGTGAACTTTTCATGAATGGTGAACTAAAAAAATCTCAAGAATTGTTTTTAAAAACCATTCCTTTGACTAGTGCAATATTTATAGAAACAAATCCAATTCCTGTTAAAACTGCACTAAATTTAATGGGTAAAAATGTAGGCAATCTAAGATTACCTCTAGTTGATATGGCTGAGGACACTCTAGCTGTATTAAAGTCAGAGCTTAGAAACTATAATATAGAGTTAAAGGAGGATTAATATGATAAAGATCCTTCTAGTTGGATGTAATGGTAAAATGGGTAAAATGATTTCCTCAATTGTAGAAAATTTTGAGGATTTAACCATAGCTGCTGGTGTTGATATAAATACCACATCGACTTTTGGTTATCCTATTTTTACCTCTATTTTAAAATGTGATACAGATATAGATGTTATTTTAGATTTTTCTCGACCTGATTCTTTTGAGGATATATCAACCTATGCATTGAAAAATAATAAACCTGTTATATTCTGCACTACTGGTCATTCTGTAGAACAAATTGCTATGATTAAAGCCTTAAGAGAATACATCCCAGTATTCTTCTCTGCTAATATGTCCATTGGTGTGAACGTAGTCAATAATGTACTAAAGCAGTTAAGTAACCTACTCTATAAGGACTTTGATATTGAAATAATTGAAAAACATCATAATCAGAAAGTTGATTCCCCAAGCGGAACTGCTCTTCTTCTTGCTAATACAATAAAAAGTTCTATTGAAGAAGAAACTCTTTTTGTTCACGGAAGAGAAGGGGTTTCTAAAAGACACCATAAAGAAATTGGTATTCACGCTGTCCGTGGAGGTAATATCATCGGTGACCATGAGGTTATCTTTGCAGGTCAGGGAGAAGTGATTGAGATAAAGCACTCAGCGATTTCCAGAGAAGTCTTTGCTGTAGGCGCTCTAAGAGCTTGCAGTTTCATTTATGGAAAAGATAAAGGACTTTACTCTATGGATGACGTAGTAAAGATTTAACTTTAAAACCATATATCTAAAACATCTTCTTTCAATTGTTAGAAGATAAATATTTACTAAAAGAAAACCACTAAAAATTAGCCAACATATGGATAATTTTTAGTGGTTTGTTTGTTTAAGTTTATGTTTTTTCGCTGTTTAAAACTCCATTTTCTAATGAAAATACTTCTATCATTATAAAAACACATTGGCTGGTTTTAACTTTTTAGCTTAGCCGATTTCTTTTATAAAATTCTCTAATCCATTTAAAGCTTTCTCTAAATCTTCCATACTATAACAGTAAGAAATTCTTATATACCCTTCGCCGCCTATACCAAAAGCAGATCCAGGTACAATAGCAACTTTTTTACTTTCTAGTAGTCTATCGCAGAATTCCTCACTACTTATATTAAATTTCTTTATAGAAGGGAAAATATAAAAAGCACCTTTTGGTAATATAGTTTCAAGCCCCATATTCACCAATCTATTATAAACATAATCTCTTCGCTTCCTAAATTCTCTACCTATTATATCGCAATGGTATAAAGATTCTTTTAATCCAGCTAATGCTCCATATTGGGCAATTGAAGGTGCACAAGAAACATTATATTGGTGAACTTTAATCACATTACTTATAATGTTCTTTTCTGCACACACATATCCTATTCTCATCCCAGTCATGGAAAACATCTTAGAAAATCCGCTAACTAAAATTATTTTATCTCTTATATCATTGTATTGACTAATAGAATAATAATCATCAAAGATGATAGAGCTATATATTTCATCACTAATAACCATAATATTTTCCGTTTTGATTATGTTATATAGTTCATCTCTCTCAACTTTAGACATTGTAGCACCTGTAGGATTAGAAGGATATGAAAGTACTAATATCTTAGGCTGTTCATGTTTAATTAGTTGTTTTAAACTAATCATATCTATAGTAAAGTCTTCTTTTAAATTATAGTTAACTACATTCGCACCTAAAAGCTTTGCACAACTTTCATATGCTGGATATGCTACGGAAGGAATCATCACCTTATCTCCATTATTTACAATAGAAGCAAATGAGCACATCAATCCCTCACTTCCCCCTACAGTAATACATATCTCATCACTAGAATATTCAATGTTAAAAGTCTTTAAAAACCTTGATATTTCTTCTCTAAGCTGCAAAATGCCTGCATTTGGTGTATATGTAGTTTTATCTTCATCTATAGCAACTTTCATAGCCTCTTTAATTTCCTTAGGCATTTTAAAATCTGGTTCCCCTAAAGTTAATGAAATGGCTCCTGGAAACTTCCCTACCTTATTAAAAAATTTCCTTATTCCTGAAATTTCAATATTCTCAACGTTTTTTGAAAAAACATTTTCCATAATATTTTAAAACTCAATTCCTTTTCTTGCTGGAACCCCTTCACTAAAGTAATGTTTCACATCTCTCATCTCAGTAACTAAATTAGCTTTTTCCATTATTTTTTCAGGGACGTTTCTTCCTGTCATTATAAGTTCTATATCTTCTGGCTTTTTATCCATCAATTCTAAAAGTTGCTCTTCAGTTATTAAATTATTTCCTAAAGCTCCCATAACTTCATCCATAATTAAAATATCACAACTTTTCTCTTCAAGCTGCTTCAAACAAAATCTATATGCCTCTTGGATTTCATCTTTTAATTCTAGCTTTTCTTCCTCATTCAGAGTCCAGAAAAATCCCCTTGGCTTCTCAAATCTATGTATACTAAAGTAAGGTTGTAACTTTTTCGCACTTTCCAGTTCTCCTGTTGCTCCCCCTTTAAGAAATTGTACCATGATAACTCTATATTCATTCCCGGCTGCTCTTGTTGCAAGTCCCACTGCTGCGGTAGTCTTCCCCTTACCATTTCCAGTATAAACTTGTATGTATCCTTTTTTTAACTTACCCATTTTTCTCCTCCTAAAAAAGTTATTGCATTATCCAATTATAACATTTATAATAAATTATTCCAATTAAGCCTCAAAAATAAACTACTTACTTTAAGATATTGTAGGTAAATATATACACAGAAATGATTTCTAAATTGATTTTCATCATATAGTATCATGGTAAATACGGAAACTTATTCACTTATTCCTTTTCAAAAGATGACTTGATATAAGTTTTATGTTATAAATATTTTGTGGTATGCTTTACCTCTGTATAAAACCTAATTTTATAAACAATACTTATAATATGAAAGGAGGGAATATAATGGAATACAATTTAACAGATCCCTATGAAATAGCTCGATTCATAAAAGAATCTAAGAAATCTACTTTGACTAAAGTATACATAAATGGAAATTTAAATGGATGTGATTTTAAAAACCTTCAATGGTTTGGAGAAGGAAATTTTTATATTTTATTTGGAGATATTGAAGAAGTTAACTCTTTTTTACAAGAAAATACAGATAAAATTAAACACTATAAGCTGGAAGTAGATAGACGTAATTCTGCTATTCCAATGTTAAATATTGAGAACATCCATGCAAGAATAGAGCCAGGTTCAATAATAAGAGACAAGGTTTCCATTGGTAAAAATGCAGTTATAATGATGGGTGCAGTTATTAATATAGGTGCAGAAATCGGTGATGAAACTATGGTGGATATGAACGCAGTAGTTGGTGCTAGAGGTAAACTTGGTAAAAGAGTACATCTTGGTGCAGGTGCTGTAGTAGCTGGAGTGTTAGAACCACCTAGTAAGGATCCTTGTATCATTGGTGATAACGTACTAATAGGTGCAAATGCAGTTATTTTAGAAGGCGTGAAAATTGGAAATAACTCCGTAGTGGCAGCGGGTGCTATTGTAACTCATGACGTACCTGAAAACGTAGTAGTGGCTGGTTCTCCTGCTAAAATAATAAAACATGTAGATGATAAAACAAAAAGTAAAACGGAACTTTTAGATGATTTAAGAAAATAACTAACATATTTTTCTGAAATTCTTCTTAATCATCACATTATGATTGATAAAAAAAGCAATGAACTTATTCATTGCTTTTTTATTGCATTTTATCTATTATATTTTACTACTTCTAAATATTTTTTTATATTATACTGCATCTTCCATGTTTATATCTAAATTATCTATTGTGCAGCTTTCTCCAATTTGAATCTCTGTTATATTATCTCTATTTTCATCTGTAACTCTTTCCATCTTGGAAATAGAAACTTCATATGCAATCTTTTTGATTACATCAGTATCAGAAACCTTCTTTTGATATTCTCTACTTTGTAATCTTCCCCAAATTCTTATATTATCCCCAACCTCTAAGCTTTTGCAAAATCTTGAGTTTCTTCCCCAAGCTATTGTTGGAATATAATCTGATTTATTGTATAATCTATTAACTGCTAAAAGCATGTCTGCTATTTCACGTCCAAAAGGAGTTGTCCTATAAACCGGTGCCTTGCATATAAAGCCATCTAAGAATATTTGGTTTGGATTTTTGCTTCTTTCTTTTAATTCCCTTACATCTCTAGCAAAAACAGTAAGAATAAGTCTGTTGGATCCATCTACAAATTTATTGTAAGACCTTAACTGTCCTTCTACCACTAGCTCAGCCCCAATACTTACATCCATACCTGTAATAAGTCTTTCTGAAACCGTAATAATTAGAACATCCGTAGCATCACTTAATCTTTGCACCTCAAAATTAAAGTTATAAAACCCCTCACCATACATTTCATGACTAAACTGTAATTCTGAAATCACTTTGCCCTCTAAATAAATTTTGTTGTTTAACATAATATTCTCCATCGTAACCCCTCTTTCCCTTAGTTTTTTAATCCATTTTCACTACATTTATATTTCTCAAAAGTGAGAAGTATAACCAACTTTGTGAAAATTCTTATTTTTTTTGTAAGTTTCCCCCAAATTTCTGATATGTTTAAATTATAAATTATTTGTAAACACATTACAAGCTGAATTTTTTAAAAATTCTATCTACTTCCTTGCCTGCTTACCATTATTATCAACATAATATCCATCTTGTATTATTAGATCTGATATCTTAACAAATTCATAGCCTTGATCTTGCAAACTTTCTATAATTTTAGGCAAGGTTTCAGGGGTGTATTTTGCATCATTATGAAATAATACAATGGAACCAGGCTTTACATTTTTAACAACCTTATCATATTCTTTATCTGCACCATAAGCCTTCCAATCTACACTATCTACATCCCATTGAACAGGAATTAATCCTGAACTTTCAACTGTCTCCAGCGCTAAATCACTATATAATCCTTCTGGGAATCTAAATAATTTAGGCGTTTCACCAGTTAAGCTTAGAATTTTCGCATTGGCTGCTTCTACTTCTGTGATAATCTTATCTTTAGATATTGTAGTAAAGTTTAGATGTTTATTAGAGTGATTCCCTATTTCATGACCTCGTTTTGCAATTGCTTTAACTTTATCAGGATAATCATCACACCATTCTCCTACTAAAAAGAAAGTAGCTTTTACATTATATTTGTCCAATGTATTTAAGATACTATCTGTATTATCAGAACCCCAGCTTGCATCAAATGTAATTGCTACTTTTTTATCTTTTGTATCCACAGAATAGATGGGCATTTTTTTTGTTGTGGATACAAAGGTTCCTTTTGTGACAAGATTAAATCCGCTAAGCATAAACATTAATGCTGTTAGTATAATTAATGCAATTGTTACCTTTTTTTTGGCCTTATTTGAAAATTCCATGACTCCCCCCACATACATTTCTATTATTAAATCTATATTCAAGATAAAAAAAATATATGCTATATTGAAATTAAAGTTAATTCCTTATTTAATTTTTTATGTTATAATTAATTTATATTTTGTTTATTTAAAATTACCAGGGTTATTAAATTATGAACAAGTTTGTTCTTGGTCCAAAGGAGGCAAGATTAATGTTTGAAGATTCTTTGAATTTAGCAGAAAATAAGCTGATTTTATTATATATATTTCACAAGGTAAATCTTCCTATCCCTAACATACAGCTATCTCAAATTGTACTTGAAAATAATTTTATGAACTACTTCACACTACAACAATACATTGTGGAATTAGTGGAATCCAATTTACTAACGAAGATTAGTGACAAAGGCAAAGATAGACTTGTCATATCTGAATCAGGTAAAAAAGTTTTGAATCTATTTGAAAATAGAATTTCTTACAGTAATCTTCAACAGCTTAATGAATATATTGAAAATAAGCTACCTTCAATAAAAAAAGAATTAACCGTAACTGCTGATTATACTATTGAGAATAATAATAGTTACGTAGTTAGTTTGATTGCATCTGAAAATGATATTGTCCTTATGGATTTAAAGGTAAGTTTAGCATCAAATAAACAAGCCAGAGATCTTTGCCATAAATGGAACAGCAATTCCTCTGACTTGTACAATAAAATAATTCATTTATTATTAGAAGATTAGGCTAAAATCATTCCTGTGGGTTCCCCTTTTATAGGAATGATTTTTTTATTTTCAGTTTCTTTATCTATTTTTATTAGAAGATTATTATAACTATCACCCACAAAAATATGTTTATTATGACTCAAGATACCTCTTGGCATACCACCAGTTCTAATTCTATTAACTTCTTCATGATTTAAAATATCTATTATACTTATACTTCCATCACCATAGTTAGAGACATAACAAAATCTTTCATCACAACACATATCAAATGGACAATTCCCTACTGATATTCTATGAATTATTTTATGAGATTTTGTAGATATCATGCTTACACATCCCTTGTCTGAGTATCCCATATTGCTCTCACACACCAATATATAATCACCATCTAGGGTAATTAAAGCTTTTGTTGGATATGGTCCTACGTGGATATTATAAATGTTGGCTCCATATAATGCATCAAATAAAGTAATGGTATCACTATTTGTATTGGCCACTACTATTTCACTACTAATATTACAACAATCAATACTATGAGGTGAATTACCACAAGGTATAAGTTCTATAATTTCCTTGTTATTAATATCAAAAGATACTACATTATTAGAGTCTCCACAAATAATATATGCATGATTTCCTAGTACACAAATATCTCTACAGTTGCTTCCCAAATATATACTTTCTACCATACCTTTTTCTAAATTAACAATTGAAATTGAATTGTCATAGCAATTTGATGTAAATAGTTGATTACCTTGGATCCATAGCCCATGTGGTCCTATTTTACCTCCGCCAACTCCATTTAACGGTATGGTAGATTCTATTGTAAAATCTTCAATATTAATTTTATCAATAGAGTCACAAGTGGTATTACATACATATAAATGCCTCAATGGAATCACCTCCTCACAATATAGTATGAGGAGGTGTATTATTATGTGCTATTATTAATTGATTCTATCTAGTTCCATAGTTTTACTAATAAATTTTTACTTCAATCTAAAGTTTTTGTCTTTCCTTATATGTTTCAAATTATTTTCATATAACTTCTAATATAAAGATTATTTTATATATATCCTCTTTAATTATTGTTAAAAAATCTTATAATTCTTCTCATATCCCCTATCATATATAAAGAACCAGATACTAAAAGTAAATCCCCCTCATCACAGTAGCTTAAGGCCCTTTTGTAAGCTTCTTTATAGTCTTCGATTGCCTCACAATCTACACCGTGATTTTGAATTTCTTTGCTTAAATCCTCTGCAAGCTCTGCTCTTTCGCTATTTGGGGTTACAGCTATAACCTTATGGGCCTTTGGAGCAATAGTCCTAATCATTTCTTTGACTTGCTTGTCTGCAAGTATACCTAAAATTAATACTAACTTTTTATATTTAAAATATATATCTATACTCTCTGTAAGTTTACAGATTCCATCTATATTATGAGCTCCATCAATAACTACCATAGGATTATAATTCATAATTTCTAGTCTACCTGGCCAATATACCTTTTTAAGTCCATTAAGGACATTTTCCTCATTTATTTTCACTCCAAGGTCCATCAGTTTTTCACAGGCATGTATAACAACTGTAGCATTTAGTATTTGATGTTTACCTAATAGGGCAAGTTCTAAATTATATATATTCTTTTCAGTTATTACTTCTACATTTTGAACTAATCTAGCTTTTCCATTGATTTTAATTTCATAACTGCTGATAAACTTTGATTTATTACTTGGCACTTTAACTAAGAGAGAGTTTTTTTCAAGAGCTACTTTTTCAACAACTTCTTCTGCTTCTTTTTCCTGTGGGAAAACTATTGTAGGAATTCCTTCCTTTATTATCCCAGCCTTTTCAAAAGCGATCTTGCCTAATGTATCACCTAAGATTTCCATGTGATCTAAACTTATAGAAGTTATAACAGACAACATTGGTGTTATAACATTTGTTGAATCTAACCTTCCCCCAAGCCCTACTTCAATCACAGCATAATCAACTTTCTTCTTATAATAATATAAATAAGCTCCACAGGTAACTATTTCAAACTGCGTTGGATTGGAATATCCTAACTTTACCACTTTGTCTATTGCTTCTGCTACCTCTGTAATTATTTCACTTAAGTCGTCCTTAGAAATGTTTTCATTATTAACTTGTATTCTTTCTTCAAATTCCTCAATATAAGGAGATGTATAACTGCCTACTTTATAACCCGCCTCCATGAGAACTTTTGTTATCATGGCTGTAGTGGAACCTTTTCCATTAGTTCCAGCTATATGTATAGTTCTTATTTTTTTATGAGGGTCACCTAGTAGCTCTAAGATCTTTTCCGTTCTATCTAATCCAAGTTTTGAACCAAACTTTGCCGTTTCTTCAATATATCTCATGGCTTCCTTATAATTCACTTTAACTCCTCCAACCCAACATTTATTGTAAATAAGGAAATTACTATGGAAAGGTATTTTCCACAGTAATTTCCCTTTAGGCATCTTCTAAATTTCTTATTTTAAGTTTTCTATACTTTCAAGAACAGACTTATACATTTCCTTATATTTTTCACCCTTAGCTTTTTCTTCATCAACAACTTCTTGTGGTGCTTTAGCAGTAAACTTTTCATTGTTAAGCTTACCTTCTACTCTAGCAATTTCTTTTTCTAACTTTTCTTTTTCTTTATTTAATCTTTCAAGCTCTTTCTCAGCATCCACAAGCTCTAGCAATGGCATATAGATTTCAGCTCCCATTGACACAACTGAAACTATATCTTCTGGTGCCTGTTCCTTATTGTCTAATAAAATAACTTCACTAGCTGATGCAAGTTTTTCAAAGTAAGTTTTTCCTTGTTCAAAGGCTTCTCTAGCTTCTGTAGCATAAATAAAAGTCTTTGCTTTTCTTGAAGGTGGTACATTCATTTCACTTCTTGCATTTCTAGTATTTTTAATAGCATCAATTATATAGTTCATGCATTCTTCAGCTTGCACATCTTTTAACTCATCTTCATATTGTGGCCACTTGGATATAGTTATAGATTTTGCATCACCTTTTAAATGAGTATATATCTCTTCTGTAATATATGGCATAACTGGGTGAAGAAGTTTTAATCCACTAACTAGTACTTTATTTAGTACATTTAATACAACACCCTTTGCTTCCTCATTATCACCATATAATACTGGTTTAACAAGTTCTATATACCAATCACAGAATTCTGTCCACATAAAGTCATAAACCTTTTGAAGAGCTATGCCAATCTCAAACTTATCTAGATTATCAGTAACTTCTTTGATTACTGTATTTAATCTTGAAAGTATCCATTTATCTGCAATAGAGTAGTTTTTATTATCTTCATATTTATTCATTAATTCATCATCAATATTCATTAAAACAAATCTTGAAGCATTCCAAATCTTATTTGCAAAGTTTCTCGCTGCCTCAACTCTAGATTCATAGAATCTAATATCACTTCCTGGGGCATTTCCTGTTGCAAGGGAGAATCTTAGCGCATCTGCTCCATAATTATCAATAACTTCTAATGGATCAACACCGTTATCTAGAGACTTAGACATCTTTCTGCCTTGATCATCTCTAACCATTCCATGGAAAAATACTGTATCAAAAGGCACTTCCTTCATATTATATAGTCCTGAGAATATCATTCTAGCAACCCAGAAGAATATTATATCTCCACCAGTAACTAATGTGCTTGTTGGATAGAAATATTTTAAATCCTCTGTGTTATCTGGCCAACCTAAAGTTGAGAATGGCCATAATGCAGAGCTAAACCAAGTATCTAGCACGTCACTTTCCTGCTCTAACTTCTCAGATTTACACTTAGTACAATGACTTGGTGCTTCTGTTTGCACCATCATTTCTCCACAGTCCTTGCAATACCAAACTGGAATTCTGTGTCCCCACCATAGTTGTCTTGAAATACACCAATCTTGGATATTTTCCATCCAGTTAAAGTATATTTTTTCAAATCTCTCTGGAATAAATTTAATTTCCTTTTCCTTTACAACCTCAACTGCTGGCTTTGCAAGAGTTTCCATTTTTACATACCATTGTTTTGAAAGCATTGGCTCAATAACGCATCCACATCTATCATGAGTTCCTACATTGTGGTTATGATCCTTAACCTTAACTAGATAGCCTTGCTCCTCTAAGTCTTTAATCATAAGCTTTCTAGCGTCATATCTATCAAGACCTGAATACTTTCCATAGCCCTCTGATACCTTTCCATTTTCCTCAAGAACAACTACTTCTTCAAGATTGTGTCTCTTACCTACTTGATAATCATTAGGATCGTGAGCAGGAGTTATTTTAACACATCCTGTTCCAAACTCCATATCCACATAGTCATCTGCTATAATTTCAATTTCTCTACCTACAAGTGGTAATTTAATCTTCTTACCTATTAAATGAGTATATCTTTCATCTTTAGGATTAACAGCAACTGCAGTATCTCCAAGTAGGGTTTCTGGTCTTGTAGTTGCGATTTCAACAACCTCATCAGTTCCGATAACTGGATAGTTAATATGCCAGAAGTGTCCATCTTGCTCTTCATATTCAATTTCTGCGTCTGAAATTGCTGTCATACATTTTGTACACCAGTTTGTAATCCTATTTCCTTGATAAATAAGGCCATCATTATATAACTTAACAAAAACTTCTCTAACGGCTTTATTTAAGTTTTCATCCATAGTAAAAGCTTCTCTTGTAAAATCTGCAGAACAGCCCATCTTTTTAAGTTGGGTCCTTATTCTCTCTCTATACTCATCTGTCCATTCCCAAACTTTTTCTAGGAAGGCTTCTCTACCCATTTCTTTTTTCTTAAGGCCTTTTGCAAGTAGAGATTTTTCAACTCTTACTTCCGTGGCGATACTAGCATGATCTTCTCCTGGTAACCATAATGCACTATATCCTTGCATTCTCTTTGTTCTTATAAGAATATCTTGTAAGGTATTGTCTAACGCATGACCAAGGTGTAATTGTCCAGTAATATTTGGTGGCGGCATAACAATAGTATATGGTTTTTTATCTTTATCTACTTCTGGTGTAAAAAAACCTTCCTCTTCCCACCAAGCATATAATCTTTCTTCAAATTCTTTGGGATCATAATTTTTTGCTAAATTTTTGCTATCATCCATTTCTACTTCCTCCTTGTAATTTACATTTTATAGATAATTTTCTAAATATACTTTTCTGTACTGCATTAATTTCTTGAAGGATAGATGTCCTTCCTTTTCAACTTCCAGTGAAATCCTCTTTTATAAGTTTTTCATCTAAATCTTATTTGCCCATTAATGAATTAAGCTAATTGCTTTATTGCTAAATTTGTTATATAAAACTTAACAATGTTTTTATTTTAAAAAATAAAAAAAGAGCCTTCATCCTAAAAAGGACGAAAGACTCGTGGTACCACCTTTGTTCCCTGCAAAATTACAGGCTCATTTTCTTAACGGTTTGAATTCCGTCTTTATTTACTAAATTTCAATAAAGAAGCTCCGAAGCTACCTTCAAGTGTATTTGTATAGAAGACCTTTCAGCCGCCGAATCTTCTTCTCTTAATACTAGCTCACTTTACTCCTCTTCATCACAGCTTGATAAATATTAATTTTAATATATTATATACCCTAAACATTTTTATGTCAAACAATTTATTTGACAATATTAACCATACTTTGGAAAGGTAATTCTCCTATCTACTTTAGTTGGGCGCCTTTGGCTTAAAATAAATGAAATTTGATTCTTTTAAACTTTTTTTAATCCTATAATCTTATATATACTTTATAACTTCCCTAGAACATATATGTATATTTCTCACTTATTATTATATGTAATATTTATTAAATTATTCTTGATTTTAAAAACTTTTTATTTATATGGAATAAAACTACAGATTTTGGATATTAATTAGATAAGTTATTTTATCCATTCTAGGAGGTTTATCCCATGAGCTATTTTAATAAAGCCAATGAACTCTATAATTTAAGAAACTACAAAAGAGCCATAGATTTGTATAAAAAGTCAGTAGAGTTAAAAGAAAATGAAGCTGCCTCACTATACAATTCTGCTGTTTGTTTTATTAAATTAAAACAATATACAGATGCTATTCCATTGATTAAATCAGCAATAAAAATTAAGCGAGAAAGCAAATATTATTTTAATTTAGCTTTCTGCTATGCAATGCTTAAGGAAAATGGAAAAGCTCTAAACTATTTTAATACTGCTTGGTCCTTAGACAACTCTGATGATGAATGTGATAGAGCAATAAAATTAATACTTGATACTTATAAAAAAACAAGCTAAGACTTTTGAAAGTCTTAGCTACTTTTTTCCCTGAACCTATATTTTATTAGTAAACACTTTTACCATTCTCCAGCTACTTGTCTATTCTTATGGTCCAACTTAAACCTTTCACTATCAAAATAATCGCCTCCTACATAAAAAGTAGGGTCAACATTTATCCATCGGTTTTCTTCAGCTATATACACTTCATTCCAAGCATGACTTATCCACGTCTTTCCATTAAATCCTTCACCTACTATGAGTCTTACTTTTATATCATTTGCTCTACACATAGCAACGAAAAGACAAGCGTAATCAAAGCATACTCCTTTTCTTGAATAAAAGGTAGGTATAGCTCCAGACTCAATATTTCTACTATTATTCATAACCTGAACTGCTTTATCATTGTCGTAAGATATTTCGCTTCCAACCCACTGATAAATCTTCTTAGCCTTGCCATAAGTGTTATTAGAACTTGCTGCTATAGAAACCCCTAGATTATCAATTTCTTCATTAGATCTAATTCCTTGAGCTAAAGTAACTCCATTATAATAAATGATATCACTAGTAGTTGCATTATCAAAATCTATATTTTCATTTTTACTATCATATATTTTAAAGGAGTCATTAATAATATTAGGTAAATTTTGAGCCACTTTGGACTTAGTAATTGGTATTACTACTTTTTCAGTAAAATAATTGTATATATTGGAGCTTTCAAGTGCATAGTTAAGGTCTTTACTTAAATTAAGCATAGACAGATAATTTAATAAAAATGTGATAATTATGATGTAACATAACGCTTTCGGAATTTGAAATATAACTCCAAATATTCGACGCAGAGTATTACCACCTTTTTTTATTATACTATCTAGTGCATTAAATATTGGTGAAAGTGCTATGTCGCTAATAACATGTATTATAAGCTTCATGATTTGATAAATTATAAGTAAAAGCACTATTACTAATGCCCCCATGACAAATTGGGGCTTTTTTTCTATTATCACCGAAAGTGTCGGACTTAGCTTATTATTAATGTATGACATAATATTATACTTATCATTAATTATAATATCCTTTGCTATTTTTGTACTAATAGTCAAGGACAGTAAAAGAGCTATGTTACTAAACAAACTTTTAAAAGTGCTAAGTAGGGCTTCACTACTTAGCTTAAATAAAAATCCCACAATAAGTGGGTATAGTAATACTCCATACAATATAATACTAATTATATTTGTTTCATGAAATATATTAGTAATATCTTCAATAATTCTCGCTATGATATATATATCCATAAATATCACCTTCTTTTATTTATAGATTTTTTAAAACCAGTAAGAAATATCCTTATGCGTTTTTCTTTGTTACAATGAGGACATTGTTTTATCTTCTTGTTTCAGTAATTACTGTGTAAATCTAACTCATATATAGAATGTAATAAAGAAACTTCAGAAATAGTAGTTCTGCCTTACATTCTCTTTAATAAGTTACTTTAAGGTAATTTTATAATATACAAACATTAATTTATATAGTCTATCAATTAATGTTTGTGTTAGTAAATCTAAAATTACGCAAAACCCTAACCACAAATATATAGTCTTATTAAAACTTTTATATTTACTATTTAATAACTTGTAAAATTACAGTTTTAATATCCTCATAGCTATACCCTTTTCTTAATAAAAAGTCTTGAAGTTTCCTCTTTAACTTAAACTCATCACTTTCTCTATTTTTTAAAAGGTCATACTTTTTTTGCGCTAAGTTTAAAAGTTCTTCAAAGTCAGTTTCTCTATTATCTTTTTCTTCTTCCTCTTCAAATTGAAGAGATAGTTTTGGCAAAACCTCATTTATCAAAGAGAAGTTATATCCTTTACTTACTAGATGATATGTGATTTTTTGAAATACCTTATTTTTATCTTTTTCTTTCTTAACTAAATTGTTAAGTTTTTTCTGTGCTAAATTGAAAGCAACATCATATTCCTGTTCAGTATCAACTTTAGCTAAAATCTCTTTTATTAGTTCTTTATCTATACCTTTTCTCATTAAATCTTGCCTTATCTTATTGATTCCACTGGACGCAATTTTTTGCTTCACGTAATTCTCTGCGTACTTTCTATCATCTAAAAATCCATAACTTTCAAGGAACTCTATCACCTTGTTAATGGTATCTAACTGAAACTCCCTTTTAAGTAACATATCTTCTATTTGTTTTTGGGTTTTCATGGATTTCTCCATATACTTTAGGGCAGTACTTTTTCCTTTTATATAGTTATCATCTTTAATAACATCTTCTAAATCCTTAGGATTAATCTCCAAGCCCTTTTTTAGTCCATGATAATATATGAGCTCATTACTACAAGCAAATGCAAATTCTTCATTAATAAAAACATTTACTCTTTCTTTACTTTTTTTCTGACTTTCAATTTTTGTAATTATGCTCTTCACTATTCCTCATCCTTTTCAGATAACATAACATGAATGGTTGGGTTATTTAGTACCTTTCTTGCTACAGAATATAAGTCTTCACCGATTATATGATTCATGTTTTTCATGTCTTCTGTAAATTGATAGATATATTCATCCTCCATAGCTTGATGAATTATATAACTTCCTAAATCCGTAGAATCTTCTAATGTGGAAGCCACAGCTGTTTTGAATACCTTTTTCATCAAATTTATAGTATTATCGTCAAATACAATTTTTTCCTTTTTCATGTTTTCTATACAATCATTAATAACATTTATTGCCTCATCCACATTTTCACTTGAAACTGAAGTATAAATGTATAAACTTTTTATACTCTCTGTTAGATCAAGCATAGTGTAAACATCATAAGCCAATCCTCTTTCTTCTCTCAATTCTCTAAACAAAATTGAATTAGAGCTTTCTCCAAACTTATGATTCAATATTCTTAAGGCTAATTCTTCCTTTTTAGATAATCCATGAAGAGAATATAAATAAACTATAGTACTCTGTTCAATATCCTTTTTATAAGTTACCTTTAGCTTACCTTTATTTTTTTCTTCTATAACCTGTGGTTTCTCAACTTTTTTCTCTTTCCAACACCCAAAGTGTCTGCTCACCATATTAAAAACATCATCATGATCAAAAGTTGATACTATAGTTACTATAGCATTATTAGGTGCATAATACCTACTGTAAAATTCAACCAATTGCTTCTTAGTAAGCTTTTTCACAATAGATTCCTTACCTATTACATCCCACTTAAGATGACTTTTGTCAAAAGCTATTTCATTGACCCTTTGAAAAGTTAAATCTTCAATATCATCCTTACTACTTCTTATCTCTGCTAAAATTACTCCTCTTTCTTTTTCAACTTCTTCATCTGGGAAATTAGAATTTTGAATTAAATCAGCTAGTAGTATTACACTGTTTTCTAATTCTTCATTTAAAGTAGTTGTATTAAATACAGTGCAAGTATAGTCTGTGTAAGCATTGTATTCTCCACCTAAGTTTTCTAGTGCACTGTTAAGCTCTTCGTTACTCCTATTGATAGTTCCCTTAAAAATCATATGCTCAATAAAATGTGAAATTCCTCTTTCTTTTGTACTTTCATGCAATCCTCCAACATTAACCCCTACATGAAGAGCAGCAATTTGTGTATCACGTTTAACTGTAATTAATGTTAGTCCATTATGAAGCTTTCTTTGCTCTGTATCAAATAATTCTTTCTTCATACAATCTCCTTCTAAATCTATAGTACTTACAATATAAGTAAGTTGTGTTTTTAATGAAATTTTGAAAGATAAATCTTCATTCATTTGAAGATTTAATTTTTATACCTCTCCATAGTCATTAAATAAAATAAACATATTAATTTAAACTTGTTCAAAATCAGCTTGTTTATTATAGATAAAATTTCTCATACCTTATTTAAGTTTAAAATTTAAAACTATATAAATCAACAATATTTTTAATTAACCCTATAAATTTAAATTATTTTATTTTTTTATGGTTAATATTTTTTTGAATTATTGTTAATACTAAAAATGAATATATTATAAATTTTCAATAATATTTGCTAATATTATCGTATTGTGTTACTATTAAGTGTATTTTAGAAAATTAGAGAAGAGGAATATGAATGAACAAAATTAAATTTGACGAACTTGGACTTAAAGATACAGTCCTTAATGCTATAAATGATTTGAACTTTGAATACCCAAGTGACATACAAGCAAAGAGTATCCCTGTAAGCTTAGAGGGATTTGACTTAATTGGCCAGGCACAAACTGGTACTGGTAAAACATTAGCCTTTGGTGCACCGATGCTTAGCAAAATGGATGCTCCAAACGGAAAAGTTCAGGCACTTATACTAGCCCCAACAAGAGAACTTGCAATTCAAGTTAGTGAAGAACTAGCTAAAATCTCCAAATATGAGAAGTATAAACTTCTTCCTATATATGGTGGTCAATCATTTGATAAACAACTTGCTCCACTTAGAAAAGGTGTAGATATCGTAATTGGAACTCCTGGAAGAATTTTAGACCATATTAACAGAAGAACTTTAAAATTAGAAAATGTTAAGTTTTTAGTTTTAGATGAAGCTGACGAAATGCTTAATATGGGATTTATTGAAGATATTGAGAGCATACTTAGCAATTTAAAAGAAGACAGACAAACCATGTTATTTTCAGCTACTATGCCAAGACAAATTAAAACTTTAGCTAAAAACTACATGAAGCCAGATGCACAGCATATTGCTATTGCTAAAAAATCAATGACAGTTTCAAAAATCAAGCAATATTATTTTGCAGTAAGCCCTGGTAATAAACTTGAATCTCTTTGCAGAATATTAGATGTTGAAAATCCAAAAACTGCTATATTATTCTGTAAGACAAAAAAAGGTGTAGATGAGTTAGTAGGAGCTTTACAAGGAAAAGGATATGTAGTTGAGGGTATGCATGGTGACATGAAACAAACTCAAAGACTTAACACTCTTAATAAATTTAAAACTGGTCACTTAAACTTCTTAATTGCAACAGATGTTGCGGCAAGAGGAATAGATGTAGAAGATGTAACTCATGTTATCAACTATGATTTACCACAAGATACTGAATCTTATGTTCATAGAATAGGTAGAACTGGTAGAGCTAATAAAGAAGGCTTAGCTTATAGCTTTGTAACAAGAAAAGAAGTTTCTGCTATTAGACAAATAGAACAAGATACCAAAAGCAAGATTGATAAAAAAGAAGTACCAACACTAGCAGATATTTTCTCTGCTAAATCTGGTAGCATTCTTGACAATATTAAAGCTACATTAGAAGAAAATTTATATGAAAACTTTCTTCCAATGGCAAAAGAATTAATAAATGAGTTTGGTGCAGAAGATGTTGCTGCATCACTTATTAAGATAACTTTTGATAAAGCAATGTCATATGAGTATGGTGCCACTGAAGAAGCTGTTTCAACAGATGAAGTTTCAAGATTATTTATGTCTGTAGGAAAACTTGATAAAGCAACTCCTAAAGATATAATTAAATTCGTTGATGAACATGCTGGTGTTAAGAGTAAAGATATAGGCAGAATTGATATATTAGATAAGTTTTCTTTCATTGATGTGCCTGAAAACTTAGTAAGTCTAATCATTCAAAATTGCAGCGGTAAGCAAATAGGAAAACGTAAAGTTAATATTGAAATCTCAAACAAAAAAAGAAGATAAAATAAAAGGGAGTTTTAACTCCCTTTTTATTTTCTTTTTTTATTTTTTTAATAACCTTTTTTCTGTACCCTCATATAATATACTGAGGTGGTGCATATGAAATTATTTAAAAAACTTTTTGCATTTCTACTTATTATCTTGATACTTGAGTATCTTCTTATATATTACTTATATACCAAATCTTTGCCTGGTGGTTTAATATTTATGTAATTCCTCTTTCAAAAATAACTAAACACTATTATGAAATTATGCGCACACTGCGCTACCATAAAGCACCTTTATTTCAAATGAAAAAAATTAGGAGAGTGTTATCCACTCCCCCTCATAAAGCTCATTGAAGCTATTTATTAAAATTGACTTAATCTCTAATTTCTCCATCAGTTCCTATAGTTACTTCTCTATAAGGTACTATGACTCCAGCTTGGAGCATTGCAGTTTTAACTGCACTAACAATTCCTCCACAGCAAGGTACTTCCATTCTTACAACTGTAATGCTCTTAATTTTATTACTGCTTAATATTTCTGAAATTTTTTGTCTGTAGTAATCATTATCATCTAACTTAGGACATCCTATAACAGTAATATGATTTTTAATAAAATCTCTATGGAAGTTTGCGTAAGCATAAGCTGTACAATCTGCAGCGATTAATAAATTAGCATCTTTAAAGTATGGTGCGCTAGGATGTACTAGTCTTAATTGAACTGGCCATTGCATAAGCTCTGATCCTTGGTCCTCTCCATTTGCTTCATTAACTTTAATTGCTGGTGTTAAAGTTATTTTCTTTTCAATCTTCTTAGCCATTGTTCCTGGACATCCACATGGCATTGGTTTAACCTCTGGTTCTAATTCTTCACCTAAATCTAACCCCATTGATTTTTTTGCCATGATTCTCATTTTAACTGCATCATCATCATATGCCTCAGCTTCTCTTTCAATCATTTCAATAGCATTTGTAGGGCAATTAGGCAAACAATCTCCTAATCCATCACAATAAATGTCACTCATTAATTTTGCTTTTCCATCTATTAACTCAATAGCTCCTTCATGACATGCAGTTACACACAAGCCACAACCATTACATTTCTCTTCATGTATTTGAATAATTCTTCTTATCATAATTAATCCCCCTATATATTAAAATTAATAATTAATAATTAATAATTCATTTCGTATTATATACTTATTATATATTTTTTTTGTCATTTCGTATGTAACCTATGTTACCTGGTATTCCTTGTTTTGATACCAATTCTTAGCAATAATAAATGTGCACATATTTTATCTTATTTTATTAATCTTATTCTCTCTACGACTATTATATATTTTACTTTAGTCTTTTAATATGTTTAAATTTTAAATTTGTTTCATTGTTTAAATTTTTACTGTAATAATTAATTCTTTTGTATCATATTCCAAATGATATTTTATAGTTTTCTTATGCATGAAGCTACAACCCGCATAAATACTATATATTGTTATATTGTTATATTGTTATGTTCTGGTGCTATTATAATTTTATGGACACATTCAGATATAAAATATTAAGATAGATATATGAAAGGGAGTGTCCAAAATATTGATCTAGGTATAATTTTTTACTTAGCCACTAACGCTATAGCACCTTAGCTTATACATTATAACTGG
>NZ_JAVWDJ010000038.1:0-36449 GCF_036642255.1 Clostridium sp. | reverse complement strand
TCTCTGTTTAATTTTCAAAGACCAATTTGTCGCTACATTGTAGCGTCGTCACCATTTGATGACTTATAAAAGTTTACCACTTTTATTTCTTATTGTCAACATCTCTTTAAAGTTTTTTTAAGATTTTCATTGAAATCCTTAATAATTTTACCTGTGATGTTATCGCCTTGCATTTGTTATTAACTTAGCGACAAGATGTATTATATAACATTATGACAAGCTATAATTCCCTTTATGTATTGTTAAGTTAATTTATATTATTTTTTCTAAAAATTTCATCTAATATCATTAAATTTCTTGTATTGATACTCCAGGTAGGGTTTATATAATAAGTCAAAAAATTCATATAATAATTACGTCTACTCGCTTCTTAATAAGCTATACTTTAAAAGTGTTTCTCACTAAAAAGATTATTAGTCTACTGTGTGAAAAGAATAATATTACTGCATTATTTATCTTATTTATAAGTTTTTTTGAGAAAGTACTAAAAAAGGGTATGAAGTAAACCTTCATACCCTAATTCCAATCTTTATCAATCATATCAAACATCATTTTTCCTGCACGTGCAATTGTTGTACTTCCATACACATTAGTTGGTAATTCACTTGACATCATAGTAGCAACAAAATTACCCTTAGGTAAATTCATAAGTACTGTATCATTTTCCACCGATTCTAAAGTTCCAATTTTGTTTGCGGTACACAGCTGTACTTCTCTTGGAAAGTAAAACAGAATTTTCTTTGCTAACTGATGTCTCTTAAGTATGTTTAATATTAAATCACTATGTTCATCAGTTAAAGTTACTTTATTATGTAGAAGTTTAAAACATTGCGACAAATCATAACTAGTAGTAATATTTTCATGACGATTTTCTACTCTAACATCCGAAGGATACTTGTTAACCTTCGTAGACTTTAATCCCATATTCTTTATAAGATTATTTATATTATTCATACCTAAGATATTTATTATCTTACTAGCAGCGGTATTATCACTTTGAATAAGCATAGCTATTAACAATTCTTTGATTGCATATTCTTTATCAGAAAACTCATGGATGATCCCAAAATCTCCATCAACTTTATCCTCATCACCAATACTAACTATATCTTTCAATGATATATTCTTTTGTTCTACTTCTTTCATTAGTGCCATAGCTATAGGTAATTTAATACATCCTGCAGCAGGCATCTCAACTTCTTCATTAAACCCATATGTATATCCACTTTTTAGGTCCTCAAAATAAAAACTATAATTTCCTACTTTGGATTCCAAGTATCGCTTAATCTCTTTCATAAACAACCTCCATATCTAACCTAATTCAGCTAAAATAATTATAATTTTCTTTAAATATAATGTCAACTTTCCATAATCTTAGTTTTATAAATATATAATTCCAATTTTAATTAACTATGATTTTAAGTTAATCTACTAGTGTCAGATAATTTATATTTTTGACATTATAAATTACATTAAAACATATTATACTTTTATAACTATATAACTTTTTATATTATAGTATAAATTCAATATTAAAATATAATTCTCCACATTAAACTAATAAACTAACCTACTCCTTTTATATTCTTCATAAACTTCTAAATTCCTCTCAAATTTGCATAATTATCAAAAAAATAACTCAGATATTTCTAAGTTATTTTAAAATGCAACTATACTGTTATTTTCCCCAAAAATTCTAAACTAAAAACAATATTATAATAATCATTTTATAATATGAAAAACTCCTATAGTTTCTTTTTAAATTAATTATTTTTTCAAATTTACTTCCCTTCAAATTCAATAAACCCATCCTGAGTTTTTCCATCTAAAGACACACTAATTGCAGTTTTACCTGAAGGTAATGCTAAATCATAATAGGTTTTTACTGGAGTATACTCTCCACCATTCACACTTAAAAAATAAGAATCCAACATATAACTATTCATGAAAGCACCCACTGTGAACTTAGTATACTCTTCTGTATCATCCTTAGTATTTCGTTTTGCTAAAATCAACGTTGGCTTACTGTCACTTTTACCATTATGATACACAACTTCTGGATTGACATTGAATAATTGCTGGTCTTTCACAAAAATTGTTGGTTGGATGTAGCCTTTTATTGTTTCTAATTGTATATCCTCATCACGACTTACAAAAGTGATATAGGAATTACTCTTTGCCTCTTCTAATTTGTTATTATCAATTTTTATGGAGTAAATTGATAAATATTTTGAAATAGCTTTCAAATATTTTTTAGGTTCTTTAATATTTTCCGATGTGATGGTTTCAATTTCTGAATTTATTACTTCTATTGCTGATAGTGGAATACCGTCTTTCATTAGATATCCTTCTGCCTTTCCATCAATCATTACCCATTTCCCATGAGCCGAGCTCCATATTTCTAGAACACTATAGCTATCATTTTCCTTAATTTTAACATTATTGCTTGCTCTTAATTCACCTGATCTGCAAATAACTCCAATTGAAGTTAACGTTTCTTCTAATATAATATTGTATTCTTTAAGCGAAATAACTTTATTTGTTTCTAATGCAATTAACATTTCATCAACTGTTTTTTTAGATTCCATGGCTGAAGTTTTAACTTCTGCTCTTCTGTTCAGCCAATCAATCATAGCCATGGTTTTTTCTAGTTCATTTGAAGCATCCTTCACTACATTATCTAAGCTATACTTATTTTTTAAGTTAAGTATAGCCACATTGTCCTTACTCATATAATAAAACTGAATATTATTTCCTTTATATAAATTATCCCACTTTGTAATCATCACATTATAATCAATTGCTTTATTATTAGAATTTCCTCTCATTAAAAGTAACACTACCCCTGATACAATTATTACTATTCCCAGTAAAACTCCAAATACTCTCGACTTTTTCATGTATCTCCCACCTTTATGTAATCTTAAATAGTTCTATAATACATAAATTATAAGCTTTTTCTAGATAAAATAAAAGGCTATGATAACTTCATAGCCTTAATAAACATTAAATTATATTGCAATTGGAGCTGCTTTTTTAATTTCTTCTCCAACTTGATCAAATTTTTGGAAATTTTTATGGAATTGTGTTGCAAGCTCTTTTGCTTTTAACTCATATTGTTGTTTATCGGCCCAGGTATTTTTTGGATTTAAAATCTCACTTGGTACTGTTGGTACAGCTTTTGGAACATAAACGTTGAAAATTTCATCCTTCTCATATTCTACGTCTCTTAGTTTACCCTCAAGTGCTGCTTTTACCATAGCTCTTGTATAAGTTAAATTCATTCTCTTGCCTACACCATATTCTCCACCAGTCCATCCAGTGTTCACTAAATAAACTTCTGTATTGTGATTTGTTATTTTTTCCCCAAGTAATTTTGCATAAACTGATGGCTTCATTAACATGAATGGCTCACCAAAGCAAGATGAGAATGTAGCTTTTGGCTCAGTAATTCCTCTTTCAGTTCCTGCAAGCTTGCTTGTGTATCCCGACATAAAGTGATACATTGCACCTTCTTTTGTCAGTTTCGATATAGGTGGAATAACCCCAAAAGCATCAGCAGTTAAAAATACTACCGTGTTAGGATGTTGACCTATTCCACTCAAATCTGCATTATCTATATATTCTACAGGATAAGCTCCTCTTGTATTTTCTGTCAAAGAATCATCATCAAAAACAGGATTATGCTCTTCATCCAAAACTACATTTTCCAAAAGCGAACCAAATCTCAAAGCATTATATATTTGTGCTTCTTTTTCTTTATCTAATTTTATTGTTTTAGCATAGCATCCACCTTCAAAGTTAAATATCCCTTTGTCGCACCAACCGTGCTCATCATCTCCAATTAACTTTCTATCAGGATCAGCTGATAATGTAGTTTTCCCTGTTCCAGACAATCCAAAGAACACAGCAGTATCTCCTTGAGCTCCAATGTTTGCTGAACAATGCATTGGAAAAACACCTTTTAGAGGTAGTAAAAAGTTCATTATTGAGAAAATAGATTTTTTTATTTCTCCAGAATACTGTGTTCCACCTATTAGTATAATTTTTTCATCGAAATTTATAATTATAAATGCTTCAGAGTTAACTCCATCCTCTTTTCCATTTGCTTTAAAACCTGGAGCAACAACCACATTAAACTGTGGAGTATGGTTTTTTAACTCTTCTTCAGAAAGTCTTCTAAATAATTGAGTTGACATTAAAGCTTCTGAAGCATATTCATTAACAACTCTAATATTTAATTTATATTCTTCCATGGCTCCTACATACCCATCGAAAACAAATAAATCTTTATCACTTAAATACTCTGTAACTCTTTTATATAATTTATGAAAAACATCTTCTTCGATTGGAAGATTTATATCTCCCCAGTTAATCAAATCTTGAATACTTTGTTGCTTTACAATAAATCTATCTTTAGGAGATCTTCCGGTATACTTTCCAGTGTTCACAACTAAAGCTCCACTTTCTGCAAGTGTTCCTTCGCCTCTTTTAATTGCATGAGATACTAACCCAGCAGCACTTAAATTTCTATAAACATTTTTACTTGTGCTGATTTGTAATTCATTTAAGCAGTTAAAATCCATAATTCTTACCCCCGAAATTGATAATGTTTAACTTTTACACGATTTTTACAATATTTATTAATCCAATGAGAAATATTTCCTATATCTATATAATACTCCTTTCACAGTAAAATGCAAGAAATATTTTAAAATAATATAAAAAAACAAGGGTTTATGAATTTTTCCCTTCAATATTGCATATTAATATTCTATTTTCATTCAATAGTATAGCACATTAACTTTCATTCTACCATTTAATTCTGTGGAAATTTTAACAATTTCAATTAGAATTCAAATGTTTCAAAGCAATTAAACAGTAATATTCTTGCAAAAATTTATTTAATAAACATTTAGCTTTTCCCTCAATAATTGCACAAAATGAGCTACTTCAATTTTAATTAATTCACCGGATTAAACTTTCATTTCATTTCTTCAATGGAGTACACAGCGTAAATTACCACAAAAGTTCCTATCAATTGAATGATCGATATTTTCTCCTTCAATAAAAAAAATGAAATGATTATAGATGTAGGAATTTCCAAATTGGAAATTATTGAGACCTTTAGTGCTCCAATATATTTGATAGATGAATATAACAATGTAAGGGGTATTATTTCACAGAAAACCGCTAAAATTAATGAATATGCATAGATTTCGAAGGGTAAGTTTTCTTTGAAAAGAAATGTAGGAAATCTATAAATAACTAAAGACATTAATGAAAACAGTGTAGAATATGCGTTTATAGCGAGTGGATGTATGTTATCAAATCTATCTTCACAGAAAATATTCATAAAAGCATAAAATACTGCAGCTAGAATTCCAAAAGTTATCCCTACTAAGGAATACTCCAAGGATCCTTTTGTAATATTTAAGGTCATTATACATCCTACAAAAGCTAACATTACAATTAAAATCTTTCTTATTTGAATCCTTTGTTTCCCGATAATTGCAGAATAAATAAATACCATAATTGGATAAGTCATTAGAAGTATTGTGGTCATAGCTACTGGCAAGTAACTAAAAGCTAAGTAATAAAAAGTTGTCATAAAAGTATTTCCTACTATACCTAAAACAGCCATATTCTTTAGTTCATTCATTGAAATCTTTAATAATGATTTATCTTTTATAAATAGTATAAAAAACATAAGTACAGAAGCCATTATATATTGAAGAATTAGTAAATTTACTGAATCTAGACCATTTTGTGCTAATTTTACAAATAAGCCTGCACTTCCAAAAAGCACTGCTGATAATACACCATATACATATCCTTTTTTTATCATTTTTCCACCTTCAATTCTAATCTTTAGTTTACGAAAAGAAACACCGAGGCATTTCTCGGTGATTATTTTAAAAAAGGGTTATTTTTTTCATAGACGATTTTATTTTTCATTGAATTATAGTAACCCCATAATTAATTATAACTAAATTTATTATTTTTAATAACTATAAGATATTTTTAACCTTTTCATTATTGATTTAACATCCTTTAATTTTAGTATTTAATAAAACATCGTTAAATCAGGTATTGAGAGCACTTCATTATCTTGACCATTAATATAGCTTTCCCTTAGCATCAGCACTTTATCAAAATTTTCTTGTATAGTAGTTTTAACATACTGATCAACATCATCTTTTAATTTCTTTTGAACTTCTGATATATTGGTAAATGATTTTTCTAAATCCCCATCTACGGTCAAGTAATAACATGCATAATTATTTAATGTTAAAATGTCATTACTTTCTAGGTTATAAGCTTCATTAAGCTCTTTAAATCCCTTAGCGTTTTCTCCTGTAAGCACATATGCTGTAGATAATGTTCTATGATATTTAGCAACTTCTGGTTTATCTGTAATACATTCATTTAATATCTTTATTGCTTCTTCAAAATTATTATTAGCTAAATATATTAATGCTGTATCATAACTTAATTCTGCTTTGTCTTTTAAAAACCTCCTTGAAAGAGTTAAACTTTCAACAGCTCTAACACTATCTTTTAATGTATACCAATAGTAATACCCCTTATTTATATGTAGATTTTTATTAAAGGGTTCTAATTTTGTACTCATATATAAGTAAGGTTCCGCACCTTTTCCATCATTGGTACTTCTTAATATTTCAGGAAACAAAAAACCATAGTTGTCAACGTAGTTTTCATTCTTATCTAAAGACTTTTTAGCAAACTCCTCAGATTTTATATAATCTCCTACTTTATAGTAATACCATGCAGCAGCATGAGCTACTCTATAGTCTTTACCATTACGTGAAATTAAGTTCTCTATAAGTACTTTTGCTTCATCAATATTTCCGCTATTTTCAAGTGCCATTAGTTTTATTATTGATGGTTGAATAAATTTACTTTCTTCTTTAGTTTTCGGCTCGATTTCTTTTAGTATTTCTAAAGCCTTATTTGCGTTACTATTTTCTAAAGAATAAATTTTGCTAAGATATAACTTGTACATATACTCTTCTTTATTTCCTTCATTAAGCTCCACGATTTTTTCTGTAAGCTTAATTTTATTATATTGGTATTCCTGAGCTAACGCATCGTATATTTTTATTTCATCTTTATTTATTTTATATGCTTCATTTAGCTTTTCAAAAGCTTTATCATACTCTTCAATTGATAAATACATGCTTCCATGAAGGGCTAAATCTTCCGAAGAATTTATATTAACTGGATACTTTTCTATAAGTTCCATTGCCTTATCATACTTATCACCAGTCAAATAACCAAAAATCATAGTTTGAATCAATCGCTTATTTTTAGGATACTTATTTAAGTACACTTCCCCTTCACTTAAAACTTTCTCCATTTCTATATTCTCTTTACCTGTGACCATATTATAATTATTGTCCAAGATACTAAGGAACAAAATGGTATTAGCAACCTCACCATGATTATCCTTCTTATTTTTAGCATTCTCTAAAGCTTTTTTCAAGTTTTCATCATCTTTTGAAAGATAGTAAATCTCAGCTAACTTTGCTTCCCATATCCCCTCATTAGATTCTTTTTCTGAAAGCTTTATATATTCTTCAATAGCTTTATCATATTGTTGTTTATAAAAGTATTCTAACGCTAATTTCTCTTTATTATTGTTCCAATTAATCATTACGGTAATAAAAGCCACTATGCCAACAATTAATAAGATTGCATATTTTTTATTTAAACTAAATTTTTTCAACACATCTATCCCCACCATGCGCTCTTCCCCCTTTTATTTATAACCTAATTTTAGCAAATTACCTTAAAAAAATCTATAAATTTTCAGTATGTTTATGTTTGTACAATGTGATATAATAAAATATTGAAAATTATACATAACCATATTTGTATAATACTTTATATTATGATAGAATAACTGCGTAAAATAACCTAGCTAAGTTGCAAAAATTTATCAACAAAATCTAATAAAACTATACTAATTGAAGGAAGTGTCTAAAATAAAATTTAAATCATTTTTTAGTATAATAGCATCAAAATGTATCCTGAAATTATCTGAAACTTTATTCAAGGGTGGTTCTAACTTTCCTGGTAAAGTAGCTTTGATGCTTGATAATCATATTTTAAGAACCATCTCCAAAGGATATACTACAATATTAGTTACTGGTACTAATGGAAAAACCACTACAACTAGTATGATTTATAATATCTTAAAGGAAAATGGTAGAAATGTTATAACTAATAATACGGGAGCAAACATGAATACTGGAATTGTTGCCTGTTTTATTTCGAATTACAATTTCACTAAAAGTAATTCAGATAAATATGCGGTAATTGAAGTAGACGAGGCTTACCTTAAAACCATTACAGAAGACTTAACTCCTAAAATTATCACAGTTACAAACCTGTTTAGAGACCAATTAGACAGGTATGGGGAAGTTTACACCACCTACGCAAAGATAATGGAAGGAATATCTAAAGCCCCTTCAAGCACACTAATATTGAACGGTGATGAGTCTTTACTTGGAAAATTAGATGTTTCAAACCCTATTGTTTATTATGGTTTCAATAGTTCCGTTAAAAATAATAATAAGGCTTCTATTAATGCTGATAGTAAGTTTTGCAAGATATGCAAAAATCCTTATAGTTATCACTTCATAACCTATAGTCATTTAGGTAACTATTACTGTACTGAATGTGGTTATAAGAGACCCGAGCTCAAATATTATGTAGATAATATTCTTGAACTCACTTCCCAAGGTTCTTCAATTTCTTTTAATTCTGAAGAATATTTTATAAATCAAGCTGGAGAATATAATATTTATAATGGTCTTTGTGCTTTTGCAATAGCTAAAGAGTTAGAAATTGAAAATTCAAGTATTAGAAATTCTTTACAACGTCAAAATAGTAGTTTCGGAAGACAAGAAACTATTATAGTTGAAGGAAAGGAAGTAAAAATAATTTTAGTAAAAAATCCCGCTGGATACGATCAGGCAGTAAACACAATTTTACTAGATAGCAAGCATATAAATTTAGCTGTGTTACTAAACGATAATTACGCTGATGGTACAGACGTATCTTGGATATGGGACGTAGATTTCGAAAAATTCAATTCCATAAGCATTGAAAACATAGTAATATCTGGTACAAGACTTTATGATATGGCTGTAAGACTAAAAATTGCTGGGCTACAAAAGGAAAAATTTATTTTATGCGAAAATGATGATGAGCTGATGGAAGCAATTAAAAGTTCAAATAATACAACTTATATACTAGCAACCTATACTGCAATGCTTCATCTTAGAAAATTGCTTCATAGTAAAGGTTATATCAAAAAAATATGGTAAGGCATGGTGATTTTATGGAACTTAATATATGTCACTTATATCCAGACTTATTAAATGTATATGGAGATATGGGAAACATACTAGTACTTAAGCATAGAGCAGAAGAAAGAGGAATTAAAGTAAATATATTTAATGTTTCTATTGGTGAAGTTTTTCAAGGAGATAATTATGATATAGTATTTTTCGGTGGTGGTCAAGACTACGAACAATCTATTGTATCTAATGATTTAATCGAAAATAAAAAAGAAGCTATTAAAGAATACATTGAAGCTGGTAAGGTATTTTTAAGTATTTGTGGTGGGTATCAATTACTTGGGAAATATTACACTACGGCTGAAGGCGAAAAACTTCAAGGGCTTGGAATTCTTGATATTTATACCGAAGCTGGAGATAAAAGATTTATCGGGAATACCATAATTTATAACGAAGATTTTAATGAAACCTATGTTGGCTTTGAAAATCATTCGGGTAGAACTTATATAGGAAATTTAACACCACTTGGTGTTGTTAAAACTGGTTTTGGAAATAATGGTGAGGATAATAAAGAAGGTTGCATATACAAAAACTCATTTTGTACTTATTTTCACGGCAGCCTCCTTTCCAAAAATCCAGAATTAGCTGACAGACTTATTAAGCTTTCATTAGAAAAAAAATATGATGAAGTTGCTTTAACTTCACTTGATGATACTCTAGAGTTTAAAGCAAAAGAAGCAATTATAAGAAAATATACAAACTCTTAATAAAAAAATCTGCATGGTTATCATGCAGATTTTTTATTATTACATTAAGTAACTTAACTATTTACTTATTACTCACTAATTATTTATATAACAGAATAAAGTTATTCTATTATTAGTAAAGTTTATATTTTCTTCTCAAGTTGCAGTGCTAAATTAAGAAATTTGATAGATTCCTTTACTTCCCCAAGCTTATGATACATGTTCCCCATCTCAAGATATCTTTTATATATTTGAGACCTCGTTCCAAACTTAACTAATGCATCTAAAGAAAAATTCATATAGGTTTCAGCTAGGAAATAGTTGTTTTGTTTCTGAAGAATAGATGATTTAAAATAGTAAGCTCTTTCTATATAATGTAAATCATCCAAATTAATAGCAAGATTTAACATATTATCACAATGAAACTGAGCTAAATCAAGTTCGTCATTTTCTATTAATGTTGCAATTATTAACTTTAAAAAATCACATAATCTTTCCTTGTTATCTTTGGGAAATTCTTCAGTAGCTTCTTTTATATACTTTATTGCTTCATCTTTAAACTTATTATCAAACATAGTTACTGCAAAATTGTGTATTGCTCTACATTTTCTTTCTAGATTAGTTCCATAACATTTTATGGCCTTTTCTTTATACTCGTAGAATTTATCCAATTTAAATGAAATAAATAGCATAGCTAAAAGTTGATAAACCTCTCCCCTAAGTATATAATCGTCAGTTAATAGAACAACTTCTTCCAGTTCTCCTGCCATGTCATATGCTTTTTTGTAGTCCTCTACCATAATATAAGATGCACACTCATTATATGTAGCTTTCACATATTGAATCTTACTCTTAAGATTCTTTTCTTTCAATGTCTTTCTTACAGTAGTGTAATAACTGCAGGCTTGATTGAATTCTTTATTATTAAAAAGGTATTTTGCAATGTCCATATAATAATTTACCATTAGTATCTCATCCTTAGATTTTTGACACAGATGGTAGTATCTAGGAATTATTACGCTTAAATCTTCATATTTTCCTTTTTCGAGATAAAATTCAAAAAGTATATGAAGCAATCTACAAGCTAGATGATAATATTCATATCTCTCAGCGTATTCTAAATTATATACAATGTCCTCAATAAATGTTGCACTATTACTTTTTATCTCAAATGATTTTATATTTTCTTCGATTTGTTCCTTTACGCCATGATTTAAGTAATTAATATCCAAGTTTAACTTTTCACTTATATAAGCTAGTATCCATTCTTCAGGAGCTACTTTATTATTTTCTAAACAACTCATTTTGGAAACAGAGATTTTATTCTCACAGATATCTTTTAAGGTTAATCCCTTATAAATCCTAGCTCTTTTTATTTTCTCCCCAGTTGATAATATCTCCAATCTTATCACCCACTATCAAAAATCCTTAATTATTTTTAATTCATTTAATGCTCTTATTCCATCATTCAAATACTTAGCAGCCATGCCATCTTTTCCATTATCTATATAAAACTTACCTAGAATAATTGAAATTTCTGCATACTCTTTTTTATAACTCATTTTATTGACGAAATTAAGAGTTTGAATTAATGTATTTTCTGCTTCATTTAGTTTTCCTTCTAAAAGTTCAACTCTGTACTTTAATAAATAATAGTTACATAACGCTCTTTCATTTGTATCATTAACGTTTTCTAAGTAACTTAATATTTCATCAAGAACTTTTTTAGAATTTTTCTCATCTTTAAGCTTAATATAATTCTCACAAATATTACATAGCGTTTCCATTATTCTTACGTCATTAGATTTTTGTCTAATTTCTTTTGCTTTAAACAAATGTATAAAAGACTCTTCTAAATTATCAAATTCTGAAAAAAGTTTTCCAAGTTCATTTTCAACTTCAGCAACATAAATATTATTGTTTATTTCTTTATAAATTTTTAAGCTTTTTTCTGAATACAAAATCGCATTTTTCATGTCGCTCTTTTCTGAAAATTGTTTAGATAACTCCATTAAAGATTCTGCGTAAAACTTTTTATTATCAATTTTTTTAAACTTTTGCTGTGCAAGATAGGAGTAATTAATTGCTTTGTCCATTATTCCAAGTTTGAAAAATGTACGTCCAATAAAATAATATATTTGTCCAATTAAAAAGTCATCACCTAAGCTACTATCTTGAAAAACCTTTTCTGCTTGCTGAAAGTAACTGTATGCTGAATGATATGCCTTTAATTCTAATGTTATCTTCCCCAAAAGAATAAATGTATTTATAACTTCTTCATTTAAATTATTCTTAATAAAGATATTATTTGCTGATAACAAGAATTGTTGTGCTAAACCAAAATCGCCCTTCTTCATATAAATGAGAGCTTTTAAAAATAGATTTTTTGCCTTTCTAATAGCAAGTTCATACTTTTCTGAATAAAATAAAGATGTCTCAATATTCTGCTCAGCTTGTACAAATTCATCGTTTAATATGTTTGATTCTGCAATATTTTCATAGTATTTGCATATTTTATTTGCTTGGGTTTCTTCTGTTTCCATAAGGTACTCTACGGAAACATTCAATGATGATGCCAAGTACTCTAACAGATCCATACTTGGATTAGATTTTCCTGATTCTACAAGACTAATTTGACCTGCTGTAATTCTGTCTCCAGCAAGATTTTTAAGAGTTAAATTAAGTTCTTTTCTTCTTAATTTAATTTTTTCCCCTAAAGATAAAATCTTCATATATTTCTCGTCCTTTTCCCTAATATAGTTTTAAACTTTTACAATTAAAAGGAATTGTTATTGATACTTCAGTATTTTATATTATACCATAAACTAGTATAGAAATGCAAAATTTTCTACTTTTTTGAAAGTATCTCAACCTTTTATTTTAATTTTTTCATTATTTTTTAAATATAAATAATATTTTTCATTTATAAAATACTTTCAATTAAAATTAAAATCTTCTTCAAAGAAAACTTTACTTCTGAGCATCAATTTCCTCAATATTAATAATCGTTTAAAGCTGCAAATTCTGAAAGAAAATATTATTAAAAATTTATTATCTTGGTTATTGAATTAAATTTTGAAACAATAAGAAAATCTACTTAATATCTTGAAAAAAACTTGATATCAATAAAGATAACATTTTTGTACCATTTATAATATAAAGTTAACTATAGCATATATTTTACTTAACATAAAAGCTATCTATTTTGAAATAGATAGCTTTTATGTTTATCTTAGAGCACCTACTAAATTGTCAAAGACATTTTCTACAACACCCTGAAACATTTTAGCTTGTTTTCTAACTTTCTTTTTAGTTTTTCTGTTCATCATTGGCATGCCATAGTTAGCTGCTAATCCAAAAGCAGTTCCCATTAAAGCTAACTTCATCATCATTTTCATAAAACACACATCCTTTCCCTAATTTATAATAATATGATGTGCAATTTTATAAAAATAATCCATAAATTATATAGTTTAGAGTAAAAACATAACTTTTGGGAAAGATTAATTTACTCACAAATTATTTTCCATAAGCCAATAATAATATTATTTTTATCTGCATGATCTAACCCATCAATACAATTAATTATTTCTTGTTTATTACGGAACTTTAAAATTTTCCTTGTAATTTCGTCTATATTGAAAGTTTCATTTTCAATAGCTACTTCTTCTTTAATTATATTTTCATCGAAAGTAACTAAATTTTCAATGTATTTAGGGGACACAATAAGCTCCAAACTACTTCTAACTTTATTGTTAAGAACTTTTATCTTAGTATTCTTGAGAAGTTTATCAACCACATTATTTAAGTTTAACCCTGCTCCGTATTTTGCTTGTTCATCAGCTATTTCATTAAAAAGGTCATTAGTATGACTATCTACTTTAACAAATATAATATTAATTTCATTTTCATTCTTCAGGAAATTAATTCTATTATAATAATCTTGTGATGATTTCTCTTTCCTCTCCCAAGCTCCTGTAGCATGATTGCAAATCCCCGCATAATCATGAAATATTATGATTTCTTTGTATTTTTGTAATGCTGCATATTCCACTGCCCTAATAGCAGCTTTTAACTCCCCCGAAATTTGTCTTAAAGCTTTTTCGGAATCATCTTCAGCTCCACCATTTTCAACGTGGATGATAACATCATTATGCACAATAACTAAGCCGTAGCCATATTTACCAGTAATACTGTTAAAACTTCCATCAACGTATGCGTGTGGTATATCTAATGGATAACTATCCACCCCTTTTTTTAAACTATTTCCATCATTTTTAAGATACTCTTGTACTTCTTCAATAGATTGAAAACTTTTATAAACCGCACCTTTAACACCTTTAACATATTTTAGACATTCATTCCAACTTTCCACTATAATATCTACAACGTTCTCATTTTTACTAAAATCAAATCCTTTTTTTATTCCATAATATTTTTTTCCCATGAGCTTTCTCCTTTAAATAAAGTTTAAAATGTGGATATTACATTTTAATAGATGATTATTTCAAAAATTTAGCTTGATCCTTATTTATCAATAAGAAACTCATTTAGTCAATAACAATTGGCAAATTCGTACTACCATTATTTTTTCAGCCTATTATCCTTACTCTATAATAATTTAAATTTAAAAAAAGATTATCTATTTATTCTTTACAAAGAAATTAAATTATTTCAAGAAAAACTTATAAACTATTTTTAATAACCTACTAATAATGGTGCTTATTTTTTTCATTTCATCAATTCCCAATATTTTAGATAAAAATTCTACAGCCTCTTTGCAAACTACAATTATATTCTCTTCACCTTCCCAATTATCTAGTATAACTTCTTCAGGAATGTCACATAAGACCCTATATAATATAAAGAATACAATAGTTGCATCATCTATTTTACCTAATATAGGAAGAAAATCAGGGAAAATATCCAATGGATACATCAAGTAAGCTAATGCAACAGATATATTTATCTTAATTTCTTTACTTACTCTTTCATCTTTATATAGTCTTACAAATAACGCAATGATATCAGGTATTAGTACAAGATATTTATGAAGAAAATCATACTTTACTGACAACTTCTCCTTTAAACTTCTTCTTAAAGTAGCATACTTATAGTTCCTTTTAGAATTATCTATAAACACATTTGAACCACTGCTTTCTTTGTCTTCTGAGCTATATTTTCTTTCATCTTTAGCTTTAAAAGTTGATTCATTTTTTGTATTTTCATTACTAATGGTTTCTTCCTTTGTAGTATTTTTTTCCTTATCATCATTATTAAAACTAAAATTACTCAACTGAGCTTCAATTCCATAAGTAATTAAGTTTAACTCTTTAAGATTAAACCTAATTATTGGAATCATTTTACATAATTTATTAAAGTCTATTTTAATAATGTCTTTTACCACAGATATTCCAAATTGTTCAAACTTGCTTCCTACCTTTTTTAATGCAAAATTCTTCAAACTATTGGAAATTTTTAACTTTTTGATATTTATCTTATTAATAATTAAAGTTAATTCATTATGCTGTAGATCCAAAATTGAAATCTTTATTTCAAAAGGAATACTAATTTTTTTCGTAAAGGTTCCATTAATTGTTATTAGTTTATCTATTGCAACTCTAATAATTTTTATTTCAGAAATTTTCATGTAATTAGATAAAACCTCATTTACTATTCCCTCTAAATCCTTTTCTGTAAGAATAACTTTGATATTAGAAATATCCATATAAACCCCTCCATAATAATATAAATACAATATAAATTTATGTGTTTTGTAAAATATTTTACCAAAATTAAACTAGCAGAAATAATTGTTCTGCTAGTTTTGTTTAAGTAACACGAATTTTCTTATATGTACTAAATTTATATTCAGCAAACTAAATCATCTAAATTATAACTATTAAATAACATCTTGTACTGTTAAATTTGGATTTTCTAGCAAATCAATTTCATAAAATTTAACTGGCTTTCTTGAAATATTATCATATAATATTCTTATTACTGGTCTATCCGGAAAATTCTTATTTTGTTTTATAACATAACCTTCAATCCCATTAGATAGTTTTATGCAACATCCTAATGGGTACACTGAAAAAGTTGACTTAAATACATTAACTAATTGAGTATCAAAACTAGTACCACTACCAGCTAAAATAAGTTCATAAGCTTCATTTGGAGCAAATTTGTCTCTGTAACTTCTATCACTACTTACCGCATCATACACATCACATAAGCAAATTATCTTTCCAAACTTAGAAATTTCATTTCCCTGCAAACCATATGGGTATCCTTTTCCATTTACCTTCTCATGATGTTGTTCAATTCCAATAATAGCACTATATGGAATACTTAGATTTTTTTCAAGTAATTCTCGTCCATAAATAGGATGTCTTTTCATTTCTTTAAATTCCTCATCAGTTAATGGGCCATTCTTATTAATGATACTATAAGGAATTTTCAATTTTCCTAAATCATGTAATATGGCTCCTATAGTTAATTCTTTAATAGTATCTTTTTTCATATTTAAAGATACTCCTAAAAACGTAGCCATTATACCTGTATCGATACTATGTAAAAATGTATAGTTATCATGGGTCTTCACATCATATAAACTTTTGTTTACATCACCCAATTCTAGAATATACTCAATAAGTTCATCTACTATAGATAAGCATTCTCGTGTACTGGCTTTATCTAACATACCAACGTTTCTAGTAATACTATTTAAACTCCTCAAAGTATCTTGCTTCAAAACGTTTAATTTGTCGTCTTCCATGTTTACATCTGATAATCTATCGTCTTCTACATAAACGTAATAAACCCCTAATTGACTAAGTTTTTTAATATATTGTTCAGTTAGTTTAATGCCTGCTCTTAATAGAACTCTACCGTCGTTGGTATAAATATTTTTACTAAGAATCTCATTATCATTTACTTTATTAATATATTCTAACCGCATAGTTCCCCCTATTGTTTAGTGCTAATAGCATTTATCTTATGGTAATCCTTACTTAAATAAATCTTTTCTTATAGTTTAACTTGGCCTAACTTTCTAAAAAAAACCATATTGTCTAATATTGTCTAATATTATACTACTTTTTTTATAAATATTGTTGTTTTTTCTCAAAAATTTCTTTAAAAACTTTTTCCATGGATTCATCTATAATGTAACAAATTCTATTTATATTATTCTTAACAATTTCATATTCTTCATCAAAAGGAAATTTCACTATCCAAGTAGGATTATACTCTTCGTCGTATGGCTCAATAAAAAAGCCTTCTTGTGTAAAAATCTCTTCGTTGAATAAGTCATAAATTGCAGTAAATTCCCATTCTTCAACATCTCTGCCTGTATCAAAGTAAAGATTAATATTTTCACCATCATAAAAAAGTTTTGTTACATAGTTTGCGCCATCCCCAACTTCATAACTCCCGAGCTCTTTAGTTAAGTAATTTGTATTTTTATCTTTTTCCATTAATACCAATGAAGAAAATTCCATTATATCATCCTTCCGTTGTAAAATATTGACATTTTACCATTATTTGTATATTATTATAGTAAAGCTTTTCTATTATATTTTTTCAGGGGGCGTTTATTTTGAAAATTTCTACTGTATCTAGTATAAGCAAGAAAAAAAAATATATAAAAAAAGCCAAAATAAAAAAAGTAAATAAGCTAAGAGGTTTTTGCATTTCTATTTTCTTTTTATTTATTGTATTCTTAATAGCAAATAATAAATATACTACCTATAAGTGTAAAGACTTGGATTATGCAATAAAAAAATATACCACCACAGGAATTTTCAATGAAAATAAACTTTACTCAGTTGAAAGCTATGAAATAAGGTTTTCTGATGGCAATTTTACAATCGTGGAAGTTAAAGGATTGGAGGATAAGGCGCCCTACAAGCCAGTAACCTATACCTTGCATCTACAAAAAAACACTAAAGGAACGTGGAAACTTAAAGAATACTATCCACGTTCCTCTTATTTTTTGCTAGTTGAATTGCATTCTTTACATATACCCCTATTTAAACTAACGCAACTATCAACTAAAGTTAATCCAGTTTTTATTTTAATATATTCTTGTACTTGTTGCATAGGACAATCAATCTCTACATGTTTATGACATATATCACATTCTATCAAGTGTTTATGACCCTTGTCTCTAAGTTTGTAATTATACTTTCCATCTCCAAGATCAAATTTATCCACTATTTCATGACTAAACAAAGCATCTAAGGTCCTATATACTGTTGATAAATCTACTTCAATATTATGTCCATTTAGGATTTCTGATATATCCATAGCACTTAGAGAAATATTTGAACTACATATTATTTCTAAAATTTTAATTCTTGGCTTTGTAGCCTTTAGATTATTTTCCTTTAGATACTGTATTATATCCATAATACCACCTTAAAATCAATAGATTAAAGTGAACAAGTTCATGTTATTCAACATCTTCATAAAAAATTTTTTAAACACTATTCGTTAATTTTTATAAGAAAATCAGACCTAGAGTATATAAAAAATTTCACTTTTAAAATTATGTAAAAGCAGATAAACAAATTGCAATTTTGCTGAAGGTTAACTTGTTTCTTTATTTAAGTATACATGAATTTTCATTATTTCACAACAAGGGTATTATTTTAATATCAAATTAAGTATTTAATATTAAAACGGACTCCCAATTTTATATGGAAGTCCTAAATTTTAAAATTATTTAATTTCTTTTAACACTGCAAGTAGGTAGCTATACATTCTATCTACTGAAGATATACTGATATGCTCATCTGGAGTATGAACATCATATATGTTAGGTCCAAAAGAAATTTGGTCCATTTTACCATCAAATTTATCACTTATTAGACCACATTCAAGTCCAGCATGAATTGCAGATATATGTGGTTTGTTTCCAAACATGTCTTCATATACCTTTTCGAATACTTCTCTAATTTGTGATTTTGGATTATATTGCCATTCTGGGTAATCAGATTGGAATTCAATACTTCCATCAAGAATTTCAGTAAGAACTATCATCTCATCACAAATAGCTTTCTTTAGAGTTTTAACTGAACTTCTTACTGCACTATCAAAAATTACAGCATCATTAGTTGTTGTAAGTACTCCAATGTTAGTTGAGCTTTGAACTAAATCTTTAATAGCCATACTCATAGTTCTAACACCATTTGGTATCAAAAATAACATTCTTAATACTTTTAACTTAGAATCATCGTTGAATACTCTAACAATGTTTTCATCTAAATTCTCAACCTTCAATTCTAAATCTGGATCTATTCCCTGTAACTCATTAGAAAATATTTTGCTCCACTCTGTTACTTTTTCTTGAACTTTGTTAATGTCTTCATCTCTTACTAGTATAATGGCATCAGCTTCTCTAGGAATAGCATTCATCTTAGCTCCACCATTAACAGAAGCTAATTTAAAATCAACTATTGAGTTTAAATCCATTAAGAATCTTCCCATTAGCTTATTTGAGTTTCCTCTTTCCTTATTAATTTCCATTCCTGAGTGTCCACCTCTAAGGCCTCTTATTCTAACGGCTAGAGTTTTATAATCTTCACTTAAATCTTCAAATTGAACTGGAATATTTATTTTAGCTCTAACTCCACCTGAACAACTTACTAAAAGAGTTCCTTCTTCCTCAGAATCGATGTTGATTAACATTTTTCCATTTAAATTTGATGGATCAAGATTCATTGCTCCACCCATTCCTGTTTCTTCTTCTGTTGTTACAAACAATTCTATTGGAGGATGTGCAATATCACTAGCATCAAGAATTGCAAGACCAAAAGCTACCGCAATACCATTATCTGCTCCTAAAGTTGTTCCATTTGCTTTTAAGAAATCACCTTCAACAATGAATGCAATTGGATCCTTTTCAAAGTCATGAACTGTTCCTTGGTTTTTCTCACAAACCATATCCATGTGTCCTTGAAGAATTACAACTGGTGCATTTTCATATCCAGCTGTACCAGGTTTTTTAATTATAACGTTTAAAGCTGAATCCTGTATTACTTCTAAATTACGATCTGTTGCAAACTTAACTAGCCAGTCACTGATGGCCTTTTCATTTCCTGATCCTCTTGGTATTTCGTTCATTTCTCTAAAGAAATTGAAAGCTTCGAAAGATTTAAGTTCTCTTAGTTGATTAATCATTTTCTTCATCCTTTCTTAAAAAAACATCATTTTTAGTCCAAATAATATTAAAATAACTCCTCCAATATAATCAGCATATTTACCTACTACTTCTATTTTGCTTAAATATCTAGAAATTATGAAAGCAAATATACACATCAATAAAGTTATTCCTCCAATGATCAATGTATAAAGAGTTAAGGTATATATAGCATTTATACTGGATAAGGTTATAAACCCAACAACGCTGGCATCAATACTTACAGATACACCTAAAATGAAATACATTTTAGGTCTAAGAATAGGGCACTCACCTTTATTTTCCATCCCCTCTTTTATCATTAAAATCCCTACAATTGCAATAATAATTCCACCAATTAATGCAGGAACGGAAGCTATTTTTTCTGTAAATATTTTACCACCTAGTCCTCCAATTAAGGAAAATAAAAATTGAAAAAACCCGAAGGATAACGCAAACATCAGTTTTTTTGTTTTACTTGCTCTATCATTTAACCCAATACAAAGAGCAACCCCAAAAGCATCCAAGGATACCGCAAGTGCAATCAGCAATAAATCCATTAAACCCATACAAACCTCCAAAGATTAAAATCAACAAAACATGGTAAACTATGTGAAACTACTACATACTCAAATTATAAATGTTAAAAATTTATTTTATTGCGCAAATAATAGTATATACTAAAATAAAGCTAACTTTCAATTTAATTTTAAAAAGTACACTTCTTGTTAAATAATATAGCTTATGTATAACTTTATTAATATTACCACTACTATTATGATTAATTAAGATAATATTGTCAAATATTATTGACATATTAGTCAATATTTATTAGCCTAAAGAATGGGGGTGACGAAATGATTTCTATATACAAAAGCGATGCTTCAGGCAATTTTTATGATGTCGAAGATATTGAACAAGGTTCATGGATAAATATAGTTTCTCCATCTAATGAGGAAATTTTACTTATATCTCAAAAATTAAAAATACCTAATGATTTTATTCACGCAGCACTAGACGAAGAAGAAGGTTCTCGTATAGAAATTGAAGATGACTCTGTTTTAGTGATTCTAGACATACCCTTTACTGATATAGATGATAATTCATTAACTTACGATACCTACCCACTAGCAATAATTAGTGCCAAAAACGTAATAATCACAATTTGTTTAAAAAACAGCAAAATACTAACAGATTTCATCAATAATAAAATTCCATCTTTTTACACATTTAAAAAGACTAGATTTATGATTCAAATTCTTTCTCGAATTTCAAACTATTATCTACTTTACTTAAGACAAATAAATAAAAAGAGTTTAATAGTTGAAAAAACTGTTTATAAATCAATGAAAAACAGAGAAATAATTCAACTTCTTGCATTACAAAAGTCGTTAGTTTATTTTTCAACTTCATTAAAATCTAATGAAATAACTTTAGAAAAACTTTTAAAGCTTGAGTTGTTACAAAAATATGATGAAGACAAAGACATCTTAGAAGATGTTATCATCGAAAATCGCCAATCCATTGAGATGTGCACAATTTATTCAGATGTATTAAGTGGCACTATGGAGGCTTTCGCGTCTATTATCTCCAACAACCAGAACTTAGTGATGAAAAATCTAACATCAATAACTATTGTTCTCGCTATACCAACCCTTATATCCGGTCTTTTGGGTATGAACGTTAAAGGTATACCCTTTCAAGAAAGCCCTATGGGATTTCCAACAATTACTGGAATTGTACTGTTTATAACCATATCAGTAATTTTTTACTTGCGAAGAAAAGATATGTTTTAAAAATCCACAAATATGTGGATTTTTTATTTTATAGTTCTTTATTAAATGCTCGAATCTAGAATCACCATATTTATTAATAATAGAGTATCTTGCTATACTTTTCTACTTTGTAAAATCTCCCTTTGATTTTTATGTGAAAAAAGCTGGATAATGGTCTTCTTACTTAAATTGTCGGGAAATGTCAAAAAATAACTTAAAATTAAATAATTTTTTAGTAAATTTTTCATCACCATTTTGGACGTGTACCATATATTAATTTTAGAAACATTTCATTGTGAGGTAAAAGATGTACTACAAACCTTATGGTTATTTTAGAAATGATAATGTGATAGAAAATAATACTATGTCTGGAAACGTAATCACTCAACAAAATAATAATATTATTAATAATAACAATCAAAATAATATAGCTGAAAATGAAAATATGATTTCTTATATCAGACTATTACATGCTGGACCTAAAGCTCCCTCTGTAGATGTATATGTTAATGATAGTTTGCTAGTCAGAAGATTTAACTACAGAGAATTTACAGATTATGTTAAACTGCCAAGTGGAACATACAACATTAAAGTATATGCTACAGGTGATATAACTAGTCCCATAATTGAAACTGATTTATTTATACCGCCATCAATTGCTATGACAGTAGCAGTTATATTGGATACCGATAAAACCTATACCTTATTCCCAGCAATAGAGACCCAATTACAAAATGTTACAAAAGGTAGAGCTCAAGTAAGAATTGCTCATCTAATTTCTAATGCACCATCGGTAGACATAGCACTTCCTAATGGCACAATATTATATAGAGACGTTCAATTTAAGGATTTAGAAAATTATATTGAACTCCCTGTTGGAAGATACACTTTAGAAATTAGGCTTGCTGGTACTGAGGTAGCAATTCTTTATATACCTAATATTAGACTCCGTGCTGATAGATATTATACAATATATGCCATAGGATTGGTTGGAGAGGAGCCTGACCCACAGGTACTAATTCCACTTGATGGAATTACTTATTTAGATTTATAATTTAGAATCTTTCTTTAAATGCATGATACATTCATTCTAATTATAGTTTGAATGTTTCCCCCATAAATAACTTAGGTTGCTAGCATTTTTAATGCTAGCATTTTTTATTTATAAAATAATAAGTTACCTTCGAATAAAAAAATAAAAAAAGATTGATTTTATTTAGTTTTTATAACTTACAAATTAATTATCTCAAAACTTTTAAAGCCAAAAAATAAACCTTCATTTTATTCCAAATAAAGATTACATTTATAAAACATTACTAATAGTTTTCTGAATAAAGATATTTAATTGTGGAAACTTGCAAATAAAAAAACAGCTGTAAGTGTTATAACTTTCCAACTGTTCTTTTCCTCTTTATTATTTTAATTGATTCTCATTAAAATATTGTTATTATATCCTTATTCTTAATGGTTATGAAACAAAAAAATTTCTATTGTCCTTCATATTGAAGTTTATAAAGATTGCAATAAAGTCCTTTATTATTAATTAACTCTTCATGATTTCCAATTTCCCTAACTTTTCCTTTATGAAGCACCACTATTTTATCTGCATTTTTAATAGTAGATAATCTATGAGCCACTATTATTGTTGTTCTACCAGTGGTAAGCTTACTTAAGGCATCTTGAATTAAACTCTCAGTTTCAGTATCAATATTTGCTGTTGCTTCATCTAATACAAGAATAGGTGGATTAAAAGCTAATGCTCTTGCAAAAGCAATAAGTTGCCTTTCTCCTTGTGAGAAAGTTGACCCTCTTTCGTTAACAGCAGCGTCGTACTTATCTTGGAGCTTCTCAATGAAAAAGCTGGCATTAACATACTCACAGGCTTTAACTACATCACTATCAGATATCTTCTCATTGTTTAGTCTTACATTTCCTTTTATGTCACCTGTAAATAAAAATACATCTTGTAACACTGTTGCTAGATTATTTCTTAAGTCCTCCTGACTCATTTCTTTTATATTTATACCATCTATGAGTATTTCACCCTTTTGAATGTCATATAATCTACTAATTAAACTGATTATTGAGGTTTTTCCTGCGCCAGTTGCTCCTACAAAGGCTATAGTTTCTCCTGAGTTAATTTTAAAACTAACATCTCTAAGAACCCAGTCCTCATTATTGTAGGCGAACCACACATTTTTAAATTCAATATTTCCCTTTAATCTATCAACTTTAACTGGATTCTCAATATTCTTAATTACACTATCGTTATCTAATAGCATGAAGATTCTTTCTGAGGAAGCCATTGAGGATTGAAGAATATCAAATTTCTCCGATAAGTCAAATATAGGCTGGAAGAACTTTTGAATATAACTTATAAAGGCATATAACACACCCAATTGAATATCCATGCCTAACACTTCTCTCCCTCCAAACCAAACTAAAATAGCTAGAGCTAATTGATAAACCATGTCCATTAACGGTCTGAAAATCGCGAAAACTTTTATTTGATCCATAGCTGCTTTAGAATATGACATATTTACTTCGTCAAACTCTGAGAACTTTTTATCTTCAACTCCATAAATTTGGACAGTTTTCATTCCTGTTATATTTTCTGATAGGGAGGAATTAATTCTAGAAAGCCTTGCTCTAACCTTTCTGTATGCTTCTCTATCATATTTTCTAAACACCATAGTTAAGGCTATTACTATCGGCAATGTTACTATAGATACTAGTGCAAGTTTTACATCTAAAAGAAACATGGCAATAATTATTCCTACTAACAAAAAAATATCTTTAAATAAATATACCAATACGGAGGTGTACATCTCATTTAAAGTTTCTACATCATTGGTTACTCGTGTTACTAACCGACCTACAGGATTCTTATCAAAAAAAGATAAAGAAAGACCCTCAACATGCCTAAATACTGTTGCCCTAATATTAAATACTATTTTTTGTCCAGTGTACTGCAAAATATAAATTTGAGTATAGTTAAATATGAACATAATTATGCAAATTGATAAAATATATATAGCGTTAATATTTATTGACTTTAAGTCATCGTTCCTTAGTATACTTAAATCACTTTTATTAATCTTATATATCTTAAACTCCTGTCCATTTTGAATTAACTTATCATCTAATATACTAAAAGAAGTATTTTCTTTTAAAACACCCTCCACTATATATGGATCATTACTCGTACTATAAACTAATGACCCTTGCACTCCTTCTAAAAGGTTTCCCCGTAGCACAAATTTATCTCCTACTTTTATAGAATTTTCTTTCATGGAATCTGTAATAGTATAGATTGCTTTACTAGAATTTATATTATTATCAATAACATTTTTTATTATATAAGGCATAAGCAAATCTAATCCTATTGCAACAAGCATTAAAACTATAACTATAGAAATCAATCCTTTATATGGATTAGCAAATTTAAGAAGCCTCTTCATAAGCCTTGAATCATATTGTTTGCCTAAATTTTCATCTTCATAATTAAAGCTCTCCATATTTATACCTCCCCTTCTGCCATTATAGCTTGTTCTATTTGTTGTTTTTCATAAACATCTTTATAAATTCCTTCTTGAGTTTTAAGTTCCTCATGAACACCGCTTTGAACTATTTTACCCTCATCAAATACTATAATTTGATCTGCATCTTTAACTGCGGAAATTCTATGAGATATTATTATTGAAGTTCTATCTTTCATTATTTTTTTCAAGTTTTCTAATATCTTCACTTCTGTTTTTGCATCTACTGCTGACAGGCAATCATCGAGTATTAATATATTGGGATTTTTTATTAGAGCTCTTGCAATAGATACTCTTTGCTTTTGACCTCCTGAAAGAGTCACTCCTCGCTCTCCAACCATGGTTTCAAACCCATCTGGAAAATCAACTATATTCTCATAGACATCAGCATTTTTTGTAGCTTCTATTACCTGATCCATATCTAAGTTATCAAATGGTAAATTTATATTTTGCGCTAAGGTTGTTGAAAACAAAAATGGATCTTGTGATACGAAACCTATATTGTGCCTTAATGTTTGCAATGGAATTTTATTGATATCTTTTCCAGCAATATATATTTTCCCATTTTCTACATTATAAAGTCGAAGCAACAAACTTATTAATGTGCTTTTACTGCTCCCAGTACGACCTACAATCCCTAGAGTTTCACCCTCTTTAATATTAATATTAACATTTATAAGTGCTGGTAAATTTGAATTTGGATATGTGAAAGTTAAATCTTTTATAACTATATCTCCTTCTAAAGAATTAATATGGTCAACATATTTATCTGTAATTTCTGGTGGTGTATTTAACACTTCCTCAATTCTCTCTAAAGATGCGTATCCCCTTTGAAGAATATTCATAACCCACCCAATTGCCATCATTGGCCAAACTAAATTCCCTAAATACATATTAAATGTTATAAATTCTCCTAAAGATATTTTTCCTAAGATAACATAGCGCCCTCCAACTGCCACTAAAATAACAAAACTTAAGGAAGCTATAAGTTCGATTAATGGTGAAAAAATCCCCCAAACTTTAATAAAATCCATATTAGCATCAAGATTATTTTTATTTTCCTTTAAAAACTTTTCATACTCTTTTTCTTCCTGAACAAAAGATTTAACAATTCTTATTCCTGAAAAATTCTCTTGAACTAAATCTGTAAGCCTTGAAAAGCAGCTTTGCACCCTAGTGAATTTCTTGTGAATGCTTTTTCCAAATTTTCTTGAAATTATAGCTACTAAGGGTAACGGTATTAAAGATAGAATTGTTAGGTTTACATTAATGCTTAACATAATAATTAATGTGGCTATTGTGAGTACTATAGCATCACAAAACATGATAACTCCTTGACCTAAGGCCATTCTAATAGCATTTAAGTCATTAGTTGCCAAAGCCATTAAATCCCCAGTTTTGTTTTTATTATAAAAACTAGTAGAAAGACTTTGAAGATGTTTGAAAAACTTACTCCGTATATCATACTCTATAAACCTTGCTGTACCATTAATGTAAATTCTCCACATAAAACGGCACAGTGCCATAATTGCAGCAATAAGTAAGATATAGACTACGGAAGAGGCCACAATTCCCTTTGTAGCTGATCCTTGCGATAAACTATCTGTAAGAAATCCAAGAATCTTTGGTGGTATTAATTGTATGAAATCAACCACTATAAGGAATGCAATACCTACAAAATACCTCTTTTTATATTTCCTGGCATACTTTAAAAGTGAATTTAGTTTTCTCATGGTTTCCCTCCCCTTAAAATCCCATGATAATTGGGAATATTTAAATACTTATAATTTAATGCTATACTATTCTATTCAATAATTCAAACAAATATTTCGTGCCTCGAAAAATATTTCAAAAAAAATCTTCGTTTGAGTAAAAAAAATATACTCTAACCAATAAGTTTCATAAACTTTACTAAATATAAGTTTACTGCATAATAATAAAAGCGACATAAATGCTATGATAATCATAGTATTTAGATCGCTTAATTCATCTTTTAAAAAAATATCATTAATTGAAGTAGGTCACTCTGGTAAAGAGCTTTTATGGAAATTGTCTAATAGAAGTCATATTTAATAAAAAAGTATTCTTTAGCTTTTATATAAGTCTTGATAAATTATTTTGAAGACTTCAAGTGCTTCTTCAATTTTAGCTCTTAGTAAAACTTTTTTATGTTCTAATTCGCTTATTCCTTCTTCAGTTATGCTATATATCTTTTGAGCTTTTTTTGTGGAATCATCCCAATTTCCATTAATGAATCCATCCTTCTCTAATTTTTTTAATAAAGGATATATCCCACCAGTACTTGGTAACCAAAGTCCGTGGGTTCTATCTCCTACCTTGTGCGATATATCATTTCCATTAGTGGGACCTAAACTAAGAATATAAAGTACATATATAGGTAAAAGCCCCTTAGTAAAAACTTGCCCAACAGCTTCATTTTCTTTTTTTACTTTTCTAAGTTCATTTAATTTTCTTTTATATTCCTCATAAAGCTGTTTTTCTTCTTCCTTAATATCTTTTATATAATCATGACTCATGAAATTACTCTACCTCGTGAAAAATTACTCCTATAAGACCTGGCCCTGTATGTACTCCTGAAACTGGGCTTAATATACCGCAAAATGTAACACTATTAGCATTCGGATGTTTTTCAAATTGTTCTATTAGTTTTCTTGCTTCTTCTTCAGCTTCGCCATGAACAATATATATATCGTTTTTCTTTTTATCTAGTTTTTGATTTCCTAATTCCACCATCTTGCTAAGAGATTGTTTTCTTCCCCTTACCTTATCACGAGTATAATATACTCCACTTTTATCAACAGAAATTATTGGTTTAATATTTAACATTTCAGCAATTGTACCCGATACTTTTCCTATTCTTCCACCTCTTTTTAAATATTCCAATGTTCCTACTACAAAAAATAGTTCGATTTTTTCTGTTACATTAGGAAGTTCTTTAACTATTTCTTCAAAGGTCATTCCTTTTTCTATCATCTTTGCAGATTCAATTATTGGTAATGCTTCAGCATAAGAAATTGATTTACTATCATATACAAAAGTTTTAATTTCAGGATGATTTTCGCTAGCTAGTACAACTGCATTGTGTACCCCAGACAACCCTGTAGACAAACAAGATACTATGGCATGAGTATAGCCTTCTTTTTTGATTTCTTCAAACATTTTTTCTATGTCCTTCATTGAAGGTAGAGAAGATGTTGGAGCTCCATTATCTATAGTTTGATAAACATATTCTGCAGTTATATCTATGCCATCACTAAATTCTTTATCTTTGTAGATTATCTTAAAGGGTAACACCCTGATGTTATATCTTTCTCTTGCTTCTTTTGAAATATCACTAGCACTATCAGTTATTAAAGCTATTTTTTGCAAAATAATCCCTCCTAGGTTTTACTGTGATTATATTATATATCACTAATGAGTATGTTATCAATAGTGATATATCAAAATTGATAACTATATTTAATATTATAATTAAATTTAAATTTTCTATACAACTTTAAGAATAAATTTTAACTATAAAAATAATCACAATATCCACTGATTTAACTTACAATTTAATTATTTAACTCTTGTTCAATTAGATTAAATGCTACATCTATTTCTTCACTTTCGATTAATTTTCCATCAACTCTCACAATATATTTATATCCACACAAATTGCATACCCCAATACATTTGTTTTCTGTTATTACGTGGTCTCCAGGAATTTCTTTTACCTTTTCCATCAACTTCTCATACCCTTCATTACACATACAAAAACTAATTTTTTTACTCATAATCTTCTCCTAATAACTCTTATTTTTATAAAATTATTTATTTCACATTGAATATATTATTTGTGAAAGTCTTTCCCATTTACAGATTAACTTTTTTCTAGATTACTGATTTTTTCAAACTCCATTATACAAGAAAACCACCAAAGTAGTCTATGGTGGTTTTCTCTCCTATATATTATTTTAAACTATTGTAAATGGTCTCAACATTATATCTCATAGCTTCTACAAATGTTTTATTATCTTCACTGCTATGCATAGTATAAATTTTCTCAGTTTTTCCTTTTACTTCTCTTGCCAAGGTCTCAGAAACCTCTGGACTTGATAAAGTTTCAGTAAAAATAACCTTAACATTATTTTCTCTTACATAATTCACTAATTCTTCTAATTTCTTTGGAGATGGTTCTCCCTCGGAAAATACTCCCTCTATACTATTTTGTTCTAGACCCAAATCCTTGCATAGATAACCAAAGGTAGCATGGCCTGTTATAAAGTTCTTGTTAGCTAATTCATTAAATTTAGGTTTATAAGTATTTAGTAACTCATTCATGGCTACTTCAAATTCTTTATAGTTTCCTTCATAGAATTCCTTATTATCTTGATCCGCTTTAGTTAAAGCTTCCATTATATTTTTCCCTTGGACTTTTGCTGCTTCAATTCCCAACCATGTATGAGGATCATATTCCCCATGGTCTTCTTCATTTTCATTGCTCTCTTCTTCTGGGTGGCTATCCTCACTTTTAATAAATTCCACACCCTTTGATGAATTTATCACCTGTAAACTATCATTATTGATAGCATTTATAACCTTTTCGCTCCAACTTTCCATACCTGCTCCATTAATAATAAACAGTTTTGCTTCATTAATTTTTTCCATATCTTTAGCTTTTGGCTCAAAGTCATGGGGTTCTGTTCCCTCTGGAACTATATTATATATCTGCACTTTATCTTTTCCGATTTCTTCCACAAGAGCCTTCATTCCATAAAAAGATGTCACTACATTTATTTTATTAGAATTGATATTTGTCTGTATCGCTTCATTATTACTACATCCTGCTAAAGATACCGTAATAATTAGAGCACTAATAGTTCCTAAAACTTTTTTAATCATAATTACACTTCCTTATTGCAAATAATTTGTATCTACATAAGATTATATTATGTAAGCCTTGTAATGTAAATATATATCAAGAAATTATTGCAAATCATTTGCAATAATGTGTATAATTAATATATAATCATTAAGTAACTATTATCAATATTGGTATATTTTATTCAATAAACTTACTTTTTCTTTATATTTTCTCATAAATTGGACATTATTTAAATGTAATCGAAAGGAGATCATTTATGATTGAAGTTAATAATATTAGTTTTTCATATAATAACGCAAAGCCTTATTTGATCGATGAGTTATCCTTTAATATCCAGAATGGAAGTTATGTTTCCGTAATTGGTGAAAATGGAAGTGCAAAAACCACCTTAATTAAATTAATGTTAGGGATCCTAGTACCACAGAAAGGGTTTATTAACACAACATCAAATAGCATTGGATACGTTCCTCAAAAATTGGACAATTTCAACTCACAGTTTCCCATAACTGTTTATGAGATCTTAAACACCCATAGAAAAGCCCTTAAAATTAAGGACAAGAATTCTATCTTAGATGCATTGAAATCTGTAAATATGATAGATTTCAAGAATACACTCATTGGTAATTTATCTGGTGGTCAACAACAAAAGGTGTTTATCGCAAGAGCATTATTAGGTAATAGTGATATACTTATATTAGATGAACCTTCAACTGGAGTAGACAACAGAAGTATGAAAGAGATTTATGATATAATTATCCATCTCAATAACACCCATAATATTACTGTTGTTTCCATTGAACATAATATGGATGCAGCTCTACAAAACTCTTCTCACATATTAAAAATGAAGAATGGTAGTGGAAGTCTGTACACCATAGATGAATTTTTAAGTAAAGGCAAAACAAGTTAACTTATTTGGAGGTATATAATGTTACAATATGAATTTATGCAGAATGCCTTTTTAGCTGCAGTTTTTATTTCTATCCTTTGTCCACTGGTAGGAGTTTTCTTAGTTTTGAAAAGATACTCAATGATGGGGGACACCTTAGCACATTCTTCTTTCGCAGGAGTTGCTATAGGCTTAGTATTTGGTATGAATCCTATTATTTGCGCCTTTGCTTTTACTAGCATTTGTGGTATTTTAATAGAAGCTTTAAGAAATTATTATAAAAAATATGCAGAACTTATACTTTCTATAATATTGACATTTAGTATTGGCGTAGGAATCACCTTAATCAGCACTGGTAAAGCTGGTGGTAATGTGAACACTTTCTTATTTGGAAGTATCCTTACTGTAACTAAAAATGACTTGTTAGTTATGATGATCTTAAGTGTCATTTCTATTGTTATTCTTTCTATACTATACCATAAACTAATTTACATAACCTTTGATGAAGAAGGTGCAAAGGTAAGCGGAATAAAAGTTAAACTTATTAACTATATTTTTGCTCTTCTGGTAAGTGCCACAATATCTGTTTCTATAAGAATTATGGGGATTTTAGTAATGTCCTCAATGATAGCTTTACCTGTAGCCACAGCCTTACAACTAAACAAAGGATTTAAAGACACACTATTGTTTTCAGTATTTTTTGGATTTATCGATATAATTATTGGATTGGTTCTATCTTATTATTTGAACTGTGCTCCTGGAGGAACAATTGCTCTAGTTTCAGTTTTCACTCTAATTGCAATAATTATATCAAAAAAAATACTATTAAAGTAAAAATACCCTTTAAAGTGCAACTTTAAAGGGTATTTTATTTTACCTAGATTCAAATCAATTTATATAAATATAAATTTAAGTTACATAGTTATATGTTTATATATAATTTTGACAAAATAAAACTCTCTATTCAGTAGGATTTCCATTAAAATCCTTGTATCCAGGTTTATTTTTATCATCGCCTCTGTTGTCTTGGTTCTTGTGAAGTCTTTCTCTTCTTTCTCCTTTTTGCATAGCTTGATTCTCTTTATTTTGATGATTTTTATCTGCCATTTCTAATCACTCCCTTCTAATATTATTTTTTGCAAAACAAATAAATTAATTCATAATAACGATTACCTTTAAAGATTTTTTGGGGAATTAACTTAATATTAATTATTTGTCTTTCATAAACCATGATAAAATGCCCATAAACAGTATATTAAGGATATTTGCACCTATTAAATCATCACTTGTATATTGTAATAAAAAATAAAGATAGTCATTATAAATTAACTATCTTTACTGCTGCTTTTATTATCATACTTTTCCTAAATTATGCACATTCTTTGAGTCAAAGAACATCTTTAAACTTTTCATAAGCATCATTAGCTCTGAGGTTAGGGATTGATTTAGATATGGTTTTCTTGCAAAACCAATTCAGTGTTCTCCAAACACCTGGCGTTCAGTTCTCTTCCTTTTTTATACATACACTCCATTACTTTTTAAGTTTCTTATTCTATTCTTACAGTTTATATGTTTATAAATCTCTTTATTCTTTCATCTTTTAAATTATTAAAGAACTCATTTTTAGCTTCTACTTTAATTATTCTGCCGTCTTCCATAAACATTACTTTATTTGCAATTTTTTTTACTAATCTCATATCATGAGTTATTATAAGAATGGCTACATTATCTTTTGATAAATTTTCTATAATAGATACAATCTCTTCCTTTAATTCTGGATCTAAAGCGGAGGTAGGTTCATCAAAACACATGATCTTTGGGCTTAATGCACAAGCTCTTGCAATAGCAACTCTTTGTTTCTCTCCACCTGATAATTCACAGAGATAAGCATTAGCTCTTTCTACTAATCCAAGTGATGTTAATAGTTCTATCGCTTTATCACTTGCGTCTTTCTTAGACACTCCAAATCCATTTACAGGTGCCTCCATAACATTTTCTAGCACAGACATGTGGGGAAAGATATTAAAATTTTGAAATACCATTCCTAAATTTTTTCTTATTTCTCTAATTGCCTTTTGTGGAGGATATACACTTTTTCCACTTTCTTCTTTACATAAATAACATCCATCTACATTTATGCTCCCATTATCACACTTTTCAAGACCATTTATGCACCTAAGAAGAGTAGTTTTTCCTGCGCCGGATGGCCCGATAATACATAAAATTTCACCCTCATTGAGATCAAAACTTATTTCTTTTAATACTTCACTTCCATTAAAACTTTTCTTCACCCCTTGTACATTAACTACCATAACTTATTCCCCCTATTGATAATATGAATATCTTTTCTCAAGATACTTAAAGCCCTTTGCCAAAATACCTGTGAATATTAAATAAAATATTGCAACAATAACAAGAGGAACTAGGGAAGCATCTCTATTCGCGGCTGCTTTCCCTGCTCTTAACAATTCCCCAATACCCACTACATACACTAAAGAAGTGTCTTTTACCAAAGTAATTACCTCGTTTGAGATAGGCGGCAGAGTCCTTTTTATAACCTGTGGTAGTATAATTCTCAAAAATGTTCTTCTTTGAGTTAACCCTAATACTTCAGCTGCTTCATGTTGTCCCTTATCTATAGATTCAATTCCGCCTCTAAATATCTCCCCAAAATAAGCACTATAATTTAGTACAAAAGTCAGAATTGCTGCAGGAAATCTATCTAATGTAACTCCAATTATTGGCAGACCGAAAAATACAAATATTAATTGGAGAAGTAAAGGTGTACCTCTCATAATTAAAATATATACTTGGGTAATTGTAGATATCAATTTAATCTTTGATAATCTTCCCAATGCAACAATTAATCCTAACGCAACTGAAAATACTAATGTTAAGATAAACACCTCTAAAGTTGTGATTACACCTTTGAACATTAAACCTATTAAATTGCTTATATAGTTCATGTAAAATCCCCTTCTTTATTTAACTAAATTTACTTCAAACCACTTCTTAGATATTTCTTCACAAGTCCCATCAACCTTCATTTCCTCAAGAGTTTTATCAATTTTTTCAAGTAATTCAACATCTTTTTTTCTGACACCTACTCCATATTCTTCATTTCCAAAATTATCTTCAAGAACTTTATATTTGTTTATTCCTCTTTCTCTCATATAATATCTTGCTAAAATTTCATCAACAACCACCGCATCAATTCTACCAGATTCAAGCTCCATAAAAATTTCATTATTGTTGTCGAATGTTAACGGCTGTCCACCTTTAAGTGAATTAACAATTTCAGGTTCTTTATTCATAGCGTCTACAGAACTTGATTCATTTTGTGCTGCAACACTTTTCTCTTTAATATCTTCTTTGGTTTCTATCTTTGAACTAGATAATGCAATAATAAGCTGTTTATTCTCTAAATATGGTTTAGTAAAAGCTACTTTTTCTTTTCTTTCATTGGTAATGGTGTATCCATTCCATATAACATCTATGTTACCTGAGTTAAGCTCTGTCTCCTTCATAGACCAATCAATCACCTGAAATTCAACACTTAATCCTAATCTTTTAAAGACTTCATTAGCTAAATCCACATCAAATCCTACAATTTCATTTTTATCATTTTTAAATCCCATAGGAGCAAATGTGTCATCTATACCTACAACAACATATCCTCTTTCTTCTACTGTAGAAAACACCTTGCCATTATCTGAAACTTTACTAGTGCACCCCACAAAGCTAATAGCTGCAAGTAATATAATAGCTATCACAGCAATACTAAAAAATTTATTTTTCATAATATATCTCCCCTTTTGATTTTTTATTTTATATATTAAACTGTAGCGCTACAAATTAATAACTAATAAAAGTTTATGTAATAAAAAAACTCCCGTCATCTAGTAATAACTAGAGGACGAGAGCTTGCTCACGTGGTTCCACCTCATTTTATTGATATCTCGCGATATCAACCTCTTCGAGTACGACAAAAATTTGTTTATACTCTAGCACTATAACGGGTGCAGGTAATCCGAAAACAGTCTACTTCCTTTTACGGGTTCGATGCCTAGCTCAGAGATGTGTTCAGAATAGATTTTAATGCCCCTCTCACCAACCGGGTACTCTCTGTAAAAAAAATTATATTCTTACTATTTCTCATCAATGCCTTAATCTATATGTTTCTTTATCATGGTATCATAGTAACTCACTAAAGTGTTTTTGTCAATATAAATTCTAGACTTTCATATTCATTACTTAATTATCTTAAGAGTAAAAATAACCACACTTGAGCTATCTGTTTGGCTCTAGTGTGGTTATATTGATTTATAATTTTATTTTTACTTTAAAATATTTATTTGTTATCTTAATAATTATTTATTGGGTTCAATAAGTTTCGCAACTAAAAACATAGTTTTCATGCCTAAAGATGTAAACTTAGCTTCATATTCTGTAACTACATTATCTTGGAATCCAGTATTATGAAGATCATAAGTTAAAAAGTTAATTTCAAAGCCACTTTCTTTAAAATAATTTATTGAATCCTCAAATAGCCCCGTATCATCAGTTTTAAACCAAATTTCACCTTGATCTTTTAAAAACTTTTTATATTGCTCTAAAAATTTCGAATGGGTTAACCTTCTCTTGTTATGTCTTTCTTTAGGCCATGGATTACAAAAATTAATGTAAATTTTGCTTATTTCATTTTTTGCAAATACATTATCAATAAGCATTATATTCAATGGCATTAGCCTCACATTTATATCTTTATCTTTTAATTTTTCTTCTTCTCTAAATTTCTTTACTTTTCTAAGTGCGTAAACCAATACCTCATCTTTTAGATCTATACCAACATAGTTAATATTACTATGATTTTTCGATCTTTGTGCAATATGTCCACCCATACCGCATCCAAGCTCTAAGTGTATCTCATTATTGTTACCGAAGCTTTCATTCCACTTTCCTTGATGGTTATATTGATTAGTGATTACAATATCACTTGCTTCCATTTCTGGTCTTGCCCAATATTTTTTTCTTAAGCGCATAGTTTTTTTCTCTCCTTGTTTAAATTATCGAAATTAAGAACTTTATAAATGTATTATA
>NZ_JAVWDJ010000037.1:0-38349 GCF_036642255.1 Clostridium sp. | reverse complement strand
AGTGAAATAGTCTTTCCAATTCTTGCAGGTTCAACCTGGAGCGCTGCGGCAGCTAATTCTACTGTAGCACTTGATGTTTCAAATTCTAGAATGTCACTATCCCTTCCCCATCTTTTCAAATGTTCACGAACTTTATCAATTGCCATTTTCTTCATCCTCTCTTTCTAGATTTTATTATTTTTTCATTATGGATTTTCTCTATAATTTTAGTCCATATTCTAATACCATACTGGTGTAAGCCCATTAGCAATGAGCTTCTATTTTTATTTTAGTAAATTATACCACTTACATGTGGTTTAAACCATAATAGCACATAAAAAGCTATAGTTTGATTTTAAATTTACAAACTATAGCTTCATTTTTATAAAAGTGTTCTGTACATTGGAAAACTGCATTGTTTATTTTCTAATGCTCCATCTTATATTATTATTTTCTTATAATTGCTTATGGCACCTTATATTTGTAGATTTACGTTGCATCAATACATGGGCTTACGAAAATCTCCAATCCTTTCTAAGTTATAATAACCTATTTAAAGTTTTAATAAGGTTCTATTTGAAAATAAAATATCTTAAGCTTTTCTAGAATTCCATTTTACAAATGTAACCACTCCTATACTTAAAATAGAGGATAATGCTAGGATACTGTATAGGCTTAAATTAATATCTATAAGTTGCCCATATATTAATTGACCAGGGGCAACACTTGATGTTGCAATTGCAGTAGAAAAAGCACTAACCTTTCCAAGCATGTCCTCTTTTACTTCTTGTTGAATATAGGTTAAGGATATAATGTTGGATAAAGCTAAGGATAACATTATTCCGAAACCTCCTACTGAATAGAGTCCTAGCATTGCATATTTGTTTTGCCCATTTAAGTAGGTAGAAACTGCCATAACAATAATGGCTATTACCATTGGATACATAGTTTTATGGATATTTTTCATTTTGAAAAACTCTGGTTTGAAAGTTATTAGCAATCCCCCAACCATCATACCTAAAACAAATACGGCTTCAGCAAAACCATAGGCAGAGGCAGACATATTTAACTTAAGTTTAATAAAATAAGGAGATATCACCGTTAGAATAGGCACAACAAAGATATTAGTTAGTCCGTAAGAAACTATAATTCCAAGTACGGTTTTCTTCTTTTCCTTTAAGTAAATAAAGCTCTTTTTCATTTCCTTTAAAGATTGTAACGTAGGGTTCTTAAACTTTTCCTTCACTTCTAGGTCTGGAATATGTAAAAATAGCTCTAAAATAGCTGATAGTAAAAAACTAACTGCATTTATTACTACTATTATTTTTATATCAACAAAGCTATACAATAAACCAGCTGCTAAGGGTGCAACTAAGTTCACAACAGCTCCAACTTGTTGAATTATTCCGTTAGCTGAGGCTAAACTTTCTTTTTCAACAATTTGTGGAATACTGGCTGTAACTGAAGGACTATATAAAGTATAAATAATAGATAGGATAAACATAACACTTCCCACTATTATGCTATTATCATTTCCACTAAATAGTATTATTGAATACACAGCTAGTAGTGCAGTACTGAAAAAATCAAGATAAACCATGATTTTTTTTCTATTTACTGTGTCTGCTAAAAGTCCAGCAATTGGTGCAAACAATATATATGGAATAGTTGAAATAGCTAATATTGTTGAAAAAATAGCAGCACTACCTGTTAAATCCAAGATGTATAAAGACATACAAAATCTTTGAATAGCATTTCCAAATAAAGATATTATCTGCCCAATAACTACTATAGCAAAGTTTTTATTTTTCATTTTGTCCCCTTATAAGTTCGTAATCTATGCAAATAGGGTAAGTTTTATCCTCACTCAATTGTAGTTTACCTTCTATTCCATAAATTTCTTTTAGATTTTCTGTTGTAATAGCTTCCATTGGAGCACCTTCACAAGCAATCTTTCCCTTTTTCAGTCCAATTATATTACTTGCAAATCTACAAGCATTGTTTAGTTCATGTAATACCATAACAATAGTTATGTTTTTTTCTTTATTTAGTTTCTCTAGTACTTGCAATACTTCTAGTTGATAAGACATATCCAAATAAGTAGTTGGTTCATCCAGCATGATTATATCTGTTTCTTGGGCTAAAGTCATGGCAATCCAAGCCCTTTGCCTTTGTCCTCCAGATAAATTTTCTATTTCTCTATCTGCAAAATCCTTGAGTCCTGTTTCCTCAATGGCCCAATCAATAACTTCCTTATCATGAGCTTTAAGCCCACCAATAAGCTTTTGATGAGGAAATCTTCCAAAGGCAACTAATTCTCTCACTGTAATTCCACTTGGACATACTGGTCCCTGGGGTAGAAAGGCCACTTGGGTTGCTAAGTGTTTTTCTTTTTGAGTTTTTATGTTTTTTTCATTTATAAAGATATCTCCACTCTTGGGCTTTATTACCCTTGCTATGGTTTTTAATAGGGTTGATTTTCCGCACCCATTAGCCCCTATAATGATACTTATCTTCCCCTTCGGAATGGAAAGATTCATGTTATCTATTATGAGATTATCTTCATAGGCTACTGATAATTTTTTTACACTAATAACTTCCATCTATTTCTCCTTCATCATTAAATAAATAAAATATGGTACTCCAAAGATTGAAATTGTAATTCCCACAGGTATTTCAATTGGAGAAAATAAGTTTCTTGAAACTGCATCTGCAAGTAGTACTATCACTATACTTATAACTGCAGATACCTTTAGAAGATTTTTATGATAGGGTCCAACTAACTTCCTTGCAATGTGTGGGCATATTAAACCAATAAAGCCTACATTTCCTGCAAAGGCTGTTGCCCCACCTGCAAGAATAACAACAAAGGATAAAAACCTCTTTCTTTCCTTATTTAAGTTTAAGCCAAGGGAAATTGCATGCTCATCAGATAAACTAAGAACATCCAATTTTTTATGATTTAATAATACAACCACAAACATTAATAGAACTAATGGAAGAATTATTTTTGCATAATCCCAGCCTGCTCCCCAAAGACTACCTGAGGTCCAGGTTAATACTCTGTTGTACTCCCCAACTCCACTTTTAAAGGTAAAGAAGGTAATAAAAGCATTTAATCCTGCATTTAGTCCAAGACCTATAAGCAGTAACCTTCTTGGCTTAACCCCATTTCTACTGGATAAGAAGTAAATCACAAGAGCTGAAATTCCTGCACCTATAATGGCAATAAAGGGCAACACGTAAACAGACAGTGATCCAAGGGTGCTATAATAATTTGCAGTTTTCAAAGAAATAAATATAACTGCTGCTACTGCTGCTCCAGCATTGAGTCCAATTATCCCTGAGTCCGCCAGTTCATTTTTGGTTATAGTCTGGAGTAGAGCACCCGCAGTTGATAGAGCTGCTGCCACGGAGATCCCAACTAACATCCTTGGAAGTCTCAGGTTTAAAATCGCAGCCTTTTGAAGCTTTGTTCCTTGTCCAAGTAATGTTTTTATACTATCTAAAGGTGAAATTTTATAAGTTCCCCAGGATAAATAGGTAATTAAAGCTGCTAATAATAAAATAACTAAGGCCACCACTATTATTTTAGATCTTTTCTCCTTCATATTAACCTCTCTCCCTTCTTGCCACAGCTATAAAGAACGGAACTCCTATTAAGGCTGTAAAAATTCCAATTGGAGTTTCATAAGGATTATAAACCATTCTTGCAGCTATATCGGAGTAAGTTAAAAGTACTGCACCTAGCAAAAAGGAAAAAGGTATATTTTTTCTATAATCTTCTCCAAAGATTTTTCTTACTATTTGAGGAACAATAAGCCCTACAAAACCAATATTTTTACCAACAGCTACAGCTGCAGCACACATTGGTATCATTACAAGAAATGTTATTAATCTTATTCTCTCTGGTTTTTCGCCAAGGCTGATTGCTACATCATCTCCTAAACTTAGAATATTTATTTTCTTTGATAGGAAAATAGCTGCTATTAAGCCTAGGATACCAACTATAGCAACCAACTTAAAATCTGCCCAAGTTGCATTTCTAAAACCTCCAGAAACCCAAAAGGCAATAAACTGAGATTGGTTTGATAATAGTCCAATGATTGTTGTTAAAGAAATAAAGAAAGTACTCATAGCAGTACCTGCTAAAAGTATTTTTGCTATGGACCTACTATTTGATTTTCTTGAAGTAAAACCCATTACTGTAAAGCCACTGAAGATTGCTCCTATTAAGGAAGCTAACATCACATTTGTAGTATTGATAGTAATTCCTACAGCATAAAATATTGCTATAACCAAAGTAGCTCCCTGACTTACTCCAAGAAGAGAAGGTTCTGCTATAGGATTTCTCGTAACTCCTTGAATCATGGCTCCTGTAACCCCTAAAATTCCTCCCGTGAGAAGTACACTTAAGGCTCTAGGAATACGCACATCTCGAATTAGCATAAGCTCTAGGGTTTCACTGTAGTTAAAAATACTATTAAAGATTTCTGAAATCCCAATATGGGCTACTCCTAGACTTACAGCTAGGAATAACCCAATCATCAGAACAAAAATACTACAAACTATAAAAGTTATTGTATTTTTATTATTTTTTTTCATTTAACATCTCCATGATTTCGTCTAAAAGTACTTGTCTTCCAATTGAACTATAACCTTGTGTAAAGTATGGTGAAGCTGGTAGCTTAACAACCTTACCTTCTTTTACTGCAGGTAAACTGTTCCATATAGCATTTGCCTCAAGTGTTTTTAAGTCTGCATCTGTTGCAATTACAAATATATAATCTGATTTTATTGAAGCAAGTCCCTCATAAGTAACTACTGGTAAACTAATATCACTTTGTGATGGCATGCCTTCTGGTTTAGTAAGTCCCGTATCATTGTATAAAACACTACCAAATCCAGCTCCATCAAACACGTAGAATTGACCACCGCTAGCTAAGAAAGATAAATAAGTTGTATCCTTACCTTTAGCTTCTTTAACCTTTTCTCCAACTTCTTTTGCTTTTTTATCATAGTTTGCAAGCCAAGTATTTGCAGCTTCTTCTTTATTAAATACTTTTGCTACTGCCTTAACATCTTCTTTCCAGTTTAAAGCCTCTAATTTAATCATAACTGTTGGAGCAATTTCACTTAATTGATCATACATTTTTTCTTGTACTGTTGAAATTACAATTAGGTCTGGATTTAAATTCATTATAGCTTCCACATCCATAGTATCCTGCATGCTATAGCCTAATATAGTTGCACCTTTTAGTGTGTCTTCTAAATAGGTAGGGAATTTTGTATAATCATAGGCATCACTATTGGCCGTTCCAGTTACCTTATAGCCTAAGATTGATAAAATATCACTATTACCACTTAAGTCTACTATTTTTTTAGGATTTTCAGGGATTTTAACTTCTCCTCTAACATCTGTTACTGTAACTGTTTTATTTTCCTCTTTTTTAACCTCTGCAGTATTTGCACAACCAACAAAAAGCATTGAAGCCATACAAGCAGTTATAATTGTTTTTAATATTCCTCTTTTTCTCATTATGTATCTTCCTTTCAAAATTGAATTCTATGTATATAGATAATAAACAAGCTAAAACCTTTATGTATTTTTAATTATAGCTCTCTACCTGAAAGTTTAATTTATTCATTATCAAAGGTCTTAAGGCGATTAACACTGTTTCATAAACTAAGTTCAATTAATTTTTTCAACCTAGAAATTTAAAGTATTATCAGACCTATATTATTTCATAGGTAACTGAAATTGATTCTCAATATCCTTCTAACAAAATCATTGTATATGATTATCATTCTCACTTCAACCTTTGCATCTAATTTAATTATTTTTACATCTAATGAGAGTATTTTCTTGAATAACTATAAATTATTATATATAGTATTATTTATTGAAAGGAGGATTTTTATGATAGTAAGATCTAATGAAGAGTTTAAAGCTGTTGTTTTAAAGAAGCTATCCTTTAGTAAATTTAAAAATAAAAACTATGCTTTATATACAAATGAAAACATGCCCGAACTTGGCCACTTAATTAGTTATTCAAGAGAAGGTTATTATAACTTAGATATTGCAGACTATACCATATCTGAGGATTTTTCTATATCTTTTGATAACCCTGAACATTTAATGCGTTTTGGTGTAGTTTATACAGGGATTACAGAGTTTAAAATTGAAAATAATCCTGTATCCCATTTTACTCCCTCCTCCTTCTTTGTTATTGAAAAAGATTTAAAGGGCAAACAAAACTGGAAAAAAGCACAACATTTTCACGGAACTGAAATAACTATTTATGAAAGTTATTTTAAGGAAATAATACAACCTAATTTTCCAAATATAATGGATTTTGATTCTTTTATTAAGAATTATACTTATATTTATTTACCCTTAGAAATTGTAGAAATTATACGTCAGTTACAAAGCTTAACCTATGAAAATTCCTTAAATAGTATTTATCTAGAAAGTAAAATTTTAGAGTGCATTGCTATTTTAATAAATGAGGTTACTAAGTCCTCTGAAAATGCCTTTACTAATCAAATTAACTATGGGAATATCAATATTGGAGCTAACAGAATAATTAAACTCACCTCTTCTGATATCCATGCCATTCAAAAGGCTCATGGTATAATCGAAAAAAACTTTAGTAATCCTCCTGGTATTGGTGCTTTAAGTAAGATGGTATTTTTAAATGAGCAAAAGCTGAAGGCAGGCTTTTCAAAGCATTATCATATGTCCATCGGCGAATATGTAAATCATATTAAAATGACTGTTGCTGCCAATCTTTTATCTACTACGGATTTAAGCATAGAGGAAATATCTAATAAGGTTGGTTATAATTATTCTGCAAACTTTTCTAAAATGTTTAAAAAGACTTATGGAAAAACTCCATTAAAGTTTAGGAAAACAAAATAAAGAAGATTTTAGAATAATAATTAAATTTCTAAAATCTTCTTTTAAATACCTGGGTTTACTCACATTGACATCCATTCGCTTTTCTACTTTTTGAATTTACAGCACATGTCAGCAATAGAGATTATCCTTGCTTTCCATGGAATATCCTCATCGCACTTTATCCTGTGTGAAAGCTGAGTAATTCTATAAAAATCCTTTATCACCTTAGATAATATTATAAAAACTTGCGGACCCTACTTTCTATAGGTATCTATAATAGTACCATCTTTAAATTTTATCACTGGTTTATGTGGATATTCTATAAAATTTGTGAATCCGACTATTTCACCACTTTTATTAATTGACACTCTTACAGTTTTACCTATTTTATACAAACTTGATCTATATATAAATATTCTCAAAATATTATCATCAAAGACTTTACTCTTATTATCTAAAAGCGTACTTATAGTATCATAGGATATTTTTCCACTGTTAGCGAAGTATCCTCCGACAGAATCATCATTTTCAACAGCAATTTTTAGTATTCTTCCAAATAGACTGATTTCATTTCCTAGTTAACCTGCTGGAACTCCTCCACCACAGTAATGCTCATGATGATCATAAATTAGATAGAAAATTGATTTTTTTCTGCAATACTCTGATTCAGTTAAAAGGTCTAAAGATGCCTTAATATGCTCACTCTGAATTTGTAGTTCTTCCCCATTATTTATATAACTCTGAAATACCTTGTTTTACACAATAGTGAAAATCCTCCTGAATATCTACTAAAAACTTAATATTTTTACTCTCAAATTTTTGCCTAAGTTGGTTTCAGATTTTTCATACTATTTTAATCTAGTTATTGTATATCCTTTATCTTTAAATAATTTTAGAATCCCGCCTTTTCCGATTACGTGTGCAGCTCCAACAACTGCAAAGCATATTTCCCCTGATTCAATGAAATTTTCAATATTATCTACCATCATCTCATTTCTGTGATATAGAAACTTATTTAGGTTTTCTTTGTCACGTTCATTTATTGGATTATATATCAGTATCTCATTTACAAGTTTTGAAATATCACCTTCAAAAATTGCATCATGGGTACTAGATAATTCCTCAATTGATTCTTCTAATGATTCTAAAGTTCCCATTTCTTTAGGGTGTTTACTAAGACATTCTGGAGACATCTTTATAGCTGCTACAAACGCACCAAGCTGAATATCTGGGCTTTCTAAGGATACTATTTCCTTCTTACTCTTTTTTGCTCTTTCTATAAAAATATTATCTATACCAAATTTGGATCTATATCCTGCATTTTTTATCAACTTTCTCTCAGCTACTACATAAAATTTATCAGGGGAAATCTTACTGTATTTTTTAGAATTTAATCCTAGATCTTTACATAAGTTTTCGAATTTATTTTTCTTCTCCTCTAATGAAAAATCAAGTTCCTGCTCTTTTTCCTCTAATTCAGCCTCATTTAAAGAAATATTCTTAATTTCTTTAATTAAGCCAATAAAATTCTTTATTTTAGTATTGTCTATCTCCACAGCAAGCTTCGTACTTTCTTCAAAGGCTTTTTCTACTAATTCATTAAATTGTATGCTACTACTCTTTCCTATGTGTATTGAACCACCAACATAAAAATACTTTCCATCCTTTTCGACTTTGTAGAAAATGCCATCGCATATCTTTCCTTCAGCTTTTCTATTCTTATTATTAAAAAAAGGCTTTAGCTTCACTTTCTTTATATTAGTAATTATATTATTTAACATAGGCTCTCCTTATAATATTAGTGACATATCAGTGTATTCATGGAGTGATTATGTTGTTCAAATAATTCTAAGATTTTTGAAAATATACTTGCATCACTCTTTAAACCCCAATGAAGCAACATGCTATTATTGTAAATTAATTTTTTCTTTAATTAGAAAAGGCCACACACAAGGCTTTTTGAATACCATTAGATCTTTGGCAGTTCATCTAATCTACATTAAAAAGGTATCTATGTCATTATAAGAACATAGATACCTTTTTTGTATTTATATTTCTTCTTTTTATGCTATCTAAAACAACTAAAATCTTTGATTCTGCATTAAAGTTAATTCCCTTTTAATCACATTGATATAAACTAATTTGCCTGCCTATTAGTCATTACTTATTACTATTATTGAACAACTCCTGGACCTGTATATTGGGGTGTGTGTATCGACCTCTTTTTATCGTTACCTTCTTATATTGTACGGATTTCTTAGGGCACCACTGCATACATGCCATGCATTGCTCACATTTATGGTTCCAATTTGGTTTACCTTTTTTCATTACGATGTTATTTACTGGGCAGACCTTAGAACAAGTGGTGCATCCATTGCAATTTTCATCAGTCCAGAAATTTTTATCTGCTTCATATGGATTAAATGATTTGTACATGAGCCTCGCAATGGTATTTTTAAAAGATTTACCTGAACCCGCTATCTTCACTATTTCGTTATTATTTATACACTTAGCTATTTCTTTGGTTTTTAACTCTTCATTTTCAAAGCGTTTTTGTTGAGTTTTAACTGAAAATGGTGCATATAGAACTTGATAGTTTCCTGGCATTGATACTCCAAAAGCCGCAGATAATTTTAACCCTTTATTCTTAAGAATTTCTTCTATTTGATGAAAAGATATGCCTGCTCCTGCTCCATAGGTGGCTACTGTAAAAACATAAGTATTTTTACTTATCTCTAGATTTTCTAAGAATTTTTTAACAAGAATAGGTAGCCCTGATTTATAAACTGGATATATAATCCCTATCTTGCCACACTCTTTATCATTTTTTAATTTCATTTTATCTTTTGTAATCTGAACAAGTTTTGTATCCTGAATTTCCTTAGCTAGGTCCTTGGCAACCTTTAAGGAATTACCTGTTCCGCTAAAATAATAAATTGTTGTTGTCATGATGTTCCCCCAAACTTTTTTAGTTTTCATACTTTATTACTATATATTAACCTTAAAATATAAATTACTTTCATATTAATTATTTTATTTGCAACTTATATTAATATACTCACTTTTTATTGTCAATGAATTATTATATTTCTAAAAACAAAATTTGCGATGGATCCATTATCCATCGCAAATTCAATATCTTAAAACTTACAGTTAAATCTTTTTTCATATTCTCCTATTAGTTCAGCTCTAAAGTTAGGATCAGCAATATTTATTAAAGCTCTTGCCCTATCCTTCAGCGTTTTTCCTTTTAATTGTGCTACTCCATGTTCAGTAACTACATAGTCTACATCATTTCTTCCTGTGGTAACCGCAGCTCCAGTATCTAACAATGGTACAATCTTAGAAATTTTTCCTTTAGCTGCTGTGGAAGGCATTGCCATGATAGTTTTACCATTTTTACTCATGTTAGCTCCTCTTACAAAGTCCACTTGTCCACCTACTCCACTGATTTGTTTTAAACCTACGCTTTCTGATGCTACTTGTCCCATTAAATCTACTTGTACACAAGAATTAACTGATACCATCTTATAATTCTTCATAATTACTGTTGGATCATTTACATAGTCCACAGGATACATTTCCACCATGGGGTTGTTATCTACAAAGTCGTAAAGTCTTTTAGTTCCCATTAAAAAGGTAACTATTATTTTTCCTGGATGAATAGTTTTAGCTTTATTTGTTATAACCCCTGCTTCTACCAACTCAACAACACCATCTGATATCATTTCAGAATGGATTCCCAAGTCCTTTTTATCTTTTAAGAATAAGAGTACAGCATCAGGTATAGCGCCTATACCAAGTTGAAGAGTTGATCCATCTTCAATTAAGGAAGCACAGTTTTCTCCAATAGCTTTCTCTATGTCCCCTATTTTGGGAGGTTGAAGTTCTATAATTGGATGATTATCTACTACTATATAATCAATTTCAGAAATATGGATAAAAGAATCTCCCATAGTTCTTGGCATTTTATCATTAACCTGTGCAATTATTAATTTTGCACTTTCCGCTGCTGGTTTTGTATAGTCATTAGCTACTCCAAAACTGCAATAACCATGATGATCTGGTGATGACACTTGGATAAGAGCTACATCCACCTTTAAATTTCTTTTGAACAGGCTTGGAACTTCTGAAAAATAACAAGGAGTAAAATCAGCTCTTCCTGAATCTACAGCTTCTCTTGTTGGTCCACCGACAAATATCGCATTATGTCTAAAATGTTTTTCCATACCTGGATTTGTATATTCACCTTTTCCCATGGGAACCATGTGTACTATTTCAACATCCTCATAATCATCTTTATTCTCTACCATTGCCCTAATTAGTGTTGTTGGTTCCGCTACTGCATGACCTATAACAACTCTATCATGAGATTTAATTTTTTTAACAGCGTCTTCTGGGGAAACAATTTTTGACTCATAAATCTCTTGCCACTTCATTTATATAATCCTCCTAAAACATTAAATAATTAACTAGTCCATTTCTACAACCACCTGCAAAGGAAATTTATTTTCATTTAAAGAATATTAAATTCTATCCTTTTAAATTTGGTTGAAATTTTATTTTATCTATAATAAGAAGTAAATTTTCATAATCTCTTTCACAAGTTACACATATTTTTTTATAAATTACTTTTATGTCTTTATGGTTTGCGCAAGCACAGTGACATCCACAAAGAATAATAAGAATATCATAAACATTTCCTTCTTTAACTATCTCTACAATATGTTCATTATTAGTATAACTTTTTATTTTTGTTGCAATTTCCACCCTATCATACTGCGGATTGCATCCACCACAATATTTAATACCGAAGTTCATAATTATTTTCCATTTCTACTTTTCAAAATTCTTTTGGCTGCTTCCCATAATTCATCATTTACTTCATTTTTGATTTTTACAGTTTTTATACTAGGGATTGTCTCCTTAAGTGCATGTTCTACCACATGCTCCACAGTTAATGTAGCAGAAGGACATCCATTACACTGTCCTAAAAGCTTTACTTGCACAATTCCATCTTCTACACTAATAAGTTTAATGTCACCATAATGCCCTGCAAGAACAGGTCTAACTTTCGTATCTAAGACTTCATTAATTTCATCAAACATAACTATCTACCCCATTCCTTTTGTAAAATTATAGGGAAGCAAATTTGTCCATGGGGGCCAGTTGCTTCCCTAAATTTTATTTTAGTAGTTTCCTTGTGCCTGCATAGCATCAGCTACTTTTACGAATCCAGCTATGTTAGCTCCAGCAACTAAGTTATAACCAAAACCATACTCCTCTGATGCTTTCTTGCAACTATTGTAGATGTTTACCATTATTCCATGAAGTTTTGCATCTACTTCTTCAGCAGTCCAAGATAATCTCATGCTATTTTGTGACATTTCAAGAGCTGATGTAGCCACTCCACCTGCATTAGCAGCTTTAGCTGGTCCAACAACTACTCCATTTTCTTGGAAGTATTGAACAGCCTCATTTGTGCATGGCATGTTAGCAGCTTCACAAACATATTTGACTCCGTTAGCAACGATTTGCTTTGCATGTTCTAATTGAATATCATTTTGAGTTGCAGCAGGTATTATAATATCTACTTTAACATTCCATGGTTTTTGTCCAGGGAAAAACTCTACCCCGTATTTATCAGCATAATCTTTAACTCTTGCACCTTTATTTGTATTTAGCATTTCTACTAAATAATCTATCTTTTCACCAGTAACTCCTGCGGGGTCATAGATATATCCATCTGGTCCTGATAATGTAACAACTTTTCCACCTAAATCAGAAACCTTCTTGCAAGTTCCCCAAGCAACATTACCAAATCCAGAGACTGCAACGGTTTTACCTTGGAAGCTTTCGCCTTCATGTTTTAACATTTCTTGACAATAGTAAGTTACACCAAAGCCTGTAGCTTCTGGTCTTATTAAGCTTCCACCATAGGCTAAGCCTTTACCAGTTAGAACTCCATTTTCAAAAGTTCCTCTAATTCTTCTATATTGTCCATAAAGGTATCCTATTTCTCTTCCACCAACACCTATGTCCCCAGCTGGAACATCAACATCTGGTCCAATATGTCTATATAATTCTGTCATAAAACTCTGACAAAATCTCATTATTTCTTTATCTGACTTTCCTCTTGGATCAAAGTCAGAACCACCTTTCCCTCCACCTATTGGAAGTCCAGTTAATGAATTCTTTAATATTTGCTCAAAACCTAAGAATTTTACTATTCCGATATAAACTGATGGATGAAATCTTAATCCACCCTTATAAGGCCCTATTACTCCGTTAAATTGTACTCTGAAGCCTCTATTTACATTTAGCTTCCCCTGATCATCTACCCATGGTACTCTGAACATTATTTGTCTTTCTGGCTCACAAAATCTCTCTAAAAGATTTGACTCTATATATTCTGGATGCTTTTCTAAAACTGGTCCAAGCGAATGTAAGACCTCTTCTACCGCTTGTATAAATTCTGGTTCTCCATTATTTCTTTTTCTTACATTTTCCAATACTTCTTCAATGTAAGCTTTAGTAATCATGCCATTACCTCCTAAATTCAAATAGAATATAATTTTATGTTCGAGCTTAACTTTAAATTTGAATTTTCACTTTATTTATCTATATTGTTTCGATACCACTTAAAACTATCTTGGAGAGATGAGTAAAAAGTTACTTAACTTGCATCACTATTTTAATTAATTTAGATTGAATTTATACTTTGATGCCAACATGTGAAAACACCATGGCGGTGGTGTTTAAGTTTTAGTAATCTTTTTATAAAGTACGAAAAATAGATCGATATAGGATAAATTTTTTTTCAATTTAAGTAATATGAAAACTATATTATGCTCTCAGTGACTACATCCGTAGCCACTGAGATTTTATTAATAAGTTTTTTGATGAATAAATTTATATTTCATGTTTTATGAATGATTTTGATACAAATAATTATGCTTTAACACTTACCTTGGAAATAGCATTTTCAAGTATATCTAATCCAGCATTTAATTGCTCATCTGTTATGCATAGTGGCATTAAGAAACGAATATTATTTCCTCTAATACCACAGTCTAAAAGTATTAAACCATTATTGTTACATTCATTGATAATTGCTTTCACTTCATTTTTAGCTGGTTCTTTAGTCACCCTATCAGTAACAAACTCAATAGACATCATAGCACCTAGTCCACGAACATCCCCAATAATTTCATATTTTTCTTTCATTTCATTAAATCTTCTCATGCTTATTTCTGCAATATGCATTGATTTACCAGCATAGTTGTCTCTTTCCATCACTTCAATAACTTTTAGGGCAGCAGCACATGCTACTGGATTTCCACCATAAGTTCCCCCAATTCCACCTGGTTGAGAGACATCCATAACTTCAGCTCTACCAGTTACTGCACTTATTGGAAGTCCTGCTGCAATTGATTTTGCACTAGTTATGATATCTGCATATATTCCTTGTTCTGCCCAATATTCACTTGCAAACATTCTACCAGTTCTGCAATAACCAGATTGTACTTCATCAAAAATTAATAGGATACCATTTTCATCACATATTTTTCTAAGTTCTTTTACATATTCAATAGGTGCTGGAACAAATCCGCCCTCGCCTTGAACTGGCTCAATAATTATTGCTGCAACTCCATCTGGGTTTACTTGCTCTAAAAAGAAATTATTTAATTTTTCAATATAATAATTTACTGCATTTTCTTCTGATACACCTGCTGGACGACGATAAATGTAAGGGAATTCTGCACGATGGATTCCTGGAGTAAATGGTCCAAACCCAAATTTGTATGGTTTCACTTTACTTGTCATCCCCATAGTTAAACTTGTTCTTCCGTGGAATCCACCTGTAAATACTACTACTTCTGATTTCCCTGTATATTTTCTTGCAATTTTTATTGCGTTTTCAACAGCTTCAGCTCCACTGTTTATAAACATGGTTTTCTTTTTAAAGTTTCCTGGAACAATACTGTTTAACTTTTCAGCTAAGCGTAGATAGCCTTCATACTGTACTACATTTATACTTGAATGGAAAAATTTTGAAACTTGCTCTTTTACAACTTCCACAACTTCTGGATTTGAATAGCCTATATTTAAAACACCAATTCCACCAACAAAATCCATCATTGTATTCCCATCTACATCCTCAAACATTGCACCTTCTCCACGTGTGATAAAAGCAGGTGCTCCATAAGATACTCCAACTGGGACATTTTCTTCTCTAAGATTTAATAATTCCTTTGCTTTTGGTCCTGGAAATGCAGTGACCATTTTAGGTAAACTAGTTCTTAATAATGACATAATAATATCCCCCTCGTAATGTAATTTAAAAATATTTTTAATAACAATTTTTTAATTATTATTGATTTCCTTATCTTTTAATGGGCTATGTTCAATATAGGGAAACAAAAACAAACCTCTATACTAATTGTTTTTTGCTTCCCTTAAATTTTTAAAGTTCAGTTTAACTTAATTTTTAGCTTAATACTTATATATCTAAAGTGCTGTTTGGACCATCACTTTCATTCTGGTTCAGAATTTCTTTTCTTCCATATTGTTCGCCGAAAATCAAGAATTCCCTTTCTCTAGCAGACACATTTGGATATGCTTTTTTAGTCATAATTGCCAAGATAATACCTAATACTACCCATGCAATAATCATACCCCACTCATATGGCCATACTAGTCCTCCTGGTGTTCCTGGCAGATATAATGCAATGAAGAATATTGAAATTATAACTGCTCCATATCCTATAAACTTAGGATGTTTAACCTTGAATGGTCTTTCTAAATTTGGTTCCTTCTTTCTAAGTGCAACGAAGGATAAACTAACAAATAAATACGTTATAACAACTCCAAAGGAACTTGCATTTACAAACCAAACTAAAGCATTTTTTCCTAATAAAGGTGAAAGTAAGCATATGATTCCTATAAGAATAATAGCTGCATATGGTGTTTGAGTTTTAGGATTAACTTTACCAAATACAGGTGGAAGCATTTTAGCTCTGCCCATTGCAAATAAAACTCTTGCACCTCCAATGATAAATCCATTCCAGCTTGTTAAAATACCACATAGTGCACCTAAAATTAGGAATTTACCCATTAGTGGATTTTTGAATACATAAGCTGCCGCATCTGCAACTGGTACTGCGCCATTTAATCTAATATCAGTTGGAGCTGCTAAAGCCACACCAAAGCATATTGCAATATACCAGAAACCAGCTAAAAATATAGATAGTATGAGAATTTTACCAATTTGTTTTTTAGGAATATTCATTTCTTCTGCAGATTGTGGAATTACGTCAAAGCCTACATACATAGCGGGAGCCATAAGTAAAACTGCAATAATTCCTTTTCCATTTTTCACCGCATCTCCCATGAACTGTGCATCACCTTTAGCAATACCACCAACTACGAAAACTATCCCAACTAAAGTTAATCCAATTGTTGCTATATTTTGGAATAAAGCTGCACTCTTTCCGCCTTTTAAATTAAGTATTATTAAAATTAGTCCTATAATTATTCCTACAGCAGACCAGGATAAATAAACTTTATAGCCTGCAACAGTCCATAAATATCCCCATTCTGGTATGGGGAATATATAGTTTATTGCAGTTGAAATTGCAATTCCTTCCCAAGCTGCAACTCCTATATATGCAAAACATGTTGACCATATAGCTGTCCATGCAGCTACATAACCTAACCCTCTATATGCAAATACTAATCCCCCCCCAGCACAAGGTAGCGCAGGAGTTAACTCTGCATAACACATTCCAACAAATACACACATTACTGCCCCAATCAAAAATGCCAAAACTGCCCCAAACCATCCTGCTTGTTCAACCCAGTAGCCAGATAACATAACCCAGCCCCAGCCAATCATTGCTCCAAAAGCCAGTGCCAATACGTCACCTTTAGAATAAACCTTTTCTAGACTTTCACGTTGTTCACCCATGATTTGCCCCCTTATTTTATTTATTATCTTTACAGAGTTCTACATGAATAAAACCTACTAAAGCAAATGTGCATTAATCACTTTAGAAGGAGATTTACAACTCCTTCTAAAGCTTTATATAGTCCGCACTTTCATCCAAAAAGGATTAAATACTATTCTTTCAGCTCTAGGCTTAACCCAATAGATCTCTTTAAATTCAATTTTTAGTATAAATTTTTATATATTTCTACCATTTCTTCTCTTGATAACGGTACGTAGTTATTAACCAATAACCTTTTTTGCTGAACAATTACGCTATCAGCAAACACTTCAATTTCCTCTTCCTTCATACCAAATTCTTTAAGTGGCCTTTTCACTAATAACTTATTTAACACATTTTCTATTTCCTTATAGACATCAGCATTATTATTGATGTTTAAAATTTCTGATAAAATAGAATTTACTTCTTTTATCTTTCCATTTGGATTTTTTCTATTGTACATTTTAAACACTTCAGTAAACATATGATAGTTTGCTTCACCATGAGGTACATGATAAACTCCACCTAGTGGATATGACATCGCATGAACTGCTCCAACCCCCGCATTTCCAAAGGCTATTCCTGCATAATTACTAGCAATTGCAAATTCCTTCAATAGATTTTGGCGATAATCTTCTCCTTTTTCTATGATTTCCATGTAACCTTTCATTATCATCTCAATTGCTCTTAACGCAAATAACTCTGTGTATTGGTTAGATTTAGGTGATACAAAAGATTCGATAGCATGAATTAATGCATCTATTGAACTAGCTACAAAGAATTTGAAAGGCAATCCCTTCATGAGCTCTGGGATAAGTACTGAATGATTTGCAAATAATTCATCAGTTGCTAGTCCCATTTTGGTATGTTTCGATTTTATTTCCGCAATAGAAATATTAGTTACTTCGCTTCCTGTTCCACAAGTTGTAGGTACAATTACTAATTCTTTGTCTCTTACAAAAGGAATTCTCTTCTCAAATAAGTCTAATGAATCCTTCACGTCCTTAAAAATCATCAACTTGGAAATATCAATAATAGTTCCGCCACCTACAGCTATGATTCTGTTTATTTTCTTCTTGGGCATATCATTAATAATGTTATTAATCATTTCATCAGAAGGTTCACCAAAACCATACTTTTCTTGAAAGATAAAATCTGATTTTAAATTTAATGATTTCATAAAGGGTTCATATAGAAATTCATGAGTTAAAATTAAATCCCCCTCACCTAATTTGAATTCTTCTGAAAAAACATTAAAGTTATCAAAAGAATGAATTTGAGGTACTAATTGAAAGTTCTTCATAACATACTTCCTTTCTATTGAAAATATTTGTTTACACAATAAACCCACATAAATTTCATCATGTGATTTAAGAATCATATGATGAAAGGTTTTGAAAATTACTTTTTAGTTGCTTTAGAATCAGAAACTCCAGCGATTTTTCTAGCTAAAGCTTTCTTATGTTCTAAATTGCTTTGTCTTGCTATCATAATCCTTTGTGCTTGAGGGGAACCTGCACCATGCATTGATTCAGTTCTATATCCAACTGCTGCTGTTCCTAAAGTTAAGTTTTCAATTAATCTAAGTACTCTCATACGATCAACTGTTGGCACTGATGAAACTCCTTTAAAGTACTTTTCACAAATTGGCCCAATTTCTGGATGTTTAAAATCTTGCTCTGATGGCATAGTTACCATTAGTCCGCCAGCAATATCCTCAGCTAGCCTCGCAATTTCATAAGGGAATCTTGTTACATTTTGCTTACATACATTTGCAAGTAGCATGTCGATTTGATAATTTCCTGCTTTTGTTGGATATCCTTCTGCTGAACAAGCGATACCGCAACAATACAAAGTCTCATTTAAGTGTGTCATTTCAATTATCTTATCTTTAATATGAGATGCCTTAGCTGCACCATTCATATCAGCTGCTAAGGCTGCTGCACCAATTAATACATCACCAACTCCTACTTTACATCCACCATAACTTTGGCGATGATATCCTGCAAATCGCTCCACAAGTAATCCTGAAAACTCCACTTCTCCATTTAAGAAAATTCTGTGGTTTGGTACAAATACATCATCAAAGACCACTAAGGCTTCTTGTCCCCCAAATTCTCTGTTTCCTAGGTCTACATCAGCGCCTTCTTCTAATTTCCTTGAATCACAAGATTGGCGTCCGTAGATCATATATATACCATCAGCGTCTGCAGGTACTGCAAAGGACACAGCATATGCTTCTTCTCCTGGTTTCATTGAAATTGTTGGCATAATTAGATGTTCATGAGAATTTACTGCACCAGTTTGATGAGCTTTTGCACCTCTTACCACGATACCATCTGGCCTTGTTTCTACTACATGTAAGTACATATCTGGATCTTCTTGTTGTGTTGGTGATAACCCCCTATCTCCCTTTGGATCGGTCATTGCACCGTCAACAACTAAATCATTTTCTTGAACATACTCTAAATACTTTTTAAAGTTATCATGGTAGTTAGTACCATATTTTTCATCAGTTTCAAAAGTTGTGCTATATACTGCATTAAAAGCATCCATACCTACACAACGTTGAAAGCAGGAGGAAGTTTTTTGTCCTAATAGTCTTTGCATTTTAACTTTTTTTCTTAAATCATCTGTACTTTGGTGTAGGTGTGTAAAACGATTAATTTTGTTTCCTGTCAAATTTGATGTAGCAGTCATTAAATCTTCATATTCTGGATATTGTGCTAATTCGTAAGTCATGGCAACGCAATTGATAGATGGGCGAATTATTGGGTGGTCTACAAAATTTTCAACCAACTCTCCAAACATATAAACTTTAATATCTAGATTTCTTAAACTTTCAATGTACTGTTCTTTAGTCTTTAAAGCCATTTTCATCTTCCTTTCTAACAACACTTAATAAAGTAAGTAACTTATAATTTTTTTCTTTACATATATATTGAGCAATATCCGTGCCAAGTTTTTATTAGTTGTATTTTTAAACATTTAAATTTTAATTACAAGCTAAGAAGCTAGTTATTCTCACTGTACTTCAGTGAAAAGTTTATTTTTTCACATTAAAAATATGGAGTGAATACATTAACTATCTCAACTTTCCTAATAAAGAAAAAAAATATTTGTTGCATAATTGCAACAAATATTTTAAAATCAAACCATTGAAAATCTATACTATGGCATTTTATATAGTGTTTATAAATATTTTCTTAATTTGCATTTTTGCAACATTATGCAAAAATGCAACAGCTTTTTATTTAAATTCTTCCTTACTTTTTACTTGATTAAGGAACTTAAACACCCTATATTTAGGCAAGCCTTGTTATTTTTATAACAAACCTTTTTCTAAATATTTTTTTCTCTTTCTTACAAAGGTCGACGCATCAACGCCTAGTATCTTTGCTGCTGCTCTAACATTCCCAGTTTTTTTAAAAGCCTTACTAATTAATCCTGCCTCCACTCTTTCAACAGCTTCTTCTAAGCTACTAATATGTTCAAGTTCAATGGCATTCTCAGTATGATTAAAAGATTTTACCATTGGTAAATCACTTTTATAAATGGTATCTTTACTACTTATAACCATAACCCTTTCAACTATATTCTTAACCTCTCTTACGTTTCCTGGCCAGTGATAATTATAAAGCGCATTCATTGCTTCAGCTGAGAAAGTCTTATTTAGATTATATCTACTATTTAGTTTAGATATGTAATGCATAGCTATTGGTACAATATCTTCTCTTCTTTCTCTTAATGGTGGAATAATAAGGGGTACCACACTTAATCTATAGTACAAATCTTCTCTAAACGCTTTTTCTTTAATCATTTCCTCTAAATTTCTATTGGTAGCTGCTAGTACCCTTACATCTATTTTAATTGGCTTTAAAGCGCCAATCCGCTCTACTTCTCCTTCTTGTAATACTCGTAAAAGCTTCACTTGCACATCTAAAGGAAGCTCTCCCACTTCATCTAAAAAAATTGTACCTCCATTTGCAACTTCTAAAAGTCCCATTTTGCCTTCTTTATTTGCTCCAGTAAAAGCGCCTTTTACATAACCAAAAAGTTCAGATTCAATAAGGTTTGAAGGAATTGCGCCACAATTAATTTTTATAAAATTTTCTGTATTTCTATTACTATTTTTATGTATAAACTTTGCAACTTCTTCTTTCCCAACTCCCGTTTCCCCTAAAATTAGTATGGTAGTATCTACGCTAGCAACTCGTTTAGCAACCTCTAATAAATTAAGCATGGAGTTATCCTTTACAATAATGTCAGACAAATTTAAATAGTGAGTCCTCATAATTTCAATCTCTGAGTAATACTTCTCCTGAAGTTCCTTATTTTTAGCAAGTTCCTCCTCTAATTCATAAAGCTCAGTTACATCTCTTACATTTGTAACCACCATAGTTATATTACCTTCGCTATCAAAGATTGGGTTGCTAGAAACCAAGGCTTTTTTACCTGTATTAAATTCTTGCAAAGCTGTATTGGTTTTTTTTGTTTTTAACACTTTTAGTGTGGATGATTTAGATATGTATCCTTCTCTTTCTATGTCATACATATTTTTATTTAACAAATTTTTTCTATTTAATCCAGTAATATTTTCATAGGACTTATTAACTTTTAAGGTATTAGCTTGTCCATCAGTAACATATATACCATCAAAGGAAGATTCAATAATATTAGCTAATTCTTCACAGGTAAGTTTTACTTTTCTACAGTTATTTGTGCAATTTATTTTATGATTTGATGAAACCATTCTTTTCATATTTTTTATTCTTATTAATATCCTGGAATCATGAAACCCATTATTTTTTTCTAATTGAATATCAGTGTTAATTATATCTTCATTGAAACTCATAAAACACCTCCAAATCTATAGAATTATCATATAGATTATGTATTTCTTTGCTAACCATTTTTTATTATTAATTTATCTGATACATTAAGTATATCAAATATTGGGAATATTAAGTATATTTTAAACAAATTTATCAATGCTTATTTTGCTTAAAAAAGTGAAACCTAAGGTTTAACCCCTAGGTTCGTCCTTAATAATATTTATTTCTTATAGTTCATCATAACTACAACCAATTTTGCCTTTTCCAATAATAAAAATTCTATCTTCACTTATGTTTTAAAGTATTTAGTTATTTTATACAGTCTGTAATTCTTTGAATTCATTCCTTCATGGCTTTTGCTAAGGTATTGAGTTTATTTAGTGTTTTCCAATTACGCGTAGTAACAGGAACATCCAATTTTTGAAGATTAGTAGCAATCTTTGAATTTCTAATACTATTATGGAATAAAAGAAACATATCTCGCCCTTTAATTATGTATTTTTCACTTTCACTTTTACAATTGTTTAAGAGTTGAATCTTTTCTTGTGACGGTGAGTGTTCTAACAGTGCCACATATAAGCTCTCCACTTCTGATAAGGACTCAGCTTCAAGTATCTCTTCTTTGGTAAATGGACAATTATCAATAATATATTCTAGTTCCAAGTCCGATCTTAAAATAACTGGCACTGGAAATCCAAAATTCCTCTGAATCTCATGCTCAATTCTCTTTTGTAGGACTTCTTCCACTTCATTTGATTTGAATAATACATTCCCACTTTGAATATACGTTTTTACATCACCAAGCCCCATTTCTTCAAACACTTGTTTTAATTCCGCCATTTTAATTATATTCTTTCCACCTACGTTGATACCTCTCAACAACGCAATATAAATACTCATAATGGACCCTCCACCTTTAACGTAATTTTGTATCTATAACTTTTTAACACAAAACTTTTCCCAAAATTAATATTAATGTGCTCTTATTATCTATTTATATTTCATATCCTTGCAATGAAATATAATCCCTAGTCCACAATGAAAGTTGAGTTATCTTCCCATTGCCAATTAGGCCTTAGCCTCTTAATGTCTTCAATCAACTTATATAATGCTAAATCTTTCATTTTTGCTTCAAGCATAACATCAAAATCTATATTAATTTCTTTTGCGCTTTCAATAAACTCCACGAATTCTTCGCCATCAATATAATCAGCATGTTTTCTATCATTTTCGAACTCTCTTGGCGTTGAATAGTGTATCTTTGGAGGTTGCTTTTGGTTACTCCAAGTGTGGAAGGCTCCCTCTAACATATGGATCACCTCTTCTCCATTGTTATTGCATTTGTGGTGATGAGTGTCTAAAACCATTGGGCATTGTATTTTAGAACACAACTCTAATGTTTCCCTTGCAGTAAAGGTTTTGTCATCATTTTCAATAATCAACCTATTTCCAATTTCCACAGGTAAAGCTTTGAAATTTTTAACAAACCTCTCCAAAGCTACCTCCTTCCCCCCTTCTCCACTGCCAACATGGATTACCATCTTTCCTTCTGGGTAATTTATATCTTGAAAAAAGTTTGAGTGAAAAAGCAGATTTCTTATGGTATTTTCTACTACTTGGGGTTTGGCACTATTTATAACATTAAACTGATCTGGATGAGTGTCCACTCGTAAATTATTAACTTTTATATATTCCCCAATTGCTTCAAAATATTTTTTGAAAACCTCCCTATAATTCCACTCTGTGACCTCAGGATGAGTGGATAATGGAACTAAAGCTGAGGTTATCCTGTAAAAATGGATTTTATTTTCAACATTATATTTTAATATGGTATATAAGTCATCTAAATTAGATCTAGTCACGGTTTTAAGTTTATCAAATCTTTTTTCTTTATTACTCAGTTTACTATAATAAGAAAAAGTAACATTACTTGAAGATGTAACCTTTGGTAACTTAAGTGATATTGCTACATAGCCTAATCTTATTTTCATATTGCACCTCATAAAGTCATACTTGACATATTAGAAAAATAACTTGTCAATATGTTGGTGTACTTTAACGTGTATTGCGTCTGAACAATCTATTAATGTCAAAATTATCCATAACACGATTTCAGCACAGCTAATGCTTTGAATACATGTTCTTGTCTATCCAGACAAATTGTCCTCCATATCTTTACTTGTTACTTATTTCAGATGCCTAATCTTATTTTAAGAAAGTGTGCTTTTAATTATTCGTACAATTATTCGAAGTTCGCTTATCTATATCCCAATATTATATCTATCCAGATAATCATTAACTTGCCTACTCATTACATTATTATCTATTTCCTCCAAGTGCTTTATTATTGTCATATAACTTCTTTTACAATTAAATAATTCATTATTCAAATCTACAATATTCCATCCCTTACAAAGCATCATATATGTATAAAAATCTATTAGATAATACTCTGGTGATACATCGTATCCTTCAAATATCTTCTTTCTAAAAATCCTCATTGTCTTATTAAAGAACTTTTCTATATTTTCTACATTGCCCGAAAACATGAATGTCACTTTTCCTTTGTTACCTATGGTTTGCCTTATAATCCTCTCAATGAGGTGGTTCTTATCCATGGTTCCCTCCCTAGTTTTTTCTCATCTATACAAAATACTTTTTATCATCTGTAATAATAATTTTATTCCAAAAATATTTTTTATAATTAATTTAATTTGTATATATCTATGTTCATCTTTGATTATATCATTTTTTAGTTTAATTTCAGTTACATTATTAAATTCCCTTTTTTTAGTTTATATTATAAAAAAGATGTAGGTTATTTACTAGCCTACATCTTTCTGTATTTTAAATTATGATTACATTTTATTAAATAATTAACAAGTTCATGTTAAAAAACTATTATTCATTATAATATAAGCTATCTGAAGAATATTCAGCGTCACTTGTTACATCGATACCAAGTTTTCTAAATGTCTGCTCATCACTGGTATTTAATATAGTTGTAGAGTGAGCCTGACAGCCTTTAAGCATATGTAATTTCTCCATTGCTACCTCAGCCATTGGATTAGTTGCTGCACTTATGCTCAGTGCAATTAAAATTTCTTCACAATCTAAAGCTGTTACTTTGCTACCAAAATTTTTCGATTTAAGATTGATTATTGGTCCAAGGATTGCTGGTGAGATTAAGTGAATCTCATCATTAATATTGGCAACATATTTAATAGCGTTTAAAACTACTGCCGCAGTAGCGTCCATAGTAGTTGAGCTTTTACCAGTTAAAATTGTTCCATCATGTAGCTGAAGGGCTAATGCTGGGCATGGTTCATTTTTACATGCTTCTTCCTTTAATTTGGCTCCTCTTTCTCTTGCTGGTATAACTACATTTCGGTCTTCACCTTTAAGATTAAGCTCTTCCATAATTAACTTTGCTCTATGGAAAGTCTCTAAGTCAACATAACCTTTTTTGTATTCACAGCCTGTTTTAAAGTACCTTCTAATAATTTCTTGTCTTGAAGCTTCTTTAATAACTTCATCATCTACAATGCCAAATCCAACACGATTGACCCCCATATCTGTAGGTGATTTAAAAACTGATTCTTCTTTTGTGATTTTTTCAATAATTCTCTTAAGAACAGGAAATGTTTCAACATCACGATTATAATTTATTGCAACCTCATTATATGCATCAAAATGAAAAGGATCAATCATATTAACATCCTTTAAATCCACCGTTGCTGATTCATAAGCAATATTTAGCGGATGTTTAAGTGGCACATTCCAAACAGGGAAGGTTTCAAACTTAGAATAGCCTGCAACTTTACCACGTTTATTCTCATGATATAACTGACTTAGACAAGTAGCAAGTTTACCACTTCCTGGACCAGGTGCTGTTACAACTACTATAGGTTTAGTGGTTTCAATATACGGATTTTTTCCATACCCCTCATCACTAACTATAATATCTACATCTGTAGGGTACCCCTTAGTTGCACTGTGTGTATAAACTTTAATTCCTCTACGTTCTAATTTATTCATGAATACTGTTGCTGAAGGTTGATTGTTATATCTAGTTATAACAACACTATTAACATCTAATTCATATGATCTAAGATCATCAATCAATCTTAAAACATCCATGTCGTAGGTTATGCCAAAGTCTCCACGAATTTTATTTCTTTCGATATCTCCAGCATAAACACAAATAATAACTTCAACCTTTTCTTTTAACTTATGAAGTAATTTGATCTTAGCATTTTCATCGAAACCTGGAAGTACTCTTTTTGCATGTAAATCAAATAAAAGTTTTCCCCCAAACTCTAGATAGAGTTTGTCGTAATTGTTAACTCTTTCAAGTATAAACTTTGATTGTTCTTCTAAGTATTTTTGTGCATCAAATCCTATTTTCATAATTAACCTCGCTATTCCTAAGCATCTAAAATAAATAATAAGTCAAAATGTCATTATGATAATAACTAATTATTAATTTTGAAGCTGCCTTAATTGTCCATTGATTATTTTATCATAAATCTACATATTTTTGATGGTGTTTATAAATATTATTTCATAAATTATAATTTTAATTTATAAATCTTCAAAAACATAAGTACTTTTTAATTGGATTTTTACAAGATATTTTAACTCTAATATATTATTCTCTTATTTACATGGTTGATATACAATAAAAGCATACACTTCAGTGTTTAAATTCTGTAACACTCTTATACTCTAACTAGCATTGAACAATTCTTTAAAATATAAACCTATATACTACTTCAAGAAATATAGTTAATATTTAGAAAAGGGTAAACCAATTACTAGTTTACGCTTTTGTCATTTGAAGTAAAACCTTTATACTCTAAACTCTTGTATTAGATCATTTAGCCTTTCAGAAAGCTCAGCTTGACTTTGTGCTGCCTTTGCAATTTCCTCTATGGCAGTTGTGCTTTCATTTACTCCATCTAAAATTCCTTCTGAACTTGAAGCTGCTTTTTCTGTACTTGCGGATACATTCTGAATTGCTAAATTTATTTGCTCAATGGTACTTGACATTTCATCTGTTGCAATAGAAATTTCTTCTGACATTGTATATAAAAGCTTAGCATCTTCTTCATATTGGATTCCGGTTTCCACAAGAGTTTCATAATCCTTCATTACATTTTTATCAATATATTCTAAGGTTTCTCCCGCACTATTAGAAAGATTATCAAAAGCAATTCTTACTTTATTAACAACTTCTTGAATTTTTGCCACTGTTTCCGAAGATTGTTCAGCAAGGCTACGTACTTCTTCTGCAACTACAGCAAATCCTCGCCCTTGTTCTCCAGCTCTTGCAGCTTCTATTGCTGCGTTTAGTGCAAGTAAATTTGTTTGCTCAGCAATACTTCCAATAGATTCTGTCATTAAAGTAATTTGTTCAACAACAGTTCCATCCTCAATAGCTTGTTTAACTTTATTGAATTTTTCCTCATATATAACCTTTGAATCTTCCATTTTTCTTATTCCATTTTCCTTAACTGACATAGCTCGATTTTGTATTACCATGGACGTATTACTACCATCCTTAGCCTTATTAGCTAATTCGGCAGTAGTAGCCCCAATTTCCTCCATGGATGCACTAACTTCCTCAGTTGATGAGCTTACCTCCTCAGTTCCTCTTGCAATTCCTGCAGTTACTTCGCTAACAAACTCCATTTTAGCTGAAACTTCTTCTAAGGTAGCAGATAACTCTTCACTTGTAGCTCCAACTTCTTGAGCTCCAGCATTAATTTCTTTGACAAGGTTTCTTACATTTTCCATAGCTTTGTTTATTGAAGTCTCTACTAAACCTATTTCATCCTGAGATGTAACTTCTATCTTTTGAGTCAAGTCACCCTCACCAAAAGCTCCAACAAAATTAATTACATTCTTCAATCTCTTATCAATAGTTTTAGCTAAATAAACACCAATTGCTATAGCAAAAATTGCTCCAATTGCTATAATTATTATCATAAAGTAAAAAGCTTTAGTATAAATTGAATTATTCAGTGCTTTCAAACTTTCACTTTCATTTATATTATCACTTATTATCTCAGTCAAAGCAGATTCTAAAAGTGTACTTTGACCTAAGAACTCAAAATCATAAGTTTTTTTAGCTTCTGAATAATTATTATTCTTTACATAAGCTATAACCTTTTCTCTAGATTCATTATACTGATTTAGAGAAGTCACAATCTTTTCTTTATAAATCTTTTCTTCCTTAATTGTCTTATTTTGAATAGCTTCAAATTCTTTAAAAAGCTTATCGTTAAGAAAACCAAGCCCTGTGATATCGAATAAATAATCTTCCTGCTTATCTTTACGACTTTCATCTAAAATACTAACTACATCAACCCTTGCTTGTACAATATTGTGTCTAATATATGTAGCTTTATCTACAGCAACTAACTTACTATCTGTTATTATTTTAGCATTATTATTAACCGTTCTCATGGCTAACGTACCTAATGTACCAATTACAGTAATTAACAGAGTGGTAATAAGAAATCCTACTATTAACTTCATTTTAATGCTTAGATTTTTCTTTGCCTTCATCTTAATTCTTTTGTTCTTTAAAATTTTCATCTTTCCATCCCTTTCTAGTGTTTTCCAGATTTTTAATTTGCAAAAAGTAAGTTAGTTTTGATTACTCACTTTTGAGCCACAATTTAGCACCAATAAAAAGTTTTCTTGTAGTTAACTATCCCAGGTTAGATTGTGTGAGATTTGCTCTTCCATACATAATAAATTTCTTATTTTGATAACATCTGTATATAATAATATATCGTTTCTATTTTTTTATTCTTTATAAACTTTTCAAGCTGGTAAATGTTTTAGATTATTAACTGAATTCACATATGTGTTTAATTTTTCTAAGAAGGTATTTAATTTTGTCAAAGTTAATAAATTTATTTACCACGATAATCCATAATAACTATTAATAATAATTGTATTAAAAGTAAATATATGTTAATATATACTTAAAGCTTAATATAAAACTTTAGGCGAAAGGAGTGATTTTTTTTATGCAAAAGTTATATGAGGTGATTTTCAATTAATTGCATATGGTTTCAGAAGGATAAAAAAATGAATTTGACATTCATTTTATTTCTTATGCCTTTTGAACAACTTTAATTAACCTTTCAGCCTTAACAATTATGGGAAATTTCAGGATACAGGTTAACCTGTATTTTTTATGCCCAAAATTAATTGTCCCACAGTAGGTTAATATCACTGTGGGATTTTTGTATATTTTTTATCTGAATATTAAGCAATTTAGCTCCTAACAATATAGTTAATTTGATGTAAATTCATGCTCTGTACAAAATTAAGCATTTTAAAAATAATTAGTAAATATATTACTCTTAATTTCTAATAAATGCGTTATTCTAATTACTTTACATTAAGTAGCCTATATAACTTCTATATTAATATTAAGCTTATAAATAAAAATTTTTCTCTAAAAAATTTTGAAAGAGGTTGTTAAGATGTTAAAACTAAAATATTTGTTTAATAATAAAGACTTAGCACAAATGATACTTGAGAATTGGCAGTATGATCATGAGGATCCTAACCTATTTAACTATTATAGAATTTCTGCAAATGCTGTTTATTGGTGCAAAAATAAAGACGGTAGATTCTTTCTTAGATTTACCCCCGCTGAAGAAACCACAAAAGAAAGAATACTTGGCGAACTTGATTTTTTGAGATATTTAAGAAATAATGGTTATCCTGCGGCTGATACTATTTTATCTAAAGCTAATAATGAACTAGAAACTGTGGATACTCCTTGGGGAAGGTATTATGCAGTTGCTTTTAAAAAAGCACCTGGAAAATCTATTGAAGATATGGAATTAACACCTGCAATTATCTTCGGCTTAGGGAAATCTCTAGGTTCATTGCATAAGTTAAGCTGTGAATATATGCCATCAAATAATAAACGTAGTCACTGGAAAGAAAAAATCCAATGGATGGAAGAGGTCTTATCTGATTTCCCTATGGAAATCGATGCTAAAAAAGAGTTAACGCTACTTAAAGAGTACTTATCCAAGCTTTCAGTTACTAGAGATAATTTTGGACTTACTCATTATGACTTTGAAGCTGATAACGTGTTCTATGATGAAAATACTAAAACCTATAACCCAATAGATTTTGATGATTCTATGTATCATTGGTATGCAATGGACATTGATCAAACAATTGATAGCTTGAAAGATAATATCCCAGAAGAACAGTTAGACGTATCGATAAATCATTTAATTGATGGATACCGCTCAGAGCATGTTATTTCTAGTGATCTCCTTTCAATTTTACCTGTATTTAGAAGATTTGCAGACTTATACGGATATGTACGTGTACTTAGATCCGTACAAGAAAAATGGTCAAACGAGCCTGAATGGTTAGTTAACCTCAGAATTCGCTTAAAAAACTCATTAAATCGTAGAAAAGCTAAATTTGGAAGTCCCATTTAGATTGATCTACAAATGCTAATTTTATAAGATTATCTTGCTATTGTTTCTTTATGGTATAAATCTCTCATATGCAAAATAGATGTAGAAGCTATCACTGTCTACATCTTTTTCTTTAAATCTTAAATATCATATCTTTCTGTAATGTTTAAGCATCATTGTGTTTATAAGACTTAATACAACGATAATTCCAACAAGTATTGCTATATACGGAATAACTTCATATATTCCATTCCTATAGATTATTATCCGTTTTAAGGCATCACAAGCATAGTATAGTGGCATAACATAAGCTAATTTCCCTAACCCATAGGGCATTGTGTCTAGAGGTATAAGTCCTGAAAAGAAAGTCTGAGGAAGAATAAGTATAGGTATAAATTGTACAACTTGAAACTCATTCTTTGAAACTACAGAGATAAGTATTCCAACACTAACTGCTGTAATGGCTAAAAGTAGCATAATTAGCATAGCCAGTGGCATAGCATTACCAATATTCATTTTAAGAATATGTTCAGCATAGAGAAGTATAAGTGTTGATTGAATAATAGCAAGAATACTATAAGCAATGGTGTATCCACCGATAATTTGCCAACGTTTTATAGGAGACAATATAAACCTTTCTAATGTTCCATTAGATCTTTCACGAATGAAGGATACTCCTGACAATATGAATATAAAGAAAAATGCTATGATCCCTAACATAATGTGGCCAATACTATCAAAGGTATTGTCATCTTCTTCACCATGGATAAACTGAATATCCATATCCCCACTAGGATTCATAGCTTTTACTGCATTTTGAACAGCTTTTGTAACCGCTCCTGTTTTTTGAGGTACATTTTCTAAAAAACTAATGGTAACTTTATTATTTACTAAATATATTGCAGCATCTATAGTTTTATCTTTTAAAAGTCCTTCAATATCATTGACCTCAACTGCACTTATCTCTAAATCTTGCTTTTGCAATTCACTTTGAAATTTCTGAGGTAAATTTACTCCAACTTTGGGAATATAGGAGCTAGTACCTAACAAGAAATAAATCAATGTTAATAAGAGAATTGGAGCCATGAATATAAGTCCAAGAAGTCTCTTGTCATATTTTATTTGTTTTAAAATTCTTATTATCAAATAAGTCATTGTTCTATCCCCTTTCCCCTAAAGGAACATTGAAAAATAAGTTTTCAATGCTTCCTTCTCCAAGTTCAATAAGTTTATCTACAGTGTCACAAGCAATAAGATGCCCTTCATATATTAGCCCTGCTCTATCACAGTATTTTATCTCGTCCATAACATGGGTGGTAACAATGATTGTTTTCCCAATAGATTGCTGATGCTTAAATTCTTCCCAGATTTTACGCCTTAATAATGGATCAATTCCTACTGTTGGCTCATCTAGAATTAAAACCTCTGGACAATGAATTAACGCAGCAGCTAAGGATAGGCGCTTTTTCATTCCTCCAGAATACTTTTCAACCATCTTCTTTGCATCTCCTGTTAAATCAACAAGCTGCAAAACCTTAACTATGGAATCTTCAAGAACTTTCCCTCTTAGTCCAAAAAGTCCTCCAAAAAAATGGAGATTGTCATATCCGGAAATTTCAGGGTATAATCCATCATTTTGAGGCATAAAGCCTATAGTTTTTAAGGTTTGAAAATTGGGCACAGGTCGATTATCTACTAGGATTTCTCCCTTATCTACAGTTTCTGCCCCCGTTATTAGTCTTATTAGTGTTGTTTTTCCTGCTCCACTTGGTCCTAGCAGTCCAAACATTTCGCCTTTTTTTATTGTGACATTTATATTTTTTAGTATATTTTGCTTTCCAAAACTTTTAGAAATATCTTTTACTTCAATCACTATAATTCTCCTTTCAAATTTATCGCCAGTATATTTAGAGTTTTCTTACCTAAAGAGACTTGCTTAATTATTTTTCTTAATTAAATTCTAATGAAAACTTGCAATAGGCTTTTACTTCTTCTAAATATTATTCCTTATAGAGCTTTCACTTCATATTGTTTTTGCTGTTTACTCATGATGTATTTCCGTATGTCATTATTACTTTACCAATTATTAAATGTAGTTTATATATACGCAATAAAAAACTTCTTAATTCAATCTTTCGATTTGGATCACTGTGATTTCTTTGTGATTTACCTAACTATTAAGTTTCATTAAGTCTATATAAACATAAAATTGTAACCAAATTATACATATTTATCTTTTGATTCTTAAGGGCTATTATACCAATCATTATATAAATATGAAAGTTACTCCTTAAAATAAAAAGGAAGAAGCTTTCACTTCTCCCTTTTAGGATAGATTTCTATCAACTTGTTAATTAAAATTCATTGACGCTAATTATCATCATCGTAGTTTATTATAATTAAACTCTACTAAAATTCAACAAATTGTATTGATTCACATTCCAGGATTTATTCATCTAGGCTCAATACTTCATAAGACAAACTATAACCTATAGTTCAAGAGTTGCTAACTGAAGGATAATTAACATGTTTTCCTAATTGTCATCCACTGTATACTAGAACTATCTTCCTTTTGCATACATCTCTGCTGCAACATAAAGATAATAAGAAAAACCAGGTTGTTGACTTTCAAGCATATCTCTGTGGAAATCATCCTCTAAGAAAAATTTAGTTTGTGCTAAAAAAGCTTCTGCATCAATACTTATATGATTTTCGTTTAAGTATGCTATATGATTCTCTATTTGATTTTGAAGTCTCGTATCATTCACCTTCCATTTATTCTTTAAAGCATCTATAACATATTGATTAAAACTCTGTGCTTCTTTAGCAAGATCATTCATCTTTTGCACATCCACCTCTTGTGATCCAGTTATATCATATCCATATTTTTCTTCAATATACTGATTTTGCTCAGATAAAGCCTCATCCCATTGTTCCTTATTAAATCCCTCAAACATTGCTGATTTTTTCATAATTTCTCCTTTCTTTGTGAGAACCACAGATTCCTCAATAGTTTTTAACAAACGTTCCAATCTCTGCTTGCGCGCAAATAGCAGTTCTTGTTGGTTTATCAAACATGTCAATCTGTTCGGTTCATTCTCAAGAGCATTTTTAATATCCTTGAGAGAGAAATCAAGTTCACGATAAAATAATATTTGTTGCAACCTCTCTAACTCTTCATTTCCATAAAGACGGTATCCTGCATCACTAATAGCACAAGGCTGAAGTAAACTTATCTTATGATAATGATGTAGTGTCTTTACTGTAACCCCTGTTAATCTTGCAACTTCATTAACTGTATATAACATAATTTCTCACCTCATTTATAATGTTAAGGTCTCCTCTAAGGTCAGAGTCAATAATATTTTTTAAACTTTTTTACAGTTCTACTGGAATTATAAATTCTTCTCCTGAATACTTTATTTTAGCTTTTATCTTTACATCTTTAGTTTTCAAAGGGGGACCAGAGTAATCAAAGAAACCTCCTGATCCCGAGCTTGGTAGATTAGTATATTCTTCTTCACCATCAAGGATGGTTACCTCTAAATCAAAGAAATTAATATCAGAAGTTATATAAATAGAGGTATGACTCACACCCTTTATTATCTTATTTAATATTATTTGAGGATTATCTTTAAGTTTTTTATTAAATACCACAATTTTTACATGACTTTTCACATCATTGATATCTTCAACCTTAAAGCTTAACTCTTCCCCATTGCTTAGATGACAAATTACATAAAGAGTTTCTAAAAATTCATCCCCTGGTATACTCATTCCTAGTCCATTGTATTCATACATGGTTCTTTTACCTAGGTATAATCCTGGAAACTCCTTCAATACCTCAATTTCTTCTGGATTCTTCTTTATTTCCACTGCCACAATCTTATCTTTTCCTTTAACACCTACACTGAATTGTAATGTGTTTATATCAAGTAACACATTATTAATTCTAACCTTTGTTCCATTCTTACTTTCTTTTGTCTCATTTAACTTTATTATATATTTTTCTGGAACTCTGTTTCCTATAGATAGTGTATTTTTGTTAAAACCATTGATTCCAAACTGAAATAAGAAGACACACGCTATTAGGATTAGTATTGTTGATAAAATTCTTCCATACTTATTATCTTTATAGTCTTTAACTAAGCTCTCAAATAATTTTCTTCCAATAAATATTATTATTGAAATCACTATTATAAATATTAATAACCTAGGTATTACCGCAAATGCTACATTCAATTAAGCTACCTCCACCAAATTTATTTTGAACTTCTATCTAAATAAACTTCAACTTCCCATGACCCATAGATATTTTTTTGCTTTTTCATTTCATAGTTTTTTTTTGGCCCTTCTATGTTCCCAACTTCCATTGCTGTGATTTCAAATTTCAGCTTATAGGACCAAAACTTTGGGTCTTCTATTTCTAGTACAGATACCATTTCTCTATCCTTTTTTGTAGTTTCCAAAGAACCAGCAGACCCTTGCAAATTATACTTATAACCAAACTGATCTGTAATTCTAATTTTTTCACTACCAAACAAGGGCATAGCATAATTAAAATCTTCACTTTCATCTACTTTTACTGAAAAAAGCACCTTTGTTGAATCTTCACTTTTTATTATACCTTCTATCTTAAAGGTTACACCCTTCATCTTATATTCTTCATTAACTAGTTGACCTTTCCCTTCTTCAAAATCATGTACTACTCCACTATCTATTTTTATATATTTTTCTAGAGGTGAATTTTCAACTAAATAATATGCAGCCACTGGTACTACATAAACCATAAACATTAGAATGCAAGCTACTGAAGCTACTTTCATAAAATAGGTGCTATAACTCTTCCCTAGAGATTTTTTTATATTTCTTTTTAAAGCCTCTGGTGCTACTATATGTTTTTTTCCCCCAACTAAGGGCTTGAGGGCCTCTAGGAGAAGTTCTTTTAGTTCTATATATTCTTTATAACATTCTTTGCAGCTTTCTAAATGGTCTTTTATTTCCTCATGCTTTTTTTCTTCTAATTCTTCATATATAAACTCATAAAGTAAATCCTTCACTTCATCACAGTACATTCTCATTCACCTCCATTAGTTTTTTTAGTTTCTTAATACCAAAGTTCAATCGTGATTTTACCGTACCTTGTGGAATATCCAATATAGTTGCAATCTCCTCAATTGTGTTATCTCCAAAATATTTTAAAGAAATAACATTTCTATATTTTTCATCTATATTTTGAAGGATGTTTAAAACATCTATCTTATTATCAACTTTACTATAATCATTGTCATAGTAATCATTTATAACTCTATTTTCATTTAATACTTCTTCTTTCAACTCAAAATAACTTACTTTTTTATCTTTTCTTAAAATTTCTCGGCATCTATTCACTAGTATTGTAGTAATCCAAGAATTAAACTTTTCTTTTTCTTTGAGACTATCTAAATTCTTATAAGCATTAAGTATTGAATCCTGCACTGCATCACCAGCTAATTCTTCATTTCTTACATAGGTTAGGGCAATTCTAAATAAAATATCTGTTCTTTTATCTACTAATTCCATAAACTCTTTTTTAGAAATAATCCTATTCTTATTTAAAAAGCTTAGCATCTCATACCTCCTTTCCACAGGATTATAATTCAACTTTTATTACTAGATTTCCTCTTGTTGTTTTTTGTAGAAAACAAACTTTAAAAATTTGCTTTTAGTCATCACAATCTCAATGTTCTAAATACTTTTCAGAAGTGAATATTTTTATCTTGAAGATTTTAATCAGTTACATTTGTTAGATAATATTCATAGAATAAAAGTTCGATATTTTATAAATTATTTTTGAAAAAGAAATATGCCATCCATGTATGTGTTTACCATGGATGGCATAAGTGTGTATGAATTTATTTAAGTATTGAAGCCTCTGAAAACATAGTTTGAAAAAGTGCCCCAGTTTTCTACTTTGTTGAATTTAGGATAAGTTGACATAAAGAATACTATTATTGGAGACTTATCTAATTCAGGATGCGCACTAAAAAACTCTTTGTCACCGTATCTAATAGCTTCTAAGGCAAGAGGTAATTCACGCCTAAAAATAAAATCTCGTATGGCAGCTGCTTTTGCACCAAATTGTCCATCTTCATCAACATTTAAATATACATAATAAAAATAGGTTTCTCTATTTTTATTCCATTCACCTAGAACCTCATCTCTCATATTATTAATTTTATCATAGGCATATTTTGAGCCTATAGTTAAAAACAGTTCTGCAGTTATATCAGAATGAGTAAGTGTATATCGTCTCGGAATAATAGGTTCAGTAGATGTAACACCATCTCTAAACTCCACTGAAAGCTTTTCAGGGTTTAATTTACCCATTTAATACACTCCTATATTATTTCTAATACAAGCATTATATGATGATTACAGTGTATATGTTATCAATCCATTTCATTATGTTGAGTTTTGGAGTTTTATTTGCAAGATTATATTAATCCGCCAAAAGAGAATTTAAACTTGTAATAGTAATATATGTATTCTAAAACCTATTTACTCTCCCCATATATTTATAGCTTTTTAGTAAAGGAATTAAAAATTGAATTATCTTGCCCTTATTATGAAAACCTTGGACAGGAACTATTCTAGCACTCTTACTATTGTGATTAAATATGTTCAATTTAATCATCAATAACCATTTACAAACTCTTAAATGTTAGTTGTTTAAGAAGTGTTTATTTAATAAATTTAATATTATTCTCAACTTCATCATAAATTTCCTGGAGATTCATATTTTCAAATTTTGTTGTGTCTATATCAATATTAGTACTTCCCTCTATATCTAATTTAAAAGGCTTACTATTTATGGTGTTTTTATAATCCTCAAATCCACTAATCAATCTAATATGTCCAGGATGTCTATTACCTGAATTGTCACGGCTTATATATCTTTCATATAAAACCTCTTCCTTTGCATGACAATATATTTGTAGTGTCTTATAATTGTATCTTGATTTTATATCTATGAAAGATTTTGTTGAATATCTATTATCGAAATTCCCTTCAACAATAAATGATTTCCCTGTTTGTAGCAACTTTTCTACAAAGAAAAACGTAAGCTCAAAGCTTGCCACCCCTAGTTTCATGGCCCATTCCGTATCTTTAATTCCAATGGTATCAAACAAGACTTCCTTTATTTCATCTTTATTAATTACTGGTAGATTAAATCTTTCGCCTAAATTTTTGCTTAATGTTGTCTTACCTGTAGCCGATGCTCCCGAAACTATAATCATTAAACCTTCTCCCATTTAACATCCCCCAATATTTCTTCCAATTGCATCCCCCATACATTCACAACGCACTAAAGGTTCCAATATATTTGTTTTTAAAAGCCCTTTTCCTTAGCTCACTATTATAATTTCATATAATGTTCTTATCTGATTATTCCTATATTTTATCCCTCATAGGCTTGCCTTAAAGCCTCAATATCAATTTTTTTCTTCATTTGGAGTAGTGCTTTCATAACTCTTTCTGATTTTTCTGTATCAGGTCCGCTTATCATTTCCATTAAATCCGAAGGAACAATTTGCCACGACACTCCGTATTTATCTTTCAGCCAGCCGCACACTTGAGCCTTCTCATCTCCGCCTTCCGAAAGTTTTTCCCAGTAATAGTCCAATTCTTCTTGCGACTCACAATTAATGATAAATGATATTGCCTCTGTAAATTTAAATTGAGTACCGCCATTTAATGCTATGAATTTCTGTCCTTCCAATTGGAATTCTACGGTCATTACTGCTTTTTCTGATATATCATCGATTTCATGTCTTTCTTTTCCGTAGTAAGTAATTTTACCTATGTTGGAATTGTTAAAGATAGAAACATAAAAATTTGCTGCCTCTTCAGCCTGTGTATCAAACCACAAATTTGTTGTGATTTTTTGAATTTTATTTGTCATAATATCTTCACCTCAAATCTCATTTTTATTATTTCTCATATTTTAGCTTAATTAACAAACTTTATCCACTAAAATTTGTTAACTGGATTTATCATTTCACCAATATATCCACATTCATGTGCAAAAGTCACTCCTCCTCTCCCCCTTCTATTATTAGTTTTAAGACATGAAGTAGAAAATTGGATTATCTTACCCTTATTATGAAAACCTTGGACAGGGGTTGTTTTAGCTT
>NZ_JAVWDJ010000036.1:33275-40369 GCF_036642255.1 Clostridium sp. | reverse complement strand
CTACATTGTAGCGTCGTCACCACTTGGCGACTTTTATATCTTATCATCATTAAAAAATTTTGTCAACATATCTTCTTAAATTTATTAATTTATTTTCAATGTTGTATCCACCTCTTAAGGACAAGACTTATAGTATCATACCGCAACATTTCTTAATATATAATAAATGGTTATCAATGAAAATAACCTATTAATATCTTCATAAATCTACTTATATCTTTTAAATCCTAATATTGATACACTTGGAAAAGTTGCCATTACTTTTATGGATTTTATTTTGATTATTGTTCATTTACCATGTTAATTTCAACAAATATTAGTTATTTTACATCAATATTTAAAATACTAAACTATATAAACTAAGCAATATTTATTTTAATTTTATAAATCTTATTACTAAATATGGAATATTGAATTAAGATCTTCTATCATAACACTAATAACTTATAAAAAAAAGTTAAGGCATATTACCTTAACTTTTTTATTTATAAAGATATTAATATTTTAATGGGTTTTCTAGAAGTACTTCAGATTTTAATTTTCCTCATCTTCAATATCATCAAGATCTATTTCAATATCTTCAAACTCATTATCTTCTAGCTCTAGTGCAACATCTGAGCTTTGTTCAAATGTAATTTCATCGTTTTTTTCATTTACTTCTTCTTCTTTGGAGTCGATATAATTAATTTTAGCTATAGCAACTATATTTATATCTTCACCAGTTTTCATAAGTTTAACACCCATAGCATTTCTGCTTGTTGTTGAAATGTCACTTACATTAATTCTAATTATTATTCCATCACTATTTATAAGCATCATTTCATCTAAATCTCTAACAACCCTAGCTCCAACTAATCTACCAGTTTTCTCGCTGACTTTGTAAGTCTTAACTCCCTTTCCGCCTCTTCTTTGAAGAGTGTACTCTGAAATATCAGTTCTCTTACCAAATCCTTTTTCACTGATTACTAGTAATTCCTCATTAGTCTTAGCAATAATCATTGAAACAGCAATATCATCTTCTCTTAAAGTTATAGCTTTAACTCCAGTTGCGGTTCTTCCCATTTCTCTAACATCTTTTTCATTAAATCTGATTGAATAGCCGCTTCTAGTTACGAATACTATTTCACTATTTCCAGTAGTAATCCTAACCCCTATAAGCTCATCATTTTCTCTAAGAGTAATAGCATTTAATCCATTTTTTCTAATATGCTCGTATTTATCTAAAGATGTCTTTTTAACAACTCCATTTTTAGTACCCATTACAAGATAATTATCACTATCAAAAGTTCTCAGTGATATAACCGCTTGAATACATTCACCAGCCTCTAACGGAAGTATGTTTACGATATTAGTTCCTTTAGATGTTCTACTACCTTCAGGTATCTCATAAGCTTTTAATTTATATGACTTACCTTTATTGGTGAAGAATAAAATACTATTTAGCGTTGGAGTGATTAATACATGCTCTACAAAGTCATCTTCTTTTGCATTAACACCTTGTATTCCTCTTCCACCTCTTTTTTGCGCATTATAGGTGTCTACTGGCAATCTCTTTATATATCCAGTATGAGTTAATGTTATAACCACATCTTCTTCATCTATTAAATCTTCATCTTCTAAACTATTTAGACCTTTTTCAATAACAGTTCTTCTTTCATCACCATATTTAGTCTTGATTTCTATCAATTCATCTTTGATAATGCCTAAAAGAACTTCTTCATTTTCAAGAATTGATCTTAGGTATTTTATAGTTTCTAAAATATCTGTATATTCTTGTTCTATTTTATCTCTTTCAAGACCTGTTAATCTTTGTAATCTCATCTCAAGAATTGCTTGAGATTGTTTATCAGAAAGATTAAATCTACTCATTAATCCTTCTTTAGCTTCTTGAGTGGTTTTTGAACCTCTAATTAAAGCTATGACCTCATCTATATGATCTAGCGCTATTATTAAGCCTTCTAAGATATGAGCTCTTGCCTCTGCTTTATCTAAATCGAATATAGTTCTTCTTCTTATAACATCCTTTTGATGATTTAAGTAATGAACTAATATTTGCTTTAAATTTAAAACTTGTGGCTCATTATCTACTAACGCAAGCATAATAATACCAAAAGTGTCCTGCATTTTTGTATGCTTATATAGCCTATTAAGAGTTACATTTGCATTTGCATCCCTTTTTAGCTCTATAACAATTCTCATACCTTCTCTATCAGATTCATCTCTAAGATCGGAGATTCCATCAATTTTCTTATCTTTAACTAGGTCTGCGATGGCCTCTATTAATTTTGCTTTATTAACTTGGTAAGGAAGTTCTGAAACTATTATTCTATTTCTGCCATTGTGTTCTTCTATTTCACACTTGGATCTTACAAGAACTTTCCCTCTTCCTGTTTCATAAGCACTCTTAATTCCGCCTCTGCCTAATATTATACCAGCTGTTGGAAAGTCTGGTCCTTTTATCTTTGTCATTAAATCGCTTACTGTAACTTCACTGTTGTCAATAAGCATTATTACCCCATCTATAACTTCATTTAAGTTATGAGGAGGTATATTTGTTGCCATACCAACCGCTATACCAGATGAACCATTAACTAAAAGATTTGGAAACCTTGATGGTAGTACCAATGGTTCTCTTTCCTCACCATCGAAGTTTGGTCCAAAATCTACTGTTTCCTTGTTAATTTCACGAAGCATTTGAGTTGTAATTTTACTCATTTTTGCCTCTGTATACCTCATAGCAGCAGCAGAATCTCCGTCTACAGAACCGAAGTTACCGTGACCATCTACCAATGTATATCTTATAGAGAAATCCTGAGCCATTCTAACAAGAGCATCATAAACAGAGCTATCACCATGTGGGTGATACTTACCTAAAACGTCTCCTACGATTCTGGCACATTTTCTATAGCTTTTTTCTGGTGTTACTCCAAGTTCATGCATAGAAAATAATATTCTTCTATGAACAGGCTTTAAACCGTCTCTAACGTCTGGTAGAGCACGGCCTACTATAACACTCATGGCATAATCTATATAAGATTTTTTCATTTCATGTCTTATATCAATGGGTAATACCCCATGTTCATTATTCATGTACTACACCCTCACTTTATTTCCTAAAGGTTATATATCTAAATTGCTAACCTTTTTAGCATTTTCTTGTATAAAATCTCTACGAGGCTCAACTTTATCTCCCATTAGTATTGTAAATATCTCATCTGCAGCCATAGCATCTTCTACATTAACTTGAAGTAATGTTCTTACTTCTGGATTCATTGTGGTATCCCATAGTTGAGTTGCATTCATCTCTCCAAGACCTTTATATCTTTGTATATCGGTATTACTGTCTTTTCCACCAAGTTCTTGAAGAACCTTCTCAAGCTCTTTGTCACTATAAGTATAATAATCCTTTTTACTCTTTGTAACTTTATACAGTGGCGGTTGTGCAATGAATACATGACCTCCATCAACTAATTCTCTCATGTAACGGTAGAAGAAAGTTAGTAGTAAGGTTCTGATATGAGCTCCATCAACGTCTGCATCCGTCATGATAATTATTCTGTTATACCTTATTTTTGCTACATCAAAGTCTTTACCTACTCCTGCTCCAAAAGCCGTAATCATAGATCTTATTGATTCTGCACCTAAGATTTTGTCTAGTCTCTGCTTCTCTACATTTAATATTTTTCCTCTTAATGGAAGTATTGCTTGGAATCTTCTATCCCTTCCTTGTTTTGCAGAACCTCCCGCAGAGTCTCCCTCAACGATGTAAATTTCACATTCCTCAGGATCCTTTGATGAACAATCTGCAAGCTTACCTGGAAGAGTAGTGCTTTCAAGAACTGATTTTCTTCTTGTAAGTTCACGAGCCTTTTTCGCTGCTTCTCTTGCCCTTGCTGCATTTAATCCCTTTTCTATTATACTTTTACCAACAGATGGATTTTCTTCTAAAAAAGCACTTACTGTATCTGCAACAATGGTTTCTACTATACCTCTAACTTCGGTATTTCCAAGTTTAGTTTTTGTTTGACCTTCAAATTGCGGATCTGTTAATTTTACAGATATAACAGCAGTTAAACCTTCTCTTACATCCTCACCAGAAAGATTTTTATCATTTTCTTTTAAAAATCCAAACTTCTTAGCGTAATCATTTAAAACTCTAGTTAATGCCGTCTTAAATCCAACTAAGTGAGTTCCACCCTCTGCAGTATCGATGTTATTTGCAAAGGAAAATAAATTTTCAATATAGGTATCATTGTATTGCAACGCTATCTCTACAGAGGTAGTATCTTTTATACCTTCTACATATATCGGCTCATTGTGAATTTTTCCTTTATTTCTATTTAAGTAATCTACGAAGGATTTTATTCCTCCTTCATAGTGGAACTGTAGGCTTTTATCATTTCTCTCGTCAGTTATATTAATTCTTATTCCTTTATTTAAAAAAGCTAATTCTCTTAACCTTTGACACAAGGTCTCGTAATCGAACTCTATTTCTTCAAAAATTTCAGGATCTGGCTTGAAATGAATGGTTGTTCCTTGTTCATCTGTATTTCCAATGCTTTCAAAAGGAGATATAGTTTTTCCTTTTGAAAATACTTGTTTCCAAATATGACCTTCTCTTTTTACAACAACCTCGCACAGTTCTGATAAGGCATTAACAACAGAAGCTCCTACTCCATGTAAACCTCCTGATACTTTATATCCCCCACCACCAAACTTTCCTCCAGCATGAAGTACAGTCATTATAACTTCCACAGTTGGTATATGCATTTTAGGGTGAATTCCTACAGGCATCCCCCTACCATCATCTCTAACTGTAATTGAGTTATCCTCATGAATAAATACGTCTATATTGCTACAAAACCCTGCCAAGGCCTCATCTATACTATTATCAACAATTTCATATACTAAGTGGTGAAGTCCTCTTAAGCTAGTACTACCAATATACATCCCCGGCCTTTTTCTAACAGCTTCAAGCCCTTCAAGCACTTGTATTTGATTTTCATCATAACTTTGATTATTACTCATTTCTATCCTCCTAACTTAAACTAAAGCTCACAATATGCAATATCTGTTCTTTTGCTTAAAGTAGCAGATGAAATCGGAGAAAGGTATACTTTACTCTTTTTATTCACCTCTGCTATTACGAAGGATTTAGGTTTATCCTTTGTAATTCTTTCTACAAACCCATCTTCTTCTGCCATTCTTAAAAATTGACTTGTGTCTGAACTATACATAGTGGAATCAATATCAAAGATTCCTATTACATCTTTAACTGGTACCACTACATTCTCACCTAAATGCAGAAACATTGTAACCCTCCTAATTTATATTTCTTCTATGCTACCGCTTGTTACCTTGAATATTTTAAAAACCGTACTTGTTAGATTATTTTTAATATCATTTATTCCTGTACAAGTAATTAGAGTTTGAACATCTTTAATGGAGTTCAATATATATTCTTGCCTTTTTGTATCGAGCTCAGACAATACATCATCAAGAAGAAGAAGTGGATACTCTCCAGTTAGCTCTTTAATAATATACATAGATGCAAATTTAATTGATAATACAGAAGTTCTTTGCTGACCTTGCGATCCAAAAATTTTTACATCCATATTATTTATAAAAATTGAAAAATCATCTCTATGTGGTCCAACGGATGTAACTCGTCTCTCTATGTCCTTACTCCTACTGATGGACAGTTGATTATAAAGCTGATCTTTAATATCCTTAGTTTCCTTCAATTGCATCATATATTTAAATTCTATAACTTCTTTATTTTGAGTTATATCACTGTGAACTTCTCTTCCTTTTTGATTTAACTTTTCTATATAATTAAGTCTTTCACTCACTATATAACTTCCAAGTTCAGAAAGCTGAATGTCATATATATCTAGCATGTCTGGATTACTATTATATTTTTTTAATACCATATTTCTCTCATTGAGAACTTTTTTATACATAGATAAATTATAGTAATACTTAGAATTTAACTTACAAAGCTCTATATCTAAAAATCGTCGTCTGTAGGAAGGAGAATCTTTTACTATATCTAAATCTTCTGGAGAAAACATAACTACATTTAGCACACCAACTAAATCTTGTAATTTTGTTATTTTTATAGAATTTATATTAATTCCCTTTTTTCCTTCCTTGAAAATTTTAATTTCTATTTTTTTGTCCAATCTTTCTTTAGCCACATAAGCTTTTATATAAGTTTCTTCTTCGTTCCATTTTACTAGCTCTTTATCCCTATTAGTTCTGTGTGATTTTCCAATACTTGTATAGTAAAGTGCTTCTAAGATGTTAGTTTTTCCTTGAGCATTATCTCCTACAAGCACATTTGTACCATTACAGAAATTAATATTTAATTCCTTGTAATTCCTAAAATTAATTAAATTTAAATATTTAATATACATAAAAACACCTATCTAAAATTATATCATAATATATGTTTCAAGTGTAAATTTTCGTAGAAAAAACAGTCCTTTTACATAATACCTTTAATTTTACTAGAATAGCAATCTATTTAAAATAATCAATTATTTGTAAAAGTAAAATTTATCTATTAACTTTATTTTAATATATGGTATATTAATTTGCCATTTTTACAAATAAAAATTATCTGAGTTTATTTTTATTAAATTTTATTAGGTTTTATTCATCTTGAGCAATTATAAAATTATGTTTAAAGTTAAAAGAGGCTGTGTCAACTCAGCCTCACTAAATATTTACTTGATTTTATAAAACTCATTTTGAAATTCTACTTCATCATCTTTATACAATTTTTTTCCTCTTTGAGTTTCAACTTCACCATTTACTTTCACTTCTCCATTTTGTATATAAAATTTAGCCTCTGAGCCTAACACTGCTGCTCCTGTAAATTTTAAGAAAGAATCTAATTTTATAAACTCTGTGGAAATTTGTACTTCAACCATTTTAATCACATCCTAGTTATTGTTTAAAAGTCTTACTGGTAATAATAAGTATGTGCAATTATTTTCCTCTTTATTTTTAACTACACATGGGGTTATAGAAGATGTGAACTCCATTACGATTTCGTCTTCTTCCATGATTTTAAATACATCGATAAG
>NZ_JAVWDJ010000036.1:0-33175 GCF_036642255.1 Clostridium sp. | reverse complement strand
ATGTGAACTCCATTACGATTTCGTCTTCTTCCATGATTTTAAATACATCGATAAGGTATTTAGAATTAAATGCAATTTTCAACCCTTCACCTTGCAGAATTATATTCATTTCTTCTCTTGCTTTTCCCAATTGAGAATTAGAGGTGACAATCATAGTATCTTCTTGAACATCTAGCTTTACGAGATTAGTGTTTCCATCCTTAGCCATTAAAGATGCTCTTTCTACGCAGCTAAGAATATCTTCTCTTTTAACTATTAATTTAAGTTTGTATTCTTGAGGAATAATTGAACTGTATTTAATAAATTCACCTTCTAAAAGTCTAGATATAACTTTAGTGTTTCCAAAGTTAAAAAGTATATGATTTTTAGTGAAGGTGATTTGTACTTTTTCATCGCTATCATTTAGTATTTTAGAAACTTCACTTAGAGTTTTTCCTGGAACTACTGCTTCTTTATTATTGCTGCACTCTACATTTTCACTTCTGAATGCAACTCTATAGCCATCAAGGGCAACTAAATTTAGTTTTTTATCTTTAATTTCAAACAAAACTCCAGTTAATATAGGTCTTGTATCATCTTGAGAAACCGCAAATATGGTTGATTTTATCATATTTTTTAGATTTTTTTGTGAGATTGACAACACCACATCTTCTTCTACAGTTGGTAGACTTGGATAGTCTTCTGCATTCATATGTATTAGCTGAGTCGTAGATTTTTGACAAAGTATCTCGATATTATTCTTGCCTATTTCAGTAATTTCAATTTCATCATTAGGCTGTTTTCTTATAATCTCACCAAAAATCCTTGAGTCTATTACGATTTCGCCTTCTTCTAAAATTTTAGCTTTAATTTTTGTTTCAACAGAAACCTCTATATCAGATCCTATCAATGTAAGCATACCATCTCTTGCAGAAATATATATTCCTTGAAGAATTGGCATTGTAGATTTTCCTGTAATTGCTTTTTGAACATCAGATATAGCTTCCTGCAGTAAGGTTTTTTCAGTAATGAATTTCATTTTACAATCCTCCTTATACACATTGAAAATAGTCATAAATAGACTAGATAATAATAAAAATTATAGTAGTAATAGTAGTAGGGGCTGTGGGTTTGTTGATAAGTGGTCTAACCCTATAAAAACCCACATATTTTACATAAAAATAATTGTGGATAAATTCTATTTTATTTTTACATTTATCCACAATGTTAACAAAGACACTTTATTAACTTTTCTATGCACAGGACGTATTAAAAAAAACATCAACAGTTGTTAATTATATAAATTTTACTTTTGATTAATCTTTTTAGTAAGCTCAGCTATGATTGCTTGGAAGTTATCATCCTTTTTTAAGTTTTGAGATATCTTCTCGTAAGCATGTATCACTGTAGTATGATCTCTGCCGCCAAATTCCTCACCAATTTTAGGTAAAGAGGTATCTGTAAGCTTTCTAGATAAATACATAGCAATTTGACGTGGAAAGGCTACATTCCTTGTTCGTCTTGAAGATTTAAAGTCATCTATCTTTAACCCATAGTAGCTTGATACAATATCTTGAATTAGCTCTATAGTTACTTGTTTAGCATTTCTGTTTGAAATTATATCTTTAAGAGCTTCAGAAGCAAGTTCCACACTAATCTCTTTATTAGTTAATGAAGAATATGCCACAATTCTTATAAGTGCACCTTCAAGTTCTCTAATATTTGATTTTATATGTGTAGCAATATAAACCATTACTTCATTTGGAATATTTAAGTTTTCAACATCTGCTTTCTTTTTTAATATAGCAATTCTTGTTTCAAAGTCTGGTGCTTGTATATCTGCAATTAGACCCCATTCAAATCTTGAACGTAATCTATCTTCTAATGTAGGAATTTCTTTTGGTGGTCTATCACTTGATAGTATAATTTGTTTATTAGCCTCATGAAGTGCATTAAAAGTATGAAAGAATTCCTCCTGAGTTGCATCTTTACCAGCTATAAACTGAATATCATCTATTAAAAGCACATCTATGTTTCTGTATCTATTTCTAAATTCAACGTTTTTATCATCTTTTATTGAATTAATTAATTCATTAGTAAATTTTTCAGATGATACATAAACTACTTTTGATTTGGGATTAACCCTTTGTATATAATGACCAATTGCATGCATTAAGTGGGTTTTACCAAGACCAACCCCTCCATAGAGAAATAAAGGATTATATGCCTTCGCAGGAGATTCTGCAACAGCAAGGGATGCAGCATGAGCAAATCTATTACTATTACCAATGACAAAAGAATCAAAGCTGTACTTTGGGTTTAATATTGCAGACATTTCATCATTAACTACTAATGTATGTCTTTCTTCCCTGGATCTTTTAGGTGGCTCTAATTCCGCAGCTTCTTCAGATGAAATGAAGAACTCAACATTATAAGATTTATTAAAAACTGCTTGTATGGAATTTTTAATTAGATCTTTATATCTATTCTCAAGGATATCTTTTGTAAAGTTGTTAGGAACACCTAATTTAATTGTAGTATCACTTAATGCTATTGGTTCAATACTTTTTATCCAAGTATTAAAACTTACCTCAGTAAGTTCTGCTTTAAGTGTATTTAGGGTCTTATCCCATATTTCTCTTACCTGGGTGCTCATTTCATATCCTCCCGTTCCGTAGAAATTATTTTGATAAATAAGAAATATATTCTCTAAATAAAAAAAATATATACATAATACTAACAGTGAATAAACACTATTATCAACAGTATTAAAACACATTTAAAGTTGTTGACAAAGGTAAAGAAAATTATTCACATGTGTATAACTTTATGAATAACTGATTGCAGAAAAAATTATTAACAAGTTAAGTAAAATTATTATCAACATTGTTAAATTGCATAAAATAAGGTTTTTAGACCATAATATTTTAATGAAAACAGTTAATCTACAATAAAGAAACAAGTTATGCACAGAATTATCAACAAGCTGTGCATAACTTTTGATTATATAACTTATTAACAGTTCTTATTACATGATATCAAAATATTTAAGGCTATTCAAGAAGTTATCCACAAAAAATCATATAATTAATATATATTATCAACAAATTTGTGTAAAAACTAACAAATTTTTGTCATAAGACTTATCTTGACATTAATAAACCTTGACTATATAATCTAATAGTAAAACGATAAAATAGTAATATCTAATTGCTATAAATAGAGAAAAGAGCAGAAGGGGGTGTAGCACATGTTCATGACATACCAACCTAAAAAGAAGCAAAGAAAAAAAGAGCATGGATTCAGAAAGAGAATGAGTACTAAATCTGGAAGAAACGTTCTTAAAAGAAGAAGACTTAAAGGAAGAAAAAGATTGACAGCATAAGGGCCGCAGATGTGGCCTTTTTCTGCAACTTAAGAAAGTAGGACGCAGCTTAAAATGAAAGAAGATAGATTAAGAAAGAATCCTGAATTTAGACTAGTATATAGAAGAGGTAAGTCTTTTTCTACAGCTCTATTGGTATTATACATTTTTAAAAATAATAAGAATATAAATAGAGTAGGAATTTCCGTTAGTAAAAAAGTAGGAAAGAGTGTAATTAGAAGTAGAGTAAAAAGATTGATAAGCGAGACCTTTAGGCTAAACAAACAGGGTCTAAAGCAAGGATATGATCTAGTTTTTGTTGCAAGAAGTGCTTCTAAAGATAAAAGTTATAGTGAAATAGAAAATTCAGTGAAATATTTATTAAGGAAATCAGGTCTTAATAATGTTGAAAAAAATATTACTAAAAGTAATTAAATTTTATAGAGGCTATATTTCACCACTTAAAGCTCCTTGTTGTATCTATGAACCAACATGTTCTCAATATGCTTTTGAAGCAATTGAAAAGTATGGAGCTATAAAAGGTGGTTTTATGGCCATTAAAAGACTTTTAAGATGTCACCCATATCATAAGGGTGGGTATGACCCAGTAAAATGAAATAATAGGAGGGTTTAATTTGACTAATTTCTTATCTGGTATTTTCGTAAAGTTTTTCAATGCCATTCATGGAATAATTAGTGGCGTTGTTTCGAACCCAGACATATCTTTTGGAGTTGCGATAATAGTCTTCACTATTATTATGAGAATACTCTTATTACCACTTAGTTTAAAACAAACAAAATCTACAGTAAAAATGAGCACAATTCAACCTGAAGTTAAAAAAATCCAAGAAAAGTATAAAAAAGATCCTCAAAAGGCACAGCAAGAGGTTATGAAAATCTACAAGGAAAACAATGTAAGTCCAATGGGCGGTTGTTTACCAATGCTGATCCAATTTCCAATACTTATCGCGATGTTTTATGTATTTCAACATATTGATTATCAAGGGGCAGGGTTCTTATGGCTTAATGACTTAATGCAACCTGATCCTTACTATATTTTACCAGTAGTTTCAGGATTAACTACTTATTTCTCAACTAAGTCTATGCAAGCTAGTGGAACAGATGCTGCTGCTAAGCAAGCAGCTTCAATGAATATAGGAATGTCTATATTTTTTGCATTTATGTCCTTTAAATTTGCTGGAGCTCTAGTACTTTATTGGGTTGTGAATAACTCCCTTCAATTATTACAAAATTTATTCTTAAAAAAAGAATATAAAAAACCAAACACTGAAGTAGTGTAATATAGCCTATTTAAATACTGGAAGGGCGGTGCTTAGGGTATGAAAACTATTGAAATCATGGGGAAGACTATTGAAGATGCTATTAAAAATGCATTGCAAGAGTTAAAAGTTACAGAAGATAAGGTTACCATCGAAGTATTAGATGAAGGTAGCAAAGGATTTTTAAATATAATTGGTGTTAAACCTGCTAAAGTAAAAGTTACTGTTAAAAGAGATTATATTGATGAAGCTAAGAATTTCTTGAGACAAGTTTTAGATTCAATGAAAATTAAAGCTGAAATCAGAATTAAAGAAGAAAATAATGAGATTAAAATCAATTTAACTGGTCCTAATATGGGAATTTTGATAGGCTACAGGGGAGAAACCTTGGATTCACTTCAATACTTAGTAAGCTTAGTTGTAAATAAAGATCATAATATGGAGTATAAGAGAGTAATTCTTGATACTGAAAATTATAGATTTAATAGACATGAAACTTTAAAAAAGCTTGCTTCTAAAATGGCTTACAAGGTTAGAGTTGGTGGAAAAACCTTAAAACTTGAACCTATGAATCCATATGAGAGAAGGGTTATACACGCTACGTTACAGAATGACCCTTATGTTAGAACTTATAGTGAAGGTGACGAGCCTTTTAGAAAAGTTGTTATTGAATTAAAGAAAGCCTAAATGGGCTTTCTTTTTAATTTATACTTTAAGTGTATCATTTAGGATATAATTGGTATTTAAGGATAAAATAATAGATAGTAATTAGATAGGAGTGTCATAATATGAAAGATTTTGATACCATTGCAGCCATCGCGACCAGCTTGGGTGAGGGTGGAATTGCGATTATAAGAGTGTCTGGTGATAAAGCATTAAGTATTGTTTCAAAGATTTTTAAAGGAAAGAATGGAAAATCTTTAGATGATATTAAACCTTATACTATGAGATATGGATATATTGTAGATGAAAATAATGAACATATAGATGAGGTTATTGTATCCTTTATGAAAGGACCAAGAAGCTTTACAGCTGAGGATACTGTAGAGGTAAATTGCCATGGAGGCGTTGTTGCTACTAATAAGATTTTGAACGAAGTGATAAAAAATGGAGCTAGGGTGGCTGAACCTGGGGAATTTACTAAGAGAGCATTTTTAAATGGAAGAATAGACTTATCTCAAGCAGAAGCAGTAATTGATATTATTAGAGCTAAGACAGAATTAAGTATGAAATCTGCCCTTGTTCAAAGTGAAGGAGGAATTTCTAAGGAGATAAGAAAACTTAGAGATACATTACTTTCTACTATTGCACATATAGAAGCCACGGTAGATTATCCAGAAGATGATTTAGAAGAGGTTACTGCAGAAGCTGCTGTTAGTGAGTTAAAAGATATTAAGGATAATATAGAGAATCTTATTAATACTTCAGATGAAGGAAAGATATTAAGGGAAGGATTAAGTACAGTAATTGTAGGAAAACCTAATGTGGGTAAGTCCTCTTTATTAAATGCTTTAATTAGAGAGAATAGAGCCATAGTTACTGATATACCTGGAACTACAAGGGATGTAATAGAAGAATATATTAATATTTCAGGTGTTCCTATTAAGATTGTAGACACTGCTGGTATTAGAGAAACAGACGATGTAGTTGAAAAAATAGGAGTAGAAAGATCTAAAGGAAAAATAGATGAGGCAGATTTAGTACTTTTGATTCTAGATTCAAGTAGAAGTTTAGACGATGAAGATAGAGAAATAATTGAACATATAAAAGAGAAAAAATATATTATTTTATTAAATAAATCAGATTTAGATGGTAAAATAGATAAAGATGATTTAAAAGCACTTAACTCTAAATACATTTTAGAGATTTCTGCTAAGACTGGAGAAGGTCTTAAAGAAGTTAAAAACATAATTAAGGATCTATTCTTTAAGGGTGAAATAGATACAAATAATATAATAATAACAAATACTAGACATAAAGAGGCACTTTTTAGATCAATGGAAAGTATTGAGAGTGCTATAGATACTCTTATAAATACATTTGCCATAGATTTAGCATCAATAGATATTAGAAATGCTTGGACATATTTAGGAGAAATTACAGGTGATTCTCTTGAAGAAAATATAATAGATAAAATATTTAAGGAATTTTGTTTAGGAAAGTAGGTGATTTCATGAAGTATTTTGGTGGAGACTATGACGTAATTGTAATTGGTGCTGGTCACGCAGGTTGTGAGGCAGCTCTTGCAGCAGCTAGAATGGGATGCAAAACATTAATGTGTACATTAAATTTAGATAGTGTGGCTTTTATGCCTTGTAATCCTAATATTGGTGGAACAGCAAAGGGTCACTTAGTTAAGGAAATAGACGCACTAGGTGGAGAAATGGGCATAAACATTGATAATACCTATATTCAATCTAGAATGCTAAACACTTCTAAAGGACCAGCAGTTCATTCATTAAGAGCACAGGCTGATAAGAAAAGATATTCAGAACGAATGAAGCAGGTTATTGAAAAGGAGCAGAACTTATATTTAAAGCAACTTGAAGTAGTGAGTATTGATGTTGAAAATAATAAAATTAAAGGTGTTCTTACAAGACACGGGGCATACTTCAATTGTAAGGCAGTAATTTTAACTAGTGGTACATATTTAAAGTCTCAAGTTATTATTGGTGAGGTAACTCTTAATGAAGGTCCTAGTGGTTTATTCCCTGCTAATGAACTATCAAACTCATTATTAGATCTTGGAATATCACTTAGAAGATTTAAGACTGGTACTCCAGCAAGAGTTAATCGAAGATCTATAGACTTTTCAAAAATGGAAGAACAAAAAGGTGATGAAAAAGTTGTACCTTTTTCTTTCGTTAGTGGAGATATCACTAGACCGCAAATTTCTTGTTATTTAACATATACCAATGAGAAAACTCATGAGGTAATAATGAAAAATATACATAGATCCCCTCTATATAATGGATCAATAAAAAGTACAGGCCCAAGATATTGTCCATCTATTGAGGATAAAGTTATGAGATTTAGAGATAAGGAAAGACATCAATTGTTTGTGGAACCAGAGGGCGAATATACAGAGGAATTTTATCTTCAAGGCATGAGTAGCTCGCTTCCAGAAGATGTACAAATCGAGATGCTTAGAACAATTTCTGGTCTTGAAAATGCAGAAATGATGAGAACTGCTTACGCAATAGAGTATGATTGTATAGATCCGACAGAGCTAAAATTATCTCTAGAATTTAAGCATATTGACGGATTTTTCTCTGCAGGTCAAGTAAATGGAAGTTCTGGATATGAAGAAGCAGCAGGCCAAGGAATTGTGGCAGGTATAAATGCTGCACTTAAACTTCAAAATAAGGAACCTTTAATTTTAAGCCGTTCAGATGCGTATATTGGTGTTTTAATTGATGACCTTGTAACAAAAGGTACAAATGAACCTTATAGAATGATGACTTCACGCGCTGAATATAGATTACTTTTAAGACAAGATAATGCAGATCTAAGACTAACTGAAATAGGATATAAGGCTGGGCTTGTTACAGAAGAAAGATATAAAATATTTACTGAAAAACGAGAGGCAATAGAAAGCGAATTAAATAGGATTAAAAACTTACAGATTACCAATAAAAAGGAAGTTAACGAGTTTTTAGAAGGTAAGGGCTCTGTAGCACTTAGAAAACCTATAAGTATCTATGAGCTAATTAAACGTTCAGAGCTTGATTACTACAATGTAGCTGATCTTGATCCTGAGAGAGTAGATTTACCTGAAGCAGTAAAAGAACAGGTTAACATAATGTCCAAATATGAAGGCTATATTGTTAAACAACTTGAGCAAATTAATCAATTTAAGAAATATGAAAGAAAAATAATACCTGAAGAACTAGATTACAATGAAATTAAAGGGCTAAGAATTGAAGCTATTCAAAAGTTAAAAAGTATTAGACCAGTTAATATCGGTCAAGCATCTAGAATTTCAGGAGTTTCTCCAGCAGATGTATCAGTGCTTCTTATTTATTTAGAGCAAAGAGCTAGAATGTCTGCTTTAAATGAGGATAAGGAAGATAATTAACTAAACCTTGGAGGTATACAATGGAATATTATGATATCTTAAAACAAGCTAGTGATAATGAAAGCTTAGACTTTACTGAGGATAAGTATGATAAGTTTATTAGGTACAAGGAACTTATTAAGGAATGGAACGAAAAAGTTAATTTAACAGCAATTACAGAGGATAGCGAAATAATAAAAAAACATTTTATAGATTCTATTAAGGTTTTTAAATTTCAAGAGCTTAAGAATGCTAAGAAAGTTATCGATATAGGTACTGGGGGAGGATTTCCTGGTATACCAATGAAGATTATAAATCCAAGTTCAAAGGTAGTACTTTTAGATTCTCTAAATAAAAGAATAAATTTCTTAAATGAAGTTATTAAAGAACTAAAGTTAAATGATATAGAAACTATACATGGAAGAGCAGAGGATTTTGCACAAGAAAATAAGTATAGGGAAAGATTTGATGTAGCAGTATCTCGTGCTGTGGCGAATTTAACAGTTTTAACTGAGTTTTGTTTGCCATTTGTAAAAATTGGGGGATGTTTTGTAGCAATGAAGGGGCCAGCCATCGATGAGGAGATGAAAGAGGCGAAAAATGCTATAAAAATTTTGGGTGGAGAAGTAGAAGAAATCCTAAAAGTAGATATTGAAGGTAGCGATTTAAATCACAATTTAGTAATAATAAGAAAGTTAAGGGAAACTCCTAAGAAATACCCTCGAAAAGCAGGTATGGTTACTAAAAATCCTTTAAAATAGTGTAAAAAAATGTTTGTAAAATTTTAAGAAAAAAGAAGGGTTTTTCGATGTTTATATAGAATTGTAAATATAAGGAAATACATAAAGGGATGGTATAATATGGAAAAAAATATTAATTTTATATCTACAGATTTAATAGCTCCAAACACTTATCAACCGCGAAAGATATTTAATGATAATACTATAGAAGAGCTTGCACAGTCTATTAAAACCTATGGAATAATTCAACCTCTTTCTGTAAGAAAGATAAGTGATGATAAATATGAGCTTGTAGCAGGAGAGAGGAGACTTAGAGCAGCAAAGCTTGCTGGTTTAGCTGTGGTTCCTGCAATAGTTGTGGATATAAGCGATAAAGATTCAGCTGCTATTGCACTTTTAGAAAACTTACAACGTGAAGATTTGAATTTTTACGAGGAAGCATTAGCATATTATAATTTAATTCAAGACCATTCTTATACTCAAGAACAACTTGCAGCAGTAATTGGAAAGAAACAATCTACTATTGCTAACAAGCTTAGAATTTTAAAATTGCAACCAGAAATAACTAATATTATAATTGAAAATAAATTAACTGAAAGACATGCAAGGGCACTATTAAAATTACCAACCTTAGAGCTACAGAAAGAAGTATTAGAGAAAGTTGTAGAAAAATCTTTAAATGTAAAAAATACAGAAGATTTAATAGAAAGAGAACTCTTAAAGCTTACAAACGGAGAAGTAGCTGCAGATGGAAAGAAAAGAATAAAAGGTATTTTTAATGCTGCTATTTATGTGAATACTGTTAAACAAGTATTTGATAAATATGGAATTGATGCAAAATATAGATCTAAGGAATTAGATGATAGTATACAGGTTACTATAACGATTCAAAAAAAGTAATACCTTTATAAGTTTCAAGTATATTCTTCAGAAGAAAATTCATATTTATAAAGTTTTTAATATAAGATTTTAAATAAAAGCATATGTTTCATGTGAAACATATGCTTTTATTTTATATTAAAGTATAATTTAAACAGTGTTTTTACAAATTTATATGTAAAAACATAAAGAATTCTAAATTATTGCATATTTTTTAAACAATATTAAAATAAATACTTTAATTAATTTCTCCAGGACTATATAATAAAAATATAACAAATTTTTAGTAAGTATTTTAAAAAAATTATATTAAAGTATAAGAAGTTATGCAGTAACTATAGTATAGCTAAAATTTATACTAAAATTTAAATTTTAAAAATTAAAGGAAATTTGCATTTAGATTGGGGGGAGAATTGTGAAAGTAATATGTGTATTTAATCAAAAAGGGGGAGTAGGTAAAACTACTACTAACATTAATTTATGCTCATATTTAGCTATGAATGGGTATAGAGTTCTCGCAATTGATATTGATCCGCAAGGGAATACCACAAGTGGACTTGGATTTGATAAGAGAAAACTAACTGCATCAATGTATGATGTTTTAATATCAGATGAGCCACTTAAAAATGTTATAAAAAATTGTGAGATGGTAGAAAATTTTTATATTGCACCATCAACAATGCAATTAGCAGCCACAGAAGTTGAACTTATAAGTACAGAAAAAAGAGAAACTATTCTTAAAAGAAAGCTAGAAGAAATTAAAGATGAATATGACTTCATATTCATTGATTGTCCACCTTCTCTAGGGATATTATCGATTAATGCACTGACAGCTGCAAATTCAGTATTAATCCCAATACAGTGTGAGTTTTATGCTCTTGAGGGAGTGAGTCAACTAGTTAATACAATACAATTAATTAAAAAGTCTTTGAATAAAGAATTAGAAGTTGAAGGCGTTGTTATGAGTATGTATGATAGTAGAACAAAGCTTTCCAATGAAGTTGTAAACGAAGTTAAGAAATATTTCAAAGATAAGGTTTATAAAACTACTATCCCAAGGAATATTAGATTGGCTGAGTCTCCAAGCTTCGGACTTCCAATAATGCTATATGATGATAAGTGTAAGGGTGCAGAAGCCTTTGAAAAATTAACAAATGAATTTTTATTAAGGCAAAGGGGAGAAGTAAGATGATTAAGAAATCTGCATTAGGAAAAGGCCTGGCATCTTTAATTCCAGAAGAAAATACAGTGGATGATGATAATGTTGTATTTAAGGTATCAATTAATTCTATAAGGCCTAACGAGGATCAACCAAGAAAGTATTTTGACCCAGAAAAAATAGTGGAGCTAGCAGAGTCTATCAAGGAACATGGAATTATACAACCAATAATATTAAAGAAGGATTTAGATGTTTATACAATTATTGCTGGTGAAAGAAGGTGGAGAGCAGCAAAATCCATCGGCCTTAAAGAAGTTCCTGCAGTTATTATGGATCTATCGGATAAACAAGTATTAGAAGTTTCTTTGATAGAGAATATTATTAGAGAAGATTTAAACCCTATAGAGGAAGCTTTGGCATACAAGAAACTAATGAAAGACTTTGACTTAACTCAAGAAGAAATAAGCAAAAAGGTTTCTAAGTCCAGAAGCGCTATAGCAAATTGCTTAAGATTATTAAATCTAGATAAGCGAGTTCAGGATTATTTAATTGATGAAGTAATATCTGAAGGACACGGGAGAGCAATATTAGGTATCGATAATAAAGAAACTCAGTATGAAATTGCTCAAAAGGTTATTGATGAGGATTTAAATGTTAGGCAAACAGAAAAATTAATAAAAAACTATGGAAATGATAAAAATAAGAAAGTAAATAATAAAACCTCTAATCCTTACTATAAAGACATTGCAGATAAATTAGAAGGATATTTCAATACTAAGGTTACTCTTAATGAAAAGAATAAGAATAAAGGTAAAATTGAAATAGAGTACTACTCAGAAGATGATCTACAACGTATTTTAGAATTATTAAAGGTTTAAAGTTTCACATGAAACAATTAAGAAAGGAAGAGAAGTGAAGAATGGACAATATATTAACCTTTATTAATGAATTTCAAATATATATAACTTTAGCACTATTAGTTTTAGTATTGTTTTTTACTATAATTATAATTATATGTCTAGCAGCGTTAAATAAGCTAGAAAAAAAATATAGAAAGGTTATGAGAGGAGCAAACAATAAAAATTTAGAAGAATTGCTACTTAGTTATTTAGATAAGATTGATGAAGTTAAGAAAACATCGGATGAAGTCATGAATATATGCGAAGAAACAACTAAACTAACAACCAGTTGCTTACAAAAGGTATCAATTATAAGATATAAGGCTTTTGAGGATATTGGAAGTGATTTAAGTTATTCTATTGCTATGCTTGATGCTAACAATAATGGTATATTATTAACTAGTATATATGGCAGGAATGAAAGCACTACTTATGCTAAACCTATAGATAAAGGAATATCAAGGTATGATTTATCAGATGAGGAAGAAAAGGCTTTGCATCAAGCTATTAATACAAAATAATACAGAATGGCTATCTATTTATCAATATAAGTGTAATGTGAATTTGAAATTATAATAGATTAAAGATCCTTCTTCATGTCAATAATATGCATGAAGGAGGTTTTTTTATGAAAATTGCAATATCTAGAGAATATAATGAACTTGCTGAAGAACTTTCTTTAAGAGGATACGATGTTTTTTTAGAATGTAACAAATGTGAGGGCTGTGATATAATTATATGTAATTTAAAGAATGATGATTTAAGTAAGTATAATTTTGGTACGTCCCTTAAGAGGGAAGGAACTTTAATTATTGATAAAGGAAGTAAGTCTATCCTTGAATTAGAAAAGATAATTAAAGGAAGAACCTGCAGCTTTAACGAAGTTTAAGTTTTTTATGCAATAAAAATTAATTTGCCGTAGAAATGTTTCATATGAAACATTTCTACGGCAAATTAATTTATAAGATAAATTACACTATAAACTTACATATTCATTCAAATTAACATAATTTTATTTATTAATAGGAAATTTTTCCCTACAATATTTATATGAATTAATAAAACTATATAATGTCCAATGATTAAAACAATGAAGGCAATATAAACTTAGTATTAAATAAATCTATTAGTTTAAGTTATTGGAGTTTAATTAAATATTGGTATCTATCCATCTAAGTTTGAAAGCAACTCTGCAATATTATCTTTTGATATAGAAATATTAGAGGATCTTTTTCCTCCAATTGTTTTTAAAACACTATGATATATACCAGATGAAATTGCTTCAGCTAGTTTCATTACCATATAAAGTCTTGTGTTTTGTAATACCATAAACTCTAAGGAACCAGAAATATTAACAATACCAGTAATACTTAAGTCACCAATTTTAGGTAAGTTTTTATTCAGTGCTGCCCCTGGAGATAGTGGTTTAGATTCTATTATTACTTTTCCTACATTAGGCAATGAACCTAAGGATGCATCAACGGCAATTACAAAAGGGCTTTCATAGGATTTATATATATGCTCTATAATATCAGTTATATTTTTGGCATGAACAGGATTTTCTAAATTTCCATAGATATGAACTTTATCTCTAGTTAAGAATTTCAATTTATCTCCTACTAAAGGACCTAAGCTATCTCCTGTAGAACGGTCAGTTCCAATGCATAAAACAACTATATCTTTATGGGACTTTACTACAGGAATTAATTCCTTACATAAGACTTCCCTTATATTATAACTACAATCATGAGCTAAAGAATCAAAAATCATTTTATTTATCATATAGCAACCCCTCCTATATACAATTATTGACATCATATATAGGTTGTATACTTTTAAATGAAATTTTTATAAATATGATAAATGATGCAATTAAATATTAAATAAAGAAGCATAAAAGCATAATAAAAGTAATACTAAGAATTATTAATAATTTTTTGAATAGAACTTAGGGCATAATCGACATCTTTTATGTCATTAAAGTAACCAAAACTGAATCGTATAGTGCCATTAGGATAAGTACCTATAGACTTATGAGCTAAAGGAGCACAATGAAGGCCAGTTCGTGTACTTATACCATATTGTGAATCCAATATATAACCAAACTCACTATTATCTAGCTTTGATGAATTAATGGAAATAGTAGAAGTTCTACGTGAAACATCTTTAACACCATATATTTTTATTGAAGGAATATTTAAAACTCCATCTATGAATTTCTCAGTTAAAAAATCTTCATGCTCTTTAATGGTAGCGAAACCTTCTTCTTTAATAAAATTAACTCCAGCTAATAATCCAGCAATAGCAGGACCATTCATTGTGCCACTCTCAAACTTATCAGGTAAAAAACTAGGCTGAAGTATATCTGAGGAAAGGCTTCCTGTACCTCCTTCAATTAGAGAAGTGCATAAATTATTAAATTCATCGTCAATTAAGAAACCACCAATTCCTTGAGGAGCAAATAGGCTCTTGTGTCCAGTAAAAGCAAGAGCACTACATCCAAGAGCATTAAAGTCTAAATCTAATACTCCTGCAGTTTGTGCACTATCGATTATAAGATAGATACCTCTTTCTTTACACAGTTTTCCAATTTCTTCAAGGGGTTGTATGGTACCAGTAACATTAGAGCCGTGTGATAACACAACAAGTTTTGTATTAGGTTTAATTTTCTTTTGAAAATCTTCTACACTAACTTCTCCTAGAGAATTAGCATTTATAATATCTAATTCTATTATTTTTTGTAGTGATAGATTACTTAGGGTTCTTAAAGTGCTGTTATGATCCATAGTGGATGTGATAACATGCCATCCTTTTTTTACAGACCCTTTTATTAGCATGTTCAAAGAATATGTTATATTTGGGGTAAAAATAACATTTTCTACTTTATCAAAATGAAAAAATTCACTTAGGGTATTTCTAGCTTCAAAGATTACCTTGTTACCCTTAAGTGAAGAACTAGAGGCTCCTCTGCCAGGATTTGAGCCTATATTCGTCATATAGTTCATCACACTATTATAAACGGCTGTAGGCTTTGGAAATGATGTAGCAGCATTATCTAAATATATTTGCATTATAAAACCTCCTTAAATAAAGAACACAATTAATTGATTAATTGAATGATTAAAATTTATCTATAAATAATAACAATAGTTATCATTATAGAAGTTTGTTATAATTATATATAGCGATAATTTTATAAAAGTTATTTAATTTGTAGGAATTAGGATTCACACGGGTATATAACTGAAAACAGTTTTTTGTTTTAGAGATACGATATAATAACATAGTTTAAAGCTTATATTATACAAGAACATCATAGAAAGCATGTAATTTATTAACTCTAAAAAGTAATTAAATCATATTATAAAAGTGCTAACAATATTAAATTTTTACTATTTAAGTTTAATATTACTAGTAATTAATTAATAATAGCATAATAAAGTTATTATTGTAAAAAATATTTATAAAAATTAAAGGGGGAAGACGTTAAGTCATTATTATGAATAATATAATTAATTGTAAAGGAATGAATTGCCCATTGCCAGTGGTAAACACTAAAAAATACTTTGATACTATTAGTAGTGGAACTAGCACTACCATAGTAGATAATGAAGTGGCTAAAAATAATGTAATTAAATTTGTAGAAAATAGTGGGTTTAAGTATGAAGTAGAAGAACATGACGATCTTTATTATATAACAGTTGTAAAGGGTGACGGAGCTATAGAAAACAAAAATGCAATAAATCTTGCGCCACAAAACAATAAAGACGTTTTAACCATCGTTATTGGTTCTGATAAATTAGGGAATGGGAATGATGAATTAGGGTTAGCACTAATGAAAAGCTACTTGTTTGCACTTTCTGAAGCTGATATAATTCCCAAGCATCTAATTTTCTTAAATAGTGGTGTTAAGCTTGTAGTAGAAGATTCATTAGTTCTTGATAGTCTTGAAAAGTTAAAGGATAGGGGCGTGAATCTTCAAAGTTGTGGATTGTGCCTTGATTTTTATAAAATTAAAGATAGCGTAAGAATTGGTGAAATTACAAATATGTATGCTATAATAGAACTTATGAATAGTTCTAGAACAATAAAATTATAGAATATAAATTCAGGAGAGATTGTAATGAATCATTTTTATATTTTAACCTTTAATAATACTCATGAAGCTATGAAAGCAGAAAGTGTATGCCTAGGATCAAAACTTAAAGTTACTATGATGCCAACACCTACGTATATAACTAAAAGTTGTGGCATTAGCCTTAGGATTGGTCAAAATGATTTTGAACCTTTAAAGGATTTGGTACAAGATAATAAATTTACTTATAAAGGGATATTTGAATTAAAGGAAAATGTCCTTAAGCAAGTTGAACTATAATTACGAGGAGTCATTATATGAAAGAGTTTGATTTACATGATATAGTTGAAACAAAAAAAACTCATCCTTGCGGAAGTAAGCAATGGGAAGTTATAAGAGTGGGTGCAGATATTAAGATAAGATGTCTGGGCTGTGATAGAATAGTAATGCTACCAAGGAATAAGTTTGAAAGCAGTATAAAAAAAGTAATTAAAAAGAATGAAGATAGTATAGAAAAATAAACTATTGAAATAATAAATAAGTATTTTGAAGCTTTTATATGTAGGTTTTATATGTAGGTTTTATATAAAAAGTACAAAATACTTATTTATTTTATTAGGTTGTAAAATATTTTACTTGATTTTTATATGATTTATTGGTAAAATCTATTGATGTAATCCCTGCTGTGTAAAGCACAGCCGTTAGTCCGGGGGGAGGAGGTGAAACTAATGAGAGCATATGAAACTATATTCATACTACATCCATCATTAGACGAGGAAGCTGTTAAAGCTAACATCGAAAAATTTAAAGGTGTAATAGAGAATAATGGAGGAGAAATCGAAAACGTTGACCTATGGGGAAGAAGAAGATTAGCTTACGAAATCGCTAAAGTTAACGAAGGTTTCTACACATTAATAAACTTTAAAGCTAGTGCTGAATTACCTAAAGAGTTAGATAGAGTATTCAGAATTACTGATAGCGTTATAAGACATATCATAATAAACCCAGAAAGCTAATATAAGGGTTTTGATATCTGTAACTAAAGTAATTTATTGATTAAGTACACTTTATTTAATGGAGTGTACATATTAAATTGAGAAATGATACAAATTCTAACTGGTATGGATGCCACAAGTTATAGAACGTTATTTTAAGTATAGGATATAGTTCTTATAAATTGTAGGAAATTCATGCTAATGTAATAATTAGGTAAGGAGGAGAAAATAATGGCTTTTGATAGAAACAAAGGTGGCAACAGAAGAAGACCTAAAAGAAAGGTTTGCTCATTCTGTATAGATAAAGCTACTGCAATAGATTATAAAGATATATTTAAATTAAAAAAGTACGTTACAGAAAAGGGTAAAATATTACCAAGAAGAATTTCTGGAACTTGTGCTAAACACCAAAGAATGTTAACTTCAGCTATTAAGAGAGCTAGAAATATAGCATTATTACCGTTTACAACAGAATAATAATGCAAGAGCAGAGTTTTTAAACTCTGCTTTTTTTATTTATTAATTTCATTTACTATTTTTAAGAATTTAGGATAAACTTAGTAATAATACATCATCTATATATTTAAGGTTATATCAATTGTTATAATTTTAGATTTAATAAAATTTAGTTATATCATTAGAACATATATTTTAATATAGTCTAGTGTTAAGAAAAAGTAGTTTACTTATTATTTTATCCCTCTCAAAATAAATATTATTAAATTATAAGTATATGTAATAACAAGTTTATATAGTATAATAAAGCTATATCCATATACTGTAAGACAGTGAAATATTAATTAAATAGATAAAAAATTTTGTTGAAAGACATTAAAAGGAAACTTAATTCTAAGAAAGAAGTTCTATAAGAATATTTCCATATGAATTTTATTGAGAATTGCTCAAAATTTAGTACTTAAAATTAAAAATAATGTTAAGTTTTCTAAGGTTGCATAAATATAGAAAAATAACTAAAATAGATTTATAGCCTATGTGAAGGGGTGGTATAGATGAGAAAAGAAGATTTCAATATTATGTCTAATGTTAAATTGGTAGAGAGCCTAAAGGCGGAGATATTATGTACCATAGGAGATCTTTTTAAAATTTTAAGTAAGGGTAGTAATGTGGCACAGGAGGCCATACTAGATTGCATATCAGGTGCAATTATAATGCTATATATATTAGCAGAAAAATTAGGATATTCCCATCTAGCCGTTGATGAAACCATGAAACGTAAGCTTAAGATAGGTATGGTAGAAGGTGACTCACTAGAAAGAGATGGAAAGGGGTTAAGCAAACTCTATAATCATATCAGAGAAAGAAATTAACGGAGGAAATTATGGAAAAAACTAAATATAATACAAATGCGTTGGTAGAATCAGGGTTTATGGCAGTGTTTATTATAACTATATTAATAGTTACAAATTATGTACCTTTACTATCTTTTTTAGGTACATTAATTTTACCAATACCCATTGTTGTATTATTCTTAAGACAAGATTTAAAAAATACTATAATTTGCATAGTATTTACTACTATAGTTACATCCATGGTCTTTAATCCAATTATGTCGATAAATGCTTCAATTAACTACTCATTAATAGGATTAACTTTAGGATATTGTATAAAGCATGAAAAGACATCATATTTTACCATAATGATTTTAACTTCTGTATGTATATTGTCAAATATTTTAACTTTATCATTTTTAAGCATTTTTGTAGAAAAAGCAAATTTAATATCTACTATAAAAGAATTTATGGGTATTGTTGCGAATAGTTTTATTAAATCAATAGAAGATATTAAGGCTACATATATGGCTAAGGGTGTAAGTGGTGAACAACTTAAAGTAATGGATGATATGCTATCAATGATAAATGTGGAAACCCTTTTAATTTTCATACCGGTTAGTATTGTGGTATATAGCTTCATATCAGCTTATATTAATTACATAGTTTCAAGGGGAATTTTAAAAAACCTTAGATATAATATAGCTCCAATGAAACCTTTTAGTGAGATTTATATAACTAATTTAGTAGGGGCATTTTTAATTGCTCTTATATGTATTGGTATAATATTAAGTGGAAGAGGTATTAATGTAGGAGCATATCTTTATAAGTCTGTTTCTGTATTATTAGGCATAATACTTCAACTTAATGGTATAGCAGCAACAGTTTATTTTTTAAGAAGAAAAAAATTACTTAATAAAAGAAGTACTTTTTTTGTTATATTTTTTTCTTTCTTATTTGGATTAACAAATATGTATTTTTTAATTGGCTTTAGCGAGATGATCTTAGATTTTAGAAAACTAGACCCTTATAGAATAAGAAAGGTGTAGCTTATGGACAATAAAGAATTAAAATATAATTTTTTTGGGATTACTAGTAATAAGATTTACATGATATTGATTGCCATATTAATAGCAGTGATATTTTATTTTAGACATTTCGCAATAGGTTGGGTAGCATTAATTATTTATGTAGTTCTTGTTATATATAATACAAGGACTATGCAAAACAAGAAATATGAGTGGAAGAAGTTTATTGACTCTGTATCATCAAAAATGGATATAGCCACCACAAGCACTTTTGTTAAGCTACCTTTTCCATTGATAATGATAGGTAATAAAGGAAATATATTATGGTATAATCCTAATTTATCTTCCAAACTTGAAGGAGAACAAATCTTAGGAAAAAACATAAAGGATGTTATAAAGGAGTTTAATATCAAGCAAGTAGTTGAAGGGAAAAAGGATATATATAATAATATCCAAATAAAGGATAGTTATTATGATATCTACATTAATCTAATAGATATAGAAATTTCCAGTGACGAAAATGATAAAATAATACTCTTATATTTTTATGATGTTACAGAAAAGGTTAATTTATTAAAAACCATAGATAGTAACAAAGAAAGCATCATGCTTATTGAAGTTGACAATCTAGATGATGTGATAAAAAGCACTGAAGAAGGTGCGGCGCCACAGTTAGTAGCGGATATTGAAAGAACTATAAATAGTTATGCTCAAACGTTAGAAGCCATGATTAAAAAGTACTCCTCTAATAAATATGTGCTTACTACTAAGGATAAGCATATTGAAAAAGAGATGGAAAAGAAATTTGAAATTTTAGATACTATTAGAGAAATAAATGTTGGAAATAAGCTAGCTGTTACACTAAGCATAGGAATTGGACGTGGAGGAAAAACTCCAGCTCAAAACCATGATTTTGCAGTAACCGCTAAGGACTTAGCCTTAGGTCGTGGGGGAGATCAAGTTGTAGTTAAGAGCTTTGAAAAATTGTCCTTCTACGGGGGTAAGACCAAAGAAGTTGAGAAAAGAACAAAGGTTAGAGCTAGAGTTATAGGTCATGTATTACTTGACCTTATAAATGAAAGTAGTAATATATTTATAATGGGACATAAAAATCCAGATATAGATTGTCTTGGTTCTGCGATAGGGATGTATAGCATCATAAAATCTCTAAATAAGGAATGTTATGTAGTGCTAGATGGACCTAACAATGCTGTGAGACAAATGTTAGAAAAGTTTGATGAAGATGAAAGTTATGGAAATACTTTTATAAACATTGAAAAAACTAAAGCTTATAAAAATGATAAAAGTTTGCTGATTTTAGTTGATGTCCACAATGAAGGATATGTACTTTCAATGGATGTAGTTAATTCCTTTGAAAGAGTAGTAGTGATAGATCATCATAGAAAAGCAAAGGATTTTATTCAAGAAACAGTGCTTAGTTATATTGAACCTTATGCATCTTCAACAGCAGAATTGGTTACAGAAATTATTCAATACATGGTGGATAAGCCAAAATTAAAAAAAATAGAAGCTATTGGTCTACTAGCTGGTATTTGTGTGGACACTAAGGATTTTTACTTTAAGACTGGAGTAAGAACTTTTGAAGCTGCTGCATTTTTAAGAAGACTTGGTGCAGATACCATAGATGTAAAAAGAATCTTTACTGATGATTTAAAAGTTTACCTTATGCGCGCAGAAATAATAAAGGCAGCTGAGGTTAAAAATGGAATAGCGGTGGCAAAATGCCCTCCAAATATAGAAGATACTGTATTAACTGCCCAAGCAGCGGATGAATTGCTAAATATTACAGGTATCCAAGCGTCCTTTGTTATTGTTAGAATGGAAGCAGATGCTTATATTAGCGGAAGATCTCTTGGAGATATTAATGTGCAGGTAATATTAGAATCCTTAGGTGGAGGAGGTCATATGACAATGGCTGGTGCAAAGCTTAATTCTACCACTGTAGATGAAGCTGAAACACAGCTATATGATGCCATAGACAAATACTTAAGGGAAGGTGAAAAGTAATGAAAGTTATATTATTACAAGATGTTAAAGGTGTAGGAAAAAAAGGAGAGGTGATTAATGCTTCTGATGGATATGCAAGAAACTTTTTATTTCCTAAAAAATTAGCTCAAGAAGCCAATGATGTTAATATGCACATTTTAAATAAAAAAAATGAAACTGATAGAAAGAAAAAGCTTGCTGAAATTGAAGCAGCACAAAAATTAGCTGGAGAACTTAAAGATAAGGTAGTTAAGATTACAGCTAAAGCAGGAGAAAGCGGAAGATTATTTGGTGCTATAACAAGCAAGGATATTGCTCAAGAGTTAAACAAACAACATAGTGTGGATATAGATAAGAAAAAGATTGTAATGGATACGATAAAGACCATGGGAACTTTTGATGTAGAGGTTAAATTATATCCTGAAGTATCTACTAGAATAAAGGTTGTTGTTTCAGAGCAGTAATTCTAAATTTAGAAACTGAAGGGAGGAAATGCATTAGAAGGTAACTAGGACCTTCTAATGCGACTTAATTTTGAGATTACAATCTATTAATGAATTAGACAACTACAAATTTGATAAGGCACTACCGGTAGATATGCAAGTGGAAGTACTATTTGAGCTTATGCATAAGGTATTAGATGAAGGATCTGTGAAAGCTAAAGTAGTTAAGTACAAGCTTCAAAAGTATATAAATAGTAAAGATACATATAAAAGACTTTATGCGCTAAATAAAATCCTTACTAATGGAAAAGGGATTGAGTTAGTGCCAAATAGCTGTAATGCACTAGAAGTTTTAGAAGAGACAAGTAAAGCTCTTAGCAACTTAGTTGCTAAAAGATATGTACAAAATAAAATTGAAACTGAAGTAGAACAATATCTAATGGAGAAACAAGATAAGTATGTGGAAGAAGTTAGATTAAGCATTATCAAAAAGCAAAAGGGTCCAGAAAATGCAAAAACTCTAAAAAAGTATGCAGAATTAGAAGTGTTAGATTCTAAAAAACTTACTAAAAATATAATGTCCATGCTAAGACCAGAGGAATTTTCTGAAATTATTGGACAAGAAAGAGCAATAAAATCTTTAATTTCCAAGATGTCATCACCATATCCACAACACATTATTTTATACGGACCTCCAGGAGTAGGGAAAACTAGTGCTGCAAGGCTTGCTTTAGAAGAAGCAAAAAAACTTGAATACACTCCTTATGAGGATAGTGCTAAGTTTGTGGAAGTAGATGGGACAACCTTAAGATGGGATCCACGAGAAATAGCTAATCCACTTCTAGGATCAGTACATGATCCTATTTATCAAGGAAGTAAAAGGGATTTAGCTGAAACAGGAATACCAGAGCCTAAACCAGGACTTGTTACTGAAGCTCATGGTGGAATATTATTTATAGATGAAATTGGTGAATTGGACTCAACACTTCAAAATAAGTTGTTAAAAGTTTTAGAAGACAAGAGAGTAGAGTTTTCATCTTCTTACTATGATCCAGATGATGAAAGCACTCCACAATATATAAAGTTTTTATTTGATAAAGGAGCACCAGCAGATTTTGTACTTATAGGGGCTACCACTAGAGATCCAGGAGAAATAAATCCTGCTCTAAGATCAAGATGTACAGAAGTGTATTTTGAACCACTTTCTGCAGTTGATATAGAGAAAATTGTATTAAATGCTGCTAAAAAGTTAAATATTAAATTACAAGAGGGTATTGCCAAGGAAATAAGTAGATATACTATAGAAGGTAGAAAAGCTGTTAATCTATTAGCAGATGTATATGGTTATGTACTTTATAATAAAGGATATAATGATAATGAGGCTACTTTTATAGCGATGAAGGATCTCAATGAAGTAATATCCATAAGTAGGCTTAAACCTTATGAAGAAGTTAATAATAATGATGAAAAAGAAATAGGTCAGGTATATGGACTTGGAGTTGCAGGTTTCTTAGGTTCTACTTTAGAAATAGAAGCGTCAGTATTTGAGGCTAAAGATAAGGGTGCAGGAAATGTAAGATTTAACGAAACAGCAGGTTCTATGGCAAAAGATTCTGTATTCAATGCAGCTTCTGTTATTAGAAAAATAACTAACAAGGACATAAAAGACTACGATATACATGTAAACATTGTAGGTGGAGGAAAGATTGATGGACCTTCTGCAGGAGCTGCAATAACCGTATGTATAATCAGTGCATTATTAGATAAGCCATTAAGACAAGATATTGCTATAACAGGGGAAATTTCTCTTAGGGGGAAAGTTAAGCCGGTAGGTGGAATATTTGAAAAGGTTTATGGTGCAAGAAGAAAAGGAATAAAAACTGTAATTGTACCAAAGGACAATGAGAAGGAAGTTCCTCTAGGACTTGATGATATAGAAGTAAAAATAATATCAACCATTGAAGAACTTTTAGAAATTGTGTTTTAATAATAATTACTTTATAACTATAACCCTGCTATAATTATGGCAGGGTTATAGTTTAGTTCAAACGTAGATGAATATTTCTGTAAACCAATTATAAATATAAATGAAAATTTATTAGATAATTTCTAGTTCGTTAGAATTAATTAGTTAACAGAAGATATTAGAAAATAGATTTATTTTTTATTAAAAGGAGATGATTTCATGGAAGCACCTATTAGGAGTATGCCTCATAACCTTGATGCAGAGCAATCTGTATTAGGTTCCATGCTTATAGATAAAACTGCTATTGCTCAAGCGGCAGAAACACTAAATGCAGAAGACTTTTATAGAGATTCTCATAAGGTGATTTTTAGTGCTATAAAAGATTTGTATCAAAAAGATACTCCTATAGATATGATCACTTTAATTGATTACCTGAGATCTACAGATAAGCTTGATGTTGCAGGTGGAATAACATACATAACAGAAATAAGCAATTCAGTACCATCTACTGCTAACTTGAACTCTTACATACAAATAGTTGGAGATAAATCCATATTGAGAAAGTTAATAAGAAGTTCCACTGAGATAATTGAATCAAGTTATAACAAACAAGATGATGTTGATTCTGTAGTAGATCTAGCAGAAAAGAAAATTTTTAATCTTTCACAGCAGAAGAATACTAGTGATTTTGAGCCTATGAATGCAGTTTTAGAAAGAGGCTTTTTAGAAATTGAAAGATTATTTAATAATAAAGGGGAAACCACTGGTATCCCAAGCGGATTTAAGGATCTAGATGATAAAACTTCAGGGTTTCAAAAAGGAGATATGGTACTTATTGCAGCAAGACCTTCTATGGGTAAAACTACTTTTGTTTTAAATCTTGCACAATTTGCAGCACTTAGAGCTGGTAAAAGTATTGCAATTTTTTCTCTAGAGATGAGTAAGGAACAACTTGCATATAAACTCTTATGTGCAGAGGCTAATGTTGATATGTTGAAACTAAGAACGGGAAACTTAGAGGATAGAGATTGGGAAAACATTGCAAGGGCTTCAGGGCCGCTTGCAGCAGCTAAAATTTTTATAGATGATACAGCTGGTATTTCTGTAATGGAAATGCGCTCTAAGTGCCGAAGATTAAAGCTTGAACATGGAATAGATATGATAGTTATAGACTATCTTCAACTTATGAGTGGAAGCAATCCCGATAATAGACAACAAGAGGTATCAGAGATATCAAGAAGTATTAAGGCTATAGCTAAAGAAATGCAGTGTCCTGTAATTGCATTATCACAGCTTTCACGTGCACCTGAGCAAAGGGCAGATCACAGGCCAATGCTATCAGACTTAAGAGAATCTGGTTCTATTGAGCAGGATGCTGACTTAGTTATGTTCTTATATAGAGATGAATATTACAATAAGGAAACTGAAGAAAAAAATGTGGCAGAATGTATTATTGCAAAACAAAGAAATGGCCCTGTTGGCACAGTAAAGCTTGCATGGCTTGGTCAGTTCAGTAAGTTTGGAAACCTTGATATAGTACATCAAAATTAAATTATATTAAAATAAAAGTAGCTTAAAATTAAGTTAGCAGGGAATTTCTCTGCTAATTTAATTTTTAATACTATAAATATAAGTGAGCATTTATAGTATTAAAGTAATATAAACATATTAATAATCATAAGGATATATATAAAACTTTATAAATGAGGTGGTATCCTTATGAAATGCAATCAGTGTAATTTTATAAATGAAGATAATGTAGAGAAATGCTCAAATTGTGGATGTTATCTTATTCACCAGGATAAGGTTGATGAAAATAATCTACAGAAGCGACAAGTTATTAATACTCCAAATGTAGATAAACAAGATAATGTTAGTAGCAAAGGTTGGAGCTCAGTGCTAATATTATGTGTATTACTAGGCTTAATTGGTTTTCATAGATTTTATGTAGGCAAGGCTGGTACTGCTATTTTTATGCTATTAACCTTAGGTGGTTTTGGCATTTGGACTCTAGTTGATTTAGTAATTATAATAATTGGGGAATTTACTGATGAAGAAGGAAAGAAAATTATAAGAGCTAAACACTCTTTGGCAAAGTAGCATAAAAAGTATAGTTATTAATTAAACCTTGGAGTACTAAATATGAAATTCGTTCAATATGGTTTTAAATATCGGTAACTAAACTTAGTTCGATATAAACTAGGAATTTATAGAAGTTTAGATCTTCTAAAAGTCGTTAAGGAAATTGGGTTGTTAATTATTAAATATATTTTTTACGCATTATTATTGTATAATTATTTTTAATTTGATAATATTCATATATTAGAATATGTGTGTTAAGGCTAGATTTGAGGAGAGATAGATGGTGACTAAAAAAATAGTTGACTTTAATAAAGGTGACAAAATTGAAGGTTATTTCTTAATAAAAACCATAGACTGTAAGATAACCAATAATAGTAGTACAAATAAATATTTGGATATTAATTTAACTGATTCCACTGGTGAAATCAATGGAAAGCTTTGGGAATGTAATAGTGAGCTAGAAAAGCTTTTTACTGATAGTATGGTGGTAAAAATTAGAGGCGTAGTTAATGAGTATAGAGGAAAGCTTCAATTAAAAATAGAAAAAATAAGAAATGTTACTTCAGAAGATAAAATTAATATTGATGACTTTGTTCTATCAGCACCATATAAATCAGAGGATATGTTTGATATTATATTAGAGTTTATAGAAAAAATTGATAATAATGATGTAAAAAATATTGTAGAAAATATTATCTTAGAATCTAGTAGTAAAATGATGCACTATCCCGCAGCAAAATCAAATCATCATGCTATAAGGGGTGGGCTTTTATATCATACTACTTCAATGCTTAGAGCAGGAGAAAAGCTTTTAGAGGTTTATACTCACCTAAATAAGGATCTTCTATTTGCAGGCATTATTTTACACGATATTGCTAAAATTTATGAGATGGACTCTAGTGAGTTAGGCATAGTATCCCAATACACTACTGAAGGCCAATTGTTAGGTCATATAATTTTAGGTGTTAATCTTATTGATAGAGCAGGAAGAGAAACAAAGGCAGATAGCGAAATTATAATGTTACTTCAACATATGATTTTAACTCATCATTATGAGCCAGAGTATGGAAGTCCTAAAAAGCCTATGATTCCAGAAGCTGAGATGCTTCATCACTTAGATATATTAGATGCAAGGATGTATGATATGCAAAAGGCATTAAATGATGTAAATGAAGGTGACTTCTCAGAAAAGGTATATAGCTTAGAAAATATTAGTATATACAAATCAAAATTTAGATAAAAACAAGAACCAGTTAAATTATCATAACGTGATAATTTAATTGGTTTTTTAGTTTATAAAGTTAGTTTTTTCATGATTTATGTAATAATTAAAAGCTTAAACAGGTTAAACTATAAATTATAAGACAAAAGAAATACTACGAACTATAAAAGTGAATACAATAATAATATTCGCATTTTTATTGCTAAAAGCATTATACTTTGTTAATATATTTATGGGGTGATTTGAATGAATAATTTTTATGACATTATAATTGTTGGTGCAGGTGCTAGTGGAATATTTACCGCTTATGAGCTTATGGTTTTAAATTCTAAAGCAAAGGTTTTGATAATTGAAAAAGGTAACAGCTTAGAAAAAAGAAAGTGCCCTATTAATGGAAAAAATATAAAGAGTTGTATTAATTGTAAGTATTGCAATATAATGAATGGTTATGGTGGAGCAGGAAGTCTTTCAGATGGAAAGTATAATATTACTAATAACTTTGGTGGAGATTTATATAAATATATTGGTCATGAAGAAGCATTAGATTTAATGTATTACGTAGATAAAGTACTGTGTGATAACGGTGGTAGTGATGCTAAATTATATTCTACAACTAATAGTATGTTAAAAACTAAGGCACTTCAGTATGACTTGCATCTGTTAGATGCGAAGGTAAGACATCTAGGTACTGATAGAAACCTTAAAATATTAGGAAATATGTATAACCACTTAAAAGAAAATATAGATATGATTTTTAATACAGAAGTTAAGGATATATATAAAGAAGAAGGGAATTTCATAGTTATTACAGATAATGGAGATTATAGTTGTAAAGACTTAGTAGTAGCTAGCGGACGTTCTGGTTCTAAGTGGATATCAAAGGTATGTGAAGGGTTAGGAATAGAAACAAGAAGCAATAGGGTGGATATTGGAGTAAGAGTGGAGTTACCAGCAGCAGTATTTGAACATATAACTTCAGAAGTTTATGAGAGTAAAATAGTGTACAGAACTAAAAAATATGGTGACCTAGTAAGAACCTTCTGTATGAATCCTCATGGAGAAGTAGTTAATGAAAATACTAATGGAATAGTAACTGTGAATGGACATAGCTATTCTAATCCAGAACTTCATACACAAAATACTAATTTTGCATTATTAGTTTCTAATCATTTTACAGAGCCTTTTAAGAATAGTAACGAATATGGAGAGTCCATTGCAAGACTTAGTAATATGCTAGGTGGTGGAGTGCTAGTTCAAAGATTTGGAGACTTAGTAAAGGGAAGAAGAACAAATGATCATAGATTAGAGAGTAGCTTCACTATCCCAACTTTAAAAGCTACACCGGGAGATTTAAGTTTAGTAATACCTAAACGTCAATTAGATGCTATAATCGAAATGATATATGCGCTTGATAATGTTGCACCAGGGAGTGCCAATGAAGATACATTGCTCTATGGTGTGGAAGTTAAGTTTTATAATTCTAAAGTTACAGTTGATAGTAACTTAGAAACAAAAATAAAAGGATTATATATATTAGGAGATGGTTCAGGAGTAACACATTCCTTATCACAAGCTTCAGCCAGTGGAGTTTATGTGGCTAGGATTTTAAATAAGAAGTATAATTAAGATTAGAAAAAATTATGCAAATTAATAAATTATAGAAATGTAAAAGAATGATTAAAATATTTATTAAGTATATGAATTTAGTAGGAGAAAGAGAGGAATTTTTATGTCAGCATTTGTAGTATTAGGAGCTCAGTGGGGAGATGAAGGAAAAGGAAAGATGACAGATTATCTTGCAGAAACGGCAGAGGTAATTGTTAGATTCCAAGGAGGAAATAATGCAGGTCATACAGTAGAAGTTGGAGATAAGCAGTATAAGCTTCATCTTATACCATCTGGTATATTATATAAAGAAAAATTAAATATAATTGCTAATGGAGTAGTAGTAGACCCCGAGGCACTATTTAAAGAAATGGACTACTTAGGAGCTTTAGGGGAAGATATAACTCCTGAAAGACTGTTAGTTAGTGATAGAGCTCAAGTTATTATGCCTTATCATAAGCTTCTTGATGAGCTTAAAGAAGAGGCAAGAGGCAAAAATGATATAGGTACTACTAGAAAAGGTATTGGACCTTGTTATACAGATAAAGTTGAGAGATGTGGAATTAGGGTTTGTGACTTAATTAAACCTGAAGTCCTTAAAGAAAAGCTTCAAGAATATTTAGAAATGAAAAATCAGTTAATAACAAAAGTTTATGAAAGTAATGAACTTAATTTTAATGAAGTCTACGAAGCTTATGTTAAGTATGGTGAAAGAATAAAGCCATATGTAACAGATACTTCAGTTAAAATATATGATAGTATAAAAGCTGGCAAGAAGGTACTATTTGAAGGAGCTCAAGGTACTTTACTTGATATAGATTTTGGATCATACCCATATGTAACTTCTTCTAATACTGTAGCTGGTGGGGTTTGTACTGGTGCAGGAATAGGACCAACTATGATTGATGGAGCAGTTGGAATTGTAAAAGGTTATACTACTAGAGTAGGTAAGGGACCATTTCCAACAGAGCTTAATGATGAAACTGGAGATTGGATTAGGGAAAAAGGTTTTGAGTATGGAACTACAACAGGAAGAAGTAGAAGATGTGGCTGGCTTGATCTTGTAATACTAAAAACTGCAGCTAGAATTTCAGGATTAACAAGCTTTGGTATAACAAAAATTGATACATTAGCTGGACTTGAAAAACTTAAAGTTTGTATTGGTTATAAGCTAGAGGGAAAAGTTATAGATTACTTCCCAGCAAGCTTAGAAGACTTAGCGAAGTGTGAACCTGTTTATGAAGAATTTGATGGATGGGACGAAAGCATTAACCATGCAAGAACTTATGAGGCACTACCTGAAAATGCAAAAATATACCTAAGAAGAATAGAAGAGTTTACAGGGGTTAAGATTTCTATCATATCTGTTGGTCCAAGAAGAGATCAAACTATGATGGTGAACAAATTATAATTTAATCCTTAATAAGTTAGTATGAAGTAATAAAAAGCTCATCATTAAAAGATGGGCTTTTTGCTTATGCAAAAAATATTATTATTTAAACAAAATATACAAAGGAATAGGAGAATTCTTCGTTAAGTAAGTTAATTAGCATGATTTACGACTATTTGAAATAATTTGAGGTTTAATTGAGAAAAATATGCAATTTATATTATAAATAAATAAAAGTTATTAATAGAAAAATACTATGAATATTGTAACATAAGTTACACAAATTATTTTCAGATAGTGCTATAATTAAGCCATAGAGAATATTAAAAATACTTTCTAAACATAATATAAATATAATAATTTATGAGGTGATATATATGAAAATATTAAAAACAATGACAATTGGTGAAATAGTAAGAACTTACCCACAATCTCCAGAAATATTAATGAGATTTGGAATGGGATGCGTAGGATGCCCATCAGCTCAAGCTGAAACTTTAGAAGAGGCAGCTATGGTTCACGGACTTAGCCTAGATGATCTATTACAAGAATTAAATAAGGCTGTAGAATAACTTGTTATTTAATTAATGGAGTAAGAAAACAATTTTCTTACTCCATTAATTTTTATAGTATATTTAAACTAATGAATCTTTAATGGCTTTTACAGCCACAGAGGCAGAGCTCCAAGCCCATTGAAGGTTGAAACCACCACAGTCTCCATCTACATCTAATATTTCACCACCAAAATAGAGCCCTGAGACTAATTTTGATTCAAGGGATGTATCACTTACCTCTGTAGTATCAACACCACCTAAAGTTACCTGAGCGTTGTCAAAGGAGTTAGTACCACAAACAATAAACTCCCAGTCCTTTAATAAGTTATATAGCTTAAAACGTTGATCATAAGAAATATTGTAGGTAATGGAGTGTATATCTTCAATTCCTACTTCTTTTAACACTATAGGAATTAGTTTTTTATTAATAATTCCTACTAAGTTTTCAGATATGGAACGATGTGAAAATATTGCAAAGTGATTTTCTAAGAAATCAATTAAGGCATCTTTAGAAAAGTCCATCATCATATCCACTTTAAGTGTTACATTTCTTTTTGCTAAGACACCTTTAGAAGCAAATCTACTTAGTTGAAGAATAGGAGGCCCAGAAATACCATAGTCAGTGAATAAGATTTCACCACTATCCACTTTTCTTAATTTATTATCTATAAAAATAGATGCAGATCCAATAAACTTCACACCTGAAAGAGCTTTTAATCTGTCATATTTAAGCTTTAATTGTACAAGTCCTGGAGAGGTGGCAATAATATTATGTCCTAGTGATTTAGCTAGAGTATACCCTGATCCATCTGAACCAGTTTTGCTATAACTTTTTCCGCCAGTACATAACAAAACTTTTTTACTAGTAAATGTGACACCATCTTCAGTGATTATTTTAAAAGTATTTTGCTTTTCAATTTTTTTAACTTTTGAATTAATATAAAGAGGGATTTCCCTATCTTCGATATTAAATCTGAAAATATCTAATACAGAAGAAGCTTGAAGCGACATGGGATAAAGCTTACCCTCTTCTAAAGGCAAAACATAAAGACCTATAGATTTAAAGAAGGTAAGAGTATCGTCTAAGTTAAAATTATCTAAGGCATACTTAAAAAATAATTTATTATCACTATGATATCTTAAATAATTTATTTCATTGTTAGTTATATTACATCTACCATTACCTGTGGTTAATATTTTTTTCCCAATTCTATCTCCACTTTCGATTAAAGCTACATTTATGCCAAGATCTTTAGCCATAATTGAAGTAACGATTCCACAGGCGCCTGCACCTATAATAATAAGGTCATAATTCAAAATAACAACTCCTTTGTTTGGAAGGGGATTAATAAAAGATAATACGCTTCATTTGAAGTGTGTTCAAGACAAATCTAATATTTTATAAAACTATGATGTTTTATAAATTTACAAGGATTATTATAATAAAAAGTTTACAAATCCTTAGGTATAGTATAAGTATATTATATGATACATGAAAGTTTATTTAAATATTATGTATACTGATTTTAACTGCAATTGTAAAAAAATTATTTTTATAAAACCACTTATCATATGATATTATAAAATATTTCAATATAAGTAAATTGCAATTTCTATATTTATAAAGGAGATATGAAGTTATTTAATATGTAACTATTATTGCCAAACTTTCATAGAAAGTCTAAAAAAACCCCTTGGAAATAATTACTTATAAAAAAATTAAAAAAACTTTTAAAAATTTGTTGACATAAGGTTAAAAATTTTGTATTATAGTACATGTCGGGTGAGCCGAGAAGCAGCAAAGCAAACCTGATAAACAAAAGATAAATGACATATGGCTCCTTGGTCAAGCGGTCAAGACACCACCCTTTCACGGTGGTAACAGGGGTTCGATTCCCCTAGGAGTCACCATTTGCGGTCGCATAGCTCAGCTGGGAGAGCATCTGCCTTACAAGCAGAGGGTCACAGGTTCGATCCCTGTTGCGACCACCACATATGGCCCAGTGGCTCAGTTGGTTAGAGTGCCGGCCTGTCACGCCGGAGGTCGAGGGTTCGAGTCCCTTCTGGGTCGCCATATTTTGCTGGCATGGCTCAACGGTAGAGCAGCTGACTTGTAATCAGCAGGTTGTAGGTTCGATTCCTATTGCCAGCTCCATTTTAAA
>NZ_JAVWDJ010000035.1:0-41065 GCF_036642255.1 Clostridium sp. | reverse complement strand
AAGATACGAAGGACAGTATATTTTTATTAAGCATTGAGGAAGTGTGCAAATATTTTGGTGATAGCCGTTCAAAACTGAAAAACCGAGGAAAAAATCAAAGATATTGGTTTGAAAGAAAAGATGAAAACAACAGTAAACGATTAGCAAGACTTCAGGGTAAAGAATGGTGTTGGTGGTGGTGGCTTCGGTCGCCCGGCCGCGTTAATGTAAAAGCTGTGTACATCTTCGGGACTGACGGTAATATAGGTATCCAAGGCAACAATATATTGAAAGGCAACATCAGCGATGGCACATGTACAGGCGGTGTCCGACCCGCTTTGTGGCTGAAACTATAATTTGAATTATGGCTAATAAGTTGGACTTGTGTTGGAGAAGACGCAAAGTTGTTATTAAGTGACGTAATGGAAAAAGTTACGTCGCTTTTGATTAATTATACGCAATAAATATATTAAGGAGTAGATAATTATGAGTGAGATTTTCGATATTTCTTATAATGATATTGATATAATCAAGAACCTTTGGGAAAAGAACAGGTTGTATCATGAGGATAGTTCAGAATACTTTAAAGAATCATATCGAACCATCAGCTTTGATGAAAGAATAAAGGCTTTTTCTATGTTTAATAAAGATACAATGAAAATAACTGTGGCTAAAAACAATGATAAATATATAGGATATTGTATATCAACTATAGTGGATGGAACGGGAGAGCTTCAATCACTGCATGTTGGTGAGAGTAATCGAGGTAATGGAGTTGGGAGGCAACTTGCATCCATACACATAGAATGGATGAAGGAAATGAATTGTAAAGTGATTGGAGTAACTGTGTCCCAGGAGAATGAATCAACGATATGTTTTTATAAGAAGCTTGGATTTTATCCTAATACCTTATATATGCAACAAAAATAGAAAAGTTATAAATGAATTATTTATAAAAATACCTTATTATTCTGAAAATAATTGAATTTTACGGTGTTTTTATTATGTACGATTGATTCTAAATTATGATTCTTCACATTTTTCTAATTAAACGATGTAGGTAAACCTTACGTCGTTTTTGATTTGTGGTTTTGTTTAAAATTCACTTAAACAAAAAATATTTAAACTTTTGCTAAGATTACAAACATGATATACTTGCAATATATTTACATTGCTTAAAGCAGTGTTTATTGTAAAAATACAACTTTAAGGGGAAACAAGTATGTGGGTAATTATACTAGTTATTATTCTTTTACTTATAGTAAGCCTAGCAATTTATACTTCATTCACAAGGAAAAAATCACAAAAGACATTTAGTAAAAGGGCAAGTAAAGGAGCTGCTGAAGAGCAAAATGTAAAGTCTCATCGAAAAGGTGAACTGGGAGAATATAAAATTAATTTTCAGTTGGAGCAGTTATCACATGAATTTAGATATATAGGTGATATATTAATAAGTAAAAACAAAGGATTCACACAAATAGATCATGTCCTAATTACACCAGTTGGATTATTTGTTATAGAAACAAAAAATTATGTAGGTAAAATCTATGGAAGTCCTAAGTACAACTATTGGAACCAATATATCAATGGATCAAAGAACTCTTTTTATAGTCCAATAAAACAAAATGAGGGACATATTAAAGCCCTAAAAGTGTTACTAAAATCTTATGGTGATATTGAGTACCATTCAGTTATTTCATTTACTAGACGATGTGAACTTAAGATTGATTTAGATCTTCGTACTGCGGAATCTGACACTATGGTAGTTTATGATACTAATTTATCAGATTCAATACTGAAAAAATATCATATATTAAAGAAAAATAATAAACAACTTCTAAATGAAAATGAAATTTCAAAAATATACGATACGCTTTCTAGTGCAAATATCACTGACGTAACTGCAAGACGAGAGCATATTGAATCGGTGAAGAGAATAAATTCAAATTAGATTTTTATTTGATTAAGCAAGCATATATTTTATGAAATTATATTAAGAAACATCTACAATTAGTAGGTGTTTTATTTTTATAAAGGCAGGTGAAAAGATGTCTGAAATTGAAGTAATTCAAGAAATAAGAGAACGGCTTATAAGAATTGAAAGCAAGATTGAGAACACTACAGAAAAGTACTTAACCCTAGAAAAAAGAGTCACTAAAATAGAAGATAATAACACATGGATTTCTAGAGCCATTGTAGGGCAGGTAATTGCAGCTATAATGGCTTTTTTTTTACTAAAAAAATAATGGAGGGATAATTATGAAAGAATTATTACAAGTAAAAAAACTTATTGCATTAGGGCTTACCCTAGGATTTTTATATTTAACCTTTAGTAAAGTAGTATCCAGCACAGAGTTTATAGCTATATATAGTTTAATTATAGGATATTACTTTGGACAATCAACAGTAAGACAAGTAAACAAGGAGGTAAGATAGTAATGAGTAAAATTGCAGGTAGAGCTGGACATAATGAAAAGTGTAGAGGTGCCAAAGGGATATTAGATGAAGTTGTAGAAGATAGAAAAATATTCTCTTATTCAAAGATGTATCTTGAACAAAAAAATGCTTTTATTGATTGCACTCCTTGTTACAATCCAGCTGTTCAGTCAGAGGATTTAAATTACGGTATTAAAAAAGTTAATGATAACAATGTAGATTTATTTTATAGTGTGCATTTAAATAAAGCATATGATAAATATGAGGGTATAATTGGTTCTGAGGTGTGGGTTTATGATAGAAACTCAATTAAAGCAATAGAAGCTGGTAAAAGAATATTAATGAATTTAGATCAATTAGGGTTTAAGAATAGAGGAATTAAATATATGAAAGAAGAGAACAAGCAGCTAGGAGAATTAATTCATACTAAATGTGATGCTTTGATTGTTGAGTGTTTCTTCCTTGAAGCAACTAAAGATGTAGAAATATATAACAGAGTAGGTGCTGAAGCTATTGGGTTTGCTATAGCTAATGGAATTGATCCTAATATAAATAAAGTGGAGGAGAAAAAGTTCTATGTAGTTACAAAGTATATAAATCAGAGTAATTATGGATTGGAGATAAATGGATTAATTAAAAAATGCTTTATGGATATTGATAGAATATATGTTAAAAGTGATGCAAAAGGTTTGTGGATAGAAACACAGTATCTAGCAAAAGAAAAAGCTATGGTACTTAAAGATAGGCTAGATAATTTGTTTTATAGTGTGGTAGAAGAATAAACTAAAAATAAAATACCTAAAGTTAATCAAAATTTAAACATATCCATTATTTTATAATTTCTCAAGAAATGTGCAATCTTAAATTTAATCTTAATATACTATATTAGAAGTGTATTGGAGGGAATTTAAAATGAAATATAATTACTCAGGATATTATAAGGGGAAAGTCAGGGAGTCAGCTGATGCGAATGAGAATAATACAACAGGAACAAAATTTCAAGAGAATCATTTAAATGGAGACTATGATACGTTTCTAGTAGAATATTCAGGAGATATAGAAAATGAATTAAAGGATATTGATTATGCTGATGTGTACCTTACTGGAAAGTTTTTTGCTTTATTATATGTAAAAAAAGGAATGATAAATAATTTGTTAGAGCGTGTTCCTCAGATTATAAGCGTCGAACAAAATTATCCTTATACTTTGTCAGGACTAACAACAAGTCAAGCTGAAAATTTTCAAATTATAAATACAAATAATATCCAATTGAATGGAGAAGGTGTAATTGTTGGAATTATTGGAACAGGCATAGATTATTTAAATCCAAGATTTTCAACTCCTACAGGTAAAAGTAGAATTGTAGCTATTTGGGACCAAACAGCTGAAATAGGACCAAAACCTCAGTACTTGTCTTATGGAACTGAGTATACTAATGCAAATTTAAATAGTGCTATCAGTGCTTACACACTTGGAAGAGATCCATATGAAATTGTAGATCATAGAGATGAAACGGGCCATGGTACTGCTATTGCTGGTATTATAGGAGGGAGAACACTTAGCAATAATGATTTCTTTAGAAGTTTGGCAGGGCAGTGTGAGTTTGCAATTGTAAAGTTAATAGAGGCAAGAGAATCTACGTTAGAATATGCAGGCATTCCAAAAGATACTAAAAATGTATACCAAGCATCAAATATTACTACTGCAATTAGATATCTTTCAGACTTACAAATAAAGTTAAAAAAGCCCATGGTTGTATACTTACCTTTAGGCACCAATTTTGGTGCTAGAGATGGAAGTTCGTTTTTAGAAAGATATATTGATAATTTATCACAGAGAAGCAATTTTTCTGTAGTAACAAATACAGGAAGCCAAGGGTTAGGAGAAACACACACTAGTGATATTATAGATTATTCTAATGCACCAAAAAATATTTTTGTAAATGTGGATCCAAATCAAAAAGTTGTAAGTATGGCTATTTATACTTCAAGATTAAATAATATATTTATGTCCGTGCTTTCACCTAATGGAAATCAAATCAATATGATTCCTATATCTTCAAGCGAAGTTCAAGAAAGATATATAACAATTGAAGAAAATAATATTAGCCTTCAGTATTTCATACATGAAACACCTAATGGAGCGGTAAGTATAAATCTGAGAATTAACAATGCAGTGGGAGGGGTTTGGAAAATCACCTTGAATGGGGATATTTTAGTAGCAGGTAGATTTGATGCGTGGTTACCACAAAAACAACTGTTAATGGAAGAAACCAGGTTTCTGAACCCCGATCCAGAAATCACATTACTAACACCATGCACAGCTGTGAATATCATAGTAACATCTTATTACAATGAGATAGAAAATACTGCAGTATTAATATCAGGAAGAGGATTTTCCAGAAGCGGAATTATAGAACCTTCTGTAACCTGTGATGGGATTAACATACTAACTGTAGGAATTAACAATTCCTTGACTGTTGCAAGTGGCGCAGCTATGGGAGGAGCAATACTAGCAGGAACAGCAGCGTTAGTATATCAATGGGGAATTGTGCAGAGGAATTATTTAGATTTAGCTCCACCTAAGTTAAAAAGCCTACTAATTGCATCAACTGTGAGAGAAGAAGGAGTTATTTATCCAAATCAACAATGGGGATATGGAAAATTAAGTCTTAGCAAATTGCAAGAAAATATAGAAAAATTTTCTCAAAGAAATAATAAAGAAGATAACTATAGACATCTCTATATTAGTATTCCAAAAGAGGTTTCTCAGTACTTAAAATAACTTTTTAAAAGTGTACTATGCTAAATAACGAGATTGTTAACTTATTTTAATAAGGTAGTCAAAGACTACCTTTATTATTGTGTAAAAATCATAATAATAAAGGATTTAATATAAATAGGGAGAAATATATAAGTATAAGTATAAGTATAAGTAAGAAGAGAGTTAAATTAAAAGTATTACAGAAACAAATATAAGTAAAAAAATAAGATCCTAGATCTTCTAGTCTTTATATTAAGTATATTTTATTAGAGCTAAATTATGGGGGAGTAAATTTGAAAAATTATCTTATTTGTGTAGTAGTATTTAGTATTTTAGGCTTATATGTAGCGTCTATTTATGGAGCGGTTGCATTTGCAGTTGTTTATTCATTTGCTGCAATTGTGTATAAGCTAGATAAAATAGAAGAAAGATTAAATGAAATAACTAAGAGTGAAAAGTAATTTAAGGTAGCACTAGGGAACTAGAGGCTACCTTATTTTTGTTGACTCACTTATCGTATATGTATATAATTGTTTTTGTTGTAAAAAAATGTTTTATAAGGAGATAACATTGTGTAAGGTAAATGAATTAGAAAAACTAAGAAAAAAATTAGAAGAAATGATTCAGATTAGAGGAATCGAAGATGATGACGTACTACGAGTAAGTCAGGAGTTAGATTTATATATACTAGAATGTTATGACAAAAAATAAATTTAATATTTATTTTTTTATGAGAGGTAGTCAAATATATGACTACCTTATTTTGTTTGTATAATAGAAAGTAAAGTGAATTATGAAAAATAAGTATTCTTGATATTAAGTTTGAATTGGATAGTATAAGAAGTAACTTTCATTTAAGGACTAAATAATTAAATGAAAAACTACTATTATTAAATTGTGCTCAAGATGGAATTATGATATATATTTATATATGTAGAAACTCCTCAGAAAGATAAGCATAATTGCTGGTGGTATTCTGAATGGTGAGCACAACCAGACCATCCTCCACCAATTATAACAACCTTCAAAATAGTCGCCTCCCTTCAAAAACATACTTTGGTTCAGTTTGCATCTTACAAAGCCTTCTAAGCTTTTCATCGTTATTCATAATAGTACAACAACCACATATACCTTCACCACAGCACATCTTTTCATTATTACAACATGAAAAGTGAATATTTTTATCGAAGGCAGCCACAAACTTCATAATCTGATAACTTAGAATATCTGCACTATCACAGTGAACTAAAGAAATATCTTCCTTCGACAGGGTTTCCCAAAGTAATTTTCTGCATTTTTCACTAATTATTCCTCCGGTAAGTAATGTTGTACACTCTAGAATTTCATCGGCACACCTTTCTAAGGCAGGGCTTACGAAAATCTTCTTAAAAGGATTCTTATCTATAATTACAATAATTTTATTACCATTTTGTTTTAATCTTTCCATAACGGGCACCATAGGAGCTTGACCAATACCCCTAGCAATAAGTAAACAAACTTTATTCTTAATTTCTAACACAGATTTCAGTCCGAGTATTCCATTCCAAAATGGACCTTTTACAAGAAGTGATTCACCTACACTTAATGCATCTAAAGATTTTGTCTTAAGCCCTTTTAACTCAATAGCTAAAGTAAGGACTTCCTCATCGGTATTGGCATCCATTATGCATATAGGGGTATCAAAAGTAGCATTACTATCTGGTCTTCTCACGAATACAAATGCACCAGGATTAACTAATTCGCTTACTAATTGGTCACTTACTTTTATTTTTAATATCAGAATACCATCTTCTATTTTTTCTTTACTCAATATTTTACAACTGTGATACTTACGACCAGGCTTTGCACTGTAGTTATTTTGCACAAACTCTTGATATATGCATACACCGTTCCAGTTGCAACAATCACAAAAATCCTTACCATCAAGATGTGAACATTGAATACAATTACCAGATTCAGCTAGATGACATGGGCAATATTCGCTGCCACAATCTATGCAATTATATGGCTCATAACTCATTATTTGACCTCCGTACTTACTATACTATTAGGATATTTAAGTTATTTATAATTGTTACTGGAAATAAAATAGTTGAAGATATTTATCTTAAAATATAAAATGAAGTTATTATATAAAAAGTGAGAACAAAATGTGATAAAATATGTTGGTGAAGCAAACAATCTATGTTAATAAGATTTTTAAATCATTGAAATTTAACAAGGTAACATTTGATTTTATATTTTAAACTCAATAAGTTATTACTTATAAGGGAATATTAGAGTTTGATTTTAACGAGGCTTATAATATTAAAGAGTAGCTAATATATACTTTTTTATTTAAATGAAGTTTATCATTAAACCATTAAAATTATCAGTAAAAGATTAATTTATTTATAGGAGTGATATTTTGGAAGAAAGATTACAAAAGTACATGGCAGCTTGTGGAGTGGCATCACGGAGAAAATGTGAAGATATCATTTTAAATGGAAGAGTAAAAGTTAATAATGAAACTATAAAGGAATTGGGAACAAAAATAGATATTAGCAATGATATAGTTTCTGTAGATAATAAAGTAATTACACCAGAAGAGCAAAAGGTTTATATTGCTTTAAACAAACCTGAAGGATATGTTTCTACTGTAAAGGATGAAAAAGGTAGAAAAACTATTTTGGATCTAGTGTTAGTAAAAGAAAGAATATATCCAATTGGAAGACTAGATTATGATACATCAGGATTAATCTTGCTAACTAATCATGGAGAAGTATACAATAAAATAATACATCCAAGGGTTGCCATAGATAAGGTATATATTGCATTAGTGGAGGGAATTCCTGATGATAGCATCATTAAAACTTTCGAAAAAGGCATAGATATTGGAGACTATATAACTGCACCAGGCAAATGTGAAATTTTAAAAAAATACAATAACAGCACTGAATTAAAAATTACTATACATGAAGGAAAAAATAGACAAGTAAGAAGGATGTGTCAGGCAGTAGGTCATCCGGTAATCAAGCTAAAAAGAATTTCAGTAGGATATATTACCTTAGGAGAGTTGGAAAAGGGGAAGTGGAGATATCTAAACCAAATTGAAGTTGATTACTTAAAAAATGGAGGAGAACTTCATGTTTAAATATGTAGGAGATATAAGTAAAATCGCGCATAACATTATTAAAACATACTACGAAAACAATAATGTTGCCCTGGATGGAACACTCGGAAATGGATTTGACTGCGATTTTTTAAGCGAACTCTTTAAAACTGTTTACGCCTTTGATATACAGCGTACTGCTGTAGAGAATTATGCGAGAAAAAATAAAGAAAATGTTATATTAATTAATGACTCTCATGAAAATATTACAACTTACATAAAGGAAGAAATAGATGTAGCAATGTTCAATTTAGGATTTTTACCTGGAGGAGATAAAAATATAACTACTAAGTCTGAAAGTACAATTAAAAGTATAAACTCAACATTAGAATTATTAAAAAGTGGTGGAATTATTACAATAGCAGTTTATGTGGGACATGATGAAGGGAAAAAAGAGAGTGTAGAGTTATTAGCTTTTATATCTCAACTTTCCAAAGATATTTTTGGGGTAATGACTCATAAGTTTGCAAATAGAAATGATAATGCTCCATTTTTAATTGTAATTGAGAAGAAATAATGAAAGTCATATAAAAAAATCATAAAGAAAGGTGAGTAAAAATGAAAGATAAGTTACAGCTGATTGCAACTAAAGAATTTAAAGAATATGATGAAATGTATAAAATAATAGACTTTTTAAATAAAAATTTAAGTGATTTACATTTGATTTTCGGAATGTGCGAAAAAGATGACAAATATATGATTTCAATTTATAAAGAAGAAAAATTAGGAGAAAAATAGATCAAATGAATTATATCATTGAATGTTATGTCATTATATGTTAAAATGATGTAAATATTTCATTTTTAGGATAAATGAATTTCACGTTTCATTCATCCATGGGTATGAAGGAGTGTTATGATGGACAAAAATAATGTTGATCTAATGAGAATGATTCAAATTAAGTTTCCAAGATTAAGTAAGGGACAAAAGCTCATAGCAGAATATATATTGAAGCATTACGATAAAGCTGCCTTTATGACTGCAGCAAAGCTTGGTAGTAGCGTAGGGGTTAGTGAGTCTACTGTTGTAAGGTTTGCAAATGAGTTAGGATATGAAGGTTACCCAGAACTTCAAAAGGCTCTTCAAGAATTGATTAAAAATAAGTTAACAACAGTGCAAAGAATAGAGTTATCTAATGATTTTATTACTCAAGATAATGCATTAAAAGGTGTATTAAAATCAGATATTGAGAATATAAGAGCTACCCTAGAAAAAATAAATTATCAAGCTTTCGAGAATTCTGTGAATAGCATAATAAATGCTAAAAAAATCTATATTGTAGGGTTAAGAAGTTCAACAGCACTAGCAGATTTTCTAGGTTTTTATTTAAATCTTATTCTTGATAATGTTAAGATTGTTTCTTATGGAATGAGTGAAATTTTTGAACAAATGCTTAGCTTATCAGAAGAGGACTGTGTAATAGGAATTGGATTCCCAAGATATGCAATGAGAACCGTAGAAGTTTTAACTTTTGCAAAATCAAGAAATGCAGATGTAATAGCTATAACTGATAGTGTATTATCACCTTTAGCTACAAGAGCAGATCATACCCTTATAGCAGAAAGCAATATGGCTTCCTTTGTAGACTCATTAGTTGCTCCATTAAGTGTTATTAATGCATTAATAATCGCTGTAGGACTTAAGAAAAAAGAAAAAATATCTAAAACCTTTAGTGATTTAGAAACTATTTGGCAAGAACATCAAATATATTCATACAAAAATAACGAAGAAAATAAATTTTAAAATATAGGTTGATTTATTATAATTAATAGAATATCATGGAGATAGATTCATGTAATCGTTTTTAAGATGTCCATAAAAGATTTAAATTTTTTATGAATAAGAAGGAAAAAACTTGATTGCATAGAATAAATAATTAACAAAAAGAAATTTATTTTGCATAACAAAATAAATTTGAAATTTTAATTTCAATTTTTTTAGGAGGTAGTGAGCGTGAGTACTAAAGCTTATATCGAACAAGTATTGGAAAATGTTAAGAAAAGAAACAGTGGGGAACCAGAATTTATTCAAGCTGTAGAAGAGGTTTTACATTCTCTTGGACCAGTTTTAGAAAAGCATCCAGAATACATAGATGCTAATCTTTTAGAAAGATTTTGTGAGCCAGAAAGACAAATAATGTTTAAAGTATCTTGGGTTGATGACAATGGTAAGCTACAAGTAAACAGAGGATTTAGAGTACAATTTAACGGAGTTATAGGACCATACAAAGGTGGTTTAAGATTCCATCCTTCAGTTTATATAGGTATTGTTAAATTCTTAGGATTTGAGCAAATATTAAAGAACTCTTTAACTGGTCTTCCAATAGGTGGAGGTAAAGGTGGTTCTGACTTCGATCCAAGAGGAAAATCAGATGCTGAAATAATGAGATTCTGCCAAAGCTTTATGACTGAGCTATACAGACACATTGGACCAGATGTTGACGTTCCAGCAGGAGACATCGGAGTTGGTGGAAGAGAAATTGGATACCTTTACGGACAATATAGAAGAATCAGAGGAGCTTTTGAAAATGGAGTTCTTACTGGAAAAGGTTTAAGCTACGGTGGAAGTTTAATCAGACCAGAAGCTACTGGATTCGGTGTAACTTACTACTGTCAAGAAATGTTAAAGCATGAAGGAACTGATTTCGCAGGAAAAACAGTTGCATCTTCAGGTTTTGGAAACGTTGCTTGGGGAATTTGTAAAAAAGTTGCTGATTTAGGTGGAAAAGTTGTTACTTTATCAGGACCAGACGGATACATCTATGATCCAGCTGGAGTTACTGGTGAGAAAATAGATTACCTAGTAGAAATGTTAAAAACAAACAAAGGTGCTAGAGTTAAAGACTATGCTGATAAATATGGTTGTGAGTTCTTCGCTGGAGAAAAACCATGGAATGTTAAAGCTGATATCGTAATTCCAGCTGCAACTCAAAATGATATTCAATTAGAGCATGCTAAACAAATCGTTGCTAACGGAGTTAAATATGTTTGTGAAGCTGCTAATATGCCATGTACAAATGAAGCTGTTCAATACTTCCAAGAAAATGGAGTAATTGTAGGACCTTCTAAAGCTGCTAATGCAGGTGGAGTTGCAACTTCTGCTCTTGAAATGTCACAAAACAGCATGAGATTAGCATGGAGTGCTGAAGAAGTAGATGCTAAACTTCATGGAATAATGGTTAACATCTACAATAACTGTAAAAATGCATCTGAAGCTTATGGCTTTGGTTATAACTTAGTTGCAGGAGCTAACATAGCTGGTTTCGTTAAAGTTGCTGAAGCTATGCATGCACAAGGAAACTACTAATCCTAAGAAAAATAATGAGAGAGAATTCTAAATGAATTCTCTCTTTTTTCTTGTTTGTTTTAAATTTTTATAATAATAAAACTAAGAAAAATATAAAATTTTTCTTAAATACATTACTCTGGTAGTAATGATGTATACTAATAGGGGATTATTTATTAAACATAGTATATTTGAAGAAACAAAATTTTAAATAATATAAAAGTTGAATAATTATAGTATTTGTATTAAATTATAATATAGAGTTTAATTTGTAAATCTATGAAAAAATTATAATTGTTAGGTGGAGATTTTTGTTGAAGACAATAGTGATTGGTGGAGGGCCTGCAGGAATGATGGCGGCAATCACAGCCAGTGATAATCATGAAGTTATCTTAATTGAAAAAAATGAAAAGTTAGGAAAAAAACTTTACATTACAGGAAAAGGACGATGTAATGTTACAAATGGAAAAAATATTGGGGAGTTTTTTGATTATATACCAACAAACTCACATTTTTTATATAGCTCCCTCTACACTTTTACGAATGAAGATACTATTAGTTTTTTCGAAAAAAGAGGTGTTAAGCTTAAAGTTGAAAGGGGAGATAGGATTTTTCCTGAATCTGATAAATCTTCTGACATTATTAAAGCTTTAGAAAATGAATTGAAAGCTAAGGGCGTTAAAATTCTGTTTAAATCAAAAGTTAAGGAATTTAAAACAGAAAGTAATAAAATTAAAGCTGTAATTCTTGAGAGTGGGGAAAAAATATCAGCGGATTATTATATATTATGTACGGGTGGTGTTTCTTATCCTCAAACAGGATCTTCAGGAGAAGGATTAACTATGGCTTCAGAAGTAGGACACAAAATTATGGAGTTGAAACCATCTTTAGTGCCTGTGGAAATTGAAGAACCATGGGTGAAAGAACTTCAGGGCCTTTCACTAAAAAATATAGAACTCACTTTAAAGGATAAAAATAATAAGATTATTTTTAAAGAAATGGGTGAAATGGTATTTACGCACTTTGGTATTTCAGGACCATTAGTTTTAAGTGCAAGTAGTGCCATAAAAAAACAAGGACCTTATAAAATTCTTATAAATTTAAAACCAGCATTAACTGATATTGAATTAGATAAAAGAGTACAAAATGATTTTAACTTGTATAATAATAAGGATTTTAAAAATTCATTAAATGATCTTTTTCCTAAAAAGTTAATTCCTGTGATGATAGATTTAAGCAATATAAAAGAAGAACAGAAGGTTAACACGATTACCCGTGAGCAAAGGAAAGATTTTGTGAATTTAATGCAAAATTTAACTTTAACAGTTAAGGGGTTAAGACCCATAGTTGAAGCCATAGTTACATCTGGAGGAGTAAATACTAAGGAAATTGATCCATCTACAATGAAGTCTAAAATAATAGAAAATTTAAGTTTTGCCGGAGAAGTTATAGATGTTGACGCTTATACAGGTGGCTATAATGTTCAGATTGCTCTTTCTACAGGATACATTGCTGGAAGCAAGTTAGGTGATTAAAATGATTTCAATTAGAGGTGCAACAACTTTAAACGCTAATAGTTTAGATGAAATTAGGAATAAAACTATTGAATTAATTAGTGAAATTATAAATACTAACCAATTAAATATAGATGATATAAACACAATGATATTTTCCTGTACTGAGGACATTACTGCAGCATATCCTGGAGCTTTTGTAAGGGAATATTTTGAAATGAATAATATTTCAATTATGCATTTTAATGAAATGAAAGTTGAAAATTCTATTAAACTATGCGTAAGGGTGTTAATTCTTTCTAATGAGGAGAAGTCCTTGGTAAAGTTTGTTTACCTACATAAAGCTAAAGAATTGAGAAAAGACTTAAATAAATAATAAGCAAATAAGTAAATAAATAAATAAATAAATGAGCTTAAGAAATTTAATTACTAAAAAAAATAATTTCTTTTTAAGATTTATAGTTTAGAATATAAACTTAGATATTTAAAGGAATTTGTATCCTTTTGAAGAATAATATAGATGACCTAAGAGTAGAAAGGACGATATAAATGAGAATGTCTATTGCTATTGATGGACCTGCAGGAGCAGGCAAAAGTACCATCGCTAAAATTCTTGGAGAAAAATATAAGCTTATGTATATAAATACTGGTGCAATGTATAGGGCAGTGGCACTTTATGCAATGAATGAAGGAATAAAACCTGACGAGATTAAAAGTATATGTGATCTTGTGAATTCATTAGAAATGCACTTTGATAAAGATAATTTAATTGTAAATGCTGAAGATATAACAAATGAAATTACCATGCCCCTAATCAGTAACAATGTTTCAAATTACGCAGCTATTCCAGAGGTAAGAGCTAAACTTGTTGAAATGCAAAGGAATATTGCAAAAAAATATAGTGTTATTATGGATGGTAGGGATATAGGCACTGTGGTTCTAAAAGATGCAAATTTGAAGTTTTTCCTCACTGCTAGTGCGGAGGAAAGAGCAAAAAGAAGATATGAAGAACTTGATAAAAGAGGGATTGAAGTTAATTATAATAATATTTTAGAGGACATAATAAAAAGAGATTATATTGATACTCATCGAGAAGCAGATCCTTTAGTTAAGGCAGAGGATGCAATAGAAGTAGATTCCTCTAATTTAGACATATACGGTGTGGTTGATCTAATATCAACTTATATAGATAAATTATTGGCTACATTATAAGTATTATACATTAGGATGTGAAATCATGAAGGAAATATCACTTGCAAATAAAGCTGGTTTTTGTTTTGGAGTAAAAAGGGCAGTAGATTCAGCTTTAAGTTTAAAACAAAAACATAATAAACCAATATATACTTTAGGGCCTTTGATACATAATAATGATGTTGTAAAGTTTTTAGAACACAAGGATATTCATTCTGTAGAATTAGATGAAATACATAAACTTCAGCCTGGAGATGTAATTATAATAAGATCTCATGGAGTTCCTAAGAATGTAATAGAAAAACTTAAAGAACACAATGTAATAGTTGAAAATGCGACTTGTCCTTATGTAGGAAATATACAACAAAAAGTTGAAAAGTACCATAATGAAGGTTATGGAATCATAATAGTAGGAGATGAAAACCATCCTGAGGTAATTGGTATAAATGGTTGGTGCAATAATGAGGCTATTATTTCTAAAAACGGTAGTAACTTTGATAATATACCAAGAAAAGTTTGTGTAGTATCACAAACTACAGAAAAGCAAAGTAATTGGACTAAAGTATTAAATAAAGTTGTAGTTTCTGCTAAAGAGATTATTGCTTTCAACACTATTTGTAGTGCCACAGAAGTAAGACAAAAATCTGCTGAAGAGATTTCCAAAGAAGTTGATGCTATGATAGTTATTGGAGGATTTAACAGCTCAAATACTACAAAGTTATTTGAAATCTGCAAAAACAACTGTGAAAAAACTTATCATGTTGAAAATCTTCAAGGAATACCACGAGAGGTTTTACAGGATAATAAAATAAAGAAGATCGGTGTAACAGCTGGTGCATCTACACCAGACTGGATAATTAAGGAGGCTATTGAAAAAATGAGAGAAGAGAAAAAAGTAAATGGAGAAGAAATGGATCTTTATGAGCAGTACACAAATGATAATTCCCATATTTCTGTTGGAAGGGTATTAGAAGGTGAAGTTTTTAAAGTTAATGAGAAAGAAGCTTATTTAACAATCGGATCTAAATCAGAAGCAATTTTACCTATTAGCGAATATACAAAGGATGAAAATGCATCCTTAAAGCAATTTATAAATGTTGGAGATAAAATACTAGGAAAAGTTATTAATAGAAAAAACACCGATGGTCTTGTTGTAATTTCTACAATTGAAATACAAAGGCAAAAACAATATGAAGTATTGCAGAACATATTTGAAAATAAAGAAGTAATTGAAGTAGAAATAAAAGATGAGGTGAAAGGTGGAGTAATTTCAAACTATAATGGTGTTAAGATATTTATACCAGCTTCTCACTTAGAACTTAACAGAGTAGATAATTTAAAATCATATATAGGCAAATCTTTAAAAGTTCAACTTATAGAGTTTGCAAGACAAAAATTTGGAATGAAAATTGTAGCATCTAGAAGAGACATTTTAAGAGAAGAGAAGGATGCTACAGAAAATAAAACTTGGGATGTTTTAGAAAAGGATCAAGTTGTTGAGGGTATAGTTAGAAGAATATCAAATTTTGGTGCCTTTGTAGAAATAAATGGGGTAGACGGGCTACTTCATAGTTCGGAAATGTCTTGGAATAAAGTGAATAATCCAAATCAGTTATTAAAAGTTGGAGAAAGAATAAAGGTTTATATATTAGAAATAGATAAAGAGAATAAAAAACTTTCTTTAAGTATTAAAAAGCTATCTGAAAATCCATGGAATAATATTAAAGACAAATATCCAGTAGGTAATATTGTACTTGGTAAGGTTGTAAGATTTGCTAAATTTGGAGCATTTGTAGAACTAGAGCCAGGAGTTGATGGATTAATTCATATTTCTCAAATAAGTAAAAATAGAATTGAGAAGGCTGATGAAGTGCTGAAAATAGGCGAGGAAGTTAAAGCAGTAATAATAGATGTAAACGAAGAGGAAAAACGTGTAGCTCTTAGTATAAAGGCCGTGGAAGAAATCTAATATTCCTTTACCTTAATTGGGAAAATGATTATTTGTACTTAGTGTTATTTGAACTAAAGTGTAGTAAAGTAAGAAAATTTTAATTTACTCATAATGAAATCTACCCGGAAGGACTAAATAAATTAACTTGTGGAATATTAAAAGTAATGCTTATATATTGTTCATATATGCATTACTTTTATACTGTGATAAACATAGATAAATACTAATTTATCATGGCAAAGAGTAACATCGTAAATGCGAATCACCAACTGCCAACGTATTAATGTTGACTTTTTGTTTATTTTTGATAAAATTTATTTATCTGTTTAAAATTGTTAAGGGAGGTAAACTGTTGATGAACGAATTAGGACGCCACATTTTAGCTGAAATCTATGGATGTGATGCTGAAATATTAAATGATAAAGAATTGATAGAAAAAAACATGGTTGAATCTGCACTAAAGGCTGGAGCTGAAGTAAGAGAGGTTGCCTTTCATAAATTTAGTCCACAAGGAGTAAGTGGAGTAGTTATAATATCTGAATCTCATTTAACTATTCATACTTGGCCAGAACTTGGTTATGCTGCTGTTGATGTATTTACTTGTGGAGACAGAATAAACCCTTGGGATGCATGCAATTATTTAACAGAATTATTAAAAGCTAAAAATATGACTGCTACAGAAGTTAAAAGAGGTATTTTTGAGCATCCAGTAGCTGTTAAAGCTTCGAATATATAAAGTCATCTTAAAGATGGCTTTTTTATTTTGATTTACTATATTTATCAGGAATTTCAAATATGATTTTGAAATATAGAAAATAATCTTGATGCGTAAGTTGTTCTTTTCATCTTATATTATGAGTTTATGGTTATTTTTTCCATAAATGTAGTATACTATATATAGATTCAAAAATATTTTAGTTAAGAGGAATCTATGTATAAGTTAGAGGGACTAAATAACGCAAACATTAAATTACTAAAAGATATTCATTTTGCTGATGAATATAAGTTTAAACCTAATATAAAAGAAGTTCTTAACTCAAATAATTTTTTAAAAAGAATACTTTTATGGAAAAATATAAAGTTTTTAAAAGTTAGGGATGAATATATAGGTTTTATATGGTTTATAAAAACAGATAGAACTAGCTATAAAATTAATAGTATTAAAGTAATGGATGCTTTTAATAGTATTGAGCACTATTCATTGCTACTTGATGCAATTAAAAAAAATTCTACTGTTTCATATTATTGTAAGGAGCATGAACAAGAGTATATTAGTTTTTTAAGATTAGGCTTTCAAAAAAGAAGAGTTATACTGGAAATGAGTAAACCATTAAAGGGTTTAGAAACTCTTTCTGAACAATCCATGCTAAGCTTTCAGAACTTTATAAAAAACAAAGACGAAAAACTTAGATGCGAAATACAAAATCAAGTATTTTCTGACTTGTCTAGAGCTCCAATTAATGAGGAAGATATTTACTTTGAGCAATGTCAAAAATACTATATTAATGAAGGTTGTGTATTTATAAGTTACCAAGGGACCCCTGTTGGATATGGTCAGATTATCACAGATAATAATAAAGCCTATATAGTGAATTTTGGAATACTGCAAGAGTATAGAAATAAAGGATTTGGCAAAATCCTTTTAAAATATCTATTAAATCGTTGTTATTTATTAAATTATAAAGAAATCTATTTGAAATGCAATGAAAAGAATTCTAATGCTTTGAATTTATATAAATCAATGGGCTTTGTACATTTTGATACTACTTATGAATTATACAAAATAAACTGAAGCGCTTATACTAGTATTCTTAATAATTATAAAACAACGTAAATCTAATTTTTATATAAAAATCAAGGAGGCATCAATGCCTCCTTGATTTTATTTATGAAGTTCCATATATTTCTCTAGTCCTATAGCTATAATATCCATAGCATCCGATAATGCTTCAGTATTTAAGCAGTAGGATAGTCTTATCTCATCTACACCAAGCCCTTCAGTAGCATAGAAGCCTTCAGCAGGTGCAAACATTACCGTTTTATTATTATGGTTAAAATCTGTTAACATCCACTTCGCGAAATCTTCTCCATTTGTAATTGGAAGCTTAGCAACTACATAGAAAGCACCAGTTGGTTTTTCACAAACAACTCCTGGTATTTTAGAAAGCTTTTCATGAAGTATATCTCTTCTTGCTTCGTATTCAGCTAAAACTTTTTCAAAATATTCTCTTGGTGTATTAATCAAGTTAGCTGCGGCAAGTTGTTCAAGAGTAGGTACACATAGTCTTGTTTGGCAGATTTTCATTATTTGAGCTATAAGCTCTTTATTTTTAGAGGCAACTAGACCAATTCTTGCACCACATGCACTATATCTCTTAGAGATACTATCTATTAATATTACTCTATCTTGAATATCTTCCATGTAAAGTGCTGAAGTGTATTTTAAGCCGTCGTATACGAATTCTCTATATACTTCGTCAGCTATTAGATATAAATCATTTTCTTTGCAAATGTCTGCAAGTATTCTGATTTCTTTCTCAGTATAAACAACACCAGTTGGATTCCCAGGATTGGAAACCATTATAGCTCTAGTTTTATCAGAAATTTTATTAGTAATAACTTCTTTTGCTGGTAGATGGAAACCTTCTTCAGCTTTAGTTATAAATGGAACAACTCTTACTCCAGCAGATTGTGCAAACCCGCCGTAATTTGTATAAAATGGTTCAGGTATAATTATTTCATCCCCTGTATCACATATTGCAGTAAGGGCAAGAGATATAGCTTCTGATCCACCATTTGTAATTATTAGCTCATCTTTTTCGAAGCCTATTTTCCATTCTTTGTAGTATTTTATAAAACTTTCAATAGTTTCATCTAAGCCTTGAGATTGGGCATATGCCAAAACACTATTCTTGTATTTAGCAATCCCTTCCATGAACTGATCGGGTGTTGCAATGTCTGGTTGGCCGATGTTTAAATGATAAACATGAATACCTTTTTTCTTTGCAGCATCACCATAAGGAGCAAGCTTACGAATTGGAGAATACTCCATTGCTAAAATTCTGTTTGAAAATTTCATTTTAAAATCCTCCCATCAATTAACTAATAAAATCCTGGATTAGATTTTCTATAGGAACAAATGATAATTTGGTAGCTATGGAAACACTGTTGTCTATGTTAGTAAAGTAACCTCGTTCTTTTACACAATCTGATTTAAATGAATTTTCATTTTCTGCATTTTGTTTTTTTGCATCATACATAGAAAACCCTCCTTTTTAAATATTTTTGCCTAAAAGGAGAATTTTTATGTTATTTATAGTAAGTATAGGTTACTTATTATATAAATCTGGATTTGATATCGCTGCTTTTGTACGTAACTTCAATTAGTAGTACTATAAACACATAATACATGGGATTAAAAATTAATAATCATCTTGGTTCAGTAAAATATATATGTTGTATTTTATAAAGTGTTCAATTATAGTAAACCTTATAAAAATAAAGTCTAGTATAACTTACAATATTTTAAGTACAAATATATAGAATCCAAATTAATTAAAATAATTCAAGCTGTGTCACATTTGTAGTTAGCTATTATAATATAAAAAATATGTTATATTAAAAATAATCTTTGAATATTTCATGATCTTTATATATAATTAATAAATGGTTATAATTTAAATGGAGGAGATACAGCTAATGAAAAAAGATTTGAAATACTATATAGAGACTTGGGGTTGCCAAATGAATGAAGAAGATTCAGAAAAACTTTCAGGAGGCCTAAAGCCATTAGGATATATAAGAACAACTTCAAAAGAAGATGCAGATATAATTATTTTTAATACTTGTTGTGTAAGAGAAAATGCAGAGCAAAAAGTTGAAGGAAATGTTGGAGCATTAAAGAAGCTAAAAAAGGAAAGACCAGAGGTTGTGATAGCAATTACAGGTTGTATGATGCAACAAGAAGGAATGGCGGAAAATATAATTACAAAGTTTCCCTTCGTAGATATTATAATAGGTACACATAATGCCTATAAATTTACAGAATACCTAACCAAAGCTCTTGGTGGGGAAAGACCTATCGTAGAGGTATGGGATAAGGAAGCTGACATCGTAGAAGGAGCTATTGTTGATAGAGCAAGTACAACTAAAGGCTTTGTAACTATAATGTATGGATGTAATAATTTCTGTACTTATTGTATAGTACCTCATGTTAGAGGAAGAGAAAGAAGCAGACAGCCAGAAGAAATTATAAAAGAAATAAAAGAAATGGTAGCAGCAGGATATAAGGAGGTAACTCTTTTAGGACAAAATGTCAATTCCTATGGTAAGGGGATTGAACCAGCAATAGATTTTGCTGGACTTTTAAGAAAAATCAATGAGGTACAAGGGTTAGAGAGAGTTAGATTTATGACTTCTCATCCAAAGGACTTAAGTGATGACGTAATAACTGCTGTAGCAGAATGTGATAAATTATGTGAATATATTCATTTGCCAGTGCAATCTGGATCATCAAGGCTTTTGAAAAAGATGAATAGGCATTATGATAGGGAAAAATATTTAGAAACTATTAGAAAAATAAAAGAAACTATTCCTAATGTAGCTTTAAGTACAGATATAATAGTTGGTTTTCCTGGAGAAACAGATGAAGACTTCGAAGATACTTTAAGTCTTGTAAAGGAAGTAGAATATGATTCAGCTTTCACTTTCTTATATTCGAGAAGGAAAGGAACTCCTGCAGACATGATGCTAAATCATGTAGATGAGGCTACTAAAAAAGAAAGATTTAATAAGCTAGTAGATGCAGTGAATGAAATCTGCGCAAAGAAAAACAAAAAGTATGATGGCAAGATAGTTGAAGTTCTTGTTGAAGGAGAAAGTAAGAGTGACGAAACTAAACTTACAGGAAGAACTAGAACAGGAAAATTAGTAAACTTTACTGGAAATAAGGAAAGTATAGGGCAATTAGTAAATGTAAAAATTACAAAAGCTCAATCTTTTTCACTTATAGGTGAAGAAATATAAAAAATAGGTTGTGTATAAACCTATTTATAGATTTTCAATGATTGTTTTGATAGTATTAGGATTTTACAGTTCCAAGAAACTAAAATATATATCTAATTTATAAAAAAGCGACTTTGTCGCTTTTTTTATAAAATATTTTAACCACGGATTAGAAGGAGAGATAATATGGCTTTAACCCCTATGATGAAGCAATACTTTGAAGTTAAAGAAAAGTGCAAGGATTGCATCGTGTTTTTTAGATTGGGAGATTTTTACGAAATGTTCTTTGAAGATGCAGAAGTTGCTTCAAGGGAATTAGAACTAACATTAACTGGAAGAGATTGTGGATTAGAAAAAAGGGCTCCTATGTGTGGAGTACCTTTTCATGCGGCAGAGAACTATATATCAAGGCTGGTTTCAAAAGGATATAAAGTTGCAATTTGTGAACAAGTAGAGGATCCAGCTTTTGCTAAGGGCATTGTTAAAAGAGATGTAATTAAGATAGTAACACCAGGTACATATACAGAAGGTTCTTTTTTAGAAGAAAGCAAAAATAACTTTATTATGTCCTTATATATTGACGAAAACAATAGTGCTGGAGTATGCTTTTGTGACATATCTACTGGAGAGTTCTATTGTAGTGAAGGTTATGGTGAAGACGCTATAATCATAGATGAAATTTATAAATTTGAGCCTAAGGAAATTGTGGTACCAGAAAACTTAACAATATCTATTGTTGAAGATATAAAGGAGAGAGCTTCCACATCAATTTCTATATTTGATAAAAGTAATTTTAATGATGATTCTGACATGCTAAGAGCTCAATTTAAAAACTTTAATAATACAAGTCTGGGTAATGCAGCAATTAGGGCTTGCAATGGGCTGTTAAACTATATATTGGATACTCAAAAGGCTTCTTTAACTCATATTGATTTTATAGAGTGTTATGAAATTTCCCAGTATTTATCGTTGGATGCAAACTCCAAAAGAAATTTAGAAATAACAGAAACATTAAGGGATAAATCTAAAAAGGGTACTTTACTTTGGGTGATGGATAAAACGAATACAGCTATGGGAGCTAGAAGGCTTAGAAAATGGGTGGAACAACCACTGATGTTAAAACGTGAAATTGAAAGTCGCCAAGAGGCTATTGAAGAGCTCATAACAAACACCTCATTATTAGAAGATTTAAAAGAAGGATTAAAGCAAATCTATGATATAGAGAGATTAGTGGGAAAAATAAGTTCTAAAAGTATTAATGCTAAAGAACTTATTGGGTTAAAGCACTCAATATGGAAAATTCCCCTCATCAAAAATTTAATTTCATGTAGTAAATCAAATTTACTAAGTCATATTTTTAAGAATTTAGATGATTTACAAGATGTTTTTAAAATACTAGATGATTCATTGATAGAAAGCCCGTCACTTTCCATTAAAGAAGGCAACATTATTAAGGATGGGTACAATAACACAGTTGATGAATTAAGAGCCTCAAAGACTAATGGAAAGCAATGGCTTGCGTCCCTTGAAAGTGATGAGAGAAAAACTACAGGTATTAAATCCTTAAAGATAAGCTATAATAAAGTTTTTGGATATTTTATAGAAATAACAAAAGCAAATCTTAGCTCTATACCAGAAGGAAGATATATTAGAAAGCAAACCTTATCAAATGCTGAAAGGTTTATAACACCAGAACTTAAGGAAATGGAAGATAAAATTTTAGGCGCAGAAGATAAACTAATTGCAATTGAATATGAAATTTTCGTTGAAATTAGAGATTTTATAGAAACTCAAAGTCATAGGATGAAAGATACTGCTAAATTGATTTCTGAATTAGATGCGCTATCTTCCTTGGCAATGATAGCAAAAGAAAATAATTATTGCAGACCTGAAATTAATACTGATGGATTTATTAATGTAGAAGGTGGAAGACATCCAGTTGTAGAAAAGATGATTCCTATTAATACCTTTGTGGATAACGATACTAACATTGATACTTTAGATAATCAATTAATGCTCATTACAGGTCCTAATATGGCTGGAAAGTCTACTTATATGAGACAGGTGGCACTTATAACAATAATGGCTCAAATTGGTTCTTTTGTACCTGCAAAAGGCGCTAATATATCTATTTGTGATAAGATTTTTACAAGGATAGGTGCTTCGGATGATTTAGCAGGAGGTAAAAGTACTTTCATGGTTGAAATGTGGGAGGTATCTAATATATTAAAGAACGCCACTACTAAGAGTTTAGTGCTATTAGATGAGGTAGGTAGAGGAACAAGTACCTATGATGGGCTCAGTATTGCGTGGTCAGTAATTGAGTACATATGCAATACCTTTAAAATAAAATGCAAAACTTTATTTGCTACACATTATCATGAACTTACAAGATTAGAAGGGGAAATTTCAGGTGTAAAGAATTATTCTATTGCAGTAAGAAAGATTCAGAACGAAATTATTTTTTTAAGAAAAATAATCTCTGGTGCAGCAGACGAGTCCTATGGAATTGAGGTAGCAAAACTCGCTGGAATTCCACAGGAGGTAATAAATAGAGCTAGAGAAATCCTTCAAGATTTAGAAGGTGAAAATTTTAAAGAAATTAATCGAGATGAATATGAACCTAAAAAGAAAGAAAAACTTGAAAAGGATAATGGAAATTCATTTGAGGCTTATGAAGAAAAATATGATAGTAATTTAGATAGAGTTCATCAGGAAGTTGCTATGGCAGCTTTGGAGAAAAACAAAACAGAAGTAATTCAAATGGGTTTTGAGGATATTGCTAAAGGAAAACTAATTGAAGATTTAAAGGCCATAGATGTATTGAATTTGACCCCTATGGAAGGCTTTAATAAGCTTTATGAATTCATTAAAAAAGCAAAAGAGATTTAGCACTTTTGAAGGAAGTGATTTAATGCAAAGAATTAATTTGCTGACCCAAGATACTGCAAATAAAATAGCTGCTGGAGAAGTAGTTGAGAGAGCCAGTTCTGTAGTAAAGGAACTGGTAGAAAACAGTATTGATGCAGGAAGTAAAAATATAACAATAGAAATTGAGGAAAGTGGAAGTAGTATTATCAGAATAAGTGATGATGGGCAAGGCATTCATCCTGATGATATAGAAAAAGCCTTTATGCCTCATGGTACAAGTAAAATAGCAAATATAAATGATATATTTGCTATAAGTACTTTTGGTTTTAGGGGAGAGGCTCTACCGAGTATTGCTGCAATTTCTAAGGTTAAAATTATAAGCAGAATAGCGGAGTTTGATTTTGGTAAAGAAATGTATATTGAAGGTGGTAAAATTCAATATATAAAAGATGTAGGATGCAATGTTGGAACTATTATTGAAGTTAGAGACTTATTTTATAATGTTCCAGCAAGACAAAAATTTTTAAAATCACCCCAAAGAGAAAATAGTTTAATCAACGATTTGATGTTACGATTAGCTCTAGGAAATTATGGTGTGACTTTTAAATTTTTTAGTAATGGGAAAGAAGTTTTTAAAAGCTTAAGTACCTGCGATTTAATAGATACAGTGAGAACTTTATATGGGAAACAAGTATATGATAATGTAATTCCTTTTGAAAATCATAGTGATATTATATCTATTCATGGTTTTATTGGGAATAGCGAAATAAGTAGAGGAAGTAGGAATAGACAAAGTATTTTTGTAAACAAAAGATTAATAAAAAGTAGTTTAATAACTGCAGCTGTTGAAAATGCCTTTAAATCCTTTATTACGGTAAATAAGTTTCCTTTTTTCGTTGCTTATATAGATATTTTTCCTGATTACATAGATCCTAATGTGCATCCTACAAAAGCTGAAATAAAGTTCTTTGATGAAAAAACTCTTTTCAAATTAGTGTTTGATGGGGTACATAGTGCACTTAAGGAGAGTCTACGATCCACTTTTAACATAGAAGCTGATGACGATAAATACCAATATAAAAATGAAAATATGCAGTATAAGGAAAATACTACTGTGCAACTCCCTATAGATTTTAATAGTATAAAATATGAAAGACCCGAAGAAATTCAACATAGTTATTTTAAAGAAAACAATGGAAACAAGGAAGTCGCAGAGGAAAAATTTCAGAAGTTAGATTATAAGGAAAGTTTTCAAAATCCTAATGAGTTAAAGGTATATGAAGATTTTGCTCACAAGGGAATATATAATAACAAACCTGAGGAAGAAATTATAAGAGATAATGAAAAAGTTGAACCTAAGTTTCCGCAAGTTAAAGTTATTGGACAGTTTAATAATAGTTATATCATTGCTGAATATAATAGGGAACTTTATTTAATAGATCAGCATGCAGCTCATGAGAAAATGCTTTTTGAAAAATATAAGAAATCCATAGCGAAGGCCCAGGTAATAAGCCAAATCTTAATAACTCCTCTTGTTATAGAATTGACCTATGATGACTATAGTTATTATATTGACAATGAAGATATTTTTAAAAACTGTGGGTTTGACATAGAAGTTTTTGGGGAAAATTCTATTGCAATTAGAGAGGTTCCAATGTTTTTGGGGAAGCCAGATTTAAAGAACTTATTTTATGAAATCATTGAAAATATAAAATCTCTTGGCAGTGGAAAGACTACAGAAGTAAAATATAATAAAATAGCATCTCTTGCTTGTAAGGCAGCAGTAAAGGCAAATGATAAATTATCTCAACAAGAAATGGAAGCCCTAACACAGGAGATGAGATATTTAGAGGAACCTTTCACATGCCCTCATGGTAGACCAACTATAATTAAATTTACTTTACATGAATTAGAGAAAAGATTTAAAAGAATACAATAAAGTAAGGTGGAACAAATTTATGACAGATATTTTTATCTTAGCAGGGCCTACAGCAGTAGGTAAGACGGGGATTTCTATTAAACTTGCAAAGAGTCTTAATGGTGAAATTATTTCCGCAGACTCCATGCAAATATATAAGAAAATGGATATTGGATCAGCAAAGGTATCTGAAGAAGAAATGGAAGGAATACCTCATCATATGATTGACATTGTAGACCCAAGTGAAGAGTTTAGTGTTGCGATGTTTAAGCGATATGCAGAAAAAGATATTGAAAATATAAGTGCGAAAAATAAGCTTCCAATGATTGTAGGAGGAACAGGGTTTTACATTAACTCACTAATCTATAACTATAACTTTGCTGACACAAACAGAGATGAAAAGTATAGGGAAGAACTTTCAGATCTTGCGCAGCAAAAAGGTAATGAATATGTGCATAGTTTGTTAAAGGACATAGATATAGAAAGCTATAACAAATTATATCCAAATGATCTAAAAAGAGTAATCAGAGCCTTAGAGGTTTATAAAGTAACAGGAAAACCTATAACAGAATTTGCAAAAGAAGAAGATGTGTATAATATTCCATACAGGGTTCATTACTACGTTCTCAATATGAATAGAGAGAAACTTTATGAAAGAATAAATCAAAGAGTTGATATAATGTTTGAAAAAGGTTTATTAAATGAGGTTATAAGATTACGCAAAGAAGGATATAATTCTGATATGCAATCTATGAAAGGTATAGGATACAAAGAAATTTTAGCCTACTTAGATGGTGATATTACTATTGAAAAATCTATAGAGATGATAAAACAATTTAGTAGAAATTATGCAAAGAGACAACTAACATGGTTCAGGAAAGATCCAAGGGTTAATTGGGTTGATAAAGACAAGTTTTCTAGTGAAGATGAAATTGTAGAATATATAATAAAAGACTTCAATGAAAAAAGGTCTAATGACTGTAAATAATTTCTAACATAAAGAGGATTTTTTCGTCAGTTATAGAATAGTTAATTATAGTTATGGAGGTGCGCGGGTATGAGTAAATCTACAAACAATTTACAAGACATATTTTTAAATGGAGCTAGAAAAAATAAAATTCCTGTTACAATTCATTTGACTAATGGGTTTCAAATTAGAGGTACGGTAACTGGATTTGACAGTTTTACAGTAGTTTTATGTGTGACTTCAAATAATGATGGAAAGCAACAAATGCTTATTTACAAGCATGCTATATCTACTATAACACCATTAAAAGCAATATTATTCAATAATCCTTCTGAACAAAATGAGGAATAGTTCTTTAAAAATACACCCTAGGGTGTATTTTTTTACGCACTTTTCCAAAATACCTTTAAAATTTGATTAATATGCAATTATATGATAGTATATTTAGGAAATTCTATAAAAGGAGTAATTATAATGTTAGAATTAACTAAAGAGTTTTTACAAAAACAATATAAAATCAATACCAAGGCTTTGGACTTATATGAAAGAGCTATTGAAGATGTAAATGAGCAATTTCATATTTTAGATAATATAAGAGAATTTAATCAATTAAAAGTGCTTAATGCTCTTCAAATGGAGCGAATAAGTGATATGCATTTTACTAATTCTACAGGATACGGATATGGAGATATAGGTAGAGATTCACTAGATAAGGTGTATGCAAGAATATTTAACACAGAAAGTGCTTTAGTTAGACCGCACTTTGTGAATGGTACTCATGCCATAGGCGCAGCACTTTTTGGCAACTTAAGACCTGGAGATACTATGCTTAGTGTTTGTGGAACACCATATGATACTTTACATAATATCATTGGCATAAGTGGTGATGAAAATATAGGATCACTAAAAGAGTATGGAGTTAATTATAAACAAATTGAACTTGATGAAAATAAAAAAGTTAATATCGAGTACATGATAAAAGTTTTAAAAGAAGATATTACTATAAAATTAGTACATATTCAAAGATCAACTGGCTATGGTTGGAGAAAATCACTTCTTGTGGAGGAAATAAAGCCAATTATTGATGCTGTTAAACTTATAGATAGAGAAATTATTTGCTTTGTTGATAACTGTTATGGTGAATTTATCCAAACTATAGAACCTACTGATGTGGGGGCGGATTTAGTAGCAGGTTCCTTAATAAAAAACATTGGTGGAGGAATAGCTCCAACAGGTGGATATATTGCTGGAAAAGAAAAGTATGTTACTCAAGCTTCCTATAGATTAACCATACCTGGAATCGGGGGAGAATGTGGGTCAACCTTTGGAGTTATGAGATCTTTCTTTCAAGGGTTATTCTTAGCGCCACATGTAGCTATGGAAGCAGTTAAGACCTCTATATTTTGCGCAAGAATAATGGAACTTGCTGGGTTTGAAGTTTTGCCTAAATATGATGATAAAAGAAGTGATATTATTCAAGCTATTAAATTCAATGATAAGGAAAAGCTTATTAAATTTTGCAAAGGAATTCAAGCAGGCTCTCCTATTGATTCCTTTGTGGAATGTGAACCATGGGATATGCCCGGCTATAAAGATGAAGTTATCATGGCAGCTGGAGCATTTATTCAAGGGGCCTCCATTGAGTTATCAGCAGATGCACCTATAAGAGAACCATATATTGCATATCTTCAAGGCGGATTAACCTTCGATCACGGAAAAATCGGTGTGTTAATATCTTTATCTAAGATATTAAATTAGGCACAATATATCTTAATTTACTTGTGAAAATAATCATTGATTTTTAGCCTAAGCAATATAGTTATTATCTATAAGATAGAACAAAAGCGTGCATTGGTACGCTTTTGTATATAAAATTATATTTTTATATGTAATTATTGGGAAACAAAATCAAAACTTGCCTTATATATGAGCTCACTTTAAATATCACAGGCTTTTGAAGATGAATAAATTAAGGTGTTATCTTCAACACTTATATATCTATTTATTTGAACTTTTAAATAGATGCTAAAGGCAATAGATGTTGAAGTTTTTAGCAATGAAAAAGAAGCTGCAAAACAGCTTCTTAATATTTTCTATATAATCCTGAAAGTTTACCAAGGATTTGACAATCCTTAACTAAAATTGGATTCATAGAAGAGTTTTCTGGTTGTAATCTTATGTATCCATCTTCTTTAAAAAATCTCTTGATAGTAGCTTCATTTTCTATTAGAGCTACTACTATATCACCATTAACTGCGGTAGAGGTTTTTTCTATAATAGCTAAATCTCCATCAAAAATTCCTGCTTCTATCATACTTTGGCCTGAAACTCTTAGTATGTATAATTCGGCACTACTTTTCACAAAGTTAAGTGGCAAGGTTAGAAAATCTTCAATAGATTCTTGAGCAAGAATTGGTTCTCCTGCAGTAATCTTACCAACAATAGGTATATCAATAAGTTCTTTTCTTATTGGTGATTCCATAAGAAGCTCTATTGCTCTTGGTTTAGTAGGGTCTCTTTTTATTAGTCCCTTTTTTTCTAATCTTGAAAGATGACCATGTACAGTAGAAGTAGAACTTAAATTAACAGCTTCACAAATTTCTCTAACGGAAGGTGGATATCCCTTACTAGCAACTTGTTGTTTTATAAATTCGTATATTTCACTTTGCTTATTGCTTTTCATTTCAATCATAAGAACACCTCTCATTCAGGTATATTATATCATAGTTGTGAGTAAATATCAAACTTATGTTCTATATTTTGAATTTTTGCCAACTGAATTAATATAATACACATGGAAATAAATTTAGTCAAATTTGTAAATAATTATAAAGGATAAAAACTTTGCATATTGGTTTATAAGCTGCACTTAAATCTGCTCATTGGAAATAATGTTCTTTTAAATAAGTTAAAGTTACTTTATACTTAAATAGATTTGAAAGCTTATTCAAAAGTTTTGGATGTAATGAATTTAATATAATAAATGGAGATGATAAAATGTCAGGATTTTTAGACTTAAAAATAAACGATGAAGTAACTAAGGCATTAGTAAAGGTAGGAATTACGGAACCAACAAAAATACAAACTTCAACAATTCCAAGTATACTTGAGAATTTAGATATTATTGCGCAATCAGAAACAGGAAGTGGGAAAACTTTAGCTTATTTATTGCCATTAATAGAAAAAGTAGAGTATGAGAAAAGAGAAAATCAATTTATAATCTTAGCACCTACTCATGAATTAGGAGTTCAAGTAAATAACGTAATACAAAGTATTAAAGATAATTCAGGACTAAATTTGACTTCTACTGTAATTATCGGAAATGTAAATATAAAAAGACAAGTGGAAGCTTTAAGGGAAAAGCCACAGTTTGTTATTGGATCCCCAGGAAGGATTTTAGAATTAATAAAGCTTAAAAAAATATCGGCTCATACAGTTAAAACCGTGGTAATTGATGAGTGTGATAGACTGCTAGATGAGAACAATATTGATACAGTAAAATCTGTTATAAAGACTACTTTAAAACAACGTCAAATCTTAATGTTTTCAGCTACTATATCACAAGAGGTGGTTGAAATAGGAAATACTATTATGAAAGAACCTAAAGTTATTAAGGAAGACGAAAATGTTAAAGTAAGTGAAAATATAGATCATGTTTTCATGGTTTGTGACAGGCGTGATAAAATTCTATTGCTGAGAAAAATTATGGCAGCACTAAAGCCAACAAAGGCCATTGCATTTATAAACAAGACAGATGAAATTGAAATATTATCGTCTAAACTTAAATTTCATGGACTTAGAGCTGATGGAATACACGGAGCTTTTGTTAAAAACGAAAGAAAAAAAGTTATGGATGATTTTAAATCAGGAAAGATAAACCTAATGGTAGCTTCTGATCTTGCAGCAAGGGGATTGGATATAGAAGGAGTAAGTCATATAATTAACATAGACATACCAGATGAGCCTAAGGATTATTTACATAGAACAGGAAGAACTGGAAGAGCCAACAATAAAGGGATAGCAATTTCAATTGTAACTGATGAAGAAGTACCTAAAATTAGAAAGATTGAGAATCAATTTAATATAAAAATCGATTATGTAGAATTGTCTCATGGTAAGGTTATGGATGCAAGGTATATACCAAAGGTTACCCTTGAAACTTCTAAAGTGCAAACTCGTGAGAAATCTTATTTGGAAAATAAAAATAATAAGTTAGAAGGTAATATGGATAAGTTTAAGAACAATAAAACAAGTAATGCAAGTGAGTCATTTAGAAAAAGTACAAATGAGAATGGTAGCTTTAAAGGAAATAAATCCAATAACAAACCTAGTTTTAAATCAAAAAATAAACAAAAATAAGTAATAGTTGTAGGATTATAATTTCTATGTTTTTAGAAAAAATAAATTCTAGGAATTTTTATTCTAATGAGTGCAATTGATCAAGTTTATCGTTGTGATTCATTACTTGTAAAGGTAGTATTTTTAAAAGTTAAAATAATTTAGTAATTACCGTAGAATAATTCTGAGCAATGTGTTATAATAAATTCTATGTGTGTAACTGAAGAAAATTAAAAAGGTTTTACCTAGTCACAGGTAAAACTTTTTTATTGATATATGGAGGGAAAATTATGATTAGTACAACTGGAGTAAGTTTAAGATATGGTGGGCGAAAGCTTTTTGAGGATGTAAATATAAAATTTACTGAAGGAAATTGTTATGGTTTGATTGGAGCTAATGGAGCTGGTAAATCAACTTTTTTAAAGATATTATCTGGTGAAATTGAAGCTAATACTGGGGATGTGTCTATTACTTCTGGCCAAAGACTTGCAGTACTAAAGCAAGACCACTTTGAATTTGATGAAGTTGAAGTTTTAAGAACAGTAATGATGGGACATTCTAGATTAATTGAAATTATGGATGAAAAAGATGCATTATATTCTAAAGAAAACTTTACAGATGAAGATGGAATGAAAGCTTCTGAACTTGAAGGGGAATTCGCAGAACTTAACGGATGGGAAGCTGAAAGTGAAGCTGCAACTCTATTAATGGGACTTGGAATAACAGATGATCTTCACAATAAGAAGATGAAGGATTTAAATGGTTCAGAAAAGGTGAAGGTACTTCTTGCACAAGCTTTATTTGGACATCCGGATATCCTTTTACTAGACGAGCCTACAAACCATTTAGATATAAAATCTATTTCATGGCTTGAAAACTTCTTAATGGATTTTGAAGGAACAGTAATTGTTGTATCACACGATAGACACTTTTTAAATAAAGTATGTACGCATATGGCAGATGTTGACTTTGGTAAAATTCAAGTTTTCGTGGGTAACTACGATTTCTGGTATGAGTCTAGTCAATTAGCACTTCAAATGGCTAAAGATCAAAATAAGAAAAAAGAAGAGAAGATTAAAGATTTACAAGCCTTTATTGCGAGATTTAGTTCTAATGCATCTAAAGCAAAACAAGCAACTAGTAGAAAAAAACAACTAGATAAATTAACATTAGATGATATAAAACCATCTTCAAGAAGATATCCATTTGTAGGTTTCAAACCTGAAAGAGAAGCTGGTAATGATTTATTAATGATAGAAAACTTAAGCAAAACTATAGATGGAGTTAAGATATTAGATGATGTAACATTTATGGTTAATAAGGGAGATAAAATAGCTTTTATCGGTGATGGAATAGCTAAAACAACTCTATTTAAAATCTTAATGGGAGAAATGGAGCCAGATAGTGGAAGTTTCAAATGGGGAATAACCACATCTCAAGCTTACTTCCCACAAGATAACTCTGAGTATTTTAATGGATGTGAGCTTAACTTAGTAGATTGGTTAAGACAATTCTCAGAAGAAAAGGCAGAAAGCTTTATTAGAGGATTCTTAGGCAGAATGTTATTCTCAGGAGAAGAAGCATTAAAGGAAGCATCTGTTTTATCTGGAGGAGAAAAGGTTCGTTGTATGTTATCTAAAATGATGCTAAGTAGTGCAAATGTGCTTATTTTAGACGAACCAACTAACCACCTTGATCTTGAGTCAATTACAGCTGTAAACAATGGACTTACAAGTTTCAGTGGAACTATATTATTTACATCTCATGACCATCAATTTATTCAAACTATAGCAAATAGAATAATTGAAATAACACCTAATGGAATTATGGATAAAACTATGACTTATGATGAATACCTTGAAAATGATGAAATCCAGAAAAAAGTTCAAGAAATGTATAAAATTTAGTTTCATATGTGAAAACTTTGCATATAATAAGGCAAATACTAATTTAAATTAGTATTTGTTTTATTATATACTTTTATAAAACATGCATATGTTAAACATACTGTATTCTTTTGTTATTATAATTTTAATGTTGATGGAATTTTATCTTATTAGAGAAATTACTTATGGAATAATAAAATCTATTGATACATGGATAAGCTATTGACAATTAATAAAGTAGCTTTTATAATACCATTTATAAATATAAGTTAATAATTAATAAAATTCAATGAAAAGGACAGTACTTTCTTATAAGTCTTAAAGCGAGCAAGGACAGAGTGGAAGCCTTGTAAGAACATAAGAAGCGAATGTGGTAACATATAAGTGCATAAGTTATATATTTATGTAGGAAGAGAACCTTGGAGAAGCTACCTGAAAGAGTGTGTTACTTGTATAGGGTTAGTCGCTGATAAGCGTTAAGTTTTTGAGTGGACTATTTTTAGTCAATCAGAGTGGTACCGCGGATAAACCCGTCTCTATTTTTTAGAGACGGGTTTTTTATGTCCTTATCTATAAAAGCTTTGGGATAAATACTTAAAGCTTAAGGGTTGCAAATGGTGAAATGATATATTCTAATGAAAAATATATTAACGAAGTTAAATCAAGGAGTTCAAAATTTTTGTGAGGATTTAGAATAAAAGTAATTTTAATTAAATAGGAGGAGATAAAATGAATTATAAAAATCTAATTGTAGAAAATTTAAGCAAATATATAGATATGGATTTGGAAGCTATTGAAAGATTAGTGGAAATTCCACCTAAACCTGAAATGGGAGATTTTGCATTTCCATGTTTTCAATTAGCAAAAACAATGAGAAAGGCTCCAAATGCCATAGCTACAGATTTAAAAGAAAAATTTCCAAGTGAAGGCTTCGAAAAAATCGAAACCTTTGGACCATACTTAAACTTTTTTGTAGATAAGTCAGCCTTTATTAAAACAACAATTGAAAGGATTTTGCAAGAAGGTGAGAATTATGGAGCTTCTAAGGTTGGAGAGGGAAGGAATGTTATCGTAGAATACTCTTCACCTAATATTGCGAAACCCTTTCATGTAGGACATTTGTTTACCACTGTTATTGGAAATTCCCTTTACAAGATATTTAACTTCCAAGGATATAATGCTATTGGAATTAATCACTTAGGTGATTGGGGAACACAATTTGGTAAACTTATTTCAGCATATAAGAGATGGGGTGACGAAGAGGCTCTAGAGAAAGAACCTATAGCAGAACTTCTAAGGATATATGTTAAGTTTCATGATGAAGCTGAAGCTAATCCAGAGTTAGAAGATGAAGGAAGAAAATACTTTAAAAAACTCGAGGATGGAGATAAGGAAGCAGTTGAACTTTGGACTAGGTTTAGAGAATTAAGCTTGAAGGAGTTTAGCAAGCTTTACGAAACATTAAATGTAAACTTCGATTCTTATGCGGGAGAAAGCTTCTATAGTGATAAGATGGATACAGTGGTAGATGAAATTTTCCAAAAGGGATTGTTAACTGAAAGTAATGGTGCTAAAGTCGTAATGCTTGAAGAATTCAATATGCCACCATGCATCATCAAAAAGGCAGATGGAGCAACTATATATGCAACCCGTGATTTAGCCGCTGCTTTCTATAGAAAGAAAACCTACGATTTTTACAAGAATATTTATGTTGTGGGAAAAGATCAATCGCTGCATTTCAAACAAGTTTTCACCACAATAAAACTTATGGGACATGAATGGGCTGATGATTGTAAGCATGTAGAGTTCGGTCTTGTAAGATTTGCTGATAAGAAACTTTCTACAAGAAAGGGAGATGTAATTTTACTAGATGAATTATTAAATGAAGCTGTGGCTAAAACTCTAGATGTAATTAATGAAAAGAATCCAAGCCTTGAAAATAAGGAAGATGTATCTAAAAAGGTTGGAATTGGTGCAATGATTTTCACTTATCTTAAAAATAGCAGGGAAAGAGATATAGTTTTTGACTGGAATGAAATGTTAAGCTTTGAAGGTGAAACAGGCCCTTATGTTCAGTACACTTATGCAAGAGGTAGGAGCATTTTAAGAAAAGTTGGAGACACTGTTGGAGAATTGAACTATAGTAAGCTTAGTTCAAAAGAAGAATTTGAACTTGTAAAAGAGCTTGAAGGTTTCCATAAGGCTATTAATGCAGCAATAGATAAGCTTCAGCCTTCAATGATCACAAGATATGTAATTGAAGTTGCTAAAGCCTTCAATAAATTTTACAATGCTCATAATATAGCAAATTCAGAAGATGAAGTTACTAAAAATGCAAGAATAAACTTAGTAAAAGCAACTCTACAAGTAATAAGCAATGGATTAAAATTAATCGGTCTAGATGTAGTAGAAAAGATGTAATAAAAAAAGAGATTAAAAGTTTAACTTTTAATCTCTTTCCTCATATTTAGGGCACTTTGAGGTACAACTTCCACATTCACAGTTACCTTTTGATTTCCGCTTTAGATTTCTATAAAGAATTGCTCCTGCAGATATTACAATTATGGCAGTTATAAGTATTTCCATAAATATTCACCTCTTTTAATTAATAAACAATTTATTTTCAATAAGTTCTTTAAGGTACCTTAGCACAACTAAATTCCATTGCTATAAAATGTTGACCCATAAAGTTAATGAATAACTTATGGATCAATTTAAGATTTTTTTAGTAGAAGCCCAAGTTAAAGTATGAACTGTGCTATGTTGTAAACTAAGAATGATACTATCCATGCCACAGCAAATTGATAAACCACTGAGAAAAGTGCAAATTTACTACTAAACTCTTTTTTCATTGTTGCTATTACAGAAACACATGGTGTATAAAGCAATGTAAATGCTAGGAAGGACAATCCTGTGATTGTAGTAAAGTTTGCTGCAATCTGATCAACAAGTTCTCCTGTATACAGTACACCAAGTGTGCTAACTACTACTTCTTTAGCCATAAGCCCAGTTAAAAGCGCTACAGAATTTTGCCATGAAGCAAAACCAAGAGGTACAAATATTGGATTAATAAATCTACCTATATCTGCTAAAAAACTAGTGTTAATATCAGTCATTCCACTCATGTTAAAGTTTGATAAGAACCAAACTAATACAGATATTGAGAAAATTAATGTTCCAGCTTTTTTTAAGAAGCCTTTACCTTTTTCCCAAGTGTGTATTAATAAGCTTTTAAGTTCAGGTAATTTATATTCAGGTAACTCTATGATAAATGGCTCTTCATCTTTTTTAAATATAGTATGCTTAAAAATAAGAGCAATTATAAATGCAACTGAGATTCCAAGAAGATAAAGCCCAAATATCACTAAGGCTTCATTAGCTGAAAATAAAGCTGCTGTAAACAATCCATAAACAGGAAGTCTTGCGTTACAAGACATGAAAGGTAATATTAATGATGTTAGTTTTCTATCCTTTTCACTTTCAAGTGTTCTTGCAGCCATGATTCCAGGAACGGAACATCCAAAGCCCATTATAAGTGGTATAAAAGCTTTTCCAGAAAGGCCTAATTTTCTCATTAATTTATCCATAATGAAAGCAGCTCTTGCCATATAACCGCTATCCTCGAGGAAGGTTATTCCAAGGAAAAGTGCTAATATAATAGGCAAGAAAACTATAACGGAACCAACTCCACCAATAATACCATCTATTATTAATGACTTAAACCAATCGCTTGAATTTGTCAAAGGTATTTCTACCCAAGAAACAAAAGTTCCGCTGACGAAGCCATCAAGAAGCTCTTGAAGTGGACCTCCTACCCATTCAAATGTAAACTTAAATATTAAAAATAGAAGTCCTAAAAATATAGGATAAGCTAAAAATTTATTAAGAACTAGTTTGTCTATTTTTTCTGTTGCAGTTTCAATACCGATTTTGGTGCCCTCAACTGAAGTTTTTAATATGTTTCCTATGTAAGTATAGGTAGCTTTCTCATCCATAGATTCAAATTTATGTTTTTTATTTATTGACATATCTAAGGAAGAATAATCCCCTTTTTCCATAAAGGCTTTTAACTTATCAATTCCTTCACCTTTAGTAGCTGAAATCGGCATTATTGTAACACCAAGCTCTTTAGATAGAGTATTATAATCAATATGAGTTCCTTTTGATTTTGCTACATCTATCATATTAACTACTAATAATATTGGCTTGTTAAATTGTGCTAGTTGGGAGGTTAGGTATAGATTTCTATCTAGCTTTGAACCATCTACTATATTTACAATGAGATCAACATTGCCACTTTTCAAAAATTCTTTTGATACTTTTTCTTCATTGGAAAACGTGTCCATAGCATAGATACCTGGCAAGTCTACGATGTTTATGTCTTTTTTTAGAAATCCTTCTTTCTTTTCTACGGTTACCCCAGCCCAGTTTCCTACATACTGATTTGAACCAGTTAATGCATTGAAAAGGGTTGTCTTACCTACATTAGGATTACCTAACAATGCTATAGTTTTCATCCCTAAATTGCCTCCATAATATGAATATTTTTAGCATCTTTCTTTCTAATTGCTAAATCTGTTCCTCTTAAATTTATTATTATCGGATCACCTAGTGGTGCTGCATTCTTCACTGATATTTCTGTGCCTTCTATAAAACCTAAAGCTAAAAGTCTTTTGGTTAATTTTTCATCGCAATTTAAATATTTTATATAACCCTTCATACCAGGTTTTAAATCGAATATGCTCATGAAATTCACTCCTTGTTGATAATTATTCTCAATATTATTATAATTTTAATGAGAATAATTGTCAATAGGTTTTAAGTATCATAGCGAAAAAAACTAATATGAATAATAATTTCTGAAAATACTAATATAATTACTATAGGTAGTTATAGAAACTAAGTGCTAAAATGTGGTATAATTAAGTTTATCTTAGTAAGGCATCTTTAAAAATAACCTTAAGAATGTTAGAATATTTTGTGACAAACCTGCATGGTGCTTGTTTTCTTGTCATTATGACCTGTCAGGTGAAGGCATAATATCTATTTCATCTACGAATTGTTATTTTTTCAGATACCCAAATTCTCTTGTTACATTAAGTGTAGACATATAATTTAGAAAAGAGTGATATAGTGATTATAAAAGAAGAAACCATAAGTGTTGAAGAGTTTAGTGTGGAAAATAGTTTGGACATACAAGGAAATAAAGAATTTTTTAGAGATGCTATTTTTTTTGATTTAGAGCATTATGTATATAAGAAACCTGTTTGTATAGGAGTGTTTGGTGCAGCTTATTACGATACAACTACAAATGAGCTTAAAGCTACACAATATATGCTTGAAAATAAATATGAACTAAAAAACCTCTTGAATATGAGTAAAAATTACTTTGAACAAATGAAAAAGAAATATAATAAAAAATATATTGTGACATTTTCTGGTAACAATGACTTTATAGTAATAAATTACTTATTAAACAAACACAACATTGGCTATAAAATAAGTGAAAATTTTACTCAAATTGATCTTCAAAAGAAATATGAGCAAGATATTGGAAGCTCCATTGGATTAAAAAATTTAGAAGGTATTTTTGGAATTGCTAGAGAGAGTGAACTTATAAGTGGTTCAAACTTAGCTAAAACCTTTGGTAAGATAATGAAGGATGAAGATTACTTCTCTAGAATGCCATTAGAGAAAAAAGAGAAAATTCTACTTTACAATATGCAGGATGTAGTAAGCTTATTTTACATATATGTAAACTGGAAGAAATATGTAGTTAAGCCTGCTATTATTGAGAAAGATATCGAGGGTAAAGTAGAAGATAGCACAGTTAAAGATAATTTTAATTGAACTGAACTAGAGGACAATTCTAGTTCAGTTTTTTTATGTAATGGAATAAAGAAACTGGATAAATGTGTAGTTTCTTCATTGAGTTCTCTTAATATAAGTTTATTTAAGGTAATTTTATACCATTAGAACTTTAAAAATTAATAAATTTATTAATGTCACTTATCAGTTATATATTTAAGGTTTTCATAATAACATATTAATAACATATTTATTAGAAAAAATTAAATGCTACATGATGTGATAGGGGGTCATTTTATTGAATTTTACGGTTTTTACGGAAGGAAATAAGGGTGTTAATAAGGACTTAACAAATGGAGAGCAGAAACAAGAATGTATTACATCAACCCTGGAAAAACAATGTGAAAACAAAGGATATTTAGAACTGGATACTAATATAGATTTATTAACCCCAAAGATTAATATCACTATTCATCTATTAAAGGAAGAAAATAAGGTTAAGGAATATAAACTTAGCGTCAAGAAAAATAATGAGAGGGCTTTTAGAGTTTACGAAGTGGAAAACTTAGTTATTGGAAAGCCGGTAGAATATCTTTATAAAAATACTATATTAAACATTATAAAAAATAAGGTGTTACAACATATACCAAAAGAATTACATCAGTTAAAAGAAAATAATATTGTAAAAGTGTATAAAGATGAACTAGATAAAATATTGCAAAATAGTTAAAGGGGTAAAGCATGAGAAATTTATCTAAGAAAATTAAAGTAGCACTGAAACAAGAAAAATGTGATTTCGTTCTTAAAAATGCTACCTTTATTAATGTTTTTACACAAAAACTTGAAAATGGAGATATAGGTATCTGTGGGGATACCATTGTGGGTATTGGAGAATATGAAGGGCACATTGAGATTGATTGCGTAAATAAATATGTAGTGCCTGGGTTTATAGATGCTCATGTGCATATAGAATCTGCAATGATTATACCAGAAAAGTATTCTACTGTAGCCCTTAGAAATGGAGTTACTACAGTGGTGGCAGATCCTCATGAAATTGCTAACGTGGAAGGTATTAAGGGAATAGAATTCATGCTTGAAAATTCTAGAAACGCACTACTAGACATATTTTATATGTTGCCTTCTTGTGTGCCAGCCACACCTTTTGAAGATAATGGACACACCTTAGGATACAAAGAGTTACAACCTTTAATTAACCATGAAAGAATTCTTGGACTTGGGGAAGTTATGGATGTACCAGCAGTTTTGAATAGAAATGAAGATATGCTAAAAAAAATCCTTATGTCTAGTAATAAAAATATTGATGGACATGCGCCATCTATACATGACTTATCCCTAAATGCTTACCTAACTGCTGGAATAAAAACGGACCATGAATGTTCTACACCGGAGGAAGCTCTTGAAAAAGTAAAAAAAGGAATGTACGTTATCATTCGAGAAGGCTCTGCAGCTAAAAATCTTACTTCCTTAATTAAAGCTGTGAATAATGATAATTATAATAGATTTTTATTTTGTACTGATGATAGACATTTAGAAGATTTAATGGAAGAAGGTTCAATTAACAATTCCTTAAGGATTGCTATGAGGGAGGGATTGGATCCAATTAAGGCTTTCACTATTTCTAGTTACAATGCTGCACAATGTTTTGGATTAAAAGATAGAGGGGCTATAGCTCCTGGATATAAAGGTGATTTAGTAGTTATTGAGAATCTAAAGATGGTAGATATAGTAAAAGTAATAAAAAACGGAATGGATATTGAAGTTATTAAAAATACTAAGAAAAGTTCCTTTAAAGTGAAAAATTCCATTAATATGGATTTTGTTTCTGAAGATAGCTTCAAAATTAAATGTGATGGTAGAAATATAAATGTGATAAAATGCAAACCTCAGTCTCTTGAAACTATAAAAGTTCTTAGAGAAGCAGTTCTTGAAGATTCTGTGATTAAAGAATTAAATGGTAAAGATATTTTAAAAATAGGAGTTTT
>NZ_JAVWDJ010000034.1:0-41976 GCF_036642255.1 Clostridium sp. | reverse complement strand
TAACTCAAAGGAATATCAAAGTACTAAAGATAAATGATAATGATATAGAAGCCTTCTGTTATTTAAGACATAATATTAGACATTTCAGAAAAGATAATATTTTAGCAGCGCAATACACCCAATAGGGTGTATTTTATTTTGGGTTAAAACTAAATTAATTAGTAAAACTAAATATATTAGAAGGCGCTGCTATAAGTAGTTCGACAAGTGATATTACTAAGTGCTGCTAGGGCATATATAAATCCATAAATCATAAGAAGTTCCCTAAGATTGTTATTTATATTAATAGAATCCCATTAGATAAGGAACACTTAGCAAAAAAATAAATAATTAGATAAAAGAATAAATCTAAGTTGTTTGATTGTAATATGTATTTTGATATAATATATTGAATAGAAAAGAAAGGGAGACGTTATATGATGATTTATGTATGCAATAGATGTTCAAATGTAAACATAGAAGAATTAAAGAAGGTTATTCCTGCCGATAAGCTGAAAATCACTTGTATAGCAGAATGCTGGAAATATAAAGACAAAGCATATGGATTTTTCGATGATGCGTTTGTGGTAAAAGATACAGAGTCTGAATTTATAGAGGCTGCAAAAGCTCACCTAGAAATCTAAATTATTAAACTAGCCCCTCATAGATAGGTACAGTACAGAAGCTGTTATCTTTTTATGAGGGGTTAATAAATTTATTTAAATAATTTATATCTAGTTTTAGGAAGCTTACACCCTGAATGTGATATTGTGTAGATTAATAAAAATCATTAAAAGCATGGTAAAGAATATCAAAATAGTAAAAATAAATTCTCATGGTATTTTTAAAATATATAGATAGTTAAAAATCTTCTACTAAGCACATTTGGATTTTAATTTAAGATATCAAAAGTTCATATTATGGATTATTGATGGTTAAAGTTAGCTTAAATCGCAAAGGGCCAGCAAGGATAATAGAGCACTGAAGTTAGTAGTCGCATCTTTTAATATATTAAAAAATTTTAAAAAGAGAGAATTGACTTAACCACATTTTGGAACACTAAGTTTATATAAAAAAGTAAATTCTAAAATGAGGTGTTTCTATGGATAAGAGGTACATGTTTTTTATAATAATTTTAATATTTGCATGTACTTTGTCACGCTCTCAAGTGAATGCATTGCAAGATAATCTTTATTATAAAAATATTATAAGGCTAACTAATGCGGCAAATTTGTTAAAGGAGAAAGAACTCAAGAGTTCCTATATAGTGATATTAGATTCAGGAATAGAGTACGCTTATAAAAAGCAATATGAAGGAAGATATATATACGGAACTAGATGTGTGCCTGCTTGGGGGGAATACCACAGGAACCCATGGACTAGCTATGAAATTGGTATTAATCATGGTACGCAAGTACAATTTATTTGCGATGAGATAATCAAGGCATTAGGTGTTAATGATGAGAATAAGCGTAGTTCATCTCAATCAGTAATGACTATACAATATAAAATTTCAGAAGCTGATGGATTATCTCAGGTGGAAAGATTGATTTTTGCAATCAATGATGTAATAGATTACTATGTGTTAGAAGAAAACCTAAACATAGCTGCCATAAATTTTAGTAGTGTTATAACATTTAGAAAAGAAGATGAAAAAATTCCTGAAGTTAAGAGACTTAAAAATGAACTAGAAGAAGCTATTGATAGGGCAGCTTCATATGGTATAACTTTCGTAACTGCAGCAGGAAATGATAACAGTGAAATCAATAATTATAGTGCTAAACTAGATAATGTTATAGTGGTGGGATCCACAGACAGTAGCAATAATAGAGCACTGTGGGGAGCCTATGGAGGTTCAGGCTTTGGAGAAGATTTAGATATTGTTGCTCCAGGGGATAAAGTCCTAGTATTTAGTAATGAAAGTAATTCAGTTGTAGATAGTGGTACCTCTTACTCTGTCCCTATGGTTTCAACTACCATAGGGTTAATGAAGGCACTTGATCCAACCTTGAAACCTGATGAAATAGAGAAAATATTAAAGAGCAGTGCTACAGACTTGGGTCGAAAGGGAAAGGATGATTATTTTGGTAATGGCTTACTTAATGTGGAGGAAACCATTGAAAAAGTTATAAAATAAATCCTAATTTTATGTTTACGTGGTGAGTAATTACCCGTATCTTTATCACTCTCTTACCTTTTGATGCTCAGAGGAGAAGTTACAATTGAAATTAAGTTACATTATTTCCAATTGTTTCCTGTGAAACAGTTTTTATAAACTTAAAAAGTATAAGCAATAGATTTATTTTAGGTTAATTATTCCACTATAATATAAGTGAGTGAATGAGTGCTGAAAATAAGCAATGTAAAACAAGCAGTATAAAAAAAGGTATCCTAAAGTCCTACTATAATATGCTCTATAAAAATGTAATTTATAAGAAATTGGAGAAAGCAGATAAAATAGTAACAAAAGTGTACAAGCTACATATTATGTTATTAGGCAACAGCACTTTTGTGTTCTTGTTTTGGTTTGGATGATATTTTAAAAGTTGTGTGATAATTAATATTATAAGCCAAGTGTGGACAACCATACTTGGCTCTTTTATTTAGTATCATTTTTAAGTGATTATCATAGAACTCTATTTATTATTTTAGCCAGTTTATGGTTGAAATTTCTCGAAGATAATATGATTTCATTATGACTTAAACTTTTTTATGGCATTTTAAGAAAGTGTATTGATTTCACTTATCGTAGCTTGCAAAGGATAAGTGTAGTGAAAGTTCTTGTAAGTTTTAAAATTCACATAAAAATTAAGGGGGAATAAAATAAAGAAATCTATAAATTTATAAATGTTTAAAGTTGATTCACAGTAAAACAATAAACTTATTATAGTAACTTAGTATTTTATATAAAGTATGTGCCTAAAAATATTTATTTGGCATACTTAATAAATTTACCTAAAGGATAAAAATTTGCTTTGTTGAATTAATAAGCATAGGAGTAATTTGCTATGATTAAATCAATACAACATTTAAGTAATGAAAACTTCATAATTATTGCAGCAATAACAATTTTAGCACCTAATGACTCAAGTTATGAGGAGTTGAACAACTATTCTATTGTAATTAAGGTTAGTTATGGAAACACATCCTTCCTATTAACTGGAGATGCAGAAGATATAGTTGAAAATGAAATTATCACTAAAGGTTACGATATATCTTCTACAGTGTTAAAAATAGGTCATCATGGAAGTAATAGTTCTACTACTATAGATTTTCTAAATAAGGTAGATCCCTAATATGCTATAATATCAGTAGGAAAAGATAAGTCTTATGATCATCCAAAACAAAATGTTTTAGATGCATTGAAAGCTAAAGGAATAAGTGTGTACAGAACCGATGAAAAAGGTACAATTATTGCATCTAGTGATGGATCAAAAGTAATTTTCAATACACAGCCAGGCAGTTATAATGGTTTTGCAACTTCAAATGAGAAAAGTGAAGAAATATCTTATGATAACCAGCCTTCAAGTGATAAAAATACAATTAATGAAGGAACAATTGGTAATACTGCCCAGGTGGCATTATCAGCGAAACCTAGTAGAATTGTATATTGGACACCAAATGGTAAATCCTATCACTATGATAAAAATTGCTCAACATTATCACGTAGTAAGGTTATAATTCAGGGGGAATTTTCAACTGTGCCTAAGTCTGATCCCTGTGATGTATGCGTGAATTAGTAGGAGGTAATCAATGATGTTAATAATAGATAGATTTGGAAAAAGTTTTGCAGTGTGTGAAGATGAAAATGGAATAAATCATGATATTCCAATAAGTCTTATTTCAGGTGAGGCTAAAGAAGGACATTTAATTGAAGAAATTAATGGATTGTTTTATATTAACAAAGAGGAAACAGAAAAACGAAGAAAATATATTAAGGAATTAGCTAAGAATATGTGGAGTTAAAATAATTATCAATAGCAATTAATAATCTTTATTCATTAACTCTAATTTATCGGGAAGCAAGTTATAAAAGTTTGCTTCCTTAAGTTTTTTAGTAATGATTGAATTGAAGTTTATAATAGAAGTGAAAAGATGGGGAGTTAAATATGGATGAAAAAAATCAAGCAATAAAAGTCAGAAAACCTAAATTACCAAAAGTTTTAGAGGAAATTTCTTTAGCAAATGAAGATATTTTGGATGAGTTCTCCCTTTGTTATGGATCAATAAGGGACACTGCAATTCAAGATATAGAAGCAGAAAAGGTATGTTTTAGTGGATTAGTATTTAAAAATGTAGTTTTTCATCATTGTAACTTTAGGAATATGGAACTCATGGATATAAGGTTTGAAGAGTGCGATTTATCAAATAGCAGTTTTAATGAAGCAATAATTCATAGAGTTGAATTTATAAATAGTAAAATTACAGGATCTAATTTTAGTGAATGTACAATGCGAAATGTAACTTTTGAGAAATGTAATGGAAAATATAGCTTTTTTAGATTTTCAAATTTTAAGGAAGTAAATCTTCATGAATGCGAGCTGAGTCAAGGGGATTTTCAAGGAGTTCAGTTTTCAAAGACAGGATTTCAACAATGTAATTTAAGAGAAGCTCAAATGACTGGAGCGCAATTAAAAGGTATAGACTTTAGTGATTGTGATATTCAGGGGATTTGTGTAAGGATAGAAGATCTTATTGGAATAAAGGTCACTGCCTTACAAGCAGTTGACTTATCAAAGCTTATGGGAATAGTAGTAAAAGAGTAAGCTAAGGAAAAACAATAGATAAGGCACGGCAAATATAGAGCTTAAGTTATTGAAATTTAATTTATTTTAAAATTAAAAACTTATGGTTTAGAATAATTACACCTTATACTATTAATATTGTATGTGGTGTTAATACTTTAATGGTGTGATTAAATAGTAAACAATAATTTACAGAAATAAATGCTCCTCTTACAAGAGGAGCATTTTCTTTTGCGATATATTAAGTATAATGATACTGATTTTGTATAAGGTCTTTTATTAGTGGATACTAGTACGTTAAGCATCTCTTCTATTTCATATAATCTTAGATGAGTTTCTAAAACCTGGCTTTCTGTATAAATAAAAGTTTTTTTAGCTACAGTTTCAAAATAGAACAATCTTTTGCATCTATAATGTAAAAATTTCCATTGACTATTCCTATAATTTTCTCATCATTTTTTCTAAGAATTGAAATAAGTCTTTCTAACTCAGAATTTATTACTTTGCATTTTATTATTAATTCAGTTTCTTCAATGTCTGGAGATTCGTCAATTGTTATTTTCAAATTAGCACCCCTAAGAATAAACCATATTCTTTCCTAATTAACACCAATATAAAACTTAAGATATTATATGTAAATGAAGTTAGAACTAAATTGTGATTTTTAAGTACCATTTCTAAAAAGTTTATTATTAGGAATTAACTATTTATGGGATTATAAACTATAACTTATTCATGAGAATAAAATAATATGTATTAAGTTAATAAAATATCGCTGAATAAAATGAGTTAAGCTTGAAAAGGTAGAATAGTATTCATATTGACAAACTAATATCTTAACATAAGGGTTATGCAATTATTTACATAAAATTGTAATATTTACATACATTGAGATATATTATAAAAATAGAGAGCAATAAAAGGAAAATATTTATAAAAAAGAAGTAATTTCTCAAAAAAAGATTGTTTATTAATAAACAATGTGGTAAAATTAAGGAGAAAGTGAAAGTTAATAACATTAATAATATTAACAATATTAAAAACATTACAAATATTTTTTAATTAGGGATGGAGGGGCCAAAATGAAAAAATTATTTTTAAGTTCTTTAATACTTACATTAAGTGTTACTATGCTTGCAGGTTGTGGAGCAAAGGATACTGGCATCGCAAAAGTAGGAATGGGACATATCACATCAATAGCTAAATCTAAGGACCTTGGAGTGGACAAAGATGGTAAAGAAGTTTTACCAACTGCTCAAGCTGACACAATCATTGTTGCTGCTGCTTTTGACAAAGATGGAAAAGTTGCAAAAGTAACAATCGACAATGCTCAAACTAAAATTGATTACAACAAAGATCTTACAGTTAAATCAGATCTTAAAGCTGAAGGTAAAACAAAAGTTGAGCTTGGTGATGCTTACGGCATGATTAAAGCTTCAAGTATTAAAAAAGAATGGTACCAACAAATTGCTGAATTAGAAAAGTGGATGCTTGGTAAAACAGTAGAAGAAATCAAAGCTATGAAAACTGTGAAAAAGGATGATTCTCATCCAGCAGTACCAGATGTAGCTGAACTTAAATCTTCAGTAACTGTATCAGTTGAAGGATATATTGCTGCTCTTGAAGAAGCATATAAAACTGCTGTTGAAGTTAAGGGAGCTGAAAAGGTTGGACTTGGACATGAAGTTTCTATATCTAAATCAACAGGTTTAGGAACTAAAGATGGTAAAGAAGTTCTTCCAGTAGCACAAGTTAATACTGTAATGGCTACTACTGCTTTTGACAAAAATGGTAAGGTTGTAGCAACATTAATTGATAATGCTCAAACAAAAATTAACTATGACAATACAGGAAAAGTAACTTCAAACAAAACTGAAGCTCCAAAAACTAAAGTTGAGCTTGGCGATGCTTATGGTATGATAAAAGCTTCAAGCATTAAAAAAGAATGGTATCAACAAATTGCTGAACTTCAAAAATGGATGGCTGGCAAATCTGTAGATGAGATTAAAGGAATGAAAACTGCTAAAAAAGATGATGCTCATCCAGCAGTACCAGATGTAGCAGAACTTAAATCTTCAGTAACTGTATCAGTTGAAGAATACGTTGCATCTGTTGCAGAAGCATTTGAAAAAGCAAAATAATATGATATAATAAAATCATTATGTATAGACTCCCTCACTTTTGTGAGGGAGTTTTATAATAAGCTTGATTTTTCACTAACAACATAATTTTCATTAAGGAGGATTTTCCATGAGAAGAATAATAGCAGGATTTATGGCAGCAATTATGGTGATGGTTCTTTTTACAGGATGTCAGGAAAAACCTAAAACTGAATATACCAAATATAGTGATAGCTTTTTTGAAGCTTTTGATACAATTACAACGGTGGTAGCTTATACTAAAACTGAAGAGGAATTTAAGTCTTATTTTGGCAAGATAGAAGGACGATTTAAGGAGCTTCATAAGCTTTATGATATTTATAATGACTATGAAGGAATAAACAATGTAAAAACAATTAATGACAATGCTGGTATTAAGCCAGTTAAAGTTGAGAAGGACATTATTGATCTTATTGTATTTTCTAAGAAATGGTATAATGATACAAAAGGAAGGACCAATATTGCTATGGGTCCAGTTCTACGAATATGGCATGATTACCGTGAGATTGGAGCAAATGACCCAGAAAAAGCTCAAATTCCACCTATGGAGGATTTAAAAGCTGCTTTAAAATATACAGATATCAATAAAGTAATAGTAGATACTGAAAATAGTACTGTGTATTTAGAGGATAAAAACATGAGATTGGATGTAGGTGCTGTAGCAAAGGGATATGCCACTGAGGTGATTGCAAAGGAAATAATGGCTGAAGGACTCACTTCAGGCATTATAAGTGCTGGAGGAAATGTAAGAGTATTAGGAAAACCATTGGATGGAGTTAGAGAACGTTGGGGTATTGGCATTCAAGATCCGAGTAAGCCAATAGCATCTGACAGTGAGAACACTCTTGATACTATTTTTCTTAATGATTTATCTGTAGTAAGTAGTGGAGATTATGAGAGGTATTATATCGTAGATGGTAAGATTCTACATCATATTATAGATCCTGAAACTCTTATGCCTGGAGATTACTATCGTCAAGTTACTATAGTAACAGAGCACTCAGGGCTTGCAGATTTTCTATCAACAACTTTATTTTTATTGCCATATAAGGAAAGTCGTGAGATAGCAGATAGCCTTAAAGATGTTGAAGTAATGTGGGTTATGCCCGATGGTAAAATAGAAGCAACTGACGGAATGAAGAAAATAATGAAGAGCAATGGTGCTACTGGTGCAAAGGCAGAGTAGTTAATTTTGATGATTATTAAAATAACTTGATGTAGAAAAAAGTTATTTTAATAATTTCGTGGTACATGTTGTTACATATAATGATAATAAAAAATAAACTGCGGAACTTCAATAGGTTACGATTTGAAGTTTCGCAGCTTTTTATTTAAATGTTAGATATTTGTGATATAACTTCGTTTATATCAGGTAATTGGCTCATTGGATAAACCTTAACCCATTTTACTATACCATTTTCATCTACTAATACATTAGCTCTTTGAGACATACCCATCTCTTCGATGAACAAACCATAATCCTTTGTAACCTTTCCAAGAGGGAAAAAGTCTGAAGGAATTCTTAAGTTCTTTAGACCAAGAGCAACTGACCACACTTTTTTACTAGGAGCAGGATCCACGCTAAACCCTAGAGCAACAGTATTGTGTTTTTCAAATTGCTCCCAGTTACTTTCTAAGGCTCTCATTTGATCGGTGCAAACTGGAGTCCATGCAAGAGGATGCCAAGAAAGTAATACTTTTTTTCCTTTAAAATCTGATAAGTGTACAGGTTGACCATGATTATCCTTTAAGGAAAAGTCAGGTGCAACATCGCCAATTTTAATTAATGTCATAAATTCATCTCCTTTAATTTCATATTTTTAGTATAACATATATTGTAAAAAAATATGATTGTATAAAATACAAATAATACAAAATTTATATTTTTCAGAACAGTAGAAACAAATTTAAAAAATTTTGTAATGATCAAAAAAATTAGTTCAGTGGCATAAATTAAACATGTTGATTGAATTCCAGTGAAGTACCTTTAATAAGCAGTTAAATTATTAATTCAATTTTCTGAATAAAATTTATTTACAGTATATTACAAGTGTGGTAAAATAAAATGTAATAGAGAGTGTATCTAGGGTTCCGATGGAAACGTGTCTGGTCCGAGCGATACAGGATTTAATCTACACTTTTAGGAAAAAAGCCTAAAGGACGAGTCTCAACCTTATGAGATTTATTCTTTGGGCTTTATTTTTTTATAATTTAATTAGGTAATAGGCTATTATAAACAAACATGATCTATGCTTTGGTTATAAATATAAAAAGGGGGGGCTTATATGAGTATCATTAAAGTAAACAATTTATGCAAAACCTTTAAGGTTAAAACAAAGGAACCAGGATTAAGAGGAAGTGTAAAATCAATTTTTGCACCTTCATATAGGGAAGTACAGGCGGTAAAGGATATTTCCTTTCAGGTAGAAAAGGGTGAGATTTTAGCCTTTATTGGACCTAATGGAGCAGGAAAGTCCACCACAATTAAGATGATGACTGGAATACTTCATCCATCCACAGGTGAAATCGAAGTACTAGGAATGAATCCAGTTAAGGATAGAAAAAAATTATCTTATAAGATAGGTACAGTATTTGGGCAGAAGTCTCAGCTTTGGTTTCACTTACCACCTTTAGATAGTTTTAATTTACTAGGAAACATCTATGAGATGGATAAGAGTAAGCTTAAAAAGAGAGTTGAAATGTTAAAAGAAATCTTTGAAATAGGAGATTTAATGGATGTTCCTGTTAGAAAGTTATCTCTAGGACAGAGAATACGTTGTGAAATAGCAGCATCCATCTTACATGAACCAGAAATAATTTTCTTAGATGAGCCAACTATTGGTCTTGATGTAGTTGTGAAACAAAAAATTAGAGAGCTTATATTAGAACTTAACAAAGAGGAAAAAACCACCATATTTTTAACCTCACATGATGCTGGAGATATTGAACAATTGTGTAAAAGAGCAATAATTATAAATCATGGTGAGGTGGTATTAAATGAAACTATAAAGAGACTTAAGTATGATTACTTAAATAAAAAAGAAATTCATATTAAGTACAATGAAATAGTTAATTTAGATAATTGTAATTTAAACATTATTAAGAATAAGGGAAATGCTGTAAAAGTACAAGTGGATACCTCAAAGCAAGACATAGAAGAGGTTATAACCAATCTAATAAAATGTGGAAAGGTTAATGATATAACCATATCAGAAGCACCCTTAGAGGAGGTAATATCATTAATTTATAAACAGAAAAAGGGTGGTGAGGAATATGCAATTACTTCGTAAGTATGGTGAAATTACTAAAATAACTATGTCTAATAACCTAGTATATTTTTGGAATTTTCTTAGTAAAAATATTTTCTTTATATTTATTATGTTTATATATTTGATGTTATGGAAGGCAATTTATAGCGAAAAAGGAGCCATAGTTGGGGGACTTACAATAAACCAAATGATTTGGTACCTAGTTGTTACGGAACTTATAACTCTCTCAAGAACGGATATCCATTTACAAATAAACGAAGATGTAAAAAGTGGGAATATAGCTTATCTACTAAATAAACCTTATAACTATGTATTATATTGTTTTTCTTATTTTCTTGGAGAAGTAGGGGTAAAGCTTTTGACTAATGGAATCATTGGAATTTCTATAGGATTAATTTATGTTGGCACACTAGAAGGTTTTAATATTACTCATTTACCATTTATATTCTTATCTTTAATGGTAGGTTGCTTTATAAATTTTTTTATTTATATATGCCTAGCTTTAACCTCCTTTTGGGTGGAGGAAAACAGTGCCTTTTTTTGGATTTATTCTAAACTTGTATTCACTTTAGGCGGGATGTTAATGCCTATAGAAATGTTTCCAAAGTGGCTTAAGGATATATCGCAATACCTACCCTTTGCCTATGTAACCTATGTTCCAGCAAAGCTCGCTGTAGGTTTTACTTTCAGTGATTTTTTCAAGGGCTTTGGAATTCAAGCGATTTATCTTATAAGTTTTTTTATATTAGCAATGTCATTATACAGAAAGGGGGCAAAGAACTTAAATGTTAATGGAGGTTAAAAAAAGCTTAAAACTTATGGGCTATTATTTTAAATTTAATTTATCAGCAGTAATGGAATATAGAGTAAGCTTTTTAATGCAGTGTTTTGGTATGGCATTAAACAACTCAGCTTTTATATTCTTCTGGTGGATATTATTTAATAATGTAAATAATATTGGTGGCTATGGCTTTACTGATGTAATGATATTATGGGCCTTATCCTCAGCTAGCTTTGGTATTTGTTTTGTAACCTTTGGAAATGTAAATCAAATTACTCGAATGATTTTAAATGGAGAGTTAGACACTTATCTTTTACAACCTAAAGACCCACTTATAAATATACTTTGTTCAAAGACCATAGTGTCTGCTTGGGGAGACGCATTATACGGAATCATTTTATTTATATTTATTAAGGGATTTGATATCAAAGCTTTTGGGTTATTTATACTGTTTTGTATCACTGGAGCACTAATTTTTGCCTCAGTAATTGTCACCTTGCATGCCTTAAGCTTTTATAGTGGAAATACAGAGGGACTTGCACAACTTACTACTGAATTTCTTATAAGCTTTAGCATTTATCCAGAAGGAATATTTAAAGGTGGACTTAAATATGTACTATATACATTGATACCAGCAGCTTTTACAGTATATGTTCCTGCTAGAATTATCAACGACTTTAATATTCTAATGCTTTTAGGTGTTTTAGCTGTAGCTATATTATGGATAGTTATAGCCTATACAATGTTTTATAGAGGCTTAAGAAAATATGAGTCTGGAAATTTAATAACAAATAAACTATAAAAATTTCATGGTTGTATTAGATAGTTAACTTTACTCTTAATGTGAGCTATGTAATACAATATATTTTAATGATATGTAAAACTAGATAAAAAATCAGGGGGAAGAAAATAATGAGGATTGGGGTAATAGGACCTACAGAAAATGAGATAGAGCCATTTATAGATAAAATAACAGATAAAAAAATTAGTGAATGCGCGAAGTTAAAATTCTACTCAGGAGTTTATGAAGGCATTGAAGTAGTATCGGTATTTTGTGGAGTCTGTAAAGTTAATGCTGCTATTGCTACACAAATTTTAGTTGATAAATTTGAAGTAACACATGTAATTTTAACAGGAGTTGCAGGAGCATTAAATAAAAAACTGCATATTGGAGATACAGTTATTTCAAGTGAAATTGCCTACCATGATGTGAAAGGTGGAATCTTAACAGAATATCATCCTTGGATGCAGGATATATACTTTAGATCAGATGGGGAGTTATTAAAGTTAAGTGAAGAAGTTAGTAAATCTTTAGAAGTTACAAGCAAGTGCTATACAGGAAGAATTATTACTGGTGAAGCATTTATTACCCATAATGAAAGGGATAGTTTGATAGAAAGATTTGATCCACTATGTGTTGATATGGAAAGTGCTAGTGTTGCTCATACATGTTATGTAAATAATATTCCTTTTATCGTTATTCGTTCAATGTCAGATAATGCTGATGAAAATGGTTCAGAAACATTTAAAAATAACATGGAAGTTGCAGCATTAAATTCAATTAAATTGATTGAAGGACTTATTAGAAAGCTGGGAAGCTAATACACTAAATTTTCACAGCACATCAGGAGGAATATAAAATGAAGGTATCAATTTTAACTAGTGGGTTTCCTAATGGGTTTACAGAGGAATTTATTAATTGCATAAAGGAATATTATCATAATAATGGGTCATTCCTATTAATTGCATCTGATTTTACTGGGCATTCAAAAACAGATAAATATCTAGCAGGGTTTTTGAGTATGTTTAGAGAAAATGGTGTTGTATTTAATGAAGTTAACACCATAGATGATAGAATTACAAAAGAAAAAGCCCTTGTATATGTAGAAAAATCAGATGTGATTTGGCTTTCAGGTGGAGATACACTGAAGCAGATTGCCTATTTAAAAGAATATAATCTAATTCCTGCCTTTCAAAACAGAGATGGAATTACTATTGGAATGAGTGCAGGGTCAATAAATATGGCTAAAAAAGTAGTATTGGCAAGAGATATAAATGATAATATTCCAGAGCTATCTATTTATGGTGGAATTGGACTAGTTGACATTAATATCGAACCCCACTTAGATTCTGCCAGCGAAGATCATATGAAAGAGATTTATGAAGCATCACAGTATGCTACTATTTATGGAATTTATGATAATACATTTATTGAGATAGTAGATGGGAATATAGAGATTTTTGGTGCTTACTTTAAGTATGAAAAGGGTAGTAAATTGGTGTAATTTTTGCAAATAATATTAAATTAATCTGAACAAGAATTATTTAAATAATTAAGGGGGTAGCACAATGGGATTTGAGGTTGAAAATATGGATGTTCATTTCAATAAATGTGCTTCAGATTATGATAGGCATTTTTATGAAGATCTTGGTATGTGTGAGTTCTATGACGAAATAGAAAAACAGATCATAACATGTGAAGAACCAAAAAATATTTTGGTTCTTGGATGTGGAACGGGATTAGAAATAGAAAGAATTAAACATTCTGCAAAAGTTACAGCAATTGATATTTCTCCTGGAATGTTACAAGAGTTAAGAAGAAAGGAATTGTATCCGAATGTAACATTAAATACAATTTGCAACTCCTATTTTGATGTTGAGTTTGAGGGAAATTACTTTGACTTGGTGCTCTCAACATATTCTTTTCATCATTTTACTATAGAACAAAAGAGAAAACTTTATAGAAAGATATATATTTGTTTAAAAGCAAATGCATGCTTTATAAATGGCGATACTGTTTGTAAAGATAGAGGAATGGAAATTTACTTGTTAAACAATGCTAAAGAGTTATATCAAAGACAACAAGTTCCTTTTGGAAGTATCCATATTGATACTCCACTTGCATTAGACACTGAACTTACTTTACTTTCTGATACGGGATTTAATAGTATATCAGTAGAAAGAAGATGGAATAAGACTGCCTTAATTAAAGCAGTAAAGTAATAGATAATATTGAAATATTTGAAAAAATTTATAATATAGGAAAGAACTAGAGCAATTTTATAAAAATGGTGGTATGAAAGGTAAGGAGAAGAAAATGAAAGAGAGATTCTTATGTATAATGGCACAATTTGATAAAGCAACTGAAGAGAAGTTAAGTAGCATATATAAGACACTTTTTGAAGCTGGTTTTGTAGGTAATCAGACCCCAAATTTGCCTTATCACATTACCTTAGGAACCTTTGAATTAGACAAAGAAAGTGAGTTAAAGGAGTTAGTAAGGAAAGTTGGTAGCAACACACCAAAGCTTCAAATTTCCTTTAATCACATTGGCTTATTTGGAATGGAAGTGTTATTTGTTACGCCCTCTATTTCTCATGAGTTATTAAATTTGCAACAGAAGTTTAATAATAATTATGCAAATGACTTATGCTGGTCACCTCACACTACCATAATTATTGATGAACCAGCGGTTATAGAAAAGTCAATACCTATAGTCGCAGAAAACTTTTCTTCTTTATCAGGATATATTGAAAGTATTAGCTTATACGAATTTTGGCCAACGAGGTTTATTACAGAGGAAAAATTAATATAGTATTCCTAGGCATGAAAATTGCAAGGAAAAAGTTGTTGAACAGAGGGGGATAAACATGGGTTTATATAGTAAGCTTAAAGAAAATATGGAGAAATATAGTGGATGCACTGATTTCTTATATAACATATACGGATTGGATGAAAAGGAAGAATATGAGGCTATAATTTTAGCCCCATCCTGGAAGCCAGAAAAGATATTCAAAAACTTCAATGTAAAAATTGAATTGGTTAAATCGGGACCCTATTACAATGGATATGTTTTACAAAGTGGTAACAAGAAATATGGTTATATACAAACTTCAGCAGGTGCACCTTGCATAGTAGATTGCTGTTTAACCCTAGGAAGTGCTAAATGCAACAAGATTATTTTTGTAGGTGCAGTTGGAGCTTTAAAAGAAGATATGAGATTAGGAGATATTATTACTCCATCAGAATCTATTGCGGGAGATGGAGCATCCCTTTATTTACAAGAAGAAATTTGCTCTAGCAATTTCCACAAGATTGTACATCCAAAACAACATATAAAAGAAAATGCCATAAACATTGCTAGGAACATTGGAATTGAAATGAAGGAAAAAGTAGTATATTGTACTGATTCTATATTTTGTGAGTATCTACACTTAAATGAAATACTTGAACTTGGCAGTGAAGCTATAGAAATGGAAACATCAGCATTTTACCGCTGCATGGAAATTATGAATAAAGATGGAATTGCAATTCTGTGTGTTTCAGATAACTCAGCAACACAAAATGCCTTAGTAGGAAGAAGTGATGAAGATACTGAAACATTTCATAGAAGTAGAGAAACCCTAATTCCTAAATTAATATTGAGCTTATAAAGGTATGTGATAAAAAATCTTTATTACGGAATATAAATAAATTGAGATTTTCCAATGGGTTTGAAATAAAAAGCCTAATTTTACTACAGATGGGAGAACAGAATAATGAAGTTTACAATACTAGGAAGTGGTGGCTGTGTTTCACTACCAAAACCACTCTGTCAATGTGATATATGTAAGGAAGCAAGGGAAAAGGGGAAGCCCTATTCAAGATTTGGTTGCAGCTTATACCTAGAGGATTTGAAGCTAGTGGTGGATACTCCTGAGGATATAGCTCATGCCCTTAACTATAGCAATGTAGAAGAGGTTGAAAATGTGTTATTTAGCCATATAGATCCAGACCACACCTTAGGAATGAGAATTTTTGAGCATCTGCGTTTAAATTGGTTGGAAGTTTCTGAGGGAAAAGAGTGTACAAATCCAATAAATGTGCTAGCCATGAATCATGTAATGGAAGATATAAATACCATTGGATTTAAACATGGCTCATTTTTGGATTATTATGAAAAGGTTAGAAATTTGATAAAAAGACAGATGGTAGAAGAATATATTACCCTAAAAGATATAAAAATTACTTTTATTAAAGCTACTTCAGCTACAGTGTTTGTCTTTGAACAAGATGGAAAAAAGTTTATATATGCACCTTGTGATGTGAAGCCTTTTCCTGAACACAGTATTTTTCAAAATGCTGAGGTAATGATAATTGGAAACACAATTATAGGGGAAAAGTTAAAGGGCGGATTCCTAGTGTCAAAAGATAACTTACTAAGAAAAGAACTATTTTCCATGGAAGAAATTCAGGCATTAAAGCGTAAGTATAACATAAAAGAAATTATTATGACTCATTTAGAAGAAGATTGGGGCAAATCCTATGATGATTATGTGGAGTTAGAGAGGAAATATGAAAATATTAAATTTGCTTATGATGGAATGAGGATTGAGCTTTAATAAAAGTTATCTTACTGATTATTAGTAAAATAAGTATCTAGATAGGAAAGATGTATAAATAGGAGATGAATTATATGAAAGTAGAATTATTAAGACCCACCTTAGAAATGGAAGAGCTGCATTATGATTTTGTTAAAGAATGGGAAGAAGCTGGGGAAGATATTGTGCCTTATTCGGCAAGACTACTTGATATGGATTATAAGTCTTGGCTGGAGAATACCTATAAATTTGAAGAAACCTGCCCAAAAGATTTCGTTCCAGCTCATACTTTTTTCTTGATTGAAGATAAAAAGAGAGTTATAGGAGCTATAAATATCAGACATTATTTAAATGAATATTTATTAAATTATGGCGGACATATTGGCTATGGAATAAGACCCAGTGAGAGAAGAAAGGGGTATGCTTCACTGATGCTATCTCTTGCACTACCTAAGGCAAAAGAGCTTGGTATTGATAGAGCTCTAATTACCTGTGATAAAAGCAACTTAGGTTCAGCAAGAACCATAATGAAAAATGGTGGAGTATTAGAAAATGAAGTAATTAAAGAGAATATAATAACTCAGAGGTATTGGATAGAGCTTTAAGCCAATATAGTTTGCTTAGGTAATCTGAAAGGAAGTATAGTTATGAAGGAAAAATGGGTATATTGGGCTAAAGAATTGCAATCGATAGCTCAAGCTGGATTAACCTATTCAAAGGATAAGTATGACATAGATAGATTTCAGCAAATCAGAGATTTGTCTGTAGAAATATTAAATGAATATACTGAGGTTAGTTCTGAAAAAATAAGAGATTTATTCTGTAATGAAACTGGATACCAAACACCTAAGGTAGATATAAGAGGTGCAATTTTTAAAGACAAGAAAATTCTATTAGTGAAGGAAAGTATTGATGGGTGTTGGTCCTTGCCTGGTGGGTGGGCAGAAGTTAATCTATCAGTAAAAGAAAATATAGTTAAAGAAGCAAAAGAAGAAGCAGGAGCAAATGTAATTCCAAAGAAAATAATAGCTATATTAGATAAGAATAAGAATAATGAATTGCCAGGTGTATATGGAATATATAAGATATTTGTTCTTTGTAAACTTATAGATGAAAGCTTCGAAAAGAACACAGAAACAGAAGAAAGTGGGTTCTTTTCCTTAGACAATTTGCCACCATTGTCAGTTGGAAGAAACACTATGACACAATTAGAGATGTGCTTTAAAGCTGAGGAAGAGGAAAACTTTATTACAATATTTGATTAATATGTTCATTAAGAAATAGCATTATAGATGTTTTAAGCTGTAGATTTTTGTGATTATAAAGAGAATATATTTGGAGGTAAAATATGTTAGTTAAAGAATTTGAAAATTTTATAATAGATATTTTCACAAGAGAAAAGTTAGATATAGTTGAAGGAAAAGAAGAATATGGCTTCACAAATATAGGCACCGAGGAATTATTCAAGGTAGGATACTGTACAAATTTAACTATTGAAACTGCAGAAAAAGCAGTTAAAAATCAGGTGAATCTATTAATAACTCACCATGACGCATGGCCATGGATGGAGGGTATGAAGGATGATATCTTAAAAATTCTGAAGGAAAATCAAATAACTCATTTTTATATACATTTACCATTAGATGATGCTGAGTTTGGTAATAATGTTTCGATTTTAAATAAGCTTGACTTCAAAGTTGTGGATAAATTTTCAAATGATGAGGGAATGTATTGTGGAAGAATAGGGGTATTAGATAATCTAATTACCTTCGAAGAATTAGTTGAGAAAATAGAAGGCTTACTAGAAGAACCAGTACGGAGTTGGAAAAATAATAATAATCTAATAAAAAAAATTGGTGTAGTTACAGGAGCAGGTTTCTCGGCAATAGATATTAAAACCTGCGTAGATATGGGATGTGATGCATATTTTACTGGAGAAAAAATATTATATACTGTTGAATATGCCAAATATGGCAAGATAAATTTAATTGTTGGTAGTCATACTTTTACTGAAATATTTGGTCTTGAAAGCTTAGGAATATTACTTAATGAAAAATGGCCAAACTTAGAAATAATTAAAATTAATGAAGAGCATTTAGAATAAATTTATGGTACAAAGTATTTTTATGGTTGCTAATTTAGAGTAATGACTTTGCTAAAAACACATCTGTATATAGATGTTATTAAAGTTATAGGGGAGGAAGTCGTTGGTGAAGGTTGATAATCTTGTGGAGGAAATAATTTGTCTTGAGAAAATGTTATTAGATCCTATGGTAAGAAAATCAAGAGAAAAACTTAATAAATTATTGGCTAATGAGTTTGTTGAATTTTGTTCATCAGGATATGTATGCAATAAACAAGATACCCTTATAGAATTGCCTGCTAGTGAGGAGATTGAGATAATTCCAGATAACTTTGAAGCTAAGAGGTTATCAAATGATATAGTTTTAGTAACCTACTCCACTTTTAACACAAATACAAAAGTGTCTGTATTGAGAAGTTCTATATGGAAATTTATTGATAATAGATGGCAAATGATTTTTCATCAAGGGACAAAAGTCACAAGCTAATAAAATTACGACTTAAATTAAATATATCCTCACTACAAAGAACACTGTGGAAGATTCCAATTTTAGATAGGGAAATTTGCGAGTTTGAAACCAAGTTTACGTGTGAAGTAACTAGACTAAATAATAACCAATCAATACTAATATTAGACAATGAGATTGAGAAGATAGGTTAAATGAAAAAAGGTACATGGAAAACCATAATAAATTTAAAAAGTAATACAATTTAAATAAGAGTTATATATAAAATTATATATAAATAGGGGGAAGTCATGGGATCAACAAAATATTATGATGTAAAAATCACAGTTGTAAAAAAACTTGAACTAAGTGAAATTCATAATGAATATGCTGCTGAAGGTGTTCATACTACTTGCTTGAAATATAGGGAAGGACAAGAATATATATCAAGGAATTGTAATAAACCTGAAGGATTTTGCAGTTGGGCTTGGGCTGGAGCTCAAGATAAGGTTGTATTTTTAGCATTAGGACATGATTATCCGTGGATCAAGCAAAAAGGAACTGAAGTTTTTTGCTGTGCTGATGGTTTACACCCCGTTCTTTATAAATTAGAAAGGATTGAGGAGTGTATATAAACCAAAGAAAATAATAGTTTAACAGAGCTAATATAAATTTTATGTCTTCTTAATGAGTGAGAAAAGTTTGAAAGTCAAAATGAAAGACGAGATTTTTAATTTTAATGAGTTTATGTAATAGATGATAAGATAGAATATAATATCGATCTTATATAGAATTAAGGAGAAACAATGGATAATTTTAAATTTATGCATAATTATAAACACATTGATAAATACAGGTTAAGTTTTAACGACTTAGCTCAAAGAACCTTTAACATTGATTTTGAAAAGTGGTATCAACTTGGCTTATGGAATGATAGATATATTTGTTATTCTTATGCTGAGGGAGACAACATAGTTTCAAATATATCTGTTAGTATAATGGAGCTTATAATAAATGGACAAAGAAAAAGTGCAGTACAGGTTGGAACTGTCATGACTGATCCGAATTATAGAGGAAGAGGACTGGCAACTAGTTTGATGAATATTGTTTTGAAGGAATATGAAGATAAGTGTGAATTTGTATATCTATTCCCTAATGTTGAAGTATTAGACTTTTACTTGAAGTTTGGATTTACCTCACTTCAAGAAAGTATATTATCTAAAAAAGTTAACATACGTAAAGAAAATATAAGTAATATGAGAAAACTAGACATTTCTATTGAAGAGGATTTAAGTATTTTAACTAAACTAGCTTCAAATAGGCTTCCAAATTCAAATGGCTTCGGGGCGGATAAAGCGGATCATATTCTAACTTGGTATGCGGTGAATGTTTTTCCACACAATATTTATTATTTAGAAGATAAAGAAATCATTGTAATATTTGATACAGAAGATGAAATCATTAATCTCTATGATGTTATAAGTAGAAATGAAGTGGACCTTGATGAAATAGTAAATCAACTCTCTGATTCTGAAATAAAAAGAGTTATCTTTCATTTCACACCACATTCTAAGTATATTGGTGAACAGGAAAAGACTGAAGATCTAGATGATTTATTATTTATAAAGGGAAACATAGATGATATGCCAGAGTACTTTAGGGATCCCATTACATCACATGCATAGCAAGGTAAAATGAAAAAATAATTAAAGAAAAATAAACAAAAAAAGACATAATGTTATTAAATAATAGATAAATAAAAAATTTGAAACTCATGTCTAATATTAAAGGACATGGGTTTTATTTATACATTAAAAGGAAATAGTGATAATTTATAGAATATACAAGAGTAAAGTATAAATTCAGATAATTTCATCGATAAGAAATTAAGATTAAAGGAATAGAGGGATAGTAGATGGATACAAGAATGATTGCTATGTGTGGATCTTACTGTGGTGATTGTGAGTGGAGAGAAAAAACCAATTGCCCTGGATGTAAGGGAAGCCAAAGTAAAATGTTTTGGGGAGAATGTTCTGTAGCAAAATGTTCAATTGAAAATGGTTTTAATCATTGCGGTCACTGTGGAAAGTTACCCTGTGATAAACTTCAGGAGGCCTTTAGTAATCCAGAACATGGAGATAATGGAGAGAGATTAACTAATCTAAAGAAGTGGAAAAATGGCGAGGATAGTTATGTAAAGCTAACTAAATTAAATAAGTAACAGAGATTTTCACAATAGGCAATATTAACTTATATTGCCTATTAAACATTTAATTAGAGTAAAGGGGTAAGTTTTGGGGAGATATTATGAATACATCTATATAAACATGCCCTTTTATACTAGATTTTATAAGGAATTTTTAGAAATTATTGCTTCTAAAAGTTATAAAAATATTGAGTTATTCTTAAATCTATAGTTTGTTAACTAGCTAACTCATGTCTTTATGAAAAGAAGGATATGAGTTTCGTTAAGCATTGCAAGTTAGCACTTATATTTTTTATATGCCAATGATATAAAAGGGAGAGGAATCTATGAAGTGTGCTAAATATAATAATGTTCATCAAGAAAATTTAAAAGTGTTTCTGAATACCATGTATGAAATAATGGGGTATACATTTTCACCGGAGCAAAAGAAATTGGATCTGGAGAATGTATATTCAAATTGTATAAAAAGTGGTGGAGAATTCTTAATATTACTTGATGGAGAAGAAGTGATAGGGAGTATTGGTTTAAAGATAACTGACTTAGAAGATGGCGTTGGTGAAGTAAAGAGATTGTTTGTACTTCCTAGATATCAGGGAAATGGATATGGGGAAATGCTTTTATCAAATCTGATTACTTTATCGAAAGAAAAGGGACTATGTTTTTTAAGGCTATGTACCACATATAAATCTAGTAAGGCTATAAAATTATATGAGAAGGTAGGTTTTTATAATATCCTAGCCTATAAGGATAATCCTATTACACAAGTTTATATGGAGTTAAATCTAAATACATAATTAGGGGTGATATTATGAAAATATTGATAGGTCAACCAATACACGAAGAAAATATAGACCAACTTGAAAATGAAATAAAAGCAAATAGTGCAATAGATATAGTACTATTTCCAGAAGGCTATTTATCAAATGAAAAAGCATTGAAAAAAGCCTGTGAAGCAGCTAAAGCATATAGTGTAATTATTATTACATCATATAGGAAAAACAACAAAGATAGAGCAGTAATAATTAATGACAATGGTGAAATAATTTTAGAAAGAGATAAAACCCTTCCAGATGAAGCTGTAGAATTAAATAAGCCACTTGTAGTTCATTACAATGGAAGTATAATTGCATACCTTCTTTGTATGGAAATATTAAAGGGAATGAGAGATATAGAAAAGGTAAATGAAAATATTAGCTTTATAGCTCACCCAATTGGAGTTGGAATGTTCAGTGATGAACAATTTGAACAATGGGTTAATGAAGCAAAAAGAATTGCTAAAAAATATAACACAATAATACTTGGTACAAGCCATGCGGACGGTTCATATAGAAACTGTGGAATATCAATCCCTATAGCTTATTGCATTGATAAGGATGGAGAGCCTATTTTTATATCAAAATCAGATACAAGAACAAGAATTATAAATTTATCTACAAAAGAATGTAGTTATTGAAATTTCACACTCTAAAATATAATAAAGCCTTTTGAAGGCGCATGAATACTATACATTGTTATATTCTTTTATTTATAAAAATATAACAATATATGTTTTTTATTTATAACAACAAATGAGTTTTTACATAGAAGCAAACTAGGGAAGTGCGTAAAGACTTCCCTTTAAATTACTATACTTTTATGACGCAAGATTAAAAATTTTAATTTATTACTTTTTAATTTCACGTTGAAAACTTGGTTGCAAATCCAGTGATGCTCCAAATTTTTGGGAAGCTGTTATAAAACATATTAAGGCTAAAAGTTCAGAGATTTCTTCATTACTAAATTCATTTTTAAGTAGATTAAAATACTCGTCACTTATAACATTACTTTTAGAAATTATATCTGCAATTTTAGTTGCAATTAATATTTTTGAATCAGTTATATCATTACATGGTTTACCTTTAGCCATGCAATACTGACAGCCATTGTTAAAAGCAAGGGTACGTCGTACTTCTTCCTTTAATTCAAATGTAAAGGTATTGCTATTGAAAAGGCACTCCTCTAAAGAAAGCCAGTTCTTTAGTATATTTTTATTATGACCTAACAATTGTTGAAAAGGTGTAAGTCCTTCTTTTGAATATATTATTCTTGCCATGGTTTTCTCCTTAATATAAATATTTTATTTACAATAATATTATATCTAGTGTAATCTTAATATTGCATTGCAAATGATATATAATGTTCTAAAAAGTATGTCATATAAAACAATTATTGAGGAGATTGGTTACAAATGAAGTTTGATGAGATTGATGTATTAATTTTAAATGAGTTACAAGAAAATAGCAGATTATCTATAAGAGAATTATCAAAACGAATAAATCTCTCGCCACCTTCTGTTACTGAAAGAGTAAGAAAACTTGAAGATGAAGGGGTCATTGAGGGTTACACAATCAAAATAAACAAAAAGAAACTTGGATTGACTATTGATTGCATAGTTAAGGTCACCATGAAAAATGGAGGCTATGAAAAGTTCAAATTGGTTATCAAGGATTATAAAAGAAGTGAATGGTGTTATAGGATTGCTGGAGATGGATGTTTTTTAGTTAAACTATGTGTTGAATCTTTAAATGAAATAGAGGAATTTATAAGTTCTATATTTGAATATGCAATAACAGAAACTATTATAGCTTTTTCAGAAGTCACAATAAATAATAGTATTGGAAAATTTTTAGAAGAATAACAATTGATTTTGATCAATTATATTATAAAATTATTTGTCATAACTGCCTATAAAGTATATTACTATATTGTATGGGGGGTGTGACGATGAAGAAATATGAATATAAGTGTGTATTTATTGGGGGATTAGGAGAAAAAACCACAAGATTATTGAATGAATACGGACAGCTAGGGTGGGAATTGGTTTGTGTAGTGGGTGCCTGGCATTACTTTAAAAGACCAATTGAAAATTAATTCAGTGTATTTGTGAAGTACTAATTGTATATAATTTATTAAGATAGATAAAATTCAACGTGTGAAACACCTAATTTTAGGTGTTTTTTGTTTTGGGAAGAAACTTATACAATTATTACGAGAGTTTTTTATCAATATCAAATAAATTAGATTCATTTGTTACTATATGCGTTTCATGGCAACTTACCCGGGATTTTTAGCCACATATCATAGAATATATTGTAAAATATTCCATTATAAAATATATTGATATTAAGTAACCTATCATATTCAAATTGATCTGGAGGGGGGATTTTGTGAAAGTTACTTTAGAAGAAAATATGAACATAAAGGAAATAGAAGTTTTGATAAGATACAATAAAAAAACTCATGAGATAAATGATTTAATAGATAGAATTAAAAATTTAGATAAGAAGATCGTGGGATATGGTGAGAAAAAGGAAGACATACATGTTGTTGATATAGGAGATGTTTTTTATGTTGAAAGTATAGATGATAGCACATTTATTTATACAGAAACGCTGGTACTTAAAACTAAGCAACGATTATATGAATTAGAGAAAATATTTGGAGATAGTTATTTTTTTAGATGTAACAAATCTACTATATTGAATATTTGCAAAATACGGGAGTTAAAGCCACATATAAATAGAACAATAATAGCTACCATGGATAATGGAGAAAAAGTATATATTTCTAGAGTATATGTGAAAAAGTTAAAAGAAATATTAAGAGGGTGATTATAATAGAAAAGATAGGAGTTAGTTTTTGGAATTGGTTCAATAAAACAGCAGCAATTTATACCGTTATCATTCTAATAGGATCAGCTATGGGAGGAAATCTTAGCAGAAGATCTATATGGGGTCTGGCACTAATTAGTGGATTGATGCCCTTATTAGAAAATATGTTTTTTTCACAGTTCTTAAGAGCAATACCACATTTTTCAAAATTAACAATACATTATGTAGCGTGCTTTGTAGTATATGTTATTTTTTCAGCATTAATTAAAATCAATGGTATTTCAACATGGAACTCTATGGATTGGCTAAGAGCAGTTATAATATATACAATTATCTACTGGGGATTTAATTGTTTTTATATGCTAAAGCATAACAGTGAAGTGAAATATCTAAATAACCAATTAGGAAAGTTCAAAGAAAAGCATCATGAAAATTAAATAATATAATTATAAATTAACTCTAAAAGAATGCATAAAAATTTATTTAAGCAATATAAATTTCTTCTTAGTTTTAAGTAATATTATTTTTAAATAAAACTTTATTGAGCCTCAAGTTTTGTTTTAAATTTATAAGAATACAATTAACATAGTGATTATTTAACTATATCTATATTAATTTAAATAGTGGGTGGGAGTTTGAATATGCAAGTTAGAAATAGAAAAAATCTAGAACTATCTATAATGTTGGGTTCCTTGGGATTTAGTGTTATGTCATTCATTTTACCTATCTATGGTAAGCGGATCGGTGGGAGTGCATTTGCCATTGGAGGATTGTTTTCTATATTCAGTATAGTAACCTTAATATTAAGACCTATTATAGGGGTGGCATTAGATAGGTATGGGCGAAAATACTTCTTTGTGTTATCCTTTATATTTTATTCTATATCAATGATGATATTTTCAAATGCAACAAGCATTATGCATTTATATATAAGCAGACTCATTCAAGCTATAGGGTCTTCATTTATGTGGATTTCAGCCTACTCAATAGCAACTGATATTTCTGAGGATTGTAGAAGGGGGAATGTCCTTGGAAATATAGATGGAGCCAGCGCTAAAGGATCATTGTATGGTGCAGTTATTGGGTTTATTCTACTATCAAATTATTCCTTTACCAAAGGAACGAATATTTTATTTAAAAGTTACGGAGTATTAGCGCTAATAGCAGCATATATCGCATTCAAAAGAATATCTGAAACAAGAGTAGAAATCACAAATAATGAAAGGAAATTAAAGAAAAAATATAGTGGTGATTTTTATATATTGATGATAGTAGTATTAATAACTACTATATCAACTTCAATGTTAAATCCCCTATTAATGATTTATCTCCAAGATAAGTTCACTAATAATATTGGAGCTTTAGCCACCGCATTTCTTCCAGCAGCGCTTATTTATGCTTACTTACCATCAAAGTTTGGAGGTATAAGTGATAAATATGGGAGAATCCCTTTAATGGTTATTGGACTTATTTTCTCAAGTGTAGTGTCACTGCTCTTAGGGAACATTTTCAGTATTAATATGTTAATTTCTTTATGGGCATTAGAGGCAATTGCTAGCGTAATGGCTTCACCAGCCCAGGAAGCCTTAGTTTCAGAGATGATTGGGGATAATCATAAAGGTTCAGGTTATGGTGTTTATATGTTTGTTGCAAGTTTAGGAGCATCTATTGGACCATTGCTAGGTGGATGGTTATATGATAATTTTAATAATTCTATTCCATTTTATATAAATGGAATTATATTATTTTTAAATGCCTTACTTGTACTATTTGCATTTAAAAACCGTATAAAAAAGCCTGTTTATTTTGATACCTAAGCAAAAGCTTGCCACCTAGATAATGGAACATTTAAAGTCAAGGGGAAAAATAAGGAGACTTTCTATTTATATATACTATTTATGAATTAGTAAAAAGAGTGTGGAGATTGTGGTTCTCCATACTCTTTTTATCAATTACATTAGTGTGTTTTTTCATAAGGTGATATAATTTTTATATATAGTTATTGTGTTAGAAATAAAATAAACAGCTTTTGAGAGGTATTAGAAAATGAGTGTCATAGAAACAAAGAGATTGATTATTAGAGAATATTCATATAATGATATAGAAAAGTTAAATATAATTCTTTCAAATTCAATCACCATGAGTTTTTGGCCAGCTCCATTTACTTTGGAGAAGACTAAAGCTTGGGTGAAGAATAATATTAAAAGGTACAAGGAACTAGGATATGGAAGATGGGCTTTAATTTCTAAAGATACCTTCGAACTTATTGGGGATTGTGGAATTATGATCACAGAAATTGATGAAAGAAAAGAGCAAGATTTAGGATATATAATTCATCACCCTTATTGGAAAAATGGATTTGCCACAGAAGCAGCAGAGGCTTGTAAAGAATTTGCTCTTAATGATTTAGGAATTAAAAGACTATGTGCAAATATGGCATTTAATCATGAAGGATCTAGAAAAGTTGCTGAAAAAATTGGAATGGAGAAAGAAAAAGAGTTTTATAATAAGAGGAATAGAGATATATTAACTTACTTGTATTCAATTTCAAATAATGATTAGAATGTGGAACGTTATGGTATAAATTATAAAGATTTGTAATATTTAATTCATTAAAATAGATTTAACATGACACAAACAAGGAGGGGGAAACATGGATAAAAGTAATATAGAAATAAGATTAGTGGAAATAGTAGATTTGCACAGAGTAGTTTTGGAAAAGTTTAATAGATTTCAAGTGACAAATCGTGTGAGGTATAAAGAAAATGATGAATATTTCTACAAGGATTATCACTTTATAGACTCTTGGAATGAAGAAAAAAAGGCACAAGTTATACAAGCACTACAAAACTGCATTTGCAAAGGTGGTATTGTAGCAGGGGCATTCATAGATGATATATTAATTGGTTTTGCCAATTTAGAAAGTGAGTTTTTTGGAAGAGATAGTGAGTATCTAGAACTACCATATATTCATGTTTCTAATGAATATCGCAACTGTGGTATTGGTAAAAAGTTATTTAATTTATGTTGTAAGGAAGCAAAAGCGAAGGGTGCTAAAAAGTTATATATAGCAGCTCATCCTGCAGAAGAAACTCAAGATTTTTATAGAGCAATGGGATGTGTACTAGCGCTAGAGATAAATGAGAAGATATATGAACTAGAACCATTAGATATACAGTTAGAATTTGTTTTGTAATTTTGATGATATTATTGTACTCATAAAGTAAAGGAGACTTTAAGCTATGATTGATTTGGATATAAATGCAATGGGGAAAATAAAGAAAAAAATACATTTGCGAAAAGTAACCACAGAGTCAGTTAGACTTGGAATACTCCTTGCAATTGTTGGTGGTTTTTTGGACTCCTACACTTTCGTGGGAAGAGGTGGTATTTTTGCAAATGCACAAACTGGAAACATTGTATTATTAGGACTGGCTTTGTCTAAAGGAAACTTACTACAATCACTTCTTCATCTAGCACCTATTTTCGCCTTTATATTAGGTGTGGTAGTTGCTGAAACTATAAAAAAATCTCCTCCTGATTTATTTAAGCATGATCCAGCAAGGGTGATTTTATTCCTTGAGATTGTGGTGCTTTTTATCATAGGATTTATACCTGATACAGTGCCTAATATTTTTGTAACTGTTACAATTTCATTCGTTGCTTCTGTTCAGGTATCCACCTTTCGCAAGCTACATGATTACCCATATAGTACAACTATGTCTACGGGAAATCTATATTCAGCTTCACAAGCTGCCTTTATTGCCTTCACTAATAAGGATCGCAAAGCGGCATTAAAGGCTATAGGATACTTTACAATTATATTTTCATTTTTGTCTGGTGCCTTTTTAGGTGGGTTTACAACATCCTTTATTGGTGTTAAAGCAATATGGGGAGCTGCTATTGTGCTGATTTTTGCTCTACTCTTACTTAGTATAGACGAAAGTAGAAATAGAAGTAAGGAAAAAAATATTATGTGTGATAAAAACAATTGGCTGCAACAATAAAAGATATATATTCTACCACATTAGAGTATTTGGTAAAATATAAAACTGAAAGGATAAAGAGTTTAGAATGAGAATAAATAAACTTCTGAGTAATTATGGTTTTTGTTCAAGAAAAGAAGCTAACAAACTAATTGAGGAAAAGAGAATAATAATAAATGGAAAACTAGCTGAACCGGGGCAATGGGTAGAAGAGTATGATAGTATCCTTTTGGATAATGAACCTATCAAAGCAAAAGAAAAGATTTATATCGCACTAAATAAACCTGTTGGAATTACTTGCACCTTAGCTAGAGAGGTTGAAAATAATATAATTGATTTTATGAATTATCCAGAATATATTTTTCCAGTAGGAAGATTAGATAAAGAATCTCAAGGACTAATATTAATGACCAATGACGGAGATTTAGCAAGTAAAATTTTGGAGTCAGATAATAAGCATGAGAAAGAATATATAGTAACTGTCAACAAGCCCTATGATGAAGAGTTTTTAAAGGAAATGTCTGAAGGGGTTGATATTCTAGGAGTTAGAACTAGACCATGCATTGTAAAAAGAATTATTGAAGATACTTTTTCAATTATTCTCACTCAAGGACTTAATAAACAAATAAGAAGAATGAGCAAAGCTTTTGGATATACAGTGACACGGTTAGAACGTATCCGAATTATGAATATAAAACTTCAGGGATTAGATGTAGGGCAGTGGCGAAATCTTACGGAGGAAGAAGTAAGGAATTTAAGGAATTGCTAATTAAAGGGTAGGAGGCAAGAAATGATACTAGATGTCTTAAGTCATATCGGAGAAAAGCTAAATGAAGAAAACATTCTATGGGGAGTTGGTGCTTCTATTTTATTAAATCATTATGGATTAGTTGAAAATCCTAATGATATTGATATTTTGGTTCACACAAAAGATATGGAAAAATTAGATGTTGTTTTAAAAAGCCTTGGAGAAAAGAAGCTGGAAGAAAAGGTGCCTACCTATGCTACAGAGTTTTTTTATGAATATGTGGTGAAGGGCATTGATGTAGATGTCATGGCAGGATTTATCATTAAGCATAGTGAAGGAGAGTACAAGTATACTTTCGATAATGAGTCTATAACAGAGATGAAAAATATTAATGGGATAAACATACCAATGACATCTTTGGAAGATTGGTATGTTATTTATCAATTGATTCCAAATAGAGAGCAAAAGGTAAGACTTATAGAAAAATACTTATTAGAAAATGGTATAAAGCGACTTGAATTGTTGGAAAGAGCATTGGTTGGGAATTTATCTAGTGATGTGAAGTTAAGAGTAAAAAATCTAATGGAATTCAAAATAAATGTAGAATAAACTAAGTATTATAATTATCCTATACAGTATAAAAATACTTTTATATACCTTGTTTTTAAATAAAATACTAATCCCTATTAATAGAACTATAAATAGTATTTGCATGTTTATAAAGATAATAGGAGGAGTAAAAATATGAACATAAGAATTCAATATGATTGCCTAAATATAGATTGGAGTTATATAACTGAAATACTTAAAAATGCAGGAATGGCTTATTTTGATAGTGAAATTCATATAAAAGCTTTTGAAAATAGTTATACTGTATTATTTGTTTTTGATGATGACAAATTAATTGGTTTTGGACGCGCAATTTCAGACGGAGCATATCAAGGTTGTATCTATGATGTAGCAGTGATACCTGAATATCAAGGTAAGGGAATAGGAAAGGTAATTGTTGAAGGTATATTAAAAACTATTCCTCAATGTAATGTTTTATTATATGCTGCACCTGGCAAGGAACTTTTTTATGAAAAGTTAGGGTTTAGAAAGATGAAAACAGGAATGGCACTGTTTCTCAATTCAAATAGCATGAAAGATAGAGGATTTACTGAATAGCGTTTAATAAGTTAAACCATATAAAGAGCAAATTGGGGTAATTTGGTAAATGTTGTGGACTAATACCTTGAAATATTTGTATAATAGTAATATAAAGTAATTTTGAAAAAGATTTATAAAGTCGGAAGGAACTACGAATTTTTTAGTAGTTCCTTTTTTAAAAATCAGGGGGGTGTAAAATTGAAAATTAATAAAAAATATGCTGCTATTTCCTTAGTAGCACAGATGGTTATAATTCCAATAATTCTTACACTAGGACTCTTCGTTATTTTATGGATGCCTGGTAACATATTAAGTTTTTCAGACCAAGGCAAATATATCATAAGGTTTGTTTATTTGTTGATAGGATTTTTTGGCTCATTAATTATTAGTACTATCATAGGATTTGTTTTATCTACACTGTGGAGAAAAAAGGACATAGACATAAAGGATAAATATAAGATAGCCCTAATTCCCATTGGATATGCTCTTGTTTTTGCCATCTTAATATTAGTGTTTTCTAAAGAAGATTATAATTCAGGTTGGTGGTTGATTTATGTTTTAAAAAATCCTATTTTTTTTATATTCGATTTTACAATTTTACTTATGGGATTTCATTTTTTAATTCCAGTGGTGGAAATTGTATCATATACAGGGTTTATCCTAGGAATTTACTTGTATGAATTAACATACAAGAAAGAAGTTAGAACTAAAGTTACAAAAAACTTGAAAATAGCTTCTATGGTAATAGGGTTAGTTGGCATTTTGGTTCTAGGTATTGAAACAAAGGATGTTATAAGTAATGGTATTACTGAAATAGTTTATGGGAAATCAACATTGGGCAATGATTTGACTGAAGATGATTTAATAAAAATAGCACCATTTAAAGAAGATAATGGTCTTTCTAAATTAGATAAACCTGCAAGCCTACAATTTACAGATTTGCAAACTATGCCACGATTAGATGGGGCAACGGCAGCTTATCCTGTATATGGAGCTTTTGTGGAAGCTGTGTATAAGGGGCTTGGGGATTACTACAATGAAAATAAAGCTAGTAGTGAAAAGGATATTTATACAGCTTTTGTCATGAGTGAAAATTTCCCCTTTAACATTATAAAGTGTTCTAAGACAGAGAAAGCCTATGAAAGATTAATAAATGGAGAAACTGATATAATATTTGTTGCAGAACCTTCAAAATCACATATGGAAACTATAAAAACAAAGGGAGACGAATTTGTCTTAACTCCTATTGGAAGTGAAGCTTTTGTGTTTTTCACAAATAAGAAAAATACAGTAGAAAATCTTACAATAAAGCAAATACAAGATATTTATTCTGGCAACATAAAAAATTGGAAGGAAGTTGGAGGTCAAAATAAAGCTATACAACCCTATCAAAGACCTGAGAACTCTGGAAGCCAGACGGTTATGCAAAATAAAGTGATGAAAAATATAACAATGTTAGCCCCAACACAAGAAACTTTTGCAGGTGGAATGGGAGATATCATCACTAAAGTCGCAAGTTATAAAAATGCTAAGAGTTCTATTGGTTATTCTTTTATGTATTATTCATCACAAATGTTCAGAAACAATCAAATAAAATATCTTTCTATTGATGGTATTAAGCCTACACCAGAAACAGTGAGAAATAAGACATATCCCTTCACTGTACCTGTTTATGCAGTAACTTTGAAGTCTAATAAAAATGAAAATGTAGATAAATTTGTTCAATGGGTTATATCAGAAGAAGGACAACAGTTAGTGGAACAAACTGGATACGTACCAATGAAGTGATAATAATTTACCATTATATTAATAATATAGTAGGAAAGGAAGTGAGTATTTAGTGAGTTTATTTATCTGTTATTTTACAATAACTCGCTAAAAAGAATATATGAAAAACACAGAAATTAGAAATGAACAAGGACTTACCGAAAGCGAATTTTTACAAAATTATGATCCAAATAAATATGAGAGACCAAGCGTTACCAATGACGTACTTATATTTACCATAGACAACTGTATGGCGGAAAATGCCGAGAAATCATGCACAAAAAAGTTGCAGTTACTGCTTATTCAAAGAAGAGATCATCCATCTATCCATAAATGGGCGCTTCCTGGAGGATTTGTTAATATGGACGAAGATTTAATAGATGGAGCTTATAGAGAACTTCATGAAGAAACAGGATTAACAAATATCTATGTAGAACAACTAGGCGCATTTGGAGAAGTATATATAGATAAAGAGAAAACTATACCCAGGGATCCAAGAACCAGAATTATAACAGTAGGTAATTTAGCACTACTACCTAAAGAAAAAATGAAGCCAGTAGCTGGAGATGATGCACAAAATGTTATGTGGTTTGATGTGACAATGGAATTTTTAGATAAGGAAACTCATGAAAATCACATTACTAAAGTTTATATCTTACATCTTACATCTGAGGATAAAACAATAAAGATTTCTTACAAGATTCAGGAAAAAGTAAGTAAAGATGCTATGAGGAAAAAGGAAACAGAATATATTCTCCAAGAAAGTAGCACCCAAGCTCTTGCAGCTGATCACTTCAAGCTGATTTATTGTGCTTTGGATAAAATTAGAAAGGAAATAGAATATACACCTTTGGCATTAAATCTATTACCAAGTTCTTTTACTAGCACAGAACTAAACTATGTATATGAAGCTATTTTAGGAAGAAAAGTTCATAACTTACAAGAGAAACTTGAAGATATGATAATTAAAGTTAGTGAAGTTATAGAAGGAGAAGCTATTAGTTCAGAGGAGTTTTATAAGTTTAATGAACAATGGGAACATGAATTTTAACCACCTTTTGAAGCTTCAAATCTGCAAACTTTTATAGTAGAAGAGCTCTTAAGCCTAGAAAAATTCCTTTGGTGGCAGTGTAATCTGGGTGCTGCAGTGTTAAACCTAAGCAGTTTGCTGTGACTTTAATAAAAGTTTTTAAAATAAATAGTTTTAGTTGATATGTTATATAAGAAATGGTTATTCATACTAATTTTAAAATAAAAGTAGATATAATTAGCAACAGGATAGTATCAAACATCTTTTTATTGGCCTATATCTTAAATTATTATATAAAATAAGATATAGGCATTGTGTTTTTTATTGAAAAAATATTGAAAGACTTCTTTAATATTAAAATCAATTTAATTCTCTTATAACCCTACAAGGATTTCCAGCAGCAACTACATTTGCAGGAATGTCTTTAGTAACTACGCTACCAGCACCAATGGTTGTATTACTTCCTATTTTTACTCCGGGGCAAATTATGCTTCCGCCACCAATCCAAACATTGTCTCCAATCTCAATAGGATAGCCCATTTCTACACCAGAAATTCTTTCAATAGCATCTACGGGATGGGTAGCAGTGTAAAGTTGAACATTAGGAGCAAACATAACATTATTACCAATGATTACTTTATTTACATCCAAGATTATTAAGTTATGATTAGCATAAAAGCTTTTTCCAATATAGATGTTGTAACCATAGTCGCAAAAGAAGTTGGGTTCTATATAAGCATCATGATCTCTTGTAAAAAGTTCTTTAAGTACTTTGTTTCTTTCCTCATAATTATCAGGGTCTAAGTCATTAAATTTCTTGCAAAGTTTTTTTGCTCTTTTTCTATCATTTACAAGTTCAATGTCAGAGGCATCATAGGCCCTCCTTGATAACATTTTTTCTTTTTCTGTCATTTAATCCCTCCTATGTTTGATATTAAAAAATTTGTATGGTTTATATTTAATTGTAACATTATTTATCCATTTTATGTTAGTTTTATGGTTTAAATAATGTATACTACTAGAATAGAATAGTTAAAAATGTTTTTAAGATGAGGTACATGGAGTTAATTTATAAGTAAACATATGATAATATATCTATGATGAAGAAATTTAATAAAGTTTAATAATAAATATTAATATTTATTATTATTTATTAAACTAACCTCATTATTATAAAACTCATTTTAATTCAATGACTTGGAGGAAAATATGGAAAAAATAAATATCTTAGGTACAGGCTGTGCTATGGTGACAAAATGCTATAACACTTGTTTCACAATTACAGATGGGCAGGAACATTTTTTAGTAGATACAGGTGGAGGTAATACTATACTGTCAAATTTAGAAAAGTTAGATATACATATTAATAAAATTCATCATGTATTTATATCACATAGACATAATGATCATATTACTGGAGTTATATGGATTATAAGGGCAGTTGCCCAGCAGATTATAAATGATAAGTATCTTGGGAATTTAATTATTTATTGTCATGAAGAGAATGTACAAGCTATAAAAACTATATCCATGCTTCTTTTAGAAAAGAAGTTTACTAAATATATAGGTGATAGAATTCTATTTACTGATATAAATCATGGCTTGACTTTGCCCATATTAAATTGGAATATAGAGTTTTTTGATATTGGAAGTACAAAACAATTACAGTTTGGATTCACTGCTGCTTTATCAAATGGTAAAAGGCTTACTTTCTTAGGGGATGAACCGTATAGAGAGGAATTGTTTAAATATGCAAATAAGGCAGATTATCTGTTTCATGAAGCTTTTTGTTTGTATTCTCAAAGAGATATGTTTAAACCCTATGAGAAACACCATGTTACAGTGAAGGAAGCATGTGAAAATGCAGCTAAGTTAGATGCGAAAACCTTGATAATGTATCATACAGAAGATAAAAATATTGTAGATAGAAAAAGGCTATACATAGAAGAAGGAAGAGAATACTTTAAGGGAAATATACTAGTTCCTGATGATCTTGATGTAATTAATTTATAAAATAAAGTTAAGATATAAATATTCACCAATAGTTATAAGCGGTAAGGTTCTATTTTCTAAGTGTTGGTGTATTTATATATAAAATTCACTTTCATGAAATTTAATAAGATTTCAAAAAGTGGTTAAATAAATCAATTTGTAAAGATTTCATGTGGCTTTGAGAAGAGTATGTTTACTGTTAAAATGAGATTAAAATTTTTAAGATATCATTGGAATAATTATGGCTACTTAAAAGTTTATCCATCTAGTCTCACATTAGATAATGTCTTTTCAAAGTTTTTTATTAAATAAACATGTTAATTATTTAACTAGTTTAATTACATCAAAAAATACATAAATAAAATTTAAGGAGCAATTTATATGAAAAAAATTATTACAATAATATCTTTAATAGTTATAGCCATATTATTTTACTTAAGCATAAATTACTTCTTTAGTAGTGGAAATGAATACAAAGATAAGGATGGAATTGTCTATGTATCAAAGGTAGATTCAAAATCTATATATGTATATAAGAATAAACAGTGGAAGAAGGAATTTATTAAGGGCGTAAATATGGGGGTGGGTAAGCCTGGCTATTTTCCTGGAGAGTTTGGAATAACTAAGGAAGAATACTTAAGATGGTTTAAGTATATAGGAGAAATGAATGCAAATACCATAAGGGTATACACTATCCTTTCTCCAGATTTTTATGATGCATTATTGGAGTACAATGAGTCTGTTAAGAACCCTATATATTTGCTTCAGGGAGTTTGGGTGAATGAAGAAGATATAAGTAACATAATGGATGCCCATAATCCTAAGATTAAGGACATTTTTAAAAGTGATATTAAGAGAATAACCGATGTAATACACGGTAATGCAATTCTGCCTAAGAATACTGGACATGCTAGTGGATCATATAAAAGTGATATATCAGAATATGTGATAGCTTGGGTACTGGGGATTGAGTGGGACCCTGATTTTGTCCTGAAAACTATTGATAACAATGAAGAAAAAACCACTTATGAAGGGCAGTATCTTTATACAAAAGGTGCATCTCCATTTGAAGTTTTCTTGTGTGAAGTAGGAGACTACGCAATAGATTATGAGACCGACACCTATAAAATGCAAAGACCTTTAAGCTTCACAAATTGGGTTACTACTGATATGTTAAGCCACACAAATGAACCTCTTGATGATGAGGATAAAGCTGTAGTAAATATAGAACAAATTAAAGTTAAAGAAGAGTTTAAACCAGGCTTATTTGCTTCTTATCATATATATCCTTACTATCCGGATTTCATGAGTTACCAAAGTGATTATGCTGAATATATAGATAGTGAGGGGGAAGTGAACCCCTATAGAGCATATTTAAAGGATTTAATAAAGGAGCATACTATGCCGGTTTTAGTGGCTGAGTTTGGCATACCAGCTTCAAGAGGACTAGCCCATGAGAATGTTCATACAGGGTTTAATCAAGGGAATGTAGATGAGAACACTCAAGGAGAAATGGTTGTATCTATGATGAAGGATATTTATGAAGAAGGTTATGCTGGTGGATTAGTTTTTGCTTGGCAGGATGAGTGGTTTAAAAGGACTTGGAATACCATGGATTTAGACTTGCCTGAAAGAAGGCCTTATTGGTCTAACACACAAACTAATGAGCAGGAATTTGGACTTATGGCCTTTGATCCTGGAGAGGAAAAGAGTATTAGTTATGTAGATGGAGATGTGTCAGAGTGGACTGAAGACACCCTAATTTCTACATCTAATGAGTTTAACCTTTTCGTGAAATCTGATGAAAAATATGTTTATTTTATGATAGATGCAAAGAATTTTGATATTGAAAATGATACATTACTTATACCTATAGATACTATAGAAAATCAAGGGAGTGACAGGTCTTTAGAATACAAGGTTAACTTCAGTAGAAATGCAGATTTTCTTATAAGTATTGATGGAAGAGACAATTCAAGAATACTTGTAGATGCCTATTATGATTCTTTTTATTATATCTACGGGAAACAACTTGGGATGATAAACAGTAATAAAGACTATGAAGTAAAAAATAGCGGCATTTACAATAAACAGTATCTCTGTTTAAACAAAGAAATCTATTTGCCAGAAGATAAGGTGACAATTCCTTTTTCCAAGCATGAAACTGGTTTATTAAAGTATGGTAATGGAAATCCCAACAGCACAGACTATAATTCACTTGCTGATTTCATTATGAAGGATAGCAAAATAGAAATAAGAATACCTTGGCAGCTTCTAAATGTTATGGATCCTTCCACAAAAAGTATTATGGAGGATTTTTATAAGGAGGGGATCAAAAGTAAACAAGTTAACAGTTTTTATGTTGAGGGAATATTAATAAAAGATGGCAAAATAGAGGGAAGAGTTGAACCAGGTGAATTTACTTGGGAGCCTTGGGACATTCCAACCTATCATGAGAGGTTAAAAGCTTCATATTTTATCTTAAAGGAAGCATTTAAAAATATAGGTGGATAATAAAAAATTATAGAGAGGTATCTATGGAGAAAGAATATCAGAAGAATCTGCACAAAAGTGATATAAAAAGGAGGGCTATAATATTTTTCATATTAGGATTAGCCTTAGTTACATTTCCTTTTATATGGTGGCAACTTAAAAACACTACTGTAATCGATGCTCTAATAATAGATAAAACTGTACCAGATAACTCCTATAGAGAACACAAAGGACTGGTATGGGTCTTGAATAATCTAAAGATATTTAATAAAGATTCGGGAAAACCCTTTGATTACAGAAAAGAATACTATGGATTTTTACCTGGAGAAGGAGAAAACTATGAAGTTAAGGAGCTACCAGAGCAGTTAAATAATCCTGAATTGGTTTATATCACTGATACCTATGGAGTATATAATGAGGATTTAAATAAAGAAAATTTAAAAGGCAGTCGTTCAAATATTATTTACGGCGGGTTAGAGATAGATGAAGTTAAGAAAATAAAGGCCAGCTTAAATAATAATACCATAGTATCGGAGTTTAACACTCTTGCTAGCCCAACTAGTGAGGAAGCTAGAAGTGAAATGGAAGATATCTTTGGTATGAAGTGGAGTGGGTGGATAGGAAGATATTTTTCTGACCTCTCAGATAAGAATACTGAAATACCTGTTTGGTTAATTAAAGCTTATGAGATACAGTATTTAAAATTCTGGGATTTTCAGGGACCGGGCTTTGCCTTAGTAAAATCTGATGATACCGTGGTAATCTTATCTCAAGGAAAAGAGATTACAAAGGATCTAAATAAAATAGTATTTAATGAAAAATCCTTAGTAGAATTCAAGGTGAAAGATAAAGTGGACTACTATTATTGGTTTGATATAGTACAACCAATGGAGGGCACAGAAGTCATTGCAAACTACAACATTTCTTTAACAGAAGAGGGGAAGAAACATCTTAAAAATTACGGACTTCAAAGTGAATTTCCTGCTATATTGAGAAAAGAGAAAAAGTATACAGCATACTATTTTGCTGGTGATTTTGCAGATAATAATAAAATTCCTTCTTTATATAAATTATCCGGGTTAAACTTTTTAAATAAAATAACTACCCTTAAGATTGAAGGAAATCAAGAGTACTTTTATTGGAATGTATACTACCCTCTAATGAAAAAAATCCTTTTAGATTTGAATAAGTAGCTAAATTGAATGAACTAGTAATTTGCAGTAAAGTAATTTATAATGGTTAAACATAGAGGGGTGAAATGGTTGTTTTCAAACAATATAATGTCGTTTATCATGCTGAACATATATCTACTGTTAATTGTAAATATGATAATGCTCAGCGTAATTTTCATCTCTATATCAAAAGATAAACTTGAAACATATAGGTATAGTGAAGTTTATAAATCCTTGAAGCCATTGGTTCTCAGGTACATTAAAAATGGAGATAATCTTAGAAGAGTGAAGACAAAATCTAGAGGTAAGTACAAGTTTAAAATTCTACTAGATATGATGCTAGAATATGCAAAAGATAATAATGTTGAAATTATAGATAGATTTGAAAGGTTAGAGTGCGTTGATTATTTAATAAAAAAAGGCAAAAGAGGAGTTGATTTAGATATTATTAAGGCTTTTTCTATAATAAAGTCACCAAAGGCATATGAAATCCTTATGTGCTGGACGAGCTCCGAGGATTTTGAAGAAAAATATATGAGCTTTTATGCCTTATCTTTATTGAAATTGGAAGAAGAAAGGATTGAAACCGTTATAGATAAGCTTATTAACTCATCTGTAGTTAGAGATAGGCAAATAGAAATCATTAACAACTTCAATCTTTCTATAGATAAATATATAAATTTACTAGAGGTACAAAAGACAGAATTTGGAAAAGTTGTGCTTTTAAGAGTAATTAAGAGTAAAATAGAGATTGTACAAGAGCAATATTCAGAGAGAATAGTTAAATATTTAGACATGGAAAAAGAAATTAAAATTGCCGCAGTACTGACTATTGCTAGTTCTATGAATGAGAAGTACCTTCCTATTTTAGTTAAAACTTATCAATGTGAGGATCAGTGGGAGATAAGAGCTGCAGTAGCAAAAGCTCTGATAAATTTTAAAAGTGAAAACATCTTAGAACTTTTAAAAACAATGATATATGATGAGGCGTGGTGGGTAAGAACCAATGCTCTAGAGACCTTAGAGCAACTTGGAACTGAAGGAATTCATATTCTTGTAGATTTATCCTTAGATACGGCAAATGAGAAGGTGGCAAGCTTAGCTTATAATATACTAAATTCAAATAAAAATATTTATGAAACCGCAAAGTCGTATTAAGGAGTAATTATGGATATACTATCTAGCTTTATAAAGTATTATAGCTACTTGATGTTTGGTTATTTTATATTAGTAAATTTTTTTTATGTAGGACTCATTTTTATTTCAATAAAAAGACTTAAAAAGTTCGTAAAGATTGTAAATTCTGATATTACATCCACTAGTGATTATACTAAACCAATTTCCATAGTGGTGCCAGCTTTTAATGAGCAGGAAACAATAATTGATAATATTAAGTCTCTATTAGAGTTAAATTACCCAAGTTTTGAAGTTATTGTAGTTAATGATGGTTCAAATGATGAAACTTTAAAAAAGGTTATTCAGCATTATAATTTAAGTAAAGTAGAGATGGACATAAATATACAAATACCATGTAAAGAAATAAAAAATATATATTCGTCCTTGGATTTTTCAAATTTAGTAGTAGTTGATAAGAAAAATGGAGGGAAGGCCGATGCATTAAATGCAGGAATAAATATTTCAAAATATCCATTATTTTGTGGTATAGATGCTGACTGTATTATTGAAAAGAATGCTTTACTTAGAATTGTAAAACCTTTTTTAAAACATGAAGAAACCATCGCAGTAGGTGGAATTGTAAGGATTGCAAATGGTTGTGAAATAAAAGATGGAAAGCTTGTAAGAGCAAAACTGCCTAAAAATATTATTGCCAAGTTTCAAATAATAGAATATTTCAGGGCATTTCTTACCAGTAGAGTTGGGTGGGAGGTTTTAAACTCTCTTCTCATTATATCAGGAGCTTTTGGATTATTTAAAAAATCAGCAGTAATTGATGTTGGTGGATATAAAAGAACCATAGGTGAAGATATGGAACTTACGTTAAGAATCCATCAACACTATAGAAAGAAAAAGATTAAGTATAAAGTGGATTTCACTTCAGATGCGGTATGTTGGACACAAGCCCCAGAAAGTCTTAAAGGGCTAAGGATACAAAGAATAAGGTGGCATCGGGGATTAATTGATGCAATATATAGAAATAAGATAATGCTGTTTAATCCTAAATATGGTTATGTGGGACTTCTTGCCATGCCATATTTCTGCTTGATAGAAATGTTGGGGCCAGTGATTGAAATTATAGGATATGTGGTGATGATTTTAGCTATCGTTACAGGACTCACCTCAAAATATATGATTTATATATTTTTATTAGCATATCTATATGGAATACTATTTTCACTTTCAGGAGTACTTTTTGAACAAACATCCTATAAAAGGTATAAAGGTTATAGAGAAATTGGAACTATGGTATTTTATAGTTTTCTTGAACAATTTTGTTACAGACAGCTGACAGTTTGGTGGAGAATTCAAGGCTTTTGGAACTTTAGAGAAGGAAGAAAAGAATGGGGCACCATTGAAAGAAAATCTTTTACAATGGAAAGATAGTTATAGTGAAACTTTTAGAGTGCATAAATATTTAATTGGAACGTAATTAAAAGGTCAGAGCTTTAAGGCGTTTTTTACAATAGCTTTTGAGAGGTAAAAAGATTACTATTCCACTGCACTTAGTATAAAATGCATATAAATTGAAGATGTAATTTTTAAAATTTATATTCAAATACTAAGTCTTGAGTTCTTGCGACATAAGGATTAGTGTTTAAGATTTTTTTTGAAAAGCAACGATTATGAAATAGAATCTCTATAAACTCTAGTATATTGCTTTCTCCTATCATTGATTGTTGGCAATTTTGAGGATAGGTAAGCAAAATGTTAGGGTTATTCTATTTGTAAATAGAAATAAAATCATTTTAGTTGGACATAGTGAAGGATGTATACTTTCAACTAT
>NZ_JAVWDJ010000033.1:12221-43269 GCF_036642255.1 Clostridium sp. | reverse complement strand
TTGAAAGAGGAAAATGCGTACCTAATATTCCTTTAAGGGAACCATCTTTTTCATAAATGGGATAGGATGCTGTAATTGCTAAATCGTTTATTACAAAATGTTTATATATTGAAGAAAATGTTGCCATTCCCTTTTCCTTTGCATTTTTATACCATTCTCTTGTTCGTACATCGAATTTTCCAAAGTCCTTTACAAACTCACCTGCAGTTAGTTCTGAAGTTATAGAATAGTACTTGGAATTTCCTTTAGTTTCTCCATCACTTTTCATAATTTCTATATGGTTTTGTAAATTTCTACGTGCTCCATAATATTCGCCATCTTCTGTACCAAAACTAAAACTATATACATACTCTGGATTTGCCTTCATAGTCCCAGAAAAAAATACTTCAAGGTCTTGCTTATTGTGTACATCTACGAGGCCATTTTGAATTAGGTTGTGACCAACCTCATTGATATATGCCGGCACTTTTAGGAATGTGTCTAACTCACTTAAGATATGAGTATTTGCATCGTTCTCAATCTGCATAATTATAGTATTTATAGAAGTTTTCCATCCTGAGAATGCAACATATCCCATAATACATAGTATAGAAACTATAGTTACTATAAATGAAATAATTATTGAGCTCTTTAATGAATTCTTAGCCTTGTACACTTTACCCACCCACCCTTATAATATTCTATTTATATTTAGACAAAAACCACTATAATGTATATTGATTATACAAAATATTTCAAATTTTTACAATACTCGTTATGTGAGCTTCCCCCCAACAGTTTTGACATTAATACTAATGTATATTTTAGTTAAATCTTGTACGAGCTACGTGAATATCATAATTTTTGTTACTACCTCAAACATTAAATCTTAAATGTGTTGCAAAACAAAAGTACTCATTGAAAATAAGTATCTGTTCCATTGACTAAGGTAGTAAGATACGATTAAAAATAACAGAGAGAATCTATGCTTTAGATTCTCTCTGTTTTCTATATTTATATCATTTTTACACTTACTTTTTAACGAATGATGGTTTTTTTCAATAAGAATTAATAAGCTGTATTATCTGTATGAGATTCAATTTTTGTAAGAGATTTATCTTGAGTATTACTCGAATTACTTAAACTTTGGAAACTTGTACTGCTTCCCATATTACTTATAGCTTCATTTACCTTTTTATTTTTATTTCTCTTATTTCTATTCATAAGTCATTCTCCTTCCAAGTTATGCTTTAATCATAAGTTTCGTATTTTTCATTTTAAAATATGCGTGGAATTAATTTAAAATTTAATTTGAATTTACCCTTGATTTAGTATTAGTCTGTTTCTCTTGATGCTCTGCACCTTTTGTTCTTTTAGTTCCAATATTCACTTCTTGACTATTTGTACAGCATTTTTTTCCCTTTTCCATAATTGTTAGTCCTCCTTTTAAAGTACTTATAAATTTAACAGTTATTGTATTTGATTTGATATCATTAATATTATCTAAATGAAAACATTATTCTTCTAATAATTCTTCTACTGGTACTTCCAGGACTTCATCAGTGGGTAAAACTTTTACATGAACTTTCTTTCCATCTAAATGTATGTCTTCAATCCATACTGGTTTGGACCTATAATTCACATTTACGACACCATAAGAATCAAAGATTTCTTTTGCTCTTTCTAGTTTCATAATGCACCTCCTTAGTTATTATTATTTATATAACAGCTTGGTTTTATCCTTTTAAAAGTTTGCTTAATTAGTCAGACTTTACATAATCATAAGTAAAAAAGAGTCGTTATGTTATGAAAGCAAAAAAATTTTAATATGTTAAATAATAATTTTTTTAATTAATATTGATTAAAAATAAACAGGGTCGGTATTCCGACCCTGTGATTATATCTTTTCTCTTTTTGTGTAATGAGTATGAAGAAGTTCATGGGCTTTGTGTCCACCTGGTTTTCCTATATACTTCTCATAAAGCTCAATAACTGCAGGATTTTCATGGGACTTTCTTATATGTTTACTTCTATCTTCTCTATAAATAGCTTCCATTCTCTTTTTGACTATTTCCATATCTCCATGATTATAAGGTTGACCTCCACCATCAATGCAGCCGCCTGGACAAGCCATTATTTCAATGGCATGGTAGTGAGCCTTTCCCGCTTGAATATCTTCTAAGAGCTTTCTTGCATTTCCAAGACCATGAGCAACCCCAATTTTTATTTCTTCACCATTTATATTAACAGATGCTTCTTTTAGTCCATCTAATCCTCTTACACCATGAAACTCTACATCTTCTAAGGTTTTGTTAGTCAACCATTCATAGGCTGTTCTTAGTGCAGCTTCAATAACACCACCTGTAGTTCCAAAGATAACCGATGCTCCAGTAGATTCACCAAGAGGATGATCAAAATCTTCGTCTGGTAACTTTGTAAAGTCCAATCCTGCTTCTCTTATCATATCAGCAAATTCCCTAGTAGTAATAACTATATCAACATTTTTATTTCCTTCATGTTGAAGCTCAGGTCTTACAACTTCATATTTTTTCGCAATGCAAGGCATTACAGAAACTACAACAATTTTTTCAGGATCAATATTAATTTTTTCTGCTAAATACGTTTTAGCAATAGTTCCAAACATTATATGTGGTGATTTACACGTTGATGGTACATCTAACAAATCTGGAAATTGATGTTCTATGAATTTTACCCAACTTGGGCAGCAACTTGTGAGTATAGGTAATCTTCCACCATTTTGAAGTCTATGAATAAATTCAGTAGCTTCTTCCATAATTGTAACATCCGCTGCAAAATCTGTATCAAATACCTGCTTAAATCCAAGTCTTCTAAGGGCTGCCACCATTTTCCCTGTAACTATGGTACCTGGCTCCATATCAAACTCTTCACCTAAGGCAACTCTAATTGCAGGTGCTGTTTGAACTATAACATACTTATCAGGATCAGATAAAACTTCCCATAGCTTAGATACATGATTTACTGCTGTTAGTGCGGCAGTTGGGCAAACTGACACACATTGACCACAAAAAGTACATTGAGTATCCAGCATAGGCAACCCAAAGGCTGGTGATACAACTGTTTCAAACCCTCTATCTACTGCAGAATATATTCCACATGTTTGAACTTCATTACACATGGTTTCGCATCTTCTACACATTATGCATTTGTCTAAGTTTCTATATAATGCACCACTTGAGGAATCTTTTTTATAGTTTGACATATGTCCCTTATATTTAATTTTTCTTACTCGAAGGTCTGCTGCAAGCTTTTGTAATTGACAATCTCTATTTTTTTCACACACTAAACAATCAGTAGGATGATCTGATAATAATAGTTCAACCATAGTACGTCTTGCTTTTATAGCTCTAAGAGTATTAGTTTGAATTTTCATTCCTTCAAATACTTCTGTAGCACAAGCTGGAGCAAGATTACGCCTTCCTTCTACTTCAACTAGACATACTCTGCAAGATGCTGTTCTATTTACCATTTTAATATCGTGGAGATTTAAATAACATAAAGTTGGTATATTTACATTTATCTTACGAGCAGCATCTACAATTGTAGTACCTTCAGGTACTTCAGTATCTATACCATTTATAGTACACTTAACTAATTTCATAGCTTTAACTCCTTTCACCATTATTTCCTTGTAATCGCATTAAACTTACATTTCGTCACACAAGCCCCGCATTTAATACATTTATTTTGATCAATTATATGAGTCTTCTTAGCTGAGCCTGATATAGCTTCTGCTGGACAAACTCTAGAACACGCAGTGCATCCAACACACTTTTCTGGTAAGGTGGCATACTTTAACAGAGATGTACAAACTTTTGCAGGACAATCTTTATCTTTAACGTGAGCTACATACTCATCCCAGAAGAAGTTCATAGTGCTTAAAATTGGGTTTGGCGAAGTTTGACCTAGACCGCAAAGAGAAGAGTCTTTAACTATTTGACCTAAATCCTTTAAATCTTCCAAATGTTCCATAGTTCCTTTACCATCAGTAATCTCTTTTAGTGTTTCAAGTAGCCTCATATTTCCAACTCTACAAGCTGTACACCTACCACATGATTCATCACAACTAAATTCAAGATAGAATTTTGCTATATTAACCATGCAGTCATCCTCATCCATTACAATCATTCCACCAGATCCCATCATGGACCCAATAGCAATTAAATTGTCATAATCAATAGGAGTGTCTAAGTATGACGCTGGTATACATCCACCTGAAGGCCCTCCAGTTTGAACTGCCTTGAACTTCCTATCATTTTTTATTCCACCCCCTAGATCGAAAATAATCTCTCTTAAGGTAATACCCATTGGTACTTCAACTAAACCAACATTATTAATTTTCCCAGCCAATGCAAAAACCTTTGTACCTTTGCTCTTTTCAGTACCTATTGATCTAAACCACTCTGCACCCTTTAAAATAATTTGGCAGATATTTGCAAGAGTCTCTACATTATTAATATTAGTTGGTTTTTTCCAAAGACCTATTTCTGCTGGGAATGGAGGTTTAACTGTTGGTTCACCACGACCACCTTCAATAGAATTAATTAAGGCAGTTTCTTCTCCACAAATAAATGCACCTGCTCCATAACTTAAATCTATATTAAAGGTAAAACCTGAACCTAGAATATTTTCACCTAATAATCCCACTTCATAGGCCTGTTTTATAGCTGTTCTAAGCCTATTTATTGCAAGAGGGTATTCAGCTCTAATGTACACATATCCTTCAGAAGCCCCTACAGCATACCCCGCAATTGCCATAGCCTCAATTACTGAATGAGGGTCTCCTTCAAGAATACTTCTATCCATGAAAGCACCTGGATCACCTTCATCTGCGTTGCAGATTATGTATTTTATATCTGAGGTGGACTTCTTAGTTAACTCCCATTTCATACCTGTGGGGAAACCTCCGCCACCTCTTCCACGTAAACCACTTTTCTTGATTTCATTTATAACATCATCAGCACTCCATTGTTTTAAAATTTGTCCTATAGCTTGATATCCATCTACTGCTATATACTCATTTATGTTTTCTGGATCTATCAGTCCACAATTTCTTAAGGCTATTCTAATTTGTTTTTTATAAAATGGAATTTCATCTTGTTTTGAAATCAGCTTATTCGTTTCAGGATCATGATATAAAAAATTCTCCACAGGATTTCCACTAATAATATGTTCTTCAATTATTTTAACAGCTTTCTCTTTATCAACTTCTATGTAAAAGGTATTATCAGGTACTACCTTTACTATTGGCCCTTTTTCACAAAAACCAAAACATCCTGTTTTTATAACGTTTACTTCCTTCTCTAATCCCCTTTTATGTACTTCATCTTTTAAAACTCCTAAAACATCTACTCCTCCAGATGCTTGACAACCTGTTCCCCCACAAATAAGCAACTCTTTTTTGAAACCATCAATACTTTTATGCTCTGCAGCGTCAGAGTTTCGATTAATTACACTATGTTTAAATTTATCTCTTAAAACTGTAAGTTCTTCAAGAGATTTAATTTTAGTCATGTTCTTCCCTCCAATCAAAAATTCTAAATTTCCTTAACTTCACTTACTTCCCTAACTTCTTTATATTCACTTATGATTTTAGAAACATCTTCAACTTTTACTCTTCCAAATACCTTTCCATCTACAAGAACAACTGGCGCAAGGCCACAAGCCCCTACACACCTTAAAGAATCCAGTGAGAATATACCATCCTCACTCATATTTTTGCCCTCTTTAATGTTAAGTTGCTTTCTAAATTCTTCTAAAACTTTATCAGCACCCTTTACAAAACACGCAGTGCCCATGCATACATTGATAGTATGTTTACCTCTTGGTTCCATAGTAAAATAAGAGTAGAAGGTTGAAACTCCGAATACTTTGGCTGCAGTAACCCCTAGTTTTCTAGAAACAAATAATTGTAGATTTTCAGGAAGATATCCAAATAAATCTTGAGCTTCATGTAAAATATTTATAAGTGCTCCTTCTTTTCTTTCTAGCCCATCAATGTATTGTTCCAGTTTCTCCAATTTTTCTCTGTCCAGATTATATTTGCTGTAATCCATCATCCCATCACCTGCTAAATTGCAGGTATTTCACCGCCCTTTCACATTATCTAACTTAGACTTATCACATTAAGTATTTCCATATATAGATTTTATTTGCATACAGTGTGAATTTTTTTATAAATATTTTTATATTTGGTGATTTTCAAAAATGTATCTTAGTCACTTCTTACCTATGTTTAATATTGAACCTCTTATGTTATGAATCTCAGGGAAAGTATAAATTTTTTCATATTTGTTCCCTTTTTAGTAATTTGACGTTTAGACAACTTTTTTATTAAAACAAAACCTAGTAATGATTAACATTACTAGGTTTCTTTAAAAATCGAATTTTTTACCCATTTTCCTATGAGTGAAGACTATTTATGATAAAGTGTTTTATAAGTTTTAGTCACTGCATTATTTAAGATTTACACATACCATTAAAAACAAAGTCACATCCGATGCTTTTTGTACCTATATACCGCAACAAATTACTACTTCTGAACAAAGATTATATTCTTTAAAGTTATTTATACCAACAATTAGAGCTTCTCTATATTTTGAAGTATCCATTTCATCTTGAGGCCAGAAGTTTTTAACAATCAGTGTATTACTATTTTTATCTGTTTCCATCTCAATTCTTGCAATTAATTTGTTATCACATAGAATGGGTAAAACATAATAGCCATACTTTCGCTTTGCAACAGGAGTGTATACTTCCCATTTGTAGTCAAAGTCAAACAATTCACTGATTAATTTCCTATCCCAAAGTAAGTTATCTAGTGGTGCAAGGATTCTAGCATAACTACTTTTAATAGGGTTCTTTAATGATGTTTTCAGTAATTCAAGATTTTTATTTGCTATATATAAAGGATGTTTCACACCTTCAACTATAATTTCGGAAATTTTCCTATCACTGAGTAATGCAGTAAAGGCCCTATTACGCTGCTCACTTTTTAGTCCAACAATGCCAAGCCAAGCATCGCTGGGTTTATTCCATAATACACCTATACTATTAATTCTACGAAGGATACCCCATTTATAGTATTCTTCATCTATATTGTTTGGATCAGGCATATTATAAAAATTTTGTGATATGTACTTTTCGGCTAGACCATAATATCTTCGTGTTCCCTTTTTATGATGAACCACAGCAAGGCCAGCGTAACACATACACTCTAAGGCAGCTTTTGCAAGTCTTTGCGGTCCATAATGCCAATCTACTTTTTCTTCAAAGGGAAAATCTGAAGAACATGCAAAATCATTAATTTGCAAATAGTGAGTTATCATATCAATGGTATCTTTATGTTCGTCACACCACTTCAAATATCTTTTTCTAAATCTTTCAAAGTATGGCCAATCACTTACGTAGCATATAGACATATTTTTATCCCAAACATCAAAAAGTGCCCTATCTGAATAAAGATATTTTTCAATATCCCCTTTTATATAACTTCTACATCTAGATTGCAATACCAAATCAGTATTTCGACCTACAACATTTAGAGGGTCATACTGAATACACCCAGCGTTACGAATAAATTCTATAATACTATCATTAGTTTGAAGTATTGAATCATCACTTAAATGTTGATAAGCAACTAGATAATTACAAATTTCTTGTTTTGTATAAAATGTTGATGAAATATTAATCACTCCGTTCATTTAGTTTTCTATTAATTAAAACCATTATCTTATCATTAACATATTGTATTATATTCTGATTCTTCTTTAACTTCTCGTTCAAAATATCCTTAAGACTTTATTTTTTATTTGCTTCACTGTCTAAAAATTTATAACTATATTTATTGATACTCACCATAAGAATGTCATCACCTTTTAACACAACTACTCTTACTTCTTTTCTATAATTATATATGAATTCTCCTATCTAAATCTTGAATTTCTGATGAATAGATGAAACTCATAATAAAACATCTAACTCTTTACTTCTTAAATCCTTAGTTGACTAACGTATTTATTCAATTTTACCATATACTTATTATATCAATATATTTTTATTTCTTGTTATTATAATTTAAAGACATGATATAAAAGTTTTTATCAAGCTTTGATTTATATAACTCAATATTAATATTTTCATTAATCCTTTTTGAATCCTCTTATAGATTTATTGGATAAAAAAAGACACCCATATTTGGGCATCCTTTTTAGCTCTATAATATAGGTTTATCTTATTTTGAGATATCAACACTTTTTCATTTTAATTCCTACTTTGCTCTTTTTAAAACATCGGGAATTATGAATATCAATCTCTTTTTTATTTAAATCTTTCATTGAGTAAGGTAGTTATTTTTTTTAGCATAAATTCATTTTCATCAAAGTTTTCAAATAAATTCGCTGTTTTTTCCTTACTTAATTCCATTATATTTTCTAATATAGCTAACGTACCTTCGGCTTCATATTCCTTTATTAAAGTTTTACCCACAGACCTTATATTCTCAAATAGCTCTAACTCAAGATATAGCCCATGACTATATTCTACTTCCAAAGAAACTTTATTGATGAAACTTCTTAAGTTTTCAAAATCTAAATCTTTTTCCTCTAATTCTTCTATCTCTTCAAACCAAATACTAAAAGTTTCTATAGCTTTTTCATATCCTTTAACTTCAGAAAACTCTAATATTTGTATAGCTTCATCATAATCGCATACATCAAAATATACCTCTTGCTCTTCTATTCCAATGTACTTAGTTATAATAACAGAGGGTAATAGTAAATACTTAATAAAGGAATAGAGTTTCTTTTTAGAAATGCAACATACCCAGTTTCGTACACCTACATTACTAAATTGATTAACCATTGAATATTTTAATATATAGCCATCTATTGTAATAGAAATATCTTCATTATTTTTCACCCAATTTCTCCAATATGCTATTAAATTTATACTCATATGCCTCATCCCCCTTTAGTAATCTTTAAAGCACTCTTAAATAAGGTATTCTTTGTGAGTTTCCTAAATTTTAAAACGTTAAAGTTGTTTAGAAATCTACGCTTTATGATTATCGTGTGTAGACGCCATTACTTAATAAATTTTTTTACATCATCCAGTGGATTTTTTTTATAATTATATAACTGTAATTGCAATAGCACATTAATATTTATAAAAAGTTTAAGAACCTTACAAATACAATAGTATAAACTTTGTTAACCCCTTAAATTTCACCACAATGAAAAAAGTGCGAAGAGCCAATCTCTCGCACCTTTATTATTTAATCTATCATCTATCCTCTTAAACTAAGAAGCTTCTTCTTTAACTCTTCTTCAATATGGTTAAGTTCCATCTCAGCCGCTTTTCGTTGTTCTCTTCCTTCAATTTGAATACGCATTACCTCGTCAAGGGTTGAGATTAAAGATTCATTAGTTATACGTAATGTCTCAATATCCACAACTCCTCTCTCGGATTCTTTTGCAGTTTCTATGGTTGACATTTTAAGAGTTTCTGCATTCTTACGTAGAAGCTCATTGGTCATATCTGTAACTTCACGTTGTGCTCTAGCTGCATCAGTAGAATGAGCCACTCCGAGTGCCAATACCATTTGACTTTTCCAAAGTGGAATAGTGTTAACAATTGTAGACTGAATTTTTTCAGACATCAATGTATCATTATTTTGCACAAGGCGAATTTGTGGAGCCATTTGAATAGAAATCATTCTTGTTAACTCCAAATCATGAATTTTCTTCTCAAATCTATTACACAAAGCTGAAAAATCATTAACTGCCTGTGCATCTTCTGGAAGTCCACTTAAACTGGCCTTTTGTGCCAATGCAGGTAGTTCCTCTGCCTGTAATTTTTCAAGTTTCTTTTTTCCTGCCAAAATGTACATTGAAAGTTCTTTAAAATAAACCTTATTAAGTTCATACATCTTATCAAGGATGGCAATATCCTTAAAAAGCTGCATTTGATGACTTTCTAACACATTGCAAATCTTATTGATATTTGATTCTACCTTGGTATATTTTTCTTTCATGGCAGTTAACTTATTTGCACTTTTCTTGAAAAATCCTAAGAAGCCATTTTTCTCTTCTGTAGTATCAAAGTTCTTTAGCTCTAATACTACATTAGAAAGCATGCCACCTATTTCTCCCAAATCTTTTGTTTTTACATTATTTAATGCTGACTCAGAGAAATCAGCTATTTTCTTCTGAGATCCTACTCCATATTGGAGAATCATATTGGAATTTGTTATATCAATTTTTGATGCAAATTCCTCCACCATCTTCTTTTCTTCATCGGTTAAAAAGCTATCATCTAATGCTGGAGCCTGCTTTTTTTCTTCTTTTACTTTAATTACAGTGGTCTCTTCTTCAAAAGGTTCAAAAGTTAAGGTTGGCATCTCATTTATTCCATCTTTCATTTCATTGCTCACTATGTAGTCCTCCTTTTATCTTACTTTTTAAAATCGCTTTTTCTTAAGCCTTCTTTAGAAAGCATTGTCTCTAATACTGAAATATCAGAAGAAATATCAAATGCTATATCCTGAAACAAATCATCTAATAATTTTTCATAGGCACCACTTATGGTGTCTAAGGTATCTTCTATTTCATTTTTAGCATTCATTATATTTTCTCCCTGAACTGGTTGGGCATCGAGGTCTTTATAGCCATTTACCAACTTTAATGTAATAGGAAGATAATAATTCATTAGCTTGTGAAGTTCTGGAAGTTGTTCAGGATGCTTTTCTACATAGTTAAATATTTTTTCTGTAATCATCTCTAATCTGTCTAACTTCCTTGAAATTTCTTCTCCTGGTATGGCATCATTAGCTTCTCTAATCTGCATAATATAATTTTTGCCACTTTCAATTGTTTCTCTCATTTCTTTTTGAGAAGGGTCTTTTGCCCTTTCTTCTTCTTCTCTTTTCTTTTTCATTTCTTCTTGCTCACGCTGTTTCAAGGACTCTTGTGCCTTTAAATACTGATCATACACTTCATGACTTAACAAGAGACTGGTTTTCGCCTCATCGATGTGCCCTTGAGGAAACATTCCTAAGTCAATCATTTTTCTTAAGTCTTTCGCCACAAACTTATCTGATTCTCCAATATGAGAAGCCAGTTCCTTAATTGTGCAGAAGCTACGACTTCCAAGTAGTCTTACATATTTGTTAAAGCGGTTTACTCTTTTTCTAAGTTTAATGCCTTTTAAACCCACTAGGGTGCTAGAACCAAAAAGCACAGACAAACTCCCAAGAACAACACCAGAAATTGCTGAAGAAGTACTTAGGAAAGTATTAACAACACCATAAGCTATCAGCCCACCACCAAAGAGTCCAGTTCCTAGAAAACCAAATACCATATATAATATGCTTGAAACACTTCCAGCTGGTTTCTTAGAAATTTGTATCACAGACTTATTGTAAATGTTGGACATGGCATGCGGATTTTTGTAAGTACCTGTACCTTGATAAGTGTTTTTATAACCATTTTGATAAGTTCCAGTGCCCTGATGAGCACCTGTATTTTGATAATTGCCAGTACCTTGATTTGTACTTGGCCCTTGTTTTGTGTAATCAAATTTATCCTTTGGTTCATTATAATCTACCTTAAAATTTCTTCTTACTTCATTTAAAGTGTTTTCTGCAGTATACTTAATTTCTTCCTTAAGCCTAGTAAAATCCCTAGAATTTAAGGCATCCTGAACCGTTGACCAAATTTCATCTCCCCAATTCGAAAAATCCTTCTTGTCCATATTAACTCCTCCAAATTAACTCCAAGAGCTATTAAAAAAATAATCTCTGCACTATTAAGTACAAGACTATTTTTATCTTCTATAATAATTTACTGTTTTAATTATATAATAAAATTTGTAAAATAACAATTTATTAACTTACCTTTTAATATTCATTTAAATACTTTCGGCTTACGATTATTACTGCCTTTAACTTCCTAATAATTAAGTTGGCGTTTAATCTTTAATCAATAGTAACCTAATTAGAAAAATAAGTCTCAGTAATTTAAAGTATAACTATAATGGATATCTTTTCGTACATAGTTTATAATATGCTACTCATTTAATAATGTTAGCCAGTTTATCGATAATTTATTACTCTTTTAGATTCATAATCCTGTGATAATACGAAGACTTTTACCAAAAGTCCCTCTGTTATTTAAAATTTATCTTTTCATTTAAATTTTTATGAAAAGACTCTTTACTACTTATACTTAGGAATTGAAGTTAACAGTTAAATTATCAATGAAATCATCTTGGTTCTCTAAGTCTTTTGGTAATAAATATTAAGTCTTATGGAGAAAGCTCTATAAAAGGGTGATTATCTTTGATTGATTCTGTATAAATCTATTGACAAAGAAAATTTCTTTGATGCTTCATTTATTTAATGGCATCAAGTGATATTTTAAAAACTAAAAAGAGCTATCTAAGTAATATCTTACATAAATAGCTCCTGTTGTTTTTTATATATTTTTATAAGTACTTTAAATGAAAATTTCTAAGGGGTTGAATTTTCACTAGTTAAGTATTATAAGAAGTTCTTAATTGCTGCTAAAATCTTTAACTCATTGGGATGGTAATGAGTACTATGGACTCTCGAAGAAACAAGCTAAAAAACACCCTTTCCCCAAAGGTTACATATTCCTATTTATCTTTGAACCCTACCTGATGAATCACCATTCATAAGAGTTTCAACTTCATCTACAGAAGCAAGGTTAAAATCTCCTTCTATAGTATGCTTTAAACAAGAAGCAGCTACAGCAAATTCAAGAGCTTCTTGATTGGAATATCCTGAAGTTAAACCGTATATAAGTCCTGCGCCAAAGGAATCTCCACCACCAACTCTATCTACTATATGCATTTTATATTTTTTTGAGTTGTAGAAGTTTTCTCCATCATAAAGCATAGCAGACCAGCCATTATCAGAGGCAGAGAAACTTTCTCTAAGGGTAATTGCAACGTACTTTAACCCAAATCTTTCTGTAAGCTGCTTTGCAACATTCTTGTAACCTTCATCACTTAAAGTTCCCCCAGTAATGTCAGTTCCCTCTGCTTTAATTCCAAATACTTTTTCTGCATCCTCTTCATTTGCTATTACTACATCACAGTATTTAACAATCTCACCCATAACTTGGCCAGCTTTTTCACTACTCCAAAGTTTTTTTCTGAAATTTAAATCTACGCTTACTGTAACACCAGCTTTTTTTGCTGCTTTAACTGCATCTAAAGTTATTGCTGCACATTCCTCTGAAAGTGCAGGAGTTATTCCTGTGAAATGGAACCAATGTGCATCCATAAATATTTCTTTCCAATTAAAATCATCCCTATTAGCTTCTGCTATAGCTGAGTGTGCTCTATCGTAAATTACCTTAGATGGTCTTTGAGATGCTCCTTTTTCACAGTAGTAAATTCCTACTCTTTCCCCATCTCTTACAATCATGCTAGTATCTACACCATATCGTCTTAGCTCATTTACTGCACATTGACCAATTTCATGTTTTGGTAATTTTGTTACAAAATATGCATCTTTTCCATAATTAGAAAGGGACACTGCTACATTTGCTTCTCCTCCGCCGTAAACAACACCAAATTCTTTTGATTGTAAAAATCTTTCAAAACCAACTGGTGCAAGTCTAAGCATAATTTCGCCAAATGTTATAAATTTTCCCATGTTATTACCTCCTAAAATTTTAGAGCATTTTCCTTCGTAGTACAAACTTTCTTACCTTTATTTGATGTTGCATCTAATCATTTTTGTTCTCTCGCTTTTCTTACCGCTTCAACAAATTTAGCAGCAGTTTCAGTTACTAGTTCATAGTTTCCATCTTTTGCTCCTCTAGTGAGTTCTCCGCCAGTCCCTACTGCTACGGCACCAGCTTTAATCCAGTCTTTCGCATTATCAAGAGATACTCCCCCAGTTGGCATAAAATTACCTTGTGGTAGAGGTCCTTTTAAAGAGCTTATGATTGAGGGACCAAAAGCGTTTCCTGGAAATACCTTTAACACCTCTACACCTAACTCTAGTGCTTCAATGGATTCCTTTACTGTCATAATTCCTGGCATAATTGCTACTCTATATCTGTTACATAGCTTTACAGTTTCTGCATTTAAACTTGGACTTACAATATACTTCGCCCCTGCTAATATGCAAGCTCTTGCAGTTTCTGGATCAAGAACAGTTCCTGCACCAATAAGTACTTCCTCATCATCCTTATATACTTCAGATAATTCTTTAATTATATCTATAGCTCCAGGCACAGTCATTGTGACTTCAAGTGCTTTAACTCCACCTTTTTTAACTGCATCTGCAATTTTTATTCCTTCTTCTTTAGATGTTGCTCTAATAACAGCAACTATTCCATATTCACATATCTTTTGAATCACTTGTAATCTTTTCATAATTTACACCTCATACTTTAGATTTAAGCATTACAGTATTTCTTTAAAGTTTCTCTTACTGCACCCTTACCTGTTACTAACTCGGCAAAGTAATATTCCACAACTTCGCCTAATCCCGCTTCATATAAATCAATTCCAAAAATTGCAGCGTTTGATAAAATAGGTTTAAGTTGAGTGGTGAAAGGTCCAATATCACCAAGTGCAATATTTGCAACCTTTGGTGCTACTTCTTCTAGTAGTGGATCAGGACTTAACTCCATTTTATTTCCGTTGTCATCGATACCCATTAAATATCTGCACCATCCAGCTAAAACGAGTGGAATTAACTTTAAGCTAGTAACATTTAGATCTTCTCTTCCTATATAAGCTTTTATAGTTTCACCAAAACGAATACCCAATTTTTGAGAAGTATCAGTTGCAATTCTTTGTGGCGTATCAGGCATAAATGGATTTGGGATTCTTACTTGAAGCACTTCATCGATAAAGGCTTTAGGATCAATTATGCCTGGATTTACAACTACAGGTAGCCCTTCAACATAACCAACTTTTTCTACAAGAGCTTTTAGTTCTGAATCTTGCATTTCTTTAGAAATTAAGTTGTAACCTAATAGGCAACCATATATTGCAAGAGCTGTGTGTATGGGATTAAGACAAGTACAAACCTTCATCTTCTCAACTTTGTCAACAGTTTCTCTGTCAGTAAATATTACCCCACCCTCTTCTAGGTTAGGTCTTCCATTTGGAAATAAATCTTCTATTATTAAATATTGGGGCTCTTCAGCATTTACAAAAGGAGCAACATAAGTATTTTTTGATGTTATAATATCATCAACGTCTTCAAAACCATCTTTCAAAAGCATTTCTCTAACGCTGCCATCAGGTCTAGGAGTAATTTTATCAATCATGCTCCAAGGAAAAGAAACTGATTTTGGATCATTGATATATGTCTCAAAGCCTTGTTCTCCCACACCATTTTCTATCCATTTTTTAGCGAAGGTATTAACTGCATTATAAAGCTTGGTCCCATTGTGCGAGCAGTTGTCCATGCTTACTAGTGCCAATGGTGTTTTTCCATTTATATATCTTTCATAAACAAGGGAAGCTAACTTGCCAATATAGCTTACTGGAGACTTTGGACCATTTTTGAAGTCCTCTTCCACTGCTTGAAAATACTCACCTTTAGCATTAACTAAGCTATATCCTTTTTCAGTGATTGTAAAACTCACCATTTGAAGGCTAGGATTTACGAAAATTTCTTTTAATCTATTCCAGTTTGGTTCGCTATGTGAGTCCACCATTAAAGATTCCACAATACTTGCTACCACTGTTTTTTCAATGGTTCCATTAGCTTTCAAAGTAACAAGAAGACTTAATTCATCATGAGGCTTGTTCATTTTCTCTATAATTTCATAATCAAATCCTTCAGCTACAATGATTCCTTTATCACTTTTACCTTCATTCAAAATGTTTTGTTGCACATTTGCTGTAAAGGCTCTGAAGATATTACCAGCACCAAAGTGTATCCAGTTAGGATTTGACATAGTATTTGCTTTTACTGTTTCAAGGTTAAATTTAGGAAGTTTAAATCCTGCTTTTTCCCATGTAGAGACATTATTTAATTCCTTAGCATTTAATTTCATTTCGTCCCCCTCTTTCTTCCATTATGCTTACCTATATTTATTAAATGCCTATCTCTATTGAAGCTTTTGCAAGAAAACTTTAGTCTACTTACACTATGCGACACTTTAGAGATAGGCAATATTCTATAATTTTCTTAGTTACTTTACTTTGATGCTTTATCTATTGCTTCCCATAGACCATTTAAGTATGTTGCTCCTAATGCTCTGTCATATAATCCATATCCAGGCATTGCAACTTCGTCCCAAATCATTCTGCCATGGTCAGGTCTAATTGGACCTTCTAAACCAATTTCATGGAAAGCTTTCATGATTTCATACATATCTAAGGATCCGTCCGAAGAAAGGTGAGCTGCCTCATCAAATTTACCTGGTGCTAAATGAATAACGTTTCTAACATGTCCAAAATGAATTCTACCTTTAAAGCTTCTAATCATATCTGGAATGTCATTATTAGGATTAGAACCTAATGACCCTGTACATAATGTTAAGCCGTTGTTCACCACTGGAACTGCATCTAACATTCTTTGAATGTTTTTCTTATTATTTATAATTCTTGGCAGACCATACACAGACCAGGCTGGGTCGTCTTGATGAATCGCCATTTTAATCCCGTATTTTTCACAAGTTGGCATAATAGCTTTTAAAAAGTACACAAGATTTTCAAATAACTTTTCTTCATCTATCTCCTTGTACATTTCAAATAATTCTTTAACTCTTGCAAGTCTTTCAGGTTCCCAACCAGGCATTGTAAATCCATTAGAATTAGCATCTAATTGTTCAAACATCTTAGTTGGATCTATTTCGTCGATAAGCTCTTGATCATAAGATAAAACTGTAGCTCCGTCAGGTCTCTCCTTAGCCAAGTTAGATCTTGTCCAATCAAACACAGGCATGAAGTTGTAGCATACTAAGTTAATGCCTTCTTCACCTAAGTTTGTAAGAGTTTCTATATAGTTAGCAATATATTCATCTCTTGAAGGAATACCAATTTTAATATCATCATGTATATTTACACTTTCAATACCGCTAATTTCTAACCCTGCTGCTTCCACTTCTTCTTTCATGGCTCTGATGGCTTCTTTGCTCCAAACTTCACCAGGTTTTGTATCATAAAGTGTTGTAATAACTCCTACGCAACCAGGAATTTGTCTGATTTGTTTTAAAGTTACGCTGTCGTGTTTACTTCCAAACCATCTTAAGGTCATTTTCATGTCTCTATCCCTGCCTTTTTATATTAATATATTTTTCACTATCATACTGTTCAAAATAATAGATATATGAGTATTGTTCTATTTAACAAAATGAGGAAAATCTCTTTTTACTACTTCTTGATCGGACTTAACGCTACTTAAGTGCATATCCATTGCTTTTTCAGCTCTTTCAGCATCTCTTTCTTTTATAGAATTCATTATTTCCTTGTGCTGAGCAAGAATCTCATCTAAATCTGAATTAGACTTTACTCTTAGCATTCTTATACGATAAAAATCACTGCTGAGTCCCTCAACCAAGGAACAAGTACGTTCTTTTTTACAATATTTGAAGATGATTCTATGAAAAATTTCATCTAAATCCATAAGTTTTAATAGATTATTTCTACTTACAACAAATTCTTGCATGTTCATGTTTTCTTCTAATTCCATTACAAGCTCTTCACTCCAAAAATCAATACATGCCATTCTTACAATAGACTTCTCCAGAGTCTTTCTTACGAATCTACCTTCACTAACTAGTTCCATGTTAATTAAAGAAACACTGGTACCCTTTTGTGGGTAAATTTCAAGTAGTTCTTCTTGTGATAATCTTATAAAAGCTTCCCTAACTGGAGTTCTACTTACACTAAGTTCTTCAGCAATCTCATTTTCGCTAATATTTTGACCTGGCTTAAGATTTATGTGAAGGATATTGTACTTTAAAACCCTCAAAACATAATCTCTAGCCGACTCACCTTTTATTTTATCTAATACTTCCATATTCAATTAAATTCTCCCCTTCACTTGTCTAATGCAGACTGTCATACCATATGTTTGTTTTATCTACATATATATTTTAATAATATTTCTAAATTCACGTTGTATTGGCAACTACACTAAGGATAGATAAAAATAAGCCATACTCTAAATCCGCCATGCTAGTATACCATCACAGTTTCAAACATATCAAAATATCCTTATATTGTCAATTAAGACCAGTGCTCTAAACTTTTTCTTTAGTATGCTTTTATTCTCATTAGATATTGATTAATCGAAGTTTAAAATAACCTTTAAGGTGTTCTCTGGGTCATTTTTAATCTTATCAAAACCTGCTAGCACATCATTGAAATTAACGCTGTCTGTAATGATTTTGCTATTATCAATCTTTCCTGATTCAATCCATTCAACTACTTTTGGGAACATATTATTGTTTAATCTTGAACCTTTAATATCTAACTCTTTTGCTGTGATAGCTAGCTCTGGAATGTTTGATGGTTTATCAGAGAAGCCCATAGTCACAACAGTTCCAGCGGCTCCAGTGCAGGCTACAGCTTGTTGTAAGGTAATTCCTACGCAAGCTGCATCAATAGCTACGTCCACCCCAAAGCCATTAGTAGCTTCCATAACTTTCTCTTTTATATCTTCAGTGACAGAGTTAATTACCAAATCAGCTCCAAATTCTTTTGCTCTTTCAAGCCTTCCATCTACAATATCACTCATAATACATTTTGCACCTAACATCTTAGAAACTTGAAGGATTGTTAAAGCAATTGGGCCACAGCCAAGGATTAATACATTATCCCCAGATTGTATATTTCCTCTAGTAACAACTTGTGCAGCAATAGTATATGGTTCAACAATTCCTGCTTGATTCCATGGAATATCCTTAGAAATCTTAATTGCATTGTTTTCTGGTACTACAGCATATTCTCTAAATCCACCATCTCTATGCACACCTATAACTGCTAGACTAGCACATACGTTACTTCTTCCTTTTCTACACGCAGGGCATGTTCCGCAGCTAGTAACAGGGTTAATTGACACATGGTCTCCTATCTGTACGTTATTTACTTCCGAACCAATTTCTACAACTTCACCAGCAAACTCATGACCAATTACTCTTGGGTAAGTTGCCACTGGAGAAGTTCCTTTGTAGATACTAATATCTGATCCGCAAATCCCTGCGGCCTTTACTTTTACAAGTACATGGTGAGGATTTGTAATCTTAGGCATTTCCTCTTCTACTATTTGTATATCACCAGGTTTTATTACTTTTATAGCTTTCATAATTATACTCCTTTTTAATTGTGTTGTTATTTTAACGATTTTTACAATATGTTTCTTAAGGCTTACTTAGTGGCAAATGCTTTTAATCCCATAAAGTTACAAATTCTAAGTTCCTTTTCGTTGTAACATTATCCTAAACTTTGCAATCCTTTTATTCCTATCGTTAATATATACAAGGAAAGCTTATCACCAATCTTATGTCTTCAATGTATTAACATCCAATGGCACAGATTTATAAAACTTTTCCGTAATGACCGAATTTATTTATTGTTACAAAAGTTATAAAAACATTTATACCACTTTTGCAATCAACATATACAGAAGCACTATCTTATACAAGATATTATGTTAAGGCTTAACTGTTATAATTTTATGCATTAATACTTCATAAGCTGTTCCTTCTTTTGTAACCTGAATTATGCAAGCTACAAAAGAAGACACCAGTTTGACTTTAAATCTTATATTATTGAGTTAAAAATTTTAAAGGTATTGTTACAATTTGTGGGAATAGAATGAACAATAATAAAATTGCACACTCTACAATAAAGAAAGGCATGATTGCTTTAATAAGCCGTTCCATACTGATTTTTCCTGCTCCGCAGGCAACGTTGAGAACTGTTCCTACTGGAGGTGTTAACAAGCCTATAACGTTGTTTATAACGAACACAAGTCCGAAGTAAACTGGATCTATACCTGCTTGTTTAACAATTGGCATTAATACTGGTGTAAGTATTAATATTGTAGGGTTTACGTCCATTGCAGTACCTACTAATACAACTATAAGATTGATAACCAGCATTAGAAGAATCTTATTTCCTATAAATGGTTGAAGAATATCTGATACCAATCCTGGAATATTTCCAATAGCCATTAACCATGCTGATACCATGGCTGCAGCTGCAAGGAACATTACTACACTGGTAGTTTTTGCAGAGGAAACCAAAGATTTATAAAGCGCTTCTAAAGTCAGCTCACGATAAACGAAGAATCCTACGAATAAGGAATAAACTACAGCAACTACGCCGGCTTCAGTTGGGGTAAAAATCCCCCCCCTCATACCGATAATGATTATAAGAGGCATCATAAGCGCCCATATTGCATCTATGGCTGCCTTAAATAATTCTTTTAAGCTGCTTTTTGGTAAAACCTGTGCTTTATCCTTGCGAGAAACAATGCCCCAAGTAATAGCTAATGCAATAGCAATAATTATTCCTGGCACAATTCCTGACATAAACAGTTTACTAATAGATACTCCTGCTGTTACTCCAAAGAATATCATTGGAACACTTGGTGGAATTATAGGGGCTAATAGGTTTCCAGAGGCAATAAGTGCTGTTGATCTGTCTCTATCATAACCAGCCTTCACCATCATAGGAATTAATATAGCTCCCAGCGCTGCTGTACTTGCAACAGCAGAACCAACAAGACTAGCAAACATTATAATTGCAAGAATAGCAACATAACCAAGTCCACCTCTAATATGTCCAACAGCAACTAGCGCAAACTTAACGATACGTTTTGTTAGTCCTCCTGAATTCATCAGGTCTCCTGCTAACATGAAGAAAGGAACCGCCATCATGGCAAAGCTATCTGCACCACTAATTAAGTTTTGAGCAAGTATCTGTGTGTTAAATACATCTAGGTGAACCATCATAGCTACACCACTGAATAAAAGTGAAAATGCAATTGGAATCCCTATGGCCATAGCAAAACACAAGGATACTATGAATACTACCATTGCCATTATTTCTTACCTCCTTTTACATCTTCATTTTCTACTAATGCTTCTTCTTCAGATTCTTGTAATTGTATTAGAGTCTCCATAGCACCCTCTACAAATATTGCCTTGTATATATTAGAAAGGATATTAAGGGATATACATACACTGGCAACAATTCCGATACCATACACTAAATACATCGGAAGATTAGTGGCAGAAGCCTTACTGTCTAAATTGATCAATGTCAAATTAAAACTACCTTGTGCTAGCATTATCATAATCGCTAGGGTAATAAGTTGACCAAATATATATACTACCTTTTGTGTTTTAGGTTTAAGTCTTTTAATTATTGTATCTACACCTAAGTGAGCATTATCTCTCATTGCTCCGATGGCACCTATGAAAGTCAACCATAAGAACAAATATCTAGCCATTTCTTCAGACCATGTAATTCCAGAATTAAAGAAATATCTAAGAATTACGTTCATAAATACAAGTACTATCATACCGCCCAACATGATGGCCATTAGTACTTCAATGGATTTAAATAATTTATTCAAAGCATTATTCATGCCTTTTCCTCCTTAATTACCTTAGGCTATTTTACGTTTCTAATTTTCTCAACCATTTCTTTAGCCCATGGGTATTTTGTGTATAGTTCGTCGTATACAGGTTGCACTATCTCAATTAATTTTGCTCTATCAGCATCACTTGGAGTAGTAAATTTAATGCCGTTCTCTTGAAGGAATTTTTTGTCTGCTTCAAGGCTATTTGCATATAATTTCCATGATTCTTCAGAAGTTTTTAGTGAAGCTTCTTCAATTATTTTCTGTTGATCTTCACTTAGGCTCTTCATTAACTTATCACTAGCAATTAACTCTAAAGAAGCTACCATGTGATTAGATTCAAATATGTCAGTTTGAACTTCAAACCATCCTTCATTTCTGAATGTTGAAAGCGGATTATCTTGTCCATCAACAACCTTTTGTTCTAAAGCTGTAAATACTTCTCCTAATGGTAATGGAGTTACGTTTGCACCTAAAAGTTTACCAACTTGAATGTGTATAGGGTTATTTGGCATTCTTAATCTCATACCTTTAAAAGTATCTAATGAGCTAATTGTTTTATTACTACTAAATACTCTTACTCCGTTTGGATGCCATGACATGAAATGTACACCAGCCTTTTCTTCTACAGCTTTAGCCATTTCTTCTCCGATTTCACCTGTATAAACTTTTTTTGCATGTTCTAAATCTCTAAATAGGAATGGCCAATCCGGAATAGACATTTTATCAACTTCATTCCACATTACTGTACCTATAGCTGTCATTTCAACGTTACCATTTCTAACACTGTCCCAAAGTTCTTTTTCTCCACCAAGGACGCCGCCTTCATAGATTTCAACTTTAATTTTGCCACCAGATTTTTCTTCAACCATAGGCTTAAATGTTTCTTTTAATGCAACGTTCATAGGATGAGTTGCTGCTACAACTGTACCAACTTTAATTGTTATAGCTTTTCCATCTGTTTTAGCAACTTCTCCACTGTTAGTGCTACCTGCTGCACTGCATCCAGTAAGCATTGCCGCACCTAGAACAGCTGCTAGAGTTCTTTTAGATAATGACTTTAAACTAATTTTCATTGATAAATCCCCCTAAGTTAATATTTTTTAAGAATCTTTGATGAAAATATACCTTTATTAATAGTTTTTTTATTAGGTTGTATATTTAGAATATTCCTTATACAACCCTTCACAGATATACTACCATACTTGTATACAAGTGTCAACGATTACAAATTTCATTCTAATAAAATTAATTTTAGGTAGGCTTTTCCAATAAAATTCATGAATTTTATAATGGTAGTATTAATTGAAATAACACTAATAATTGGCCTTTTTCATCATTTCTCATTTGAAAAATAAAAATGTCATTCCCTTATCTTCCTCCACATCATAATTATTGAACTTTAAAAAGGCTATGCAAAATTTGCATAGCCTTCTTGATTTTATAATCAATGATATTTAATTATTCTTTCAAATTTTCTATTTCATAGTAAAATCTATTGTTTATTTACATAAGCATCCTTGAGGATAGTTAAGAATATAGTTCTCTACTTATGGCGCCTAATTGAAAAGTACAGATGATTCTACCCCTCAAAGGTACCGTATTTTTCTATTTCACCATTTTCTATCATCATTTGTCCTTTTGCCATTACTGAATGGATATTTAAAGTATCTTCCTCAAGAAGTACTAAGTCAGCATCATAATTAACTTCAATTTTACCCTTACCCTTTAACTTTAAGATTGTAGCTGGATTTGAGGTTATTACTTTAATAGCTTGTTCAAAAGGGACCTTATCTACAAGAATGGCATCCCTAACCTCACGAAATAAGGATGTTACCTCACCTACTCTTAATCCAATAAATTCTTTATTTTCATTAAACATTGGTAGACTTCCTTGTCCATCTGATGAAAAAGTAATTTTTTCTATGGATACACCTTCATCTAAATATCTTTTTAATCCTCTACTTGCCTTAACTTCTCCTTCTTCCCAGAAAACAGGGTCAGAGCTAGTAGTAAAATCTATGAATCCACCCTCCTTTGCGTAGTTTATTCCTTCTTCAAACAAATAAGGATTCCTATTCATATGGGTAGGAACAAATTGTGAGAATGGAATTTCAGTGGTATGAATTATTTCATATAAGGAATTAAGCATATTTTTTCCATCACCTAAATGAACATTTACTATACCTGCTTTTCCTGATAAAATTCCCCCAACTCTTACATCGGACACGAGTTTTTTAATTTCATCAATAGAAGCATGGGAAGATCTATGGTCCGACAAAGCAATTTCGCCTACTCCAATGACTTTATCAATGACCAAAATATCCTTCATTACATCACCTGTAATAGTTGTTACAGGTATTCTATATGACCCAGAATAAATAAAGGTGCTTATGCCTTCTTCTTCTAAGCCCCTAGCTTTTGCTACAAGTGAAATCATATTTCTGCTTAGGCCATCTGTACCCAAACACCCAACTACAGTTGTGACACCACCAGAAGTAATGTGGGTTAAAGTTATTTCAGGAGTTCTTGTGCTAAAACCCCCTTCTCCACCACCACCTAATATATGAACATGGCTATCAATAAATCCTGGTGCTAAAATTTTATTCTCACCATCAATTATTTTAATATCTAAATAGTTATTTATGCCTAAATTTATGTTGTCATCTATTTTTCCGATTTTATCTCCAACCACTAAAACGTCTTTTACTCCTAAAAATTCAGGGCTATAAACTTTAGCACCTTTAATTAATTTAATCATAATTATCACCCCATACTGTTCAACTCTTGTTGCTAATGAAATTAATTTAATGGACAGGTTATTCCTATCTAAAACATTGTGAAGCAAGTTCAAAATTGATTTATACAATATAAGAACTTCCTTCATTTATAAGCCTTAAGATTAAAGGCTTAGTTTATGCATCGCTAAAAACTTAAGGGAACCAATGTTGGTTCTTATATAAATTTATCCTTGTTTGGTTCCCTCCAAAAATTTGTAAAGCTTACAAACTGTCAGTTAGCTTTTATATCTGTACTTTTTAAAAATTAATTAGAACTGCCACGATAATTGAAATAGTTCCAAAAACAAAGAAGAAACCCTGCATCTTTATTTGCCATTTAGCCCATTTAGTCCACTCAATTCTAGCCACACCAAGCACTCCCATTAAGCTTGCAGAAGTAGGAATGATTGCATCAGCAAAACCTGCTCCTAGTTGATATGCTAAACAAGAAACTTGCCTTGATACACCAACTAAATCAGATAATGGAGCAAGAATTGGCATTGTTAGTGCAGCTTGACCTGAGCCTGATGGAACAAAAAAGTTAAATACTGTTTGGAATACATACATAAATACTGCAGACACTGCTGATGGCAGCTGACTTAGAGCATTCCCTGCACCATGTAAAATAGTATTTAGTGTGTTAAATTCTGTAGCAGTAGATCCTCCAAGAACTAATAGAATACCTTTAGCCATACCAACAACAATGGCTGCACCTACAAGGTCTGCTGCTCCACTTTGGAAAGATGAACCAATATCATTTATCCTCATGTCATTTAAGTTAAAGATAACTCCAATTATTCCAGATACAAGACCCATAACAAAGAATTGAGATGCTATTTCTGGAATATAGAATTCTTTTTGAGTTACACCCCAAACTATCCAAATAATAACCCCAAGAATAGTAAGTAATACAAGCTTATGTCCAAGATTAAACTCTACTTTTTTACTTTGCTCTCCTACATTTTTTCTAAAGTAATTATCTGTTTCATAAACCATAGAACATTGTGGGTTCTTTTTGATTTTATTTGCATAAGCCATTAAATAAGCTACCCCTGCTGCTGTTCCAATTATCCAAAGACCTATTCTAAAGCCAGCACCCGAAAGTACAGGAACTCCTGCTATCCCTTGTGCAATTGCAATTCCAAAAGGATTCATCCAAGAAGTTGCGTTACCAACTTGACTTGCTACGAAGGTTATACTAACCCCAACTAGGGAGTCATATCCCATGGCTACTACGAAAGGTATAACTATCATTGCAAAAGGAATGGTCTCTTCAGACATTCCAAACACTGCCCCACCTAGAGAGAAAAGTATGAATAATAGTGGTAATGCTAATGATTCCTTTCCTTTTGTTACATTAATAAAGGAATGGATACCTGCATCTACAGCACCAGTTCTCATTACTATTCCAAAGGCTCCACCTATTACAAGAATAAATGCTACTATACCAACAGCAGAACCCCATTTATCACCTGTAACTAATCCTTCAAACACATAATTTAAAACTCCAAAGCCATAAAAATCTTCTGTTCCCCAAATATTAGCGTGTTTTGTAGCTTTACTACTTGTATCATAAACAGAATCATTATATAAGGCATAAATTACTGGCTCTGTAAGACCAGCCTCATCTAACTTATTCTCATCCCATTGTGTTACATCAGTTTTTAAAAGTTCCTGTACTGTACCCTTTTCTAGCCCTGCATCCTTTAATTTTGCATCATCTTTAATTAGAACCTCTAGATTAGTCTTTAACTTACTTTCATCAAGGTCATATTGATATCTAAAGGTTTCCGTTTTCAAAACAGTTTTTGATTTTGTTTTTCCTTCTTCTGTTTGCCATTCAACCTTATGAGTATCATATTTTCCAACCGGAACAAGGAATGTTAAAAGCCAACAAAATAAAATTACACAAAAAATAATTACGTAGGTGTGTGGCATTCTAATTTCCTTTTTCTTTTTTGTTTCTCGTGACATTAATAGCCCCCCTTTTATTTTTTATATAAATATTAGTAGCAAGTTCCATGCCAAATACTCTAAAAAGTTCATTACAATAGAAATATTATGGAAAGTATAACTACAACACATGAAACATAGTTAAGTCGCAGATAAATTACAGCTTTAAGTTTAAATTTATCACATGAAATAGTTTATTGGTTATAGTAAGACGTAAAATTGGTTGATTATAAATTTATAATCAACCAATATAAACCAATAACAACCATTAATATTTCTTAAATGTAATCTTTCAATAGAGTTTTCTAATCCCTCAAACTTTTTATCTTTGTTATTCCTATAGGTGTAATTGTAGTTCCCCATCTTCCCCTTTTTTTCTCGATATAACCTAACTTTTCAAGTTCATTTAGTCTGCTTCTAATCATTTGCTCACTTAAATTAATCCCTTTATCTCTTAGGCTATGTAAAAGCTTTGCTCTGCTACCTTTTTCACCGCTTTTATTTAAGTCATATAAAGATTCTAAAATAAAAACAAAATCCCCTCTTCCATGAATTTCTTCATAAGTTGTCTCTCTTGGCTCAAGTGAACTTTTATCTTCTTTTTCCTCAATATGTTCTTGAAAGAAGCTCTCCTCTGGGAGATCCTTTAAAGTTATTTTAGAGCCATCACATACTGCAATCATATAATCTATGGTATTTTTAAGTTCTCTAACATTTCCGTTGAAAGGATAAGATAATAATTTTTGATTTACATCTTCCTGTATTATTATGTTTTCTTTACCTTCCATTCTGATAAAATGAGTTGTTAGGGTTAAGATGTCTTCTTTTCTATTTCTAAGAGAAGGAAGCTTCAAATATAAAACCTTTAATCTATGATACAAATCTTCTCTAAATTTTTTCTCCTGCACTAACTTTCGAAGATTTTGATTTGTGGCAGCAATAATTCTTATATTTACAGGAATAATTTTATCCCCACCCACTCTCATTATCTCCTTTTCTTGCAGCACTCTAAGAAGCCTAGATTGAACTCTTGGGGAAATATCTCCTATTTCATCTAGAAATATAGTACCACCTTCAGCTTGTTCAAATAATCCAGGTTTACCACCTTTTATAGCACCAGTAAAGGCACCTTCTTCGTATCCAAATAGTTCACTTTCAACTAAGCTTTCAGAGAGAGAAGAGAAGTTAACTGCTACAAAGGATTTATTTCTTCGTTTTGATTCATTGTGAATAGCTGATGCAAAAAGTTCTTTTCCAGTGCCACTCTCACCTTCTATTAACACAGTTAAATCAGTAGCTGACAACCTTTGTGCAATATTTTTTGTATTCACTAGTTCTTCACTGTTACCAATAATGTCCTTAAATGTATATTTTCCAAAGTATCCCTTTTGAAATATTTCCCTTCTAATATGATTTTCTTCAACCAAATTTTCATTTAAATCCTTGAAAATTACTACTTTAATATTATTTTCAATGATACTAAGTGCTGATATTAAAACTCTTGTTCCTCTTATTTCAAGCACCTTTGAGGCTTTTCCAATGCTACTCATTACAAAATCCTGAATTTCTTTGTCTCTGATGATTTCCTTTATATTTTTCCCAATGATATTATTTTTTTTTACCCCAAGTAAAAACTTAAGATTTTCGTTAAAAACTGTAATTATTCCTTCCTTGTTAAATGCTAGTAAGCCTTGATTTACACTATCAATTACTTTCATGGTATTATCGTATGCCTCAGATTTTTCGCTTGTTATTTCTGCTAAGCATTTACTCATATAAATTATTTTATTTAAATAAATCCTAGAAATGCTATCCCATTTTGCTTCAAAAATATCTAAGGCTTTTAATATTTCAGCAAGAGTAGTTATATCAATTAGCCTCGGTCCTATATCGATTGTTTTTTCTACTATTTTTGGAACTAGGGAAGCCTCTCCAGGAGTCACTGCATACTTTATTTTTTCGCTACAGCTACACCCTGGATAATAAGGAATAAAATTATAGTTACTAATGCCCAGCCTTTTTAACCATTCAATGCATTCTACTATGGTTTCTTCACAGTCATTCACAAATAGTACATTTTCTCCGCTAGGAATAAACAACAACTTTTCTATTTCACTATAATTAATTACCCTTCGAGCAACAATAATTGGGCATTTATTTTGAATAAATTTTATGGCATCATCGTAAATAAGCTCAGTTGAAATTACTACTAAATCTGCATTTATTTTTTTTGTAATTCCTTCATCAATTGCATAGGTATCTACCTTTGCAAAATCCTCAACGTATATCTCTAATTGCTCTTTTAAAGTAATTTTCGTGCCTACTGTGCCTGTAATCAACGCAATTTTCTTTTTTAACATGTAAATCCCCCAATTACAATTTATGAATATCAATTTAAGTGCTAGTACCTTTATTAAAGTATATCTTATTCTGAAAAATTTTACATCTTCAATTTTAGAATCAATAAACGCATATAAATGGTAACTTATTTAACAATGTTACTTAGGTAGCCATTGTATGGAATTGATTTATCTTTTATGCTTTTAGTTTCAATATTTTTCAAGTTTCCGTGTAACCATTCTGAATCCTCCCTAGTAATTATGCTTACACACAAAACTAATAGTTTGTACATATTATATGATTAGGAAGAAGTTTTTCCAAAATAAAGTTCAAAATGGAGACGTGATTGAAATAAAAAACTGTGATAATTATAGAGATTCAATTTATTTGCCAAACCCTATAACTCAAGTGGCTGACATGCCTTATCCTCTTTATTTATCTCTTCAAGGGAAATACTTTGTAGGATATGCAGATGATTTGGAATTTAGACATGGTAATATTGCATGGGCAGGGTTAGTAAATCCATTTAATTCAGGAGTGAATCTTTTTGTCTTTGTTTGGACAGTTACTAATATTGGACAAGAGCCCCTATTAGCTGAAATATGGTTTAATACTGCTCCGTCTGGTATTCCTACAGAATCAGAGTTAGTGACTCCAGCCAACACTGCTTATAGACCATTGCCGATACCAAGAGTAAAATTGCTTAAAGCAAGTAATGTTCTTGGAGCACCAGTTAGTGGAAATAGGGTATTAGAACGAAGAGTGGTTTCGGAGGTTACAATTGCCAGTGATGAACAAGGTAAATTCATATTTCCTCCTGGAGGATCCTTCATTATTACTTTTAAAAATGCCGAGCCATCAAATGAACCTGGAGCAGGGCGAATTGCTTTTGGATGGTCGGAAGAACCCATTAATGATAATAGAAAATTAGGAGGTAATTAGATAGTGGACTGTTGCAATCATAACAAGAATACCATTCTTTTACCCAATCCAATAACTCAAGTAGCAAGCATGCCCTACGCTTTATATTTATCCCTACAAGGGAAATACTTTTTAGGATCTACAACTGTTTTAGAATTTAGTAATAGTACAAGCGCATGGGCAGGATTATATAATCCCTTGAATTCTGGTGTTAACTTGCACGTTTACTCCTGGTTGGTTCCAAATAATGGACCATCACCAATAAGAGCCCAGGTGTGGTTTAATAGTAATCCACCAGGACAACCAATATTGGTACCAATAGTAACACCATCAAATACGGCGATTCACCCTTCACCAAGACCCAAAATATTAATGTTCCAAGCAAGTAATGTGACAAGTGAACCAGTAGGTGGCGTAAAAGCATTTGTTAGAAGAGCTCCTTCAGAAACTACAATTAGTGATGATGAATTTGGAAAGTTTATTTTTCCACCTGGGGGGTCCTTTGTAATGTTCTTATCTAACCCGGAAACGCCTGATTTACCTGCAAGTGCAACGGTAGTCTTCACATGGTGGGAGGAAAGAATAGATTTCTGTCAATAGATTAAGGGGATGTTTATTTACTGTGTAATATAAAATAACATCCTTTTTTATGTAATTGGAGGCCCTCTTTGGTAAGAGTTACTACATACTTTGTTTTTTACTACAACTACACCCTGGATCCTTATTTGACTACTAAACTCCAGTCTAGTTATTTCCGCAGATTACATTTTTCTTATCTCCAAGTGTTAACCCAAAGATCATAATAACATTTGTTAGATTAATTATAACAAATGGTTTCCTTGGTGAAGGTCTGAATATTGTATTTTAGAGGTGTAGTATAAAATATCAATATAGTTATGATCCCTCTAAGTGCTATAAAAACTTGTTTTAAGGTATTAACTTGGTAAGATTTTTTTACTTTTACGGTTAAAAAGATGATTGAGTTATTGGAGTTATATGCTCTGAAAAGGCTTGTATAGTGGCTATTAATGAAGATTTTAACGAGTGGAATTTTGAACTGATTAAGTTAACAATATAAATCCCTACCGTTTATTTGGCGCTTTATCATAATAAATTATTTAAGAAAAACTCTTGCTTTTTGTTTAGGTCTCCACTATAATCAATTTCAGATAGTTTTAGTATGATTTAATAAATGCTTAGAGCAGGAAAAGTAAAGTGCATGAAACAGACAGAGAAGAGCTCCTTGGGTGAGAGAGCTTTATGATAGATTGCAGTTGAAGTGCCCCTGTGAGCAGATAACCGAAATTTAGTAGGCTTATCCGGGTTTCTCCCGTTATAGAGATAGGGTATGTAAGTACCTGAGAAAGATAGACATTTTTTATGTCTAACCAGAGTGGAACCGCGGAATTTTACCTTCTGCCTCTGAATTTTTATTCAGAGGTGG
>NZ_JAVWDJ010000033.1:0-12121 GCF_036642255.1 Clostridium sp. | reverse complement strand
GGAACAATTTTTGTTAACTTAATCAAGATGCTTGTTATACCACTGGTTATGGCATCCTTAATTTCTAGCATAACTACTTTAGATAATACAAATAAGCTTAAAAGAATAGGTTTAAAATCCATTGGATTTTTAATAGCAACTACGGTGCTCGCCACCGCAATAGGTTTGATTGTAGGAAAAGCTATGGATTTAGGTGCTGGTATAGAATTTGTAAAAGATGCTGCTTTTAAGGCTAAGGAAGTTCCTAAGTTCTCTGCTGTAATAGTAGACATGGTTCCTGTTAATCCTATAAGTGATATGGCAAATGCAAAGATGATTCCAGTAATTATATTTTCACTGCTTGTAGCAATTGCAATTAATGTAGAAAGCAACAAAAACCCTAAAACTGTTAAGCCAGTTAAAGATTTTATAAGTTCCCTTTCAAAGATAATGTTCAGTTTAACAAGAATGATAATAGAATTAACCCCTTATGGAGTATATGGTTTGATGGTTGCAGTAGCGGCTAAATATGGCATAACTTCATTATTACCTTTAGCCAAATTTATAATAGCTATGTATTTAGGCTGCCTTATCCATATTGCTTTAGTACATGGAAGTATGATTGCACTTATTGCAAGAATAAATCCATTAATATTTTTCAAGAAAATATCAGAAGCTTTAATTGTTGCTTTTACAACTAGAAGTAGTTATGGTACTCTTCCAATAACCATAAGGGTATTAACTGAAAATGTAAAAATCTCAGATAGAATTGCTAGTTTTACAGCATCCCTTGGAGCATCCATAGGAATGAATGGTGGCGGTGGAGTTTATCCAACCCTTGTAGCCATCTTCGTTGCAAGACTATTTAATATTGACCTTACTTTATCCCACTATGTATTGCTTTTTGTAACAGCAGCTATAAGTTCCATTGGAATTGCAGGTGTGCCAGGAGCAGCTACAATATCAGCAACTGTAGTTCTTTCAAGTTTGGGTCTTCCAATAGAAGGACTAGCTATGATTCTAGGAATTGATGTTGTTGTAGATATGATTAGAACTATGACAAATGTTACTGGTGCAGCAGTAGCATCACTTCTAGTTGCAAGTACTGAAAACGAACTAGATATTAATGGATTTAATAATGAAAATAATAAACAAGAGCTGGACGCAGCTTAATATATAAGAAAGGATTGATACACAATGGAAAAAATATATGTTATACACGAAAATGAGGAATGGGTATTACCACTAAGAAAAGAATTCGAGGCTTTAAATCTCCCATATGAAGAATGGTTTTTATACAAGGGAACTCTTGATTTAACTAAGACACCTCCTGTAGGAGTTTTCTATAATAGAATGAGTGCTTCTTCTCACACAAGAGATCACCGCTACGCTGCAGAATTTACTGGAGCAGTATTAGCTTGGCTTGAAGCTCACGGAAGAAGAGTTGTAAATAACAGTAATGCACTTAAACTTGAAATAAGCAAGGTGGCTCAGCAGGTTTCCTTAGAAGCCTTTGGTATTTCTACTCCAAAGACAATTGCAGCAGTAGGAAAAGATCAAATAATTAAAGCAGCTAAAGAATTTGAAGGTGCTTTTATAACAAAGCATAATAGAGCTGGTAAGGGCCTCGGAGTACAAAAATTTGCCAATATGGAAGCCTTAGAAAGTTATGTTTATGGACCAGATTTTGAGGAGCCAGTAGATGGAATAACTTTGATTCAGCAATATATTGAATCCCCTGCTCCATATATAGTAAGAAATGAATTCATAGGTGGAAAGTACTACTATTCAGTACAAGTAAATACTTCAGAAGGGTTTCAACTTTGCCCTGCTGATGCTTGCCAGATTTCAGATGCCTTTTGCCCAGTTGGAGAATCTAAAACTTCTAAATTTACAGTGCTAGAAGGCTTTGAAAGTCCTATTTTTGAAAAATACGCTAAATTCTTAGTTGCCAATGGGATTGAAATTGCAGGTATTGAAATGATAACTGATACAAATGGACAGATCTATACCTACGATGTTAATACAAATACAAATTATAATGCAGAAGCCGAAAGTAAAGTTGGAGTTTCAGGCATGGGTGCTATAGCAAAATTCCTTGGTGAAGAACTTGAAAAAGTAGTAAATAATAAATAGTAAAAACTGCTGGGTTTAAATACTCAGCAGTTTTTTTAATAACAGCTCATGTCCTTCAATAAATACTATGGTCGATTGTTGTATTCAATTAATTTTAATTCTCTAAAAAGCATTTAGGTCACTTTATTTTACTTTTTATGAATATTAAATATTATTTAATAAACTTTAACTTATTATAAATTTCTTCAGGTATATTAATATATAGATTACTTATTCCATTACTTGTATAGAGGTTTGTATTAATTACACCAATTTCATCTCTAGCATTTTTTTTTCTATTGATTAATCTTTCATATAGTTTTTCGATATTCAAAACACCGTATCCAGTTTCTGGATTTGGATAAATCTGACCCTCTTCTCTAATTGTTCCTTGTATAAGGTAACTTTTTATCTTAGCAGTATACAAATTTATATCATTTCCTTGCACTATACCCCATTGAAAAAGCAAAGCAACTACACCAGTTAAAATAGCTCCTGATACAGCTGACCCACTTACTACAATGGGCTTATTATCTACCCCTGCTGTTAAAATATTTCTAGCGGGCAAGGAAACAGAAGGAATAATTCTATTATCTGAAGTAAAGCCCCTTCCAGACTCTCTCATTAATGTGTTGTCAATTTGATTATAAGAAGAAGTAACCATTATGCCATTTGCACTTGAGGGTGTCATTAAGGTTGTATACGGAGTATACTGCACAAGACCTGTATCACCTACAGAAAATTCTTTTTGTTGAAGCCACATATTCACGGTACCATAAATAGCATATTCTTTTACAATATTTATTTTCCAAACTCCGCCTGCAGCATTTCTTATTATAAAATTAAGTCTTTGATTTCCAGTGTCCTTTTGTTCTAAGAAATACTGAACTGAAATTGAACTTTCTCCTAATGTAACACTTAACTCTTCACCATTAATATTATTAAAAGGTATTTTATTAATAGTTTCTCCTAGGGGTGAGGTGATGCCAACCGAAATTCTATCTGGCTCAGTATAATATAGAACAAAAAACAGATTCTCTTGATTCTCATCTACATTTAGATTTATTTCCTTTTCAGTTTCATCAGTTGAAAAAGTCTCCTTTAAACATATGGGGCTTCCCCCTTGATCACCGGTACTTGAAACTACCGTAAACAATCTATCTTCAGAAAAATAATTCGTAAATCTTTCCCCTACAGTGCTTCCATCATGGGCACCCAGATTAGTTCCCACTGTTATATACATCACAACTGGTTTATTTAATTTCACTTGCATTTGATGAATATATCTTTGAGAATCTACAATATCCGTACTATCATAAACAATCCCTGTATAGTTTTCAAGGGCCCAATGTGCTTTACTTATCCTACTTGCTTCATTAAGTTTTACTATAATAAACTCACACTTAGGTGCAACACTAACGGTAAGATCACTTCTCCCAAGTTTTCTACCACCAATTATAGTAGCTATTGCAGTTCCATAACCAGTTTCATCTCTATGCTTCACAATCGCATAGGGATTGTTCCCTCTAGCTCTTTCTCTTATTGCTTTATTTATGTCCTCTCTGGTGTATTCAGTGCCTTGTATAAAATTTTCAGGAATCGGACCTCCAATTTGACTTTGATCCCAAATAGAAACAATTCTTGAATTCCCGTTTTCGTCAATAAACCTAGGGTTTAAGTAATCTATTCCAGTTCCAATTATCCCAACTACAACACCTTCACCATCTAACGGTACAATACCTTTACTAATGGCGTTTAGATCCGGTAATTCATTACTTTCATTTAAGTTTAACAATGTAAATGGAAAACTTCTTTCTATATTTGTTATTTCTGGAAATTCTTTAAGAAATTCACTTAACATTCCTTCCCTTACAAACAATACTGCAAAAAAAATACCATAATCATATACTTTAGCATAGTCTATAGTATTAATGTGTCCTAAAAAATCACCAGTATATTCTACCAAATATGTTTCATAATTATCATTTAAGTAATATTGACCAGCTTCCTCTGCAGTTAGGCCTTTTTTCGCAATATCAATTCCGTTAATTAGTTCTCTACCAAATTTATTAAAAAAATCTTCACAGGAACTTGCCATATTTTCTCCCACCTTTATATTTCTATAAATTCCATAAATTAATAAATAAACATACTTAAAGTCCGTTTATTTCTATACATCTTATAATTATACTATGGCACCTACTACTGTTTTGTTCAGCATTTGTATTTAACACATTATTTAAATGAAGCTCTTTAAAATTTACATCCTTAACCTTTAAGATACTTAGCTCATTTAGTCCCTCCCTTAATTTTATTATTTATTCCTCTTACACATACATTTCTATCTTAACTTCTCTAAATTCTTTAAATTACAAAAATATAATAACTCCTTGAATATTTGTTTATATATTTGCACAATAATTCATTTTCTTCGTACATGTATTAGAAAATTCATTGTATGAATAAATTGATATTCTGTAGGGTAAAAATTCAAGAAAATAAATCTCGTTTGAGTTGGTAAAATATAAATTATAAATAAATTATTAACATTGTTATTAATTTAACACAACATATTGCAATTCACTTCCATAGATGTATAATATAATTAGTTAAATTAATAACAATGTTTTAAGGGGGTCTTTCTATGTCAAAAGTAGATAATTCTAATTTAAAGCCAGAATTCAGCGAAAAAAGAGAGAATTCTATTGGTAATATTGCTAATTCAAGTATAAAAGATGACTTAAAAAAGGATTCTAAGAGTACTGTAGAGAAGGATATTGATAAACTTGTGTCAAACGCTAAGCAAGCATATATAGACTTTTTTCCTTTTGATCAAGAAAGAATAGATTTAATAGTTAAAAATATGACAATCTCTGCCTTAGCAAAGCATAGAGAGCTTGCTAAAATGGCAGTGGAAGAAACAGGTATGGGTATTTATGAAGATAAAATTACTAAAAACATTTTTGCTTCTGAATATGTCTATAACAGTATTAAAAAATTAAAAACTGTAGGTATTGTAAATGAAAACGAAGAGGGAGATTACATGGAGGTTGCAGAACCTATTGGCGTAGTTGCAGGAGTAACTCCCACAACTAACCCCACTTCTACTACGATTTTCAAATCACTTATTGCTATTAAAACTAAAAATCCAATAATTTTCAGCTTTCACCCAAGGTCTCAAAAATGCAGTGTTGAAGCAGCTAGAATTGTAAGAGATGCGGCAATAAAAGCTGGAGCTCCTAAAAATTGTATTCAATGGATTGAAAATCCATCCATTGAAGCCTCACAAAAGTTAATGCACCACCCAGGAGTAGATATCATTTTAGCTACCGGAGGTCCTGGAATGGTTAAATCAGCTTATTCCACTGGAAAGCCTGCCTTGGGTGTTGGAGCTGGAAACGTACCTTGTTACATTGAAAAATCTGCAAATTTAAAAAGAGCAGTTAATGATTTAGTACTATCAAAATCCTTTGATAATGGAACAATTTGTGCTTCTGAACAAGCTGTTATCATAGATAAAGAAATATCGCTTGAAGTTATTGACCTTCTAAAAGAACGTAGATGCTACTTCCTAAATGAAGAAGAAATGAAAAAACTTCAAAAGATTGCTATAGATGAAAAAAGGCAATCAATGAATGCGGATATTGTTGGGCAAAGTGCTGAAAAAATAGCTAATATGGCTGGTATAGAAGTTCCAGAGGGAACAAAAATATTAATTTGTGAGCTTCAGGGCATAGGCGAGAACTATCCCCTATCAAGAGAAAAGTTAAGTCCTATTCTTTCAATGTTCATAGTTGACACCACAGAAGAAGGCATAAAACGAGCAGAAGAAATGATTAACTTCGGTGGTCTTGGACATTCTGCAGTACTTCATTCTACTAATAATAACATTATTGAAGAATTTTCAAAAAGAGTTAAAGTAGGAAGAATAATCATTAACTCCCCTTCCTCTCAAGGAGCTATAGGAGATATTTATAATGTAAATTTACCTTCTTTGACTCTAGGTTGTGGCACTATGGGAAAAAACTCAACTACTCAAAATGTTAGCGCACAAAACTTAATTAACATTAAGAGAGTTGCAAAAAGGAGAGTTAACATGCAGTGGTTTAGAGTACCAGAAAGAATTTATTTTGAGCCAGGCTCTCTACAATACCTAGAAAAACTGCCAGGAAAAAAAGCTTTTATAGTTACTGATAAATTCATGGATAAACTTGGATATGTATCAAGGGTTATGAATCATTTGAAGAAAGCTAATTTTGATGTCAATATATTCTTAGATGTAGAACCAGACCCATCTACTGAAACTGTTATGAGGGGAACTGCCCAAATGAGAAGCTTTGAGCCAGATGTAATTATTGCTCTAGGTGGTGGTTCTGCTATGGACGCTGCTAAAGGAATGTGGTTGTTTTATGAAAATCCTGAGGTTGAATTTGACGGCCTAAAATTACGATTCATGGATATAAGAAAGAGAGCGTTTAAATTCCCTAAACTTGGTAAAAAAGCAAAGATGGTGGCAATACCAACTACTTCTGGAACAGGTTCTGAGGTTACAGCCTTCGCAGTTATCACTGATAAAGCTAATAGCATTAAATATCCTTTAGCTGACTATGAGCTAACTCCTGATATAGCAATTATAGATCCAGAATTAGTTATGACAGTACCGCCTTCTGTTACTGCAGACACTGGAATGGATGTATTAACTCATGCTATAGAGGCTTATGTTTCAGTGATGGCTTCTGACTATACTGATGCCCTTGCCTTAAAAGCCATCGAATTAGTATTTAAACATTTGCCAACAGCTTATAGAGAAGGTAGTAATGCACTTACTAGAGAAAAAATGCATAACGCTTCTTGTATTGCTGGAATGGCCTTCACTAACGCTTTTCTTGGAGTAAATCACAGTATAGCTCATAAATTAGGTTCTGAGTTTCATATTCCTCATGGAAGAGCCAATGCAATAATGCTTCCCCATGTAATCAGATATAATGGAAGTAATCCAAGTAAGTTGGTATCTTTCCCTAAATATGAATATTATAAAGCTCCTGAGAAGTACCAGGAAATTGCAAAACACTTAGGATTAGATCATAGCACCCGCGAAGAAGCTATTAATAATTTAGTGGAAGCTATAAAAAATCTAATGAAAGAGCTAAATGTTCCATCTTCCTTAAGTCAATGTGGAGTTTCTAAAGCTCACTTAGATTCAGCTCTAATGGAACTTGCGGATGAAGCCTTTGAAGACCAATGTACTACTGCAAACCCAAGACTACCATTAGTTTCTGAAATTGCAGAATTGATAACTAATGCTTACTAGTATTAGGAAGCAACTTCAACATCTAAGTTATTTAATATATTAAATAACTTCCTCAAAACTTTACTAATCAAAATAAGGTAATAAATATTTTTGATATTTATTACCTTATATATTGTATAATCGTCCGTGGTTCTATTTTGCCCCATATACGAGTGAGCCAAGAAAAAGTAAAAATAAACAGCCCCTTTAGGAGCCGTTTGTGAAATTTATGCAGTTGTCAAATTCTTCAAAGTGCCTTAAACCACAGTCAGCACCCTGCCCTTATAGGTATAATGATGCCACCCATTTTACGTGTGGCCTTGACTTAAAGGCATATTTTCAAAATCTATTGCGTTTGGATATCATATATTATTTTAGAAACATTTGCAATCTTGTTATATGAATCACTTAAGTTTTTTGTCATAACTACTAATATGTAGGGCTGTTTTGTATATATTATTCCGACATCATGTACATAACTACCTGTGTTATCACCATAGTCACCAATTTTATGAGCTACTATTTCTTTTGGTACAAACTTATCTAATCTTTCATGAAAAGATGTATTCTTCATTAATTTTATAATTTTTTCATAAAAAGGATTGTTATTTGGGTTTAAATACAAAGTTTTTAAAATCTTCATAGTATCTTCCGCAGTTGAATAATTTCCATTCCTATTAATTTTGTGATTAACAATAGATTCAATAAAATCATATCTCTTGTCATTTCCAAAAAATCTTAGAAGCATATTTACAGCAACATTATCAGAGTACATAATCATTGATTCATTAATATGCTCAAAAGTTTTAGGTTCATTTAGATTTTCATAACCTATACCACCAAAACTAGCTTCATAGTCCCCTTGTTTAAAGGTCATAGTATCTTTCTCAGATAATTCACCATTGTTGATTGCCTCATATAACATCATTGACACGGGAACTTTAACTGTGCTAGCTGCTTTTAATTCAACTTTTTCGTTTATATTAAAATTTCTACCAGTAATAATGTCATAATAGCTTATTGAAGTGCTCGTTATGTCATCCCCTAAATATTCTTTTATAGATGCTAACATCTCATTAATATCCTGATCTGATATATTACCTAATTTTTTCAATTCATTAATTTTTGCGTTATGGGGAAAAAGTTCTTCATATGTAATTTCCTTTAAATCTTTAGCCTCAATTGGGTTAGTGCTAGCTATTGAAGCAATACCCTCTTCAGGATTATTATTAATTTTACTCATGATAGCTCCTAAAGATAAAATAAATACGCTTATGAAACTAATCTTGAAAAAAAGTTTTTTTATCTTCTTTCTCATTTTTTTAGTTACTTTAGTTTTTCTTAATTTTCCATGCATAAATATAATTGCCTCCCCGCTTAATCTTTAGTAACATCCCTTATTAAGTAAAGGTCACTATCCATGCTATGAATAGTATTTAACAAAAAAAGGTATATAATTCATTTTAATTTTAAGTCTCAACAACTATATGCATCATTGCTAGAGCGCCTTAATTATAAATTGTTTACTAGATTTCTAATCCACTTTTTAGATTTAAACCTCGGAAGAGAGATTGATAGTTTCACAATCTCTTCTATATATACCATGCCAACCACCATATATATTGGAAGCTTAAGTACAATTGCCCCTAAAAAAGCTAAAGGTACTCCGATTCCCCATACACTTCCCATTTCCAGTCCTAATGAAAATTTGGTATCTCCTCCACTTCTAAAAATTCCAACAATAAATAGTGCAGTTAGCATTTTTACTGGTATTATAAATGAAAATAATTTTAATATTATAGTAGTATTTTTGATTACATTGGCATCTACGTTAAATAACGATACTATAAATCCGCTAAACAAAAATACACTTATGCCAAGAATAATGCCTAAAGATAAGGAAGTCTTAATAAATCTTCTGCCAAGGATTACAGCATTATCTTCATTTTTTCTACCAATTTCATTGCCAATCATAATGGCACAGGCATTTGCAAGACCAAATGCTGTCACCATAAAAATATTCTGTACAGTGTTTGAAATTTGAACCGAGGCCACTGCATCAGTGCTAATTCTAGCGTAGGCAACAGAATACATTGTCATGCCCAAAGACCATATAAATTCATTTAAAATTACTGGATATATAGTTTTAAAAATATTAAAGATAAATTCTCTGCTTAAATCTAACATTTCATGGAGTTTAGCTGCAAGAACTCCCTTTTGTTTATATATAATTGTTACTATTAATATAAGTTCTAAAATTCTTGAAATCAATGTAGCGATTGCAGCCCCTTTGACTCCTAATTCTGGGAATCCAAACTTTCCAAAAATAAGCAAATAGTTTAAAACTGTGTTACAAATTAGTGCAGTGGCACTTGTTATCATAGGTATCTTAGGTTGTCCTATACTTCTTGATGCGAAGACATAAGCGAAACTTATACTTGTAAGAACATAACTAAAAGAAACATGCGTTAAATAATCTTTTCCAAGTGCAATTACTTCAGTGTCTTTCGTGAAAAACTTCATTATAAGTTCTGGTGCTAAAAGTGCAGACAATGTAAAGAAAATACTTGTGATTATTCCTGTTGATATGCATAATCCTAAGACTCTTCTTATATTCTTTTCATCTTTTTTGCCCCAAAATTGCGCAATAAATATGGCGCACCCACTATTTATTCCAAAAGTTATAAGTGAATATAAAAAGAAGAACTGATTAGCAAGCCCTACAGCTGCGATTTCAACTTCTCCCAAACTACCTATCATCAGTGTATCAACCATATTTAATGAAGAAGAGATTAAATTTTGTAATGTAATTGGCAATGCCAAAGATAATAAAGTTTTGATAAAGGTACGTCTATTAAGTAAATTTTTATCCATATACTATTCTCCTACTCATAAATAACTATGTCTAGAATTCCTTGTACATTATAACATAGTACTTATAGTTATTCTATAAAGTTAAGTTTTACTACGAGGAATAATCTTTAATTACATGTAGGTTTTGTTATATATTTTCAGTGTTTAAAATATAATTAATTATATGAATTAGAGAGGACGAACAAGATGAAAAGTAAAGAAGCGTATGTGGGAATTACCCTTTTTATTGTAGGATTATTATATTTTTTATTTCAGTATGATTCAGCATCTTTCTTTAAAATTCTTAAATTCTGGCCAATTTTCATTCTATTAGCTGGAGTTATGATGGAGTTCATTGCTATTTCTGATAAAAATCAAAGAACCTTTTTTATCATGTCTGGAATATTCATAGTTTACGGAATCATGTATACCATAAACATTTATAACGAATTTAACTACTTATGCACTCATATTGCTATAATGTTTTTATCTTTAAGTGTAGCCTTATTAAATTACTATATATTTCATAAAAAAAATGATTTAATATTACCTTTTATATTACTCCTAATTCTTTTATCAATTTTCACTTTTTTATTTCCAATATATGAGCAATACTTTCCAGTAATTAATATTGAAACCTTATTTCCAGTTATATTTATGATACTTGGACTTTTAATAATCCTTAAGGGCTTTATAAGATCTTAGCAAAGATGTATCTTTTTAAAATTTTAGATGATTTTAAAAATCCTATTCCCAATAAAAATCCTAAATGATAAACCCCATGAATATTATTAAGACTAAATAATATTCATGAGGTTTATTTTTATAGGTAATATAAAAATTTTTTATATGCAATACTGAATAAAGTAATTTATTAAAACTATTTTCTTCAAATTAAATATATAATTCTTTCATGTAAGTAACAATAGGTCTATTTGTTAAGTTTGCTTAGTTCTACGGCAATCTTGGCCCCGAGCTTTGCATTATTATAAACTAGTTGAATATTTGCTTCTAAACTCTGACCTTTGGTAATTTCTTTAACTTTGGATAAAAGGAATGGAGTACTTTCTTTTCCTTTGATACCTTTTTCCTCTGATTCTCTTAACGCTTCATTAATAGCATCATTTATTTCATCAAAGTTCATAGCAAATTCCTCAGGTATTGGATTGGCAACTACTACTCCCCCACTTAATCCTAAATCCCATTTAGCTTTAAGTGATCTTGCAAGAGTTTCTTCACTTTCAACTTTATAGTCAACTTTAAATCCTGATTTTCTTGTATAGAAAGCTGGTAATTCATCTGTTTTATATCCAACTACAGGTACACCTTTTGTCTCTAGGTATTCAAGTGTTAGTCCAATATCTAAAATTGATTTTGCTCCAGCACATACTACTGCTACGTCAGTCATTGAAAGTTCTTCTAAATCAGCTGAAATATCGAAAGTTTCAGTAGCTCCTCTATGAACTCCACCAATTCCACCTGTAGCAAACACTTTGATTCCAGCTAAATCTGCAATTATCATGGTAGATGCTACAGTGGTTGCACCATTTAACTCATTAGCTACTATAAATGGGATATCTCTTCTGCTTGTTTTAGCTACATTTTTTTCTTTGCCCAAAAACTCAATTTCTTCTTCAGTTAATCCCACTTTCAGCTTACCATTTAATATAGCTATAGTAGCTGGAACTGCCCCATTGTCTCTAATGATTTTTTCAACATTAAGAGCAGTTTCAACATTTTTAGGGTAAGGCATACCATGTGATATAATTGTTGATTCCAATGCAACCACTGGTCTTCCTAATTTTAACGCCTCTTCCACATCTTTGTTAATATCTAAATATTTTTCTAACATATTCCTGTCTCCTTTAATTTTTTATTTACATT
>NZ_JAVWDJ010000032.1:2526-44959 GCF_036642255.1 Clostridium sp. | reverse complement strand
TGTAATATGAATATAGTTTCATATGCTCTCATTAGTTTCACCTCCTCCCCTTGGACTAACGGCTGTGCTATACACAGCAGGGATTGCATCTATTCATTTTATCAGTTGTTTAATAAAAAATCAAGGATTTTAGTACACGTATCTTACACTTTTATTTATATTTTTTTTATAAATAAGCAATTGCATATTAGGCGAATGCCATTTTTATAAAAATAAATATGATTTCGTTGCTAAATCACATTTAAATGAGATTTAAGTCTACAAAATCTAATATTCTGCTAAGTCTCCTGGCTCAAGGATTATTAAGCACTAAAGAACATACATGTGTTTTCCCTCAAATACACCTTAAATGTAATACTCTAACACTATTAAAACAACTAATAACTATTATAGAATATATCCACAAATTAAAAATTAATTCTCTAACCAAGAAATTTTAAAATGAATAAAAATATTGAAATAGTCACAAAATAATTTGGAAGTAAAATAGTGTTAGGAGGATTAATATGGATAGAGAAAAAGATCCAAGTCTTGACCCTGAATTGCATAATAGAGCAAAAGAAATGATGATAGCAGGAGAAGATTGGGAAAAAATTATGAATGATACTCACTTAAGACTTAAAGATTTGAGGAGAATTCAAATAAATGAAATAGATCCTAAATTTTAACCTAATACAAAATTAGTATTATTGTTACACACTACCTTAAATGTATGTTTATAATTAACTTAAAAATAACGGGAGAAATCCCGTTATTTTATTATCATTTCATTTGTATTTATACTTGGATGCTTATATCTACCTTTTTTTATGGTGCCATTACCATATTGAATTGCAGAGGTTGGACAGAGATGTACACATGCTAAACATTGAGTGCAATTACTTCCCCAAATAGGCCTACCTTGAACGTTTATATTACTACAATTACATACTTTTTCACATATACCACAGCCGGTACATTTATCATTTGAATAAAACTTTTTTGTATTTGCTGCCCCTTTGCTAAACAAAGGATTAATCACATTTGTTAATAAACCTGGCATGAAGCCTTTTTCCACCTTAAAAACACCATTTGCTTTGCTTTTTATAGTATTATTTATTTCTGCTATAATACTTTCAGCTTCTAAAAGTTTTTTCTTCTCCACCTCTTTGCTATCTACGTCTCCTAAAATTATATAATTATTAGGCATCTTTATGGAAAAGCCACTGTTTAGTGTTAAACTTTTCTTGCCTAAAGCCTTACCCATGACTTCTATAGTTTTTCCAATGTTCTCACCACAGGTAGCAACAGTGAAAATATAATTATTTTTATAATTATTAAATTTAAGTTTTTCTATGAATTGAAGCACCTGTTTCGGAGGAGCCCATGCATAAATTGGATATATAAATCCAACAACTTCATTATCCTTTAAATTATATTCATAAGAAGGTTTATCATCTTTTAGCATAGCTGTTATAGAAACAAGTTCTTCTTTATTCTCCTTTGTAATAGACTTAGCTACATAGAGCGAATTTCCAGTACCTGAAAAATAAAATATCATCACATTTCCCCCATTAATCAAATAAATTTTTACTAATAATAGTTTATTATATAATAATTTTACTCTTTATAAATTAATTCAAATTCCTCACATAGAACTTCCATATCCTTAGAGAACTCCTTGCCTATTTCTTTTAATTCTTTTGAAAAATAACGAACATGTATTTCTTTCCATTGCTCTAGTGACTTATCTCCTTCTCCTTCAGCTCTAGCAAAATCTTCAGTAACCTCCTTAAAGGGTACAATAGTTATCTTAGTTGTTTTAATAATACACTGTGGTTCTCCAGTATAATCTGTAATAACACTATATTCTCCCTCTTTTGGCAAGGGTTCTTTAGCTAAATTGTACCAATAATACAAAGATGCTGTGGCTTTTTTTGTTCCTGCTTTAACCAGCTCTGCTAGTTTTACAGCACTCTCTTGATTATCACAAAAATACCAGGCTATTGCGGTTTTATTCGTTGTATTTAAATCCTCTCCAATTGATTCTAAATATTTCATCCAAAATTCCTTAGCCTTCGGATTATTAATCATTATTTTATTAGCTCCTTCCATATACCTATTCAAACATAGAAACCTGTAAATATATAATACTCCATATTGAAGAAAAAAATGATATATTTGTTCTTTTGCAATAAATTTATATTATAACAATAAATAACTAATAATTTAATGGGCAAATCTTTAATTAACCCTATGATTTAATCAGGATTTATTTATAGTAAAAAACAAACTTCTCATTGTAAACTATGATAAATAACTTTTTTCACCTTGGAGATAATAACCTATGGAAAGTATTTTTAGGAAGGATGATGAAAATGAAAAATGAAAGTCATATTGATATGGAAAAATTGAACAAAGTACCACCTGAACACCCTTTTGAATATAAAGATGTTGTAGATGAATCTTTTCCAACAGAATCTCATACAGAAGATGGTAAAACATTTAAAGCAGAAGTTGAAAATGGGATTTATAAAAACGTAAAAGTTGATAAAGACACAGGCAGTCATATTCTTTACAGAAAATTATAACACACTCTGTTTTTTAATAATAAACATGATATTTTAATATCTTTATTTTCTTCTCCAATTATACAAAGTTAATTAATTTCATTTTATAGTTTGTTTACATTGCTTGAAATTTCAATTATGAAAATCATGGGAATACTATAACTAAAAAATATATTAAAAGGAAGGATACCCATGAATATTTATAGGTATCCTTCTTCAAATGGAATAATATTCAAAAGAATTTGAATTAATGAAATTTACATAAGTATTCAGATTAAAGAACTACAAGTAAAAATACCATATAAGTATCTTAGCCGCATCATTACCATTGCATATCGTAAATGGATAATGATGCGCCTTTTTTCTTTAATAGATGTTATCTTTTAAGCAAAAAAATCACGGTTATTTATAACAACTACAATAGCCTTTGACACTTTCTTGATCCGCACATGATTAATATACATAATTATTTTATGATAATAGCAACAAAATGAAATTTTTAAATATCTTTAAATAACAAAATTTGATATTGTAAAATTTGTACAGATTCTTAATCTAACACAATGATTTTTATGTTATTATGTTTTATAATAGTGGCATTAGAAGTTTTTCTATCTTTTAGAATAAAAATTTGTTAATACTAAGAATATAACTTTAATTAAAACAAAAGGAGAATTAAAATGAAATTAATATCATGGAATGTAAATGGCCTTAGGGCTTGTGTTCAAAAGGGCTTCTTAGATTTCTTCACTGAAGTTGATGCAGATATATTTTGCATACAAGAAAGTAAACTTCAAGAAGGTCAGATAGATCTTCCTTTGGAAGGTTATCATCAATATTGGAACTATGCTGAGAAAAAAGGATATTCAGGGACTGCAATATTTACAAAGGTTCAACCCATTAATGTTAATTATGGAATAAACATAGATGAACATGATAAAGAAGGCAGAGTAATTACCCTAGAGTTTGAAGATTTTTATATGATTACAGTTTATACACCAAACTCTCAAGAAAAGTTAGCAAGATTAGAATATAGAATGAAATGGGAAAATGATTTTAGAGCTTACTTAAATGAATTAGATAAGCTTAAGCCTGTTATTATGTGTGGAGATCTAAATGTTGCTCATGAAGAAATTGACCTTAAAAACCCTAAGAGCAACAGAAAAAACGCTGGCTTTAGTGATGAAGAGCGAGAAAAATTCACACAGTTTTTAAATAGCGGCTTTATTGACACCTTTAGATATTTTAACCCTGATAAAGAAGGTGCTTACAGTTGGTGGTCTTACAGATTCAATGCTAGAGCAAACAATGCAGGGTGGCGTATTGATTATTTCTGTGTTTCTGAAAGACTTAGAGATAGGTTAATAAATGCTGATATACATTCAGAAATTTTAGGCTCAGATCATTGTCCTGTAGAGCTTGTAATTAAGTAGGGCAATTGCAAGTTACAAAAACCTTATCTAACATTTCAAATTTTAAATATGGTTCTAAGTTATATTGAAAAAGTACTATCAATTCATTGGAATTCAACAATCATTGATAGTACTTTTTATTTTTAATAATTTTATTGGTAAAGATACTGTTAATCAATTACTAGCAACATCTCTTCTGATCTCTTTTATTTAGACTATGATTATTATAAATATTTTAATGTAGTCTTGTATGCACTTAGAAAATGTAAAACAACTAATTAAAATTGTAGCTAACCCTCCCAGTAAATTATTCAACTTGGGTTAACAATCTTTTCATTATATCTCTTAGTTTTAGTTCTCCAAGTTCTTCATCCGCTACAGCTATAACTAACTTTATTGTGTCATCAGCATCCCATTTGTACGCCTTAGCATCAAAGATTGCTTCTTCTGGAAGAAACTCCTCAATGTCAACGGCTATTTCTTCTGATAGACTTAAATATTCATCAAATATTTCATCTTCTCCTAATCCTTCTAAATCATACTCTTCCTCTTCCATTATTTCTTTCAAAGTTGCTATATCTATACTTAAGTTAAATGCTAATATATCTTCTCTTTTAGTTCCCTTACTCATATCTTTTACAACTTTAAAATCCATATTATTTTCAATAGTTTCTTTCATTTCTTTACTATCTATAACTGTATTCCCTAATGCTATGTACATAAAATTCACTCCTATTATTCATCTTAACTTTATTATTCTATATTATAACACAAACAATTCCTATATTTTAGTAAAAATAGTCCAAATGAAAAAACTTAACTAGGTCATTTACGCTTCTAAATTTTAAGTATCGTTTATTCATTTAATAGATTTCACTTATTGTGTAGTAAAATGTAAAATATGGTATACTATGAATAATTACCAAAGACTTTAACTGTTTTAATTAAGGAGATTTAATTTATGGAAAAACTTTACTATGAAAATCAATATATAAAAGAGTTTACTGCTGAGATTGTAAATATAATTGAAGAGGGAAATGAATTTCACATAGAACTTGATAAGAGTTATTTCTATCCTGAAGGTGGCGGCCAACCTTGTGATACTGGATATATTGAAAATATTCCTGTAACCATGGTATATGAAAAAAATGAAATTGTTTATCATGTAGTTGCAAAAAAACCTATAAAAATACATAGAGTGAAATGCTCAATTAACTGGGAAGATAGACTAGACAATATGCAGCAACATCTTGGTCAACATATCCTATCTGCAGCCTTTATTGAGTTGTTTAATGGGAATACCTCTAGCTTTCATTTAGGAAAAGAAAACTGTACCATTGATATTGATAAGCTATTAAGTGAACGTGACGTTGAAGTGGCTGAAGCACGAGCGAATAAAATTATATTAGATAACATTAAGGTAGAATTTCTACTTCCAACTAAATCTGAATTAAAGAAATTACATTTAAAGAAATCCCTGCCAAAAACTGATGAACAAATTAGAATCGTTAAAATTGGCGAACTTGACTATAACCCTTGCTGCGGACTTCACTTTAACTCTACTATAGAAGTTCAACTAATTAAAATAAAAAAATGGGAAAAATATAAGACCTCTACGAGAATAGAATTTGTGTGTGGGAAAAGAGCTGTGGATTACTTTATCATAAGACATAAATTTGCTTCAAATATTTGCAACACTCTAAAATGCAATGAAAATGAGGTTTTGGATAGAATTGAAAAGTTAGCTTCCGATTTAAATGTAGCTAACAGTGAAAATAAAGTTTTAAAATCTCAAGTTGCAGATTATGAAATTAAAGCTATGATAGAAAACGCTGAGAAAATTAATAACTTTAACGTTGTAAAATCTATTTATACTAATGTAGACTTAAAATATGCTAACCTAATTGGAAATAAACTAACTTCCTTTGATAACGTTATTGCTTTAATAGCAGTAAAAAATGGCGATACAGTAAACCTTTTATTTATGTGTTCAAAAAACATAAAAGGAATCAGTATGGGTTCATTATTAAAAGATTCTATAACCCTAATTGATGGCCGCGGTGGTGGAAGTGATTTTTCTGCCCAGGGTGGTGGTAAAAATAATAATAACCTAGAATCAACACTAGACTATGCCTTTATGAAGGTTAAACAAGCAATTAAATAAATTTGGTTTAAATAGGGGCTGTGTCTTTATGCATAAACATGCTAAATGGTCAGCCCCTTTTATTTGTTTTTCTCAGTACATCACTTTATTCTATTTTCCTATATAATAAAAAAGCATAAGTTTCTCTAGACTTAAAGACACTTATGCTTTAAAAAATATAAAATTTCTGATTTATTTATGTGGTTAATTTAAGGTCAAACTTATCTTCTATTACATCAAGGATGCAATTTCCACCTTTACTTAGACCCCCAAATAAGATTTCATCAACTAATAAAGGCTTCAACTCTGAATTTATTACTCTTATGATTTCTCTTGCTCCAAATTCTTTAGAAATTCCTTTCTTAGCTACATATAAAGTAGCCTCTTCACTGAAGGTCATATTAACATTTTTCTTCTGAAGAATCTCTTTAAAGTTTTCCAATTCTTTTCTAGCAATATTTAGTGCCATAGAGTTATCAATATGATTAAACACCACAATTTTATCAAGTCTATTTCTAAATTCAGGAGTAAATACCTTATTAACTTCCTCTTTAATGACTTCGCCCTTAACTTCTCTATCTCCAAAGCCAATAGCATTCTTCCCAATATTTCTTGCTCCTGCATTGGAGGTCATTATAATAATAACATTTCTAAAATCAGCTTTTCTTCCTTGATTATCCGTAAGGGTTGCATAGTCCATTACCTGAAGCAACACATTAAGTATATCCCCGTGAGCTTTTTCAATCTCATCTAACAACAATACACAGTTAGGTTTTTTTCTTAAAGTATCAGTTAAAAGTCCACCTTCTTCATATCCTACATAACCTGGTGGAGAACCTATAAGTTTTGATGTTGCATGTTTCTCCATGTATTCACTCATATCAAAACGAACTAATTCAATGCCCAATTCTTTAGCCAATGTTCTCGCAATTTCAGTTTTACCTACCCCAGTAGGTCCAACAAAAAGCATGGAAGCTACAGGTTTATTCTCAACATTAAGTCCAGCTCTAGACATTTTAATGCACCTTACTACTTGTTCAACTGCTGTATCCTGCCCAAAGATACTTTTCTTCAGTGAAGATTCCATGTTTTTAAGTATTTCAATTTCGTTCCCTTCTACCCTTTGTTCTGGAATATTACAAACCTTTGAAATAGTTTTTTCTATGGTTTTTTCATCTATAATTTTAGTTTCATCGTTACTATACAATCCAACAAGAGAACCTGCTTCATCTATTATATCTATAGCTTTATCGGGTAAAAACCTATCATTTATGTATTTATGACTTAATTTTACCGCACTAACTATTGCTTCATCAGTATATTCCACCTTATGAAAAGCTTCATAGTGTTCTTTTAATCCTTCTAAAATTTTAATTGCTTCCTCTATAGTTGGTTCTTTCACTGTGATTGTTTGAAATCTTCTGCTTAAAGCTTTATCTTTTTCAAAATACTTTTTATACTCTTCAAAAGTTGTGGCTCCTATAAACTTAATCTTCCCTTCCAATAAATAGGGTTTTAAAAGATTTGAAGCATCTAATGCCCCTGTTCCTAGAGATCCTGCACCTACAATATTATGTATTTCATCAATATAAACAATTGGATTATGATTTTTTTTAATTTCATCTAAAACCTTTTTTATTCTCTCTTCAAAATCCCCTCTATATTTTGTTCCAGCGAGCATTGAACCTATATCTAAAGAGAATATTTCTGCATCTTTTAACTTATATGGCACCTTATCTTCACAAATAAGTTTAGCTAGTCCCACGGTTATAGCAGTTTTGCCTACTCCAGGTTCCCCCACATGAACTGGATTATTTTTTGTCCTTCTACAAAGAATTTGTATGGTTCTTTGCAAGATATCTTCTCTTCCAATAAGAGGTTCACTTTGTTTTTCCTTTACTAATTCCGTTAAATTTACTGTGTACTTTGCTAATACTGATTTATCCTTTGATTTTTCTATATGATGATTCTCTACATCTTCTTCAAGTATGTCTTCTTCATTGTCTTCATCCCATTGATTTTCTTCATAGTTCTCTTCGTCTTCACAGCTATCTACTAGTTCTTCATTACTTTTGTGACATATATTAAAAAGTAGTGTACTTTTATCAATTCCCTGTTCCTCTAAATAATAAGCTGCATAACTTTCTTCTATATCGTAAATTGCAGCAAGAATATGTTCCACCCCAATATATTGGTTTCCGCTTGCCATTGCTTGATTAGCAGCTCTTATTATAACCTGTTGCAATGCAAAGCTTTGCTGCACTTCAGTTCCCTCTACCTTATCTATATATTCATCAATATATGACTTAAGATTAAGTCTTAGGTCATTTATGTTACCACCACAATCTACAATAACTTTAGCAATCTCTTGATAACTTAGAGCCTCGTAAAGAACGTGCTCTGGGGTTAAATACTCATGAAAATTTGCGCTTGCACTATCATAAGCCTTTAATATAATATCATTTACTAACTTTTTTAATTGCATAATCTTACACCTCTTCAACTGAAAGTTTAAAAGGAAATCCTTCTTCCTTCGCTAAACTCATTGCAGTGGACGCCTTAGAAACTGCAATATCGTAAGGATAAACTCCAGCTATTCCTTTACCTTTTTGGTGAACATCTATCATTATTTTATTTGCTTCTTCCATTTTTTTATTAAAAATGTTAACCAAAACATCAACTACAAATTCCATGGTGGTAAAATCATCATTATGCATTATTACATTGTAGTGCTTCGGTTTTTTTACTTTTACTTTATTTTTTTCTATAGTACTAATATTGCTTTCCATAGATTTTCCTCCTAGAAAAGTTTCTCTTAACAATTTTCTACATTTTAATGAACATTTATATTGTTAGTTTTTTCTTCAAATTAAAATAACTAAAAAATGCTTATATCTATATTATTTCAAAGATTTATGTTGCTTCCAATCCTAGATTGCTATTCCTAATTTTCTAGTGATGCAACTTTATGAAGATTTATTTCCTTTTAAACTAATTATTTTCTCAGTTATCTTACAAGCAACATAAAAATTGTACCTCAGCTTAGTATTTTATACAAACCTATTTCTTAACAAATAATAATTTTATATAGCTTTTTTCTATATAAGGTTCTACAAATCTTCAACTTATTAATCACATTAATAAGTTGAAGCAAAACTTTCTTCACTGCTTATCCTAAAAACTTTTCTTAAAGATACTAATAAAAGAAATCCATCACTTGCCAGTATGGTTTTATGTACTAATGCAAAAACTAAATTTATGATTATCTATCACTAAGACTTTGAGGTAACTCATTAATTCTATACAAGTATTTTTTAAAGAATTTGAACTTTGAATAAATTATCTTTAAAATTCACTTTTTGTTAGGTAATCATATTATTTAGGAAAGGGGCAATGAACATGAAAAACAGGAATTCTCAAGACACAAAGAAGAAAGCAACTCAACCAGATCCAACTGCTGATGGTTACAGTCGTTCAATGCTGAACAAAGCAAATGAGAACAGCCCTTATGGTGAGGATGAACCTAATACACGCATTAGTAAAACAAACTAAAAAAATTAGAGCTTAGAAAACTTCTAAGCTCTAATTTTAAACTTAAATTACATCATTTCTATAAATGCTTCAATTCTTGTTTTGATTTGTCCTACATCTGAAGGAGAATAGTTTGTCTCTATATTTAGGTAAGGTTTTCCCTTTTCTTTATTCACAAATTCTTTTACAGTGAAACTTTCTACTGCATAAGTATGACAAGCTTGAAGAGTTATATCTACTACTCCATCAACTTTATAATCGTCAATTAATTCGTCTAAGAATTCTAATCTACCATTATTTGGTGACATTACAGAACATGGAACACTCAAATACTTTTCTGCAAGAGCGTCAATTGGGTCTATATCCTCTCTTACTAATTTATACTTTTCTTTTATTCCTGTGCAATTTTCAAGACAGACTACTACTCCACCACATTCTTCGATAGTTTTAATTACTTTATCTAACACTCCACCACTTGGGCATCCAGTGATTAATATTCTCTTTGCCTCTTTATTAACCGGACTTTCTCCCCTTGCATATTTTTCTTTAAGATCTTTAATCATTTCTGATAACTGCTCAGCCTGATGCTTTTTATCCATACTAAAGTTTGCTCCATCAATAATTTTGTGTAAATCATATCCCCACACTGCAGGTGGATTTAGCTTAGATAATGAGTAAAATTCTTTTAAAATTTCTCTTTCATTATTTCTAATTTTTATTGCTTCTTTAATTTTTTCTTCTGTTATTTCTACATTAAAATCTTTTTCTAGTCTCTCTTTAAGTTTTATAATTTCACCTTTCCATATCTCTAAGGAAGCTACATCTATAGAATTTTGTGGTAACTGCATAACATGCATATTCTTTTTTTGTCCAAGGAGTTCATACATTTTCTTTTTTCCGTCACAAGTAGTTTCACCTACTAACATATCTGAAAAATAGATATATGGACATTTGTCTGTAATTGCAAATCCGTATGAAGATTTAATTAATGGACAAAGGTTTTTAGGAAGATGTTGTTCAGCCTCTTCAGTAGTCTCATCACTCATTCCACAAACTGAAATTGGAATTGCTCCTGCTGCATAAATTACTTCCCATGGTGTAAAAGTACAAAAGGTTCCTACTACTTTTTTTCCTTCGTCCTTTGCATTTTTAACTTTAATAAATCCACTTTTTCTTGCTTCTGCAAATGTTTCAAAGTTTTTTGGCATATTCATTTTTACTACCCCCATCTATGAAATAAAATCCTTAAATTATCTAAATAAAATAAATAAGCTACATACAAACTTACTATTTTCTTTTTAGCCTTAAATTTTTACTAAAAATCATAATTTCTTTAATTAGTTTTTCAGTTGTTATAAAGAGATAATGTTGTAAAATCTTCTATATGAATAAAATATTGTCCTCAAAGAACAAATATAAGAAAGATTGTATCTACCTATTTTAGTGAAGATGCAATTAACGCTGCACCAATGGCTCCAGCATATCTCCCCAGAGGTGATGATGTTACTTTCCCATTGAGTTTTTTGCTTAAGAAATCTATTATAATTTCATTTTCGCATAGACCACCTGTTAAGAAATACTCTTTATCTCTGCTATGCTTTTGACATAGTGAGACAACCTTACTACAAACAGAGTTTAACACTGCATAAGCAATGTCTTCTCTTGGAACTCCCTGACCTATTAAACTAATTACTTCCGATTCAGCAAAAACTGTACACATAGAGCTAATAGTGACTTCTCCACCATCTTTAGCTAATCTTGATAAGTCATTAATGGTCAAACCCATCCTATTAGCCATTATCTCAATAAACTTTCCAGTACCTGCTGAACACTTATCATTCATAATAAAATCCTTAACCATTCCATTTTCAATAGAAATAACCTTAGTGTCTTGTCCACCAACATCTAAAACTGTACCATCCTGATTAAAGATATAGCTAGCACCCTTTCCATGACAGGTTATTTCTGTCACAGCCTTGTTTGCATAAGGAACTGATACTCTCCCATATCCAGTAGCCACAATTTTGCTATTTTTTTCATCTATGCCTAACTTTTTGAGGTTCTCTAAAATTAGCTTTGATGTTTCTAAACTGCTCCACCCTGTAGGACAAAGCATTTTTTCCACTAGTTTATCTTCTTCAAAAACTGCTACCTTACAGCTAGTTGAACCTATATCAATTCCCACAAAATACATTAACTATGCCCTCCTGTATTACAATTTTCACTTTGTAAATCAAATCTTCACTGGCTATTGATAAATCCCTTATCACAAGTTAATACTTAATAATCCATTTTTATTCAATACCTTATACAAGGGAATTTCAAATTTCACTAAATTCTTGCAAAAATACCTTTCATTCTTATTGTTTCAAATTTAACGATTTTTTTCTATAAATATTGGAAAGTTATATAAATCCATTAGATTGTATTTAATATTTAAATACATTTTTTAAAATTCTTTTCATAATTTATTGAAATGCTGAATATAATGCATGTTAAATCATCACCCTAAATTCAAAGAATTTACTAGTAATTCTAAGGCAATTTTCATAAATCAATGGACATATAGCATATATTAAAAGGCATCCATTCATTGGATGCCTTAGCTTATTAAAATTGTTTTAGTTCTTTGTTATATCCTCTAAGAATTTTGTATAATACTCATCTTCACCAGTATATTTTCTGAAATTCTCATAATATAAAGGACTTATTTCCCCACTTAACTGAGAAACATATAACTCTTTATTTCCCTCTATTAAGTAATCAGGTTTGAAATATTCTTTAACCATTATTTTTCCTTCATCATCTACTACTAAAGAATTCTGAAGAGTTATTATCATATTAGAGTTGGGCAATATAGCTTGTGGGGTAAATGAAAGGTAATTATCCTCTCCTGCTTCAATATTATTATTGGATATAAATGTTGCAATATCATTCTCCTTAAGCATCCTTAGTAAAGCATTATTCATTGGCATAGTATCTTCTATACCACTAAATATAAATACTTTCCCTTTATATTTTCCTAATCCATTGAATATAGCTTCTTGTATTTTCAGTCGATGATACTGCGAAGCTGGAAACTTTTCATTGATAATATCATTATTAAAATTATATTTCTCCTCAAATATTGCTGAATATTGTGTTTCTAAATTTTGCATAACTTGATCATTATACTTATTTTTCTTCATAACATTATATCTATTAAACTTTATTTCTCCTGGCGAAATATAGCTTATAATCTCTTCAAATAAAATGCCTCCTGAAGAATTCCTTGTATCTAAAATTAAATACTCACTATTATCTATTGCGTTATAAATATTTTCTTTAACTTCTTCATTATAACTTTGTTCTTCCATTGAAAAGTTTATTGCAACTACTTTTCCCTGTTCTAAAACATTTAGGAAACCTTTTCTATTATCCACATAATATTTATCTTCACCCATATTATCTGTATAAAGCAACAGTTTATTTGGGTCATCTGCTCCAACCTCTACCTGTTTTTCTACTGAATCTTTACCAATCACAGATATTTTGATCTTCGAATCTTTATCACTTAATTGAAATAAATCACCCAAAGCAATTTCTTTCTCTCTTTTGCTATCATAGAACTTATAATAATTTCCATGATATTTATTATTTAAATTTTTCTTTATATATTCATCAATGGCTGTTCCTTGGATTTTCACTATTTTATCCCCTGGATAAACATTAGGATTTTTTGTTGCCCTGATATAATAATCTCCCTCAAAGTAACTAATGTAAACCTCAGGGATAATATATTCATTAGGTTGGAATAGCTCTTGAAAATATTTTAACCACATCTTTTGACCTTCATAGGACTTTACCATAAAGTTTGTTTTCTCAATCCCCCACTGTTCATCAAGAAGTACTAAATCCCCTTGATTTAATTGATTTGGGTACATATCCACTATCCCATTTTTAATATTATCAACAGTGTTCAACATTGCATAAAAAAAGTCCTTATCTGTTTTTGTCTTACTTAAGGTTTTAATAATCTTACTTTTACTTGGAATATTTCCTTCCTTTCTCTCAATTTCATAAAATGGATATACTTCCTCTAGAAGCTGAACTAAATACTTTGCATCCTTTTTCTTTTCCTCATAGGATAGGCCACTACTATCAGAATAATTTGAATCTTTAATAAATAAAACTACAATTAATAACACTACTGCTATAAAAGCTCCCGTAATGTATGACTTAATTTTTTTATCCACCAATTCCCCTCCTAGTGATTTAATTCTTTCTATTTACATACACTTAAATCTTATAACAACTTGCTTTAACATTGTCGTTTTAACTAAAGATATTGTAATCTATAAATACTTTAGTTTGAATAAATAAAACGAAAATCTCCTAAAAGCTAAGTTGTACTGGTTTTTACTATACAAATAATTATTTCTATAGTAACATAATCCAGATTATCAAAAGATAGTGTAGTACTCAATGTTTTTATTAAATTATAAACTTAACCTAAACAATATACACTTGTAGATAATATATGATATAAATGAACTTAATAAGAAAATAAAATGAATATTTTGAAAGTAATCCTTGTTTTAAAAAATTTAATTACCTCATGTAACTATATATGCTATATATAATTGTTTCATTGCCAACTTATGCAGTTTAAGATTAAATTTTAAATTACTACACTTGCAATCTTCATAAGTATAGTGATAGAATAAGACCAATTGAATATTATTGTTGATGGTACACATTGTTTAATAGGGAAAGTGGTAAAATCCACTGCAGCCCCCGCTACTGTAACGAGGACAAATCTTAAGACCACTGAAGTTATCTTTGGGAAGGTAAGAGGAGAATGATTCGTAAGCCAGGAGACCTGCCATGAACATGCTAACTCTTCGGTGGGAAGGAACCTGGCAATAATATATCTTACTACATTTTTATATTAAGTATATTTGCGCACTTTCACTCACTTTTAAAAGTGAGTTTTATTTTTTTAACGCTTAACTTCTTCCACCTACAAACTATTTAACTAATATTAATAAAATATAGGAGCTATTTATATGATACATTTAATTGGAATAGGAAAAGATGTGGACTTAAATATTAGAAGTACCCTTTCTATAAGCGCTACAAGTTTAAAAGATAAACTTTTAATTGTAAGTGAATTTTCACAAGAAGTTGTAATTATTAGTACCTGTAATAGAACTGAAATCTATTTGAACTCTTCAATGAATAAGGATGATGTAATAAACAATGTTTTTGCTGCCTTAGATTGGCCCTTAGAATATAAAAAGTTCACCTTTTATTGTGAGGAACATGATGCTACTTCACATCTTTTAGAAGTTAGTTGTGGATTTCACTCAAAGATACTAGGTGAAGATCAAATTTTAGGCCAAATAAAAGAAGCTTTTGAAAATAGTGCTTCCTTAAAATTAGTTAGTAGTGATCTTTGGAAACTTTTTAACTTAGCAATAAGTTGTGGTAAGGAATTCAAAACCACTACTATGCTATATAAGATGCCAGTATCCTACTCTTCTATTGCAGTACAAAAGGCTTTGTCTCAAAGCAAGAAGAACTTTTTGATTATAGGTTTTGGTAATATGGTTCAACTTGCTTTAAACTACTTAATATCAAGAATAAGTGCAATTGATACTATATATATAGCTGTAAGGAACTTCAAGAAAGTCACAGAATCTGAATTTATAAGAAGAAATATTCAATATATAGAAAACAAAAAAATCAAAATAATATCAATAGATTCGATGATAAGCTTTTATGATAAGGTGGATACTATACTATGCTGTACTTCCTCCTCTACCCCTATTGTGTTAGAAAAAGATTTACCAAACATTGATTTGTTAATTTTTGATTTATCTCTGCCTATAAACGTGGAAGCTACAGTTAAAAATATGGAAAAGGTAACTTTATATAATATTGATGTTTTACATATGATAGATGAGGAGAATAAGTCTTCAAGAAAAGTAATTATGGAATCGCATAGAACTATTATTTATAAATATCTATCTAAATATCATGAGTATGAAAAACTTAAAAATATAAAATATAACATTATTAACTTAAAATTAAAAGGAACTGAGATTGCTGAGAGGCGATATAAAGTTTATAAAAATAAAAAATATACAAAAGACAATGATGTTCTTGTAAAAACACTTTTTGAAAGCACCAGTAAATCTTATGTTAATAAGGCTATTGAGGTTCTAAAAGAGGAAACACTTAAAGGTAATAGGGAAATTGCATTGTCTATTATCGAAAAAATCTTCGGAAGCTGTCAGTGATAGAAACCATTAAAATTCTGAAATATGCCATAGAGCTATTTAAATGAAAACAAGGATATAATCAAATAATGTAAAATTAACGACTAAAATTAGGAGGATTAACATGAGTAATTATTCAATTTTTGAAGAAAGCAAAAAATACATTCCTGGCGGAGTTAACAGTCCAGTTAGAGCCTATAAGGACATGGACATTACCCCTCCTGTGATTACAGAAGGGATTGGCGCTTTATTATATGATGAAAATGGAGATGAGTATATTGATTTTGTTGGCGCTTGGGGTCCTATGATTTTAGGTCACTGTGATAGTGATGTAGTTGAAGCTATTAAAACTACTGCCACAAAAGCCATAGCATTTGGTGCTCCTACAAAATTGGAGCTTGATCTTGCTAAACTAATTTGCACAACTACTGACATTGATCTTATTAGGATGGTTAACTCTGGAACTGAGGCCACAATGAGCGCTGTGAAGCTAGCGAGAGGTTTCACTGGTAAAAATAAGATTGTGAAATTCGCTGGATGTTATCATGGACACTACGAAGGCTTCTTAGTAAGTGCAGGTTCTGGCGTAATGACTGCAGGAATACCTGGAAGTGCTGGTATTCCTGTGGAACATATAAAGCATACTATTATTGCTAAATACAATGATATGGAAGATATAGCAGAAATTTTCAAAGTTTATGGAGAAGATATTGCGTGTGTAATAATTGAACCAGTAGCTGGGAATATGGGAGTAATAAAAGCTAATGACGAGTTTATGAACAAACTCCATGCTCTTTGTAAAAAGCATAATTCATTATTAATTTTTGATGAGGTAATGTGTGGTTTCAGAGTTGCTTATAAGGGTGCTCAAAGTTTATTTAATTTTAAGCCTGATCTAGTAACCTATGGAAAAATCATTGGCGGTGGACTTCCTTGTGGCGCTTACGGTGGCAGAAGAGATGTAATGGAAATGTTATCACCTCTTGGACCAGTATATCAAGCTGGAACAATGTCTGGAAATCCCCTTGTGATGGCTGCTGGAATAGCAACTTTAGAGAAGCTTCACGCAGATTCTAAAAACTATGATAAATTAAATCACTTAGGTAAACTTCTTGAAGATGGAGTTATGAAATTAGCCAAGGCTAAAAATATTCCTGTTAAAGTTAACAGAGTGGGTGCTATGCTAACAATTTTCTTCACAGATTTGGAAGAACTTAACAATTATGAAGATGTACAAAAATGTAATGTAGATATGTTCAAGAAGTATTTTAAACATATGTTAAGTAATGGCATTAACTTACCACCTTCTCAGTTTGAAGCATTATTTTTATCCTTAGCTCATACTGAAGAACATATATTAAAATTCTTGAAATCCTTTGAAAGCTTTTGTACAACTAATTAATCAAATATTAAAGAGGACTTTTGCAGTCCTCTTTCTTTATTATATCTATAGTTATAATTTTAGTTTTTGGGTTACTTCGCCTTCTTATTTATTGATTTTTCATTTTTGCATTAGCACCAATGCCACTACTATTTATTGTTAATGCAGGTTGTCTTCATTACTGAATTAGAATTCATCTTGTTATCAAATTCCTTATTCCACATCATCAGATATTCCTTCTCCCCTGTGGCCTCATCTAAAGTTTCTTCCATAACCATAAATCCATTTTTTAGATAAAACTCGCAAGAGGCTTCATTTTTCTTGTACACTTTCAACTCAATATGTTGCTTTTGTCCTTTTACGTACTGTAATAGGTTCTTACCATAACCTCTTCCCTGACTATTATTATCTATAAAAATTGCCGCTAGATAAGTATCTACCATTGAGATGAATCCAAATATATTTTGGCTATCCTCAATTATATAAGTATCTGATAAGGGTAAATACTTTTCTTTCATGGCGCTCTTTTGAGCTCTCCAATATTCCTTACTAATAAAATCATGAGCTTTTAGTGAAACTCCAAACCATAAATTCACCAAAACTTCTAAATCTTCTTTATTGTACTTTCTTATATTTATCATCTTTACCTCAAAACTTCATACTTCTCTTATTTTATAGAATCATAGTAAATAGTTCTCATTCATCTTGAACCATTCTACATCTTTTAAGTTCTTATAGTTTAATAGGAGTTAAAATCAATAAACCAACTTGATTAATTGATTTTGAATTTAAAATTCCTTTAACTAAATTTTTCTTTATTGTACTATACCTACATTTTCATTACAATAAATATATAAGATTTACATACTACAGGCTTAAACTTAACTGTAATGAAATGAATCTGCTCCTAATTTTACAATATCAGTTAAATTTTAAAAAGTTCCTTTTACTCTAAATATACTAAATAATATAACTCTATGCATTACAAAAGAATAAAGTGAGGAATTTTAAATGATTACAAAGATATACCCAATGGATATTATAAATAGCCCTGACATAAATCTGTTGTTAAATTTTAAGTCCATAATTCATAATAAATCTATTTTATTAAAAGTAAATGAGAGGAAGAAAATATGATTAATCTAGATTGGCAACCCAATAAAAGCTCCTCAAAACCTCTATATTTACAAATTGTTGATTATATTAAATTTAAAATTAGCAGTGGCGAATGGCAAATTGGCTTTGTAATTCCACCTCAACGTGAATTGGCAAAGATTCTTAATGTTAATAGAAGCACCCTAGTTTCAGCTTTGGATGAGTTAAAAGCCGAAGGAATACTGGAAGGAAGAGGGAAAGGTGGTACAAAAATAGTTAACAATATTTCACCTTTTCTCAGCAACATTCAGCCCGATTGGCAATCTTATATTGAAGAAGGTATTCATATGCCAAACTTTAAAACTATTAAGCAAATTAATGATTTAGAGTTAAAAAGTGAGTATATCAGATTGAGTACTGGTGAAGCCTCCCCAGAACTATTTCCTCAAGAAAAAATGGGAATTATACTAAATGAGGTTTCTAAAAATATACCAAACTTAGGATATGAAGGACCTAATGGTATGCTATACCTAAGAGAGCAAATTAGTAGTTATTTGAAAAAATACGGTATTAAAGCAGCTCCATCCTCCATTTTGATAGTATCTGGAGCTCTTCAAGCAATACAGCTAATTACCATAGGATTATTACAAACGGGTGCTACAGTATTTTTAGAAAACCCTTCCTATATGTACTCTCTTCAAACTTTTCAATCTCTAGGCATGAGAAGAAGCGGAATACCTATGGATAAAGAAGGAATTCAAGCCTCCTTAATCCCTGAATATAAAAAGAAGAATCATTCCTCTATTTTATACACCATACCAAATTTTCAAAATCCAACTGGCACAGTGATGTCAAAGAATAGACGAGAGGAATTAATTAAAGTATGTCAAAAAGAAAAGTTACCAATTATCGAAGATGATGTGTATAGAGAATTATGGATTGATAGTCCCCCACCTAATCCAATAAAAAGCATTGATAAAAACGGACTTGTTTTATATGTAGGAAGTGTGTCAAAAACCTTAAGTCCAGGACTAAGAATAGGTTGGATTGTAGGCCCAGAACCTGTGATTGAAAGACTAAGCGATATTAAAATGCAAACTGATTATGGTTCTAGTTCCCTATCTCAATTAACTGTTGCTAAGTGGATGGAAACAGGTTTATATGATGAGCATATAGATAATTTAAGAAAACAGCTTTATATAAGAAGACAAATTGCATTGGACTCTTTAACCGACTATTTTTCAGACATTGCCACATGGAATGTTCCAGAAGGTGGTTATTATATCTGGGTTACTTTAAAGTATAAAGTAGGTATGTATAAGTTATTTCATGAAGCTTGTAAAATGGGAATTCTGCTCTATCCTGGATACATATATGATTCAAACTTTAACTACTCCTTAAGAATTTCATATTCCTATGCTCCTATAAGTGATTTACAAAAAGGTTTGTACAAATTGTCTAAACTGATAAAAAAACTGATCAGAACTCATGGAGAAACCATATAATTAAAGTAAAACATCACTGTTATGATAAATCTTAAGGATAATCTTTCTTTATTCTACTTCAAAATAGTTACCTTAATTATAATAAAAAATTTTTAATATAATTACAATAATACTCAACCATAAACATAAAATGTTTATGGTTTTTTTGTTTTATAATAATTACACTTCTTCTTCTTTTCTTAGGATAAACTTATCAACACCCATATAATCCTTAATACTTCACATTTATGAGCGCTTACTTGAACAAAAACATTTTGAAAAAACTCTTATATTGTTATGTGCTGTGTATTTTATGGTTGGTATTATTTTATTTAATGTGGATGGAGATATACTATTTAAATTTTCTTATAATAACATTAACACAAATGCTTGTGCGAATTTCAGCTTAGAATTTAATTTTTACTTTTCTTTGAAGTACTCAGTATAAATAACTCTTATTTTTTATTGAAATTGTAATAATTTATTCTTTGTACTTACATAAATAATCTATTAGATATTTAACCAACTTTTGAAACGATAAGATATATAAACTACAGCCAGAAGATTTTACAAAAATTTCTTTTACAATAGTAAAATTTATTTCTAGGCATTATTAAAAAAACATAAATATATTTTTTATTAAATAGCATTTTTTATTGGGGATTATGGCTAAAAATCAAAGGGGGATTTGAGATGTTACAAAATCTTGAAAAAGAACTAATTAGGGAGAAGGGTATCGAGAAGAATTTAAAATACCCATTATTAGAAATAAACTTAAGTAAAATTTATGATAATGCTAAATATACTGTAAACTTGTGCAACTCTCTGGGTATTAGTGTGGCTGGTGTAGTAAAGGGGTTTAATGCACTCCCAAAGGTTGTGGATCAGTTTATAAGTGCAGGTTGTGAATACATTGCGCACTCTAGAATGGATCAAATAATCAAATTAAAACAACAACAACTTAATAAACCAATCATGTTGATTCGTATTCCTATGTTGAGTGAAATAGAAGACTTAGTGAATAATGTGGATATAAGCCTAAATTCAGAAATGGAAACATTACAAAGAATTCAGCAACAATGCCAAGTCCAAAGCAAAACTCATAAAGTGATTCTTATGATAGATTTAGGGGATTTAAGAGAAGGTTTAGTAGATGAAAAAGAAATCCTTGATTTAGCGCTTTATGTAGAAAATGAACTAAAAAATGTAGAACTCTATGGAATAGGTACAAACTTAGGGTGCTATGGTTCAATTAAACCTACCGAAACTAACTTAGGAAAATTATGCAGCATCGCTGAGGCTATTGAAGAACAAATAAAGAGAAAATTAGATATTATATCTGGTGGTGCAACCTCATCTTTAACATTAATTATGGATGGCAAAATGCCAAAGAAGGTAAATAACTTAAGACTGGGGGAAGGTATCTTAAATGCTAGAGATTTAGAAGATTTTTGGGAATATGATATGAGTAAATTTCACAAAGATTCCTTTATTTTGAAAGCTGAAATAGTTGAAATTAAACAAAAACCATCTCACCCAGTAGGCGAAATCTTCATTGATGCCTTTGGAAATAAGCCTACTTATGAGGATAGAGGTATCCGTAGAAGAGCTCTTCTAGCAGTTGGCAAACAGGACTTTGCTTTTCATCATAGTTTACTGCCTAAAACTAAAGGTATAGAAGTTATAGGTAGTAGTAGTGATCACCTAATCATAGATATTGAAGATTGTTCAGAAAATTTAAAAGTTGGCGATGTACTTAGCTTTGATATATATTACCCTAATATGCTTTACTTAAGCGGTTCCACTGGTATTAATAAGGTTTACGTGAATTAATACTAAAACTCACTAAAATCAAAAACTTCAACTAATAAATAGTATTAATTTTTTACTATAGTGAAACATATGGTAATTTTATAAATCTCATTAGTAATACTTCTTTCAATGAGTCAAAGAAATTATTTTTAAATTTTATATGTTAAATAATAAATAATAAATAATAAATAATAACGGGTACTAGAGTAACTAGTACCCGTTATTATTTATTTAAATCGAAAATATTTAACACTGATTGAACTTAACTAAGTTTGGTATTGATTTTCTAAATTGTATGTATCATCTTTAAGGAATAAACTTGAACATTTTATACCTTAATGTATGCTTTCTTTCAATGGAAACTTAAATTTGCATAAAATAAAAAGCTATAAGAGAAATCTCTTATAGCTGTGATTACAATATTATCTATCGAATCTTCTGTTGTTGTTTTGTTGCTTTCTTGCTCTTCTGCAATCAGCACATCTAGTTGGCTCGTTTTCGAATCCTTTTTCTTTGTAGAAAGCTTGCTCGCCTTCAGTGAAAACAAACTCTTTTCCGCAATCTTTACATGTTAAATTCTTATCCATAATTAATTCCTCCGTTTTTTTAAAGATATATCTTGATTAACCAGTCCATAAACGGAGAAAGTTAAAATCTAAGTTATCTTTATTTTTATTATTATTTTGTATCGCTACTCATTAAGAATACCACACTAATCTTCTATATGCAATAGTTTTTTTATATTTTACTCTGAAATTTTCTAAACTTATCCATTATTTAATTATTTAGATATCTATAAAAAAAATAACTTATTGGGTATACTGAATATATAACTTGCACTTGAATTTTTTATTAATTTCTTAAAAATGAAAATTCTTTAGTTGCCCATTTATTGAACATCATATAAGTCAAAGGAGAGAAGATATATGAAATATAACTTTAAAATTTTTTCAGATTTTATTTGACCATTTTGTTATGTAGCAACAGGACTTGTTGCTGAACTAAAAAAATACTATGAGATTGATGACACTTGGTATAGTTTTGAAATACATCCTGAGGTACCACCATTTGGTGAAGAATTAACAGAAGTATTCCCTAAAATGGATCTTGAAGGAATGTTTAAGATGTTAAATAATAGTGGAAACCCCTATGGTATTGAGTTTGGAAAATTCACTATGCTCTCTAACTCAAATATGGCAATACAAGCCAGCGAATATGCTAGAGATATGGGAAAATACCACCAATTTCATGAACTTATGTTTAAATCCTACTTCAAAGAGTGTAAGGATATTGGTTCAATGGAAGTCATAGATGAAGTAGCCTCTAAATGTGAATTAAATCTTACAGAATTACATATGAGAATAGAAGATAAATATTATAAGCAACGCATAAAAGATATAAAAAAAATGGCTGAGGAATATGAAGTTAGTAGCATCCCAACCTTTATTATAAATGATAACAAAAAAATTGTTGGTGCTGTAAATATTGAGGAGTTTAAAAGAATTCTCAGTGAGATCAAGTGACCCTTTGGGATAATTATTTAATTTTCTAAAAAAAAATACACCTAAATACAAGATATCTTGTGTTCAGGTGTATTCAATTTATAATTTTCATAAATATATATTTTAATTTAGTATATTTTTTAAAATCTAACAACTAATATAAAAAACTTAATTGCTTATTTTAGGACAAAAAATCCTTTTCTATTTATACAGACTTTTTTCTTGTGCCTTTATTTGTAACGAACCCTTTTTTATTGCTTTCTTGTCTAGTAGATTTACCTTTATTTATACTTTTGCCTTTGGTTTCCATAGACTTACTTTTTTCTTTACCTTGCTTAGCTACAAATTTGCCTTTGTCTTTTCCTTGGTTACCTACAGATTTATCTTTATCCCTGAAATCTTTAGCATTTAATTTTTCTTTCTTATTTATTGGTTTTGAATTGCCCTTATCAGTATCAGATCCTCCCCCCTTTGATTTATCTTTCTTACCATTAGATGAAGCATGTTTAGGTTTATCTATTTTATCTCCATGTTCTCCACTTTTCTTTATCCTTGGTTTAATTAAACATTTAGGTCCAAAGCCAATTAAGTCTTCTCTATTAGCTTCTACTAATGCAGAATATACTAAATCATATTTCATGGGATCCTTGTACTGAAGTAAAGCTCTTTGCATTGCTTTTTCATGTCTTGTCTTAGGAATATGAACTTCCTCCATGGTTAAAGGATCTAATCCAGTATAAAACATAGTAGTAGACAAAGTTCCAGGAGTTGGATAAAAATCCTGAACCTGTTCTGGTTGATATCCTATATTTCTTAGATATTCAGCAAGTTCTACTGCTGCTTCTACGTTACTTCCTGGATGACTAGACATTAAATATGGGATAATATATTGTTTTTTCCCAAGTCTATCATTAATTTTGTAGAACTTATCCATGAATTTATCGTAAGTTTTTCCTGCTGGTTTCCCCATATATTTCAAAACCACAGGAGAAACGTGCTCTGGGGCTACTTTAAGCTGCCCACTTACATGGTGATTAATAAGCTCATTAAAAAAATCATCTTTTTTGTCTGCCATCATATAATCATATCTTAATCCTGAGCGTACAAACACTTTTTTAATACCAGGAACTTCCCTTACCTTCTTAAGAACATTTAAATATTCTAAATGATCTACATCCATATTTTTGCAAGGATTTGGATATAAACATTGCTTATCCTTACATGCCCCTACTTTTAGTTGTTTTTTACAAGCTGGCTGTCTAAAATTAGCAGTAGGTCCTCCAACATCATGAATGTATCCCTTAAAATCATCAAACTTTGTGATATCCTTTGCTTCCTCTACAATAGAATCTTCACTTCTGCTTTGCACAATTCTTCCCTGATGAAAAGTTATTGCACAAAAGGCGCAACTCCCAAAGCATCCTCTTGAGCTAACTATACTAAATTTAACTTCTTCTATAGCCGGTATCCCACCTAGTTCTTCATAGCTAGGATGGTAATTTTTCTCATAGGGTAGTGCATAAACTTTGTCTAATTCCTCCCTTGTGAGAGGCAATTCTGGCTTATTTTGAATAAGATATCCAGTGGTATGTTTCTGAACCAAAGTTCTCCCTCTAATTGGGTCCTGCTCATCATATTGGATCTTAAAAGCTTCTGCATACTTTATTTTATCTTTGCAGATTTCCTTATAAGATGGAATTTCAATATACTCTTTAAGATTTTCTAAACTATTAGCTACATAACAAGTGCCTGGTACTTCAGTGATTTCTTTTACATCCACCCCATTATTTAAGTTATTAGCAACTTCAACAATCTGTTTTTCACTCATTCCATATATTAAAAGATCAGCTCCACTATCAATAAGCATGGATTTTCTTACTTTATCACTCCAATAATCATAATGAGCAAATCTTCTTAAACTTGCTTCTATTCCTCCAATAATAATAGGAATTCCCTTAAATACTTCTCTAATCTTATTGCAGTAAACAATAGTTGCTCTATCTGGTCTTAATCCCATTTCACCACCAGGTGAGTACATATCCTTATCTCTTAACTTTTTACTTACAGTATAATGGTTAACCATGGAATCCATATTCCCTGCATTAACTAAAAATCCTAATCTTGGTGTGCCTAATTTTTTAAAGTCTTCAGTATCTTTCCAATTTGGTTGAGGTATTATTCCCACCTTATATCCATGACTTTCTAAAACTCTTGAAATAATTGCAGTTCCAAAACTATGATGATCAACATAAGCATCTCCAGTAACTAAAATAAAATCAAGTTGCTCCCATCCTCTATCTATCATATCTTGTTTATTTATTGGTAAAAATTTATTATTCGTCATAATTCCCCCGTGTTTTATATTCATTTATATACATTTATATATCATTATTATTTTTTAGCTTATATAACTCAATTCAAGTAACTATTATAACATCTTTTTTAATAGATTTCTTTAAAATAATAATTGTTCTAATAATTGGATACTAGGTCTAGTTATATATAACGAAGCTTGTGTTAAAAAGTTTCGTAGTAAATACCGTCGTTACTTTTTATTAAAAATATAATAGAAATCACTATTTTACTTTTATTTTAGCCACCTGTAACAAAGTCCAATCCCCCTACATACTATTTAGTAAATGCTATTTCATCATATAGAGTCTCTTAATGAAGATTTATCAAAACAATACTATTCAGTAAAAGGTGTTCTATATGGGCATTGGTCTGCAGCATTCTTTAAACATAAAAATTAGATTCAAGTAAATATTGGCTCTTTAGAGCCTATAGTAAATCTAACTCAAAAATAATTAAGAAAGGAAATTTTTATGACGGAGAGAACTAGTAATTGCATGGCTAACGGATTTAGATTTGTTGTTGTAGCCGATTCAAAAGGAAAAGATGAAGAGGGAATAAATAAGAAGGTACTTTACAAAATCATGAAGCTTATTAAAGCATTATCAAAAAAACCCGAGTTTATAGTTATTCTTGGTGACAGCGTGGCAGGAAGTCCTGATTTAAATATTTTAAAATCACAGTTAACAAATTTTAAAGAAATAATTTCTGCAGACTTTTCACACAATAAAATCATACCTGTAATTGGTAATCATGAAATTGGAAAGGGCTGTGACAATAGTGATCCAGAGAAAATATTCGCAAATATTTATAAGGATTTAGAACCTGATGGAAAACTGTGTGATTATAATAACACAGTTTATTATAAGGACTTCTTTAATGCCAGAATCATAGTTTTAAATTGTTATCACTATACCAACATTGGTCGAATAAGCGATGAGCAACTATTATGGTTAAAAGAAGTTTCAAGTGAGCCATTTAGACATAAAATCCTCTTAATTCATTATCCCGCCTATCCAACCGGTGCCCATTTCCAAACTAGTCTTGATAGATATCCGGATGAAAGAGATAAGCTCTGGAGTATAATTGATGAAAATGGAATAGATATTGTGTTTTCTGGTCACGAACATAACTATTCAAGAAGACTAATAGATCATACTTTTAGTACAGAAAAATATAAATTTAAAAGGAAAATCTATCAAATAATTGCAGGAGGCGGAGGAGAAAAGCTAAAGGATAAATATAAGGACAAAAAAGGAGTTATCATTAAACCAAAGGCAGTTCATCATTTCTTAATAGTGGATGTAGATTCAAACTCAATGAATATTCAAGCAATATCCATTGATGGGAAAACTATCGACAACTTTACAATATAATACCTGGTTAAAAACTTAAACATAAAATACCTGTATACAAACTAAGTTGTGTACAGGTATTTTTTTCATTGCCTTTGCGACAAAAACTTTATACTCCAGTTTTTATATTGTATTTCTAGAAAACCGCTATACTTACTAGCAAAATACGAAGCATTATACCTCTCAAAGAAAGATTATAAAACCATTAAGTTTACAAAAACTAGAACTATATCTTCAATCTTTTATAAATCTCCTCTGGTATGTTTATAAATAACCCACCTGTATTTTCATATGAACTTGTATCTACGTTCTCCATAATTTCTCTATTTTTATTTGTTTCTCTGTTCAACATACTAACTAAATTTTCAATGCTTAAAACTCCAAAACCCGTTTCTGGATTTGGATAGTTTTCCCCAACACTTTTAGTTGCCGCCCTAATAAGATAGCTTTTAATTTTTGAAGCATACATATTTACATCGTTTTGCAGAACTATTCCCCACTGAAAAAGCAAAGTCACAATGCCTGCTAAAATTGCTCCAGATACTGCAGTACCGCTTACTGTAATTGTTTTGTTATTTAGCCCTACCGTTGCTATATTTTTCGAGGGTAATGCTACAGTAGGTAAAATTCTTCCATCTCTGGTAAAGCCTCTACCTGACTCCATTAATAATTGATTATTTATTTGGTCATGAGAAGAACAAACTATTATATTATTGGCTGTAGATGGAGTCATTAAGGTAGTATTAGGAGTTGCATCAACAAACCCCGTGATTCCTCTTAAGAACTCTTTTTGTTCAAGCCATAAATCATATGTTCTACTTAATAAATAATCTCCAATGAGCTTTATTTTCCATACTCCAGTTGATATATTTCCTATAAAAAAATCTATTCTTTGATCTAGTTTTACCTCACTACCTCCTTTTTCTTCTGTGAAATATTGCAAAGTAATCGTGCTCTCTCCTAGGTTAACAACTACCTGTTCACCATTAGCAGGGTTAATCTCAATCTTTTCAATGCTCTCTCCACTAGGTGCTGTTATACCGATGGAAATTCTATCAGGAGTTAAAAAGTATAAAAACAAATTTACATCTTGTTGCTGTTCATCTGCGTTTAACTGAATTTCTTTCTCATTTTCATCCAGCAAAAAATTTCCCATTACATGAATTGGACTATCTCCTTGGTTACCACTACTTGTAACCATTGAAAAGTTTTTATTTGTAGTAAAAGAATCTATATACCTTTCAGTAATTGCACCTCCATCGTGCCCACCTAAGTTTGTTCCCGTTGCAACATATACTACCATAGGTTTTCTAAATTTTTCTTGTAATTGAGAAAAATATCTAAAGCAAGCTGCTACATCGTTACTATCATAAATCCTACCTTCATAAGTTTGTAATCCCCACAATTCAAGATTACTTTTCTTGGCTGGTTTAAGTTTTATAATACTAAATTCACATTTTGGTGCAATACTAACTATTTGATCATTCTCTCCTACAATTCCTGCTCCAATTATTCCAGCTAAAGCAGTGCCATATCCAACGGTATCTTTATGATTTACTATATCGTAAGGGTTCTTACCCTCATTACTTGCCTTTATTGCCTCATTTATGTCCGTCCTTGTATATTCTGTACCAAAGGCAAAAGCTTCTGGAAGTGGTCCTTCATTCACTGTTTGATCCCATATAGAAATAATTCTTGTAGATTTATCATGATTCATAAATCTAGGATTTAAATAATCTATACCAGTGCCAATTACTCCAACTATAACTCCATTTCCATCTAATGTACTACCATTCTTATCCATGGCATTTGAATCAGGTATATCCTCGCTTTCATTTAAGCTTAACAATGTAAACGCCGCACTTTTTTCCAGATTAATTATTTGTGGAAAAGCTGTGAGAACTTCGCTAATCCTCCCCTTTTTAACAAATAAAACAGCAAAGAACTTCTCTATGGGGTAAAGACTAGCATAGTCAATTTTATCAATACCCTCTGCAAGATCACCAGTAAATTCAACAAAATAAGTTTGGTAACTCTCATCAAAATAAAACTTATTTGCTTCCTCTGCAGTAAGACCCTTTTGTGTATCTATGTTATGTATCTCTCTATTAAACTTTCTATAAGAACTTTCATCTATATCTAACATGGGTATACCTCCCTCTTCTAGTGGATACTACCATTGAATTCTATTCAAATTTTTCCGTAATTAATCTATAACCCTTTTTATAGGTATTTTGTTTATGAACAAGTTAATTTAATAGAAATGTACTTTAAAAAGTTATTTTATAAATGATACTTTGTATATATCTTATGATTGCTAATATTCTTTTGTTCAATGATTTGGAAAATATTCTGTTACTGTTATAGAAATTCTATCCCCCTTAAGAGACCTATCCACATAACTGATATTTTAAAAATTGACTAGTTCCTTTCATAGGATCTTAAATAATCAGCTATGATTTATAAGTTTTATATACATAATTCAAATTAACAACAATGAATTATTTAGTTGAAATTATGGTAAAATTACTATTAAGAACTACATACTAAAACTTACAAAAAAGATTATGTTCTCTTAAATATTGATTTATAAAACCATCTTATTCTATTGAACTAAGTAATATATTACTACTATTATTGAATAAAAAAATTACTATTAATTGTAATCAAAGGACGTGTTTTAATGAATATAAAAGCTGAATTCCACTGTCATACCACAGCTTCAGATGGAAGACTTACACCTTCAAAGGTTGTAGAGCTGGCAAAAGAAAAACAAGTTGATTTATTAGCAATTACCGATCATGATACCACTGAAGGTGTTGAAGAAGCTTTAATAAAAGGCAAGGAATTAGGAGTAAATGTAATTCCTGGAATTGAATTAACTTGTGTTCATAATGGTGAAAGTGTTCATATTTTAGGATATTTCAAAGGAGCTGGATATAAAAATCCTGATTTAGTTAGTTTTCTTTCTACCTTAAAAAAATCTCGTTTAGAAAGAGCCACTTTAATAGTGGAAAATTTGGAAAAATATTTTAACATAAAAATAACTCTTAATAGAGTTTTAGAATTAGGTGAAGGTGTTGTTGGAAGGCCACATTTAGCACAGGCCATAGTTGAAGCTGGCTATCCTTATACTTGGAATTATATATTTGATAAATTCATTGGCAAAGACAGCCCTGCATATGTAGAAAATAAAAAAATTTCCATACCAGAAGGAATTGAACTTCTGCGAAAATATGGTTGTATTGTAATCTTGGCTCATCCTAAATTGATAAAGAAAACTCCAATTAAGGAACTTATAAACTATAACTTTCATGGACTAGAAGCCATCTACTACCAGAATTTCAAAAGAGAAACTGATGAATTCATAAGTATTTGCAGAAGTAATAATATACTTATTACTTGTGGTTCAGATTTCCACGGTATTCTGTCTGGAGATATAAAGCATGGTACATTAGGTGATATGGGTATTGATGAAGATTATTTCCGTCAATTTCTTGATAAATATAAAGAGTAACCACTTGATGTAACAACCGGTATTGAATAGGAAATAGGGAATATAAAATGATAACACTAACTTTACAAAATAAAAGGCTTCTCTTATTTTGCTAAGAGAAGCTCTTTTATATCCATTTCAATTAATACTTTATCTATATACAAGAACCATTAGCATTATATTAATACTATATATTGTCTTTCAAAGATTTAAGTTGTTTAACATCACTTTTTCACAGAACTTTTAAATTTAAGGAACTACAATGATTTTTATGTTTTTAGCCTTTTAAAAATCCCTTCTGGTATACGAATAAATAAGCTATTTACTTCCTCATTTGATGTTTTATTTAATAATTTCTTGGTTCTATTAATTTGATTTGTTTCTCCATTTAGCATCTTAATCAAATTTTGAATATATAAAACTCCAAATCCAGTTTCTATATTGGGATATACCTCTCCTTCAACTTTAGAAGCTGCTAAAATAAGATAGCTTTTAATCTTAGAAGAGTACATATTTACATCATTTTTGAGAACTATTCCCCATTGTAAGAGTAATGTAACTATACCTGCTAGAATTGCTCCAGATACTGCAGTTCCGCTAACTACAATCGGTCTGTTGTTTATACCTACTGTTCGTATATTTTGTGACGGTAATGCTATGGTAGGCAAGATTCTTCCATCCCTAGTAAATCCTCTTCCAGATTCCATACGTAATTTACTGCTAACTTGATCAAATGAAGAACAAACTATTATGTCCTTAGCTGTTGATGGAGTCATTAATGTAGTATTAGGTATTGACCCAATAAAGCCTGTGCTTCCTTTTAAAAACTCACTTTGTATCAGCCATAAATCATAGGTTCTATTAGACAAGTACTCTCCAATAAGTTTTAATTTCCATACTCCACTCGTGGTGTTTCTAATGAAAAAATCTATCCTTTGATCTAACTTTACATCTGTAGATCCTATTGCTTCGGTAAAATATTGAATAACAATTGTACTTTCACCAAGATTAACAATTACTTCTTCACCATTAATAGGTTTAACATCAATTTTTTCAATACTATCTCCACTAGGTGATGTTATACCAACAGAAATTATATCAGGGGTTACAAAATATAGAAAAAAATTCAAAGTTTCTTGTTGAGGATCTACATTTAATTCAATCTCCTTTTCATTCTCTCCTTGTAAAAAGCTTCCACTAATGTGAACCGGACTAGCTCCTTGATCCCCAGTACTAGTAACAACTGAAAAATTATTATTGGCGGTAAAAGAATCTATATATCTTTCAGTGATAGCCCCTCCATCATGGCCACCTAAGTTAGTTCCCGCTGCTGCATATACCACCATAGGTTTCCTGAGTTTTTCTTGCAATTGAGAAAAATATCTAAAGCAAGCTACTATATCATTACTATCATAAACATTTCCCTGATAGTTTTCCAACCCCCATAATTCAAGATTGCTTTTCTTGGCCGGTTTAAGTTTTACAATACTAAATTCACATTTTGGTGCTATACCCGCTGTCAAAACGTTAGTGCCTAAATCACTTGCCCCAATTATTCCAGCTATAGCGGTTCCATATCCAACCTCATCCCTGTGATTTACTACATCATAGGGATTTCCTCCTTGTATACTTGTTTTAATTGCATCATTTATGTTCGCCCTTGTAAATTCTGTACCAATTGGAAAAGCTTCTGGAAATGGCCCTTGAGCCAAAGATTGATCCCATATAGAAACTATTCTTGTACTTTTATCAGCATTCATAAATCTTGAATTTAAATAGTCTATACCAGTCCCAATAATTCCAACTATAATTCCATTCCCATCTAAAGCATCATCTTCCATGTATAGAGCATTTAAATCTGGCAAGTCAGTACTTTCATTTAAGCTTAACAGTGTAAAAGGAAAACTTTTTTCCAAATTTATTATCTGAGGAAAATTTCTAAGTACCTCACTTATCATTCCTCTCCGAACAAATAAAACAGCAAAAAACTTATCTATAAGATAAAGCCTAGCATAATCAGTATTTGCTATACCCTCTGCAATATCCCCAATATACTCTACAAAATAAGTCTGGTAGTTCTCATCAAAAAAAAACTTATTAGCCTCTTCTTGTGTAAGTCCCTTTTGTATGTTAATATCATCTAATTCTCTTTTAAAGCTTTGAAAAAACTTTTCATCTATGTCTGACATATTCTTATCACCATCCTTACTCCTTTCTCATGAACTTATATACTTTCCCTTGTATATATCTTATGATAACTTATATTATAATGTTCAATAATTTTGTGAATATATGTTTTGAAGACTTGTGTTGCTGATGAAATTTATGTTTTTTCAACAAAGAGTTGGAAATTAGAGACAATTATCTCTCTAAGTAAATTTAAATGTATATTTATTTAACAAATCATGTAGTATAATTATATACTATGAATAAATTCACTTATAAGGAGATATTTTATGAAGGATAATATAAAGGAAACTCAAGATAATATTCTTAACTATCTTTATGAAAATAGAGCTGCCTCTCCTCAAAGCTTAACAAAAATAAGGTTAGCTCTTAATTTAAATGACAGCAAGGAATATATGAGAACTTTAAAAGCAGCTCTTGATGACTTGATTAGAAAAAATTTCATTAAAAAACAAGCTGATAGAGGTAATTATAAAATTGATACTAAAGGAATAGAACATATTGAAGAAAAATAAACTGAAAGAGGTGTTATTTATAAATACAAATTATAAAACAACAGAAAATAAGTACCAAATTAAAGAGGATATTGCTTTAATTACGGTTTTAAAGAAGGATGGTTCAGAACTTATAGCCAAAATAGATGCAGCAAACATAGAAAAAGTTATAAGTATGGGCATTTGGTTTGCTGAATGGCATAAAGACTTTAACAATTACATAGTTCAAAATATAAGCTCAACAAAAACCAACAAAAAATCGAAACCATTAAAACAAAATCTCCAAAGTGTAATCTTAGATGTCAATCCTAAAGTTCCAATTAAACACTTAAATGAAGACACTTTAGATAATAGAAAATGCAATTTAGAAATAGTTGAAAGAAATACTAAAAATGACTATGAGATTATAAATGAAGATACAATAGCAATAATCTTGAAGGATAAGTATGGAAAACCGTCTTCTAAGGCTTTGATATCTAAGGAAGATTTAAATGAAGTAATTACTGATGAATATAGTTGGGTAGAATATAAAAGCCATGATAACTTGGCTGTTGTAGCTAATACTCCAAAGGGAAGAATTTATTTAGATAAAATTCTTATGAACCCAGCTGAAAATGAAATTATTCACCATATAAATCTTAATCCTTTGGATAATAGAAGAAAGAACTTGGAGATTATAGAAGTTGTAATTTAGATATATTCTAATGAAAACATAGCCATTGGCTATGTTTTTCATATAAACACCACTTTTCACATAGTATAACCTATCACTTTTCTCAAGTAATTGTATATACTTGGTATTAGGCATGTTAACAAAATGTTATATCAGAGATAATATTTGTGTTTTCATCAGCCTATAAAACACATTTAAATCATTTAGTGTGGCTAAAAACATATTAGAATACTAACTACTATTTTTTTAAGCTACCATATAGATAAAAAACAGTTATTAACTATGATTTGTTTTTAAATAGAAATATAACTTTTAACTTTGGCTAAAAAAGTGTTCTAATAGTCAAAATATGCTTATATTAAGTCAAAATATCTATGATACTCAAGGAGGATATGAAGATGAGAATAGTTATAATAGGTGGAGTAGCTGCTGGAATGAGTGCTGCTGCAAAAGCCAGGAGATTAGATAAGAATGCAGATATTGTAGTTTATGAAAGAACTGAAGTAGTTTCTTGGGGGGCTTGTGGTCTTCCTTACTTTCTCGGTGACTTTTTTACTGACCCAGAAGTAATGATAGCAAGAACAAAAGAAGAATTTATAGAAAACGGAATAGAGGTTAACACAGAACATGAAGTTTTAGGTGTAAATGTTAGTAATAAAACTTTAACTGTTAAAGATTTAAATAGTGGAAAAGAATTTCAAGATACCTATGACAAGCTAATGATAGCTACTGGGGCTAGCCCTGTTATCCCACCTATCGAAAATATTCACATCGACAATGTATTTACTTTAAAGGAATACAAAGATGGCATAGCAATAAAGGAAATACTGAAAAAAGAGGAAATAGTAAACATAGTAATAATTGGGGCAGGTTTTATTGGAATTGAAGCATCTGAAGCTATGAGAAAACTAGGAAAAAGTTGCAGATTAATTCAGTTAGACTCTAGAGTACTTCCTGAGTCTTTTGATAAAGAAATTACAGATATAATGCAACAGGAACTTGTGAAGCATGGGGTAGACCTTCATTTAGAGGAAATGGTGAAAAGACTAAACGGTGATGGTAAGGTTAAAGAAGTTGTTACAGATAAGGGAACTTATTCTGCAGATTTAGTAATAATTTGTACAGGAGTAAGACCAAATACAACCTTTGTAAAAGATGTTGGTCTAGAAATGCTTAGAAATGGTGCCCTAATAATAAATGAGTATGGTGAAACTAATATAAAAGATATCTATGCTGCTGGTGACTGCGCAAGTGTTTATCATGTAATTAGAAAAGATAATATTTATATTCCTCTTGCAACAACAGCTAACAAAATAGGAAGAATTGTAGGAGAAAATCTTGCTGGAGAAAAAAATGTATTTCAGGGCACCTTAGGCTCTGGTGCTGTAAAAGTCATGGATTTAGAAGCCGCTAGAACTGGAATCTCTGAAAATGAAGCTATTAAAAACGGCATTACTTATAAAACTATTTTTATAAAAGATCAAAATCAAACCAGCTATTATCCTGGACAATGTGATATTTATATAAAACTAATATATGATCCAAACACTAAGATAATTTTAGGTGGACAGATTATAGGTAAAAGTGATGCAGTTTTAAGAGTAGATGTACTTGCTGCCGCTATCTTTAATAAAATGACCACTGATCAGTTAGGTATGTTGGATCTATGCTATGCTCCACCTTTTGCAAGAACCTGGGATGCAGTTAATGTAGCAGGAAATGTAGCCAAGTAAGTATAAGAAAACAAGTAGTATAGTTTTAATAAGCTATACTACTTGTTTTTATTGTATAATTATTTCTTCTCTATCTTCTTTTATTCTAATTTGTCAAGTAATAAGACTTGGATACTTTATTCTACTTTTAAATTTGGAATAAATCTAATATTTCTTCCTCGCTTAGCGCAGAAAAACCTTCTCCACTAGAAAGCTCATCTCCCAAAAGTTCTGAGATTAGTTTTTTCTTTTCCTGTTGAAGAGACAGAATTTTTTCCTCTATAGTTCCTTTTGCTATAATTTTTATAACCTCTACTACACTTTTCTGCCCTATTCTATGGGCTCTGTCTGTAGCTTGATCTTCTACAGCAGGGTTCCACCAAGGATCAAAGTGAATTACTATATCTGCTGAGGTTAAATTCAGCCCTGTACCTCCTGCTTTTAAACTTATGAGAAACACTGAATTTTCTCCCATGTTAAAAGCTTTCACCATTTCCATTCTTTTTTCTGAAGATACAGAGCCATCTAAGTAACTATATGATATATCCTCAGTAGCTATCCTTTTTCCAATATTCTTTAGCACTGATGTGAATTGAGAGAATACTAGTACTCTATGCCCCTGGTCTATGCTTTTATTAAGCAGTTCAACTAGCGCTTCTATTTTTCCACTGCCGCCAATATAATCATTCATTAGCACATTGGGATCTAAGCAAATTTGTCTTAGCTTAGTGATATAAGAAAGTATTTCTATTTTACTAGTTTTAAATTCATCCTCCTTAACTTTCTTTTCAATAATCTCCATGGCATAGTTCGCAAAAGTTTTATAAACTTTCTTTTGTTCTTCCTCTAAGTTCACCCTTAAAGTTTTTTCTATCTTATCTGGTAATTCCTTAATAACATCCTTTTTTCTTCTTCTTAGGATAAAAGGTTTTATTAATCTATTTAATTCTTCTAACACTTCTGGACTTTCCTTAAGCTTTTTATGATATCGCACACTAAACCTTTTTTCATCAAATAAATATCCAGGCATTATAAAATCAAAAATAGACCAAAGTTCCATAAGTGAATTTTCTATAGGAGTACCAGATAAAGCAAATCTAGCTTTGGCATTAATTTCTTTTACTGCTTTTGAATTTTGTGAGTTTGGATTTTTTATATTTTGAGCCTCATCAAGTATTAAGTAATGAAACTCCTTAACCTTATAACTTTCTAAATCTTTCTTTAATAGATTGTAGGTGGTTATAATCACATCATAAGAATCAAAGTCCTTTATGATTTCTTCTCTATTTTCTTTTAGTCCATTAATTATAATAACCTTTACAGTTGGGGCAAATCTTTCAAATTCTTCAGCCCAATTGTAGATTAGTGAGGTTGGAGCTACAATTAAAGACTTGCTTCCTTTGTTGGATAATATAAAAGTAATAGTTTGAAGAGTTTTTCCAAGACCCATTTCATCTCCTAAAATACCACCAAATCCCAGGAAATCTAGAGTTTTAAACCAGTTATAACCTACCTTTTGGTATTCCCTTAAATTCCCCTGTAAATCTGTTGGTTCTACGAATTTTAACTTCTTTATATTTTTAAGCTTATCTTTTATTTCTTTTAATTGTGACTTTCCTTTTATATACCTAATAGAATTTTCATCTAAAAAGCTGCCTAGATAAGCACCTTTGCTTTTAGCTATTTGAATATGATTTCCGTAAATTTCCTCAGGTGAAATATTGTCTAAAAGTTTTAAGAATTTATTGAGCTCTAGTTCCTCTAAATCCAGATACTCCCCAGTTTTAAGCTTATAATATTTAAGATTATCCCTAAAAGCCCTTAATATTTTGTTTGTTTCAATTGAAGGTATATCTCCCAATTTGAAATTTAATTCAAAATAATTGTATTTTCCTGCTTTAATATCTCCATATATACCCTTCGTGCCTAAAGATTTTAAGCCTTTAAAGTTCTCCGAGTAATATACTTCTCCAAGGTCTTGTAGTTTCTCTATTCCACTTTTGAAGAAACTAAAGATATAGTCTTCTCCCATTATAAGATAAAACTTTCCCTTTATCTCTTCAAAGCCTAGTGCTCTTAGCTTTCCAATAACCTGTGATTCCTTCTTTGCATCCCTATAAATGATCTTTTCATAGTACTCCTCTAAGATGCTGAATTCATGGGATCCATATTGTACCTTTACTGTCAATGTAATATCCTTGTGCTCTGTATTAAAGTAAAAGTTAAATCTACATTGTTCAATAACAACCTTATCTTTTATAGATTTAGATAAGGTAACATTAGGTGATAAAAGATTAAGATCCGGAATTAATTTTCTTAATATGGTCTCCTCGTCCAAGCTACTCATAGTTATAACCTTAGCTTCATTAAAAACTTGAAGATAGGTGGATATCTTATAGCAAAATTCATAGTCAGGAAGATATATAGTTGAGCCATATAGAAAAACATCATTTTTAAGACCTAAAACTGTGGGCATTCCCCCTGGTGATTTAAGAATATAGCTATCCTTTATGGTTTTTAAATCAAAACCTATTATTGGAGACTCTAATAATATCTCTGTATCCACCGGTCTATAAAAGAACCCTTCATTTAAATAAACTCGATGTTTCCTTACAACTTGAAAAAACTCCCTAACTAAGTATTCAGGAATATTAATATATTTACCATTGATAACTGGCTCTTTACCTTTATTTAGATACTTATTAGTACTCTCCATTATCTTCAACATCTTTATAAAATCAACTAACCTTTTATCCTTTGTGATAAACCTTTGATTTTCTATATTAAAAGTAAAATTTTTACTGTAGTTCACTGGAAAGCGATTATCGTTGGCTAATAAAAATTGATTTATATCTTTTATAATGTAAAGATTGCCTGATCCCATTGATTTTAGCCCAATCTTAAATTCTGCGGTAAGTTTATCTTCCCACTGACTTTTATTTATGTAAACTTCCATTTTTATTTCTTCTTTTTGACTTTCATCTCCTAAAAGCATGGATAGAACATTGCCTTTATTTTTATTTGAATTCTGTGCAATACCTTCTTCATCTTTTAATAGAGGATGACTAGCTAACTCTTCTAGAGCTTTATAAAAGGTTGCAACTAAATGTTTACAACAATATTTTCCTTTTTTATGCTCATTCTTCTCATAATCAACACAACTACAAGAAGTAGAAATAATACTTTTTTGCTTACTATCCATCTCAATTTTTGTGTTATATTCATTAAACAGATTCTCTGAAATCACATTTCCATGGATGCAAATCAAATCATCTTCGGTAGTAATGTCTATAGAAGAAACCAAATCATTTTGAATAACTCTTTGCCCTTTTGAATAATTTTTTCCGCTGGTTTCTTCATTAAATATTTGCAATAACATGTCTTCTTTAAACATATCTAATCCTCGCCAATGTAATGATTTTTTTAGAAGAAAATCTTCATATTGTTTCCTGTGAAATACAAATTCCTACTACAAACAGTTGCATAGAACTATCCATTATTTAAATTTCAATCTCTTGATTATAACATAATTATCTAAAAAAAATATTAGTTGAATATTGAATAATTTTATTCTTAGAACTATTTTAGACGTAATTTACCTCCTACAAACTGCATCATTATATATAACATTTCTATCAACATGCACCAGGTAAATGATGCTACTTGATTTACGTTAAATATTTTATTAGGATTATTCTTTATAATTTTATCGATTAAGAAGCAATGTTTTAACTATATTTCTACAAACTTTTTAAATTAAGTCAAAAATAACCATAATAACCATATTTACACTATTAACATTACTATCATTATTAACATTATTTTAATGAATGTTAATAATATAAATAAATCTTCTTGTATTTTGTTAAATTTATGATATACTAAGTTTGTGAAATAAAATACGTATTTTTAGGGGGACTTTAAAAATGAAAGCAAAAGCTATATTATTATCAATCGCAATCGCTGCAACTGTATTTACTGGATGTGCTGCTAAAGAAGAACCAAAAACACCAGCAACTGATAAACCAGCTACAGAAGCTAAAACAGAAACTAAAACAGATGTAGTTACAACAGCTTCTTTAGTAAAAGATACTGCTGCATTTGAAAAAGCATTAGGTAAAGAAGGTACTTGGATTATTGCAACATTAAATGACATCACTACAACTAATGAATTAGTATTAGAAGGCGAATTCAAAAACGGTAAAAAAGATGAGAAAACTGGTGCTGATCTTATCCAAAGAAAAATAGCTCCATATACTCAAAAGAAAAATGCTGAAGGTAAAAACGAAGTAGTTGATAGATTTACAATAACAGCACCAAAATTAACTATTAAGAGCCCAGTTGCTAGACTTCAAGCTGGAACTTTCAAAGGCGACATTTATGTTGAAACTACAGATTTCCAATTAGTTGATGCTAAAGTTGACGGAAACATTTATTTTGCTAGCGAAGAAGCTAAAGCTGGATTCAAAATGGATGAAAAATCAACTGTAACTGGAAAACAAGAAGTTAAAAAATAATATAGTTTTTTAAGACAAGCTATATAATATATATAAAACAGCTAGTAAATTGTTAAACAATGTATTAGCTGTTTTTTTTATTGTTTGTTGTTAAATAATCCACAGTTTCATTTAAGATAATAGGAAAATCATTCATTATTTTACTATTATTAATGAATTTTTATAGAATTATTGTTAATAATAATTCCCTATTTTCATTACACCTTTTTATAGATTATGATGCGACAACTACTAATGCATAAGAATTTTCTCTATTAAATTCATTTGCTTTAAAGTCTCCATATAATTTGAGTTCATTAAATCCTACTCTTTTTAATAGTTTTTCCATATCTTCTGCCATTAAGGGATATAGGGGGATTTCATTTTCTATCTCTTTTCCATCAACCTTTAAGATTGTTTTAAAGAAAACCTTATTTAATTTTTCATTATAATGATAGATTCGTTTAAATTCCAGTCCCACTTCTTGGTTTTCGATATTAGGTAAAGACGTGATGTTTTGAGATAATACTCTATCATAATTGATTATTTGTATAACTAATTTTCCATCTTCCTTAAGTATACATTTCATTTCTTTAAAAAACTTCTCTATTTCCTCTTCTCCTTCTAAATGAACTAAAGAATTTCCTATACAAAATGCTAAATCATACCTAGTATTTACCTTGTTTCTTAGCTCTAGCATATTTCCTTGTAAGGCTTTTATATCTAAATTATCATTTGCAGCTTTTTTTCTTAAACCTTCTACCATGGCATAATCTAAATCTATTGCCGTTACATTATATCCTTGGTGCGCCAGTTCAATAGAATACCCCCCACTTCCACAAGCAACATCTAATAACTCTCTAGGAGGTTTCCCACTAAACTTACTAATAAAATCAACCTGTGGTTTTCCCACAGGGAAAATATAATCATAATACTTTGAAATTTCTTCGTAGAATCCCATAAAATCACTTTCCTTTTTATTATATTTTTACAGTGTAATTTGAAGTTTACCTTAGCCTTAGAGTTCTCTCTTGCACTATATCTGCAGGAATTTAACTCTTCCTTTATTGATTGTCATGTTCCATAGCTACACTTTTACAACTTCATTGAATTATTTCAATCACAAAAGCTTAGGTTGCTCCGACCTTCTAAATATTTTTTATCTCTTTCAGAGAATTAATTTATTGAAGAATAAAGGTGTTTAATCAAAATAATAATGTTCATGATTTAAATCTAAGAATTAAAAATTTAAAATGAGGATAGTTTCCTATCCCCTTTTTACTTATAAATTATACTTTTTTAGTATATCTTCAATAAACTGTCCATTTTCATAGAACAATTCACCATCTGCGTAGATTTTTCCACCATTTCTCATGTCACAAAGCATATCCCAGTGAATTGAAGAACGGTTTAGTCCACCTGCTTCACCTGCTGCATCTCCAATAGCCATATGTATTGTTCCACCAATTTTTTCATCAAATAGCATGTTTCTTGTGAATTTTTTGATTCCATAGTTAGTTCCGATTGCAACCTCTCCAAAATAGGAAGCGCCTTCATCGGTTTGAAGTAATGACTGTAAAAGATCCTCCCCCTTATCTGCTGATGCTTTAACAACCTTTCCATCCTTTACCTCAAGTCTTATGCCTTCGATTTCTTTTCCCATATAAATTCCTGGAAAACTAAAGGTTATATGACCATTGATACCATTTTCAATAGGCGAAGTAAAAATTTCACCATCTGGGAAGTTAACTTTTCCATCACAGTTTATCCATCTTCTTCCTTCCACCATTACTTTTATATCTGTACCTTGTGATAAGAAGTGAAGTTCTTTTTTTGTATTTAAATAATTTACCCATCTATCCTGGTAAGCGCTAATTTTCTTCCACTCTGCTGCAGGGTCTTCAAATTCTAACAGTCCTGCTCCGTATACAAAATCTTCATATTCACTTAAACTCATTGAAGCTTCTTGTGCATCAGCATAAGTTGGAAATTGAGTTCCACACCACCTAAGCGACCCATTACCCATTTTTTCTGAATAGACTTTTCTCCAGCTAGAAGCTCCCTTTGCTTTTAACTGTAACTTTCTAGAATCTATATTAGCATTTATTTTAGTGTTTACAGTGCCCCATGCAGTAAGCCAAACATTAGCTTTTGTTAATAATTCCTTATTTAATGTATTTTCTTGAAGTAATTGTTCATCATTACTATTTTTTAATATTACTTCTGCAACTTCTTCACTATTTAGGCAATACTCAACATGGGCACCTGCCTTAACTACTTCCTTAACAACTTCTACCATCCAAGGTTTTGCAATATCATTGCAACTCACAAAAACAAAGTCATCTTTCTTAACTCCTGTAGAATAATTCACTATCAATTTTGCTAGTTTATTCAATCTAATATCTCCCATTTTTATCTCTCCTTTTATAACTTATTTATTATTTATTGTTTATTGTTTATTGTTTATTGTTTATTGTTTATTGTTTATTGTTTATT
>NZ_JAVWDJ010000032.1:0-2426 GCF_036642255.1 Clostridium sp. | reverse complement strand
TTTATTGTTTATTGTTTATTGTTTATTGTTTATTGTTTATTGTTTATTGTTTATTCGAGTTTAAAAACATTGGTCCAACTTTGCAAGGCTGTATATCGATTTTTTCCCATACTTGCAAATGCAAACCTACTAATCTTATACTACTAATAATTTCACTATTTACATTTTAACATACCTAATATTGATATTTAAATAATAGCATGAAATATAATGTAAAATATAGAAAATATGGTTTATTTCATAACTTTTTTCAGTTTCTCATCGTCTAATATATAAATAAGTATTTTAGGGAGTGATTATATGAATAAATTAATACCAATTTCAATTGCCTTTACGCTAATTCTTTCATCAAGCGGATTCCAAACTTCAGGAATATATAATAACTATTTAAAGAATAAAGCACCATCAGATTCAGAGCAATGCCAACTTGCTAAGATTAGTGTTAGAGGTATAGTTAAAGAGATTAATATGGGCAAAGATGGCGCAAGAATTCTAGTAGAAGGAGTGTTTTCTGAAGATACTCTATATGATAAGGCATATGTTTTTATTAATCATGAAACTACTATATCTAAGGATAATTTAAAGAGATTATATGATATCTCAGAAATTAAAGTTGGAAATACTGTTGAAGTGATGTTAAATGAACCTTTGGCTTTATCTTATCCTGTACAAGGTGGTGCACGCTCTGTAAGGATAGTTACTCAACCTGGAGAAGAAGCTAATAAACCATCTACAGATAAACTATTAACCATTGCTTATAACTATTTGTCTGAAGAAGATAAGGGGACTTTAACAGATTGGAAAAACTCAGAAGTTGAAGAATATATCTTTGAAGAAGAGCACCTTATTATGAATAAAGAAGGTTTTGTGGATATCAAGGGAAAAGAACTTTATAGAGTTGTTTTTAATAATTCTAATGATGCACTTTTAGGACCAATTATTATTAGTATAGATAAAAACTCTTTAGATGTTCTAGGCATTGATTTAAGACATTAAGAAGTTAATTAAGAAAACAAATAAAACAAGACTTACATTTTCTAGTAAGTCTTGTTTTATTTGTTTAATTTTCGAAATTGTGATGATATAATTCTATCAAGACTTAAATAAGTTTCCACCTAAGTAACTTTCATGAACTGCAAATTCTAACCTACAAATCTTTCTCTGGATTTTTAATATAGTTACATAGATTTACCATAATGTGTAGCTATTCTTTGGCATATACTACTAAAGATACTTTTATATTTTATATTATTTGTATGTAAGTTAAATAAATTAAAAATATTGGGATGGGGTTTAATTTTGATTATGGATACTTTTGAAAATGTTGAATATTTAAATAATCTCTATATGGATATCTGGTGGAATTCTAGTACCGAACTTAAGTTAAATATCCAAACTTATAGCTATTGGGAAAAGAAAAAAAAAGAAAAACAGTTTGATTTCTTTACCGATACTATTATAAATCATATCGAGAATTTTCCTGCGGAAGAGTCAAATCAACTTCAATGGAAAAATCAGGGTGATTCATTTATTGAGAATTTCATTTTAAAAGAAGATACTTTTAAATTGGGTGTAATGGATAAAAAGATGAAAGATGATTTCTTTAAAGCTACTAATAAATTTATTAGGGAATGTAAAAAATTTGATGACAAATTGGAATACCAAGACATCGGTCAAGCTCTCCGTAATGTTTGGATCATTAATATCTTTCAAAAAGTTATAGACAATCCAATTGAATTTACTAATGCAATTTTCGGATATAGTATGCTATATCCTTATACAGATAATTATATAGACGATACATCTATACCCATAGACCATAAAAAGAACTTTAATGATAGATTCTCAAAAAAGTTGAGAGGTGAATTTATACAGGCAATGAATTCCCATGAAGAGAAGGTATATAAACTAGTAGATTACATTGAAACAGTTTTTAATAGAAAAGAGTACTCCGAAGTTTATAACAAATTATTACTCATACATGAAGGACAAAAGAAAAGTCTAACTCAGCAAGATGTTGTGAGTATTCCATATGAAAGAGATATGCTAAGTATATCTATAGAAAAGGGTGGTGCTTCTGTTCTTGCAGATGGATACTTAATTAATGGAACTTTGACAAAGGATGAAGAAATATTTGCCTATGGATATGGCTTTTTACTTCAACTTTGTGATGATCTTCAGGATTTAAAAACTGATTTGAAGAATAACCACATGACAATAATGTCTCAATTAGCTGAAAGATACCCCCTTGACATCCTTACTAATAAATTAATAAACCTCACAATAGCTGTGATAGATAATGCGCAATGTTTTAAGGGGAGTAATGTGGATGAACTTAAAAATCTCATTAAGAATAATTGTATTACAATGATATTATTTGCTATTGTTGATAATAAGGAACACTTTACAAAAAAATATATAAAATC
>NZ_JAVWDJ010000031.1:0-46012 GCF_036642255.1 Clostridium sp. | reverse complement strand
TAAAATCAGTAGCAGCATCTTTACTTCACTCATAATATATTTTGAAGCCTTAAAATGAAAAGGAGACCTTATGTATAATTATAATTTTAGAACAAATACAATGAATACCCATATTATTTTTAAAACAGTAGGAGATGTAAATGGAGATAAAGTACCTGATGGTGTGTTTTTAACTGGAATACCCACGGCTTCAAGCCAATTTATTGAAGACATAACCCTTGTAGTGAAAGATGGAAAAACAGGAAAGCTAATCAGAGTGCCACTAAGTGAAAATGCAGGTTATAATCCAAGAGTATTTTTAGGGGATTTTAATGGAGATGCGGTTAAGGACATATTTATAAGTATTGATTCCGGTGGAAGTGGTGCCATAATGTATCACTATATTTACTCATTCATAGATGATATTCCAATGCTGATCTTTGATTTTAATGCTTATAACGAGGAGTATGAATACCAAATCACCTATATGGACAACTATAGAGTTGAGGCTATTAGCACTGCAAACAATGAAAAATATATTATTGATATTTCCCTTAGGGATCAAGAATATTTAAATGAAATATACAATAATAGCGGAACATTAAAGGAGCCAATAAGTGGCTTTGTAAATCCCTTAAGCGGATTATATCCAGTAGATTTTGATTCAGACGGAGTATACGAACTCCTCGCCTACCAAAAGATAGCAGGTAGATATAATGCAGATTCTCTTGGCTACTTTTTAAATACTCTAAAATGGCAAGAGGACAAATTTACTTTGTATAATCAAAGTGTTGCAATTTGGGGTGCTGACATGTAGTTCAACACAAAAGTGCAATAACAAGAACTATTTTAATGCGTCATAGCTCAACAATGCCTATTTTACAAATATGATAATTAGCATTACTTATAAATTGAAAGAGCTAAATACAACTTCTAATACTGTAGCACTCTAATAAAACTATGATAAACATGACATCAGTATCAATTTCACTAATAAATTACTCCTTGCCTTTGTCAGCAATTTCTGTAAATTACGATTTTTCTTTTATTTAATGATTAATTAAAATAAATTATAACATTTTGAATAAATCAGTATAATGTTTTTGGAATATAGGTCGAAATATATAATAATTACCAATATTGTGCTGAATCATGGTTAATTATATTGTGAAATCAAATTAAGTAATACATGAATCAGTGTTACAAAAGAAAGATCTAAAGAGTATTGATGGGGAGATACTATGAAGAAAGAAGAACTAATAGCAATAAGTGCAATGAATATATTTGCAGAAGTAGGTTTCCATGTGACTAAGGTTCAACAAATAGCTAATAGTGCTGGTGTTGCAGTGGGTACAATTTATAATTACTTTAAAAGTAAAGAGGAAATTTTAAATTATATATTCGAAAAAGAATATATGAAAAGAATTGCTTTCTTACGTAATTGTAAAGAAGATAATCTAAATACTGTAGAAATAATTCAAAATTATTTAGCATTTAATTTTGATATTATTAAGGAAAACCCCTGTATAGCTAAAGTGTTAGCCCAAGAGTCAGATTATCCTGGAGGAAATATTGGCAATAGAGCAATTGAGCTTAAAAGTCTTACAAATGACATGATGATGCAACTAATATCTGATGGTCAAAACAAGGGTGAAATTAGGAAAATAGATGTAAATATATTAGCACAAATAATAAGGATGTCCATAAATGGCATTATATTTACTGAACCTTTCGATGGTTCAGAGGAAACTTATGCAAAATTGAAAAATGGAATAATAGAGTTTATAGGAAGGGCTATAAAAAGTTAGAGCTATGTTTAGAGATTGTAAAGCAATCCAATATATGCTTTATATGTTTCTAGCCTTTTCTTAAAAACATAAGTGAATGAGCGTTCATTCACTTAAAATTTCTAGTAAATTTGCATATGGATATCATTGGGGATAAAGGTTGCAATATTAATATCTTTAATAAAAAACAAAGGAAAGAAGGAGAGTTTTAGTTAATATGAGTAAAGTAAAGATTAAAATTAGTTTTAACAGTTTAAGAAGTAAGTTATTAGTCAGCTTACTGAGTATTTGCCTAATCCCAATGATTGCTCTTGGAGCAGTATCTTATTATGAATCCAAATCAATACTAACTGAAAAACTTGAGAGTACAAGTGTTCAGATGCTAAGGGAGGCAAATAGAGGAATAGATAAAGAACTTATTTCAATGGGAAACAATGTGACAATGCTTTCAAATAACTTTAATTTTATAAATATAGAAAGTAATCCAGAATTTTCACCTTATCTCATGGATAGCCTGAAAGGTGTAAAAGAAAGTAACGGAAATGTACAAGCTGTATATATGGGTACAGTTACAAAGGACTATTATATCTATCCTGAAACTGATATGGGAGCCGATTATGATCCAACTTCAAGACCTTGGTACAAAACTGCAGTAGAGAGTAAGGGCAAGATTGTATTCAGTGACCCATATATAGATCATACTACTGGCCAAACTACTGTATCTATCTCAAAAACTGTAGAAAAGAATGGAGAAATAATTGGTGTAGTTGCTATGGATATAGATTTTGCTGTATTAGCAAAAAGCACATCAGAAATAACTGTTGGGGAGAAGGGATATGTTGTACTCCTTGATAAAAATGGTTTGCTATTAACTCATCCTGATGAAAAATTAATTGGTACGGATACCTTTTCTAAACTTCCAGTGTGGAATGAAGCAAAGGAGAAGAAAGAAGGCTTTAGTACCTACGTATATAGTGGAGAAGACAAGTTCGCTGTATATACAAATAGCCCTGTGACAGGGTGGACAGTATTAGGAACTATGGCAATGGATGAATTAAATGAGGATACAGAAGATATAGTAATAGCACTTATTGTATCTCTAATTATAGCTGGTGCTTTAGCAAGCTTAATATCTCTTAAAATTACTAAATCAATAACCGTAGACATTAACAAGATGAAAGAAGTTATGTCAAAGGCTTCACAAGGAGATTTAACTGAATTTGTTGATATCAAGTCAAAGGATGAAATTGGGGTTTTAGGAAAGAACTTCAATACTATGATAGATAATATTTCTAATATACTAAAAAATGTTGATAAATCGTCACAAACGGTGTTAGAAACTGCTAGTAACTTAACTGCAATGACGGAAGAAACCACAGCTTCTATATCAGAAGTATCAAGAGCAATTGAGGAGATATCCCATGGAGCAGTTCAACAAGCTTCAAGTACACAGGAAGTGTCCACTGAAATGGAAGAATTAGCGCAAGGATTAGATAGCATTGCAATGTCAACTAATGAAATGGATGAAGTATCTTCGAAAACTAGAGATTTAAGCAATAAGGGACTCGCCATGGTTAAACTTCTTATGGATAAATCAGAAGAAACTAAAGAAACCACACAATCTGTAGCAGAAATAGTTGATGAGATGAGTAAGAGTACAAAAGAGATTAGCAAGATTTCTGAAACTATTACACAAATAACTACACAAACAAACCTATTATCTCTTAATGCTTCTATAGAAGCTGCAAGAGCAGGAGAGGCTGGTAGAGGGTTCTCTATTGTAGCTGATGAAATAAGAAAGTTAGCAGAACAATCTAAGAGCTCAACAGAAGAAATAAAGAAAATTGTTGGAGATATTCAAGAAAAATCCAACATTGCAGTACAAGCAATGGGACAAGCTAAAAACATAGTTACAGAGCAAGATGTAGCAGTAGATGGAACAAATGATATCTTCAATGATATATATACTTCAATAAATAACTTAATTGAAAAGGTACAAAATATTAAGGTAAAAGTTTCAAATATTAATAATCAAAAGGAAGAAGTTATTGGTCAAATCCAAAGTATCTCTGCGGTATCCGAAGAAACAGCTTCATCTTCGGAAGAAGTATCAGCATCAACGGAAGAGATAAATGCTACAATGGAAGAGTTCAATAATTATGTGATGGGACTTCAGAATTTGTCTGAAAACCTAAATGAAGAGTTAAGTAAGTTTAAAACGAGATAAAGTATAAAGATTTAGCAAGGATAATTTAAATTTTAAAAACTATAGGCTTCTAGGATGAAAGTTAATTTATTCATATCAGAAATTTCAAGAGAATTAATGTAAGTTCATGTATAAATTAGAACTTAACTTTGATTCCCTAAATTAAAAGGCACCAGGTGCCTTTTTTTATTTTTCATTATGCATAGTTGACGCCTCTACCACGTTTTGTTAAAACTAGCTGAATTGTCAAATAATTGGAGATGCTTTGAAGATTAGTTTCCATATTATACAGTGAATCATAAACCTACGCGAATTTATATTCAGTGATAAATATTGGTAGAAAAATAAGGCTGCTTCTAAGCAGAGGTTTACAAAGTAAACCATAAACAATTTACGTTAATACTGAATTTTGATTTATAGTTTCTATTACTCATATTAATTCTTTTCAATCCACAGTAAGCTCTGGTATTATTGCACTTATCAATAGGTATTTACTTTAGTTCTATTCTAAAAGGATTCAAAGTAATATCCAAATAAAAACGTAATATGTTTTATAATAATTTTAATTACGGGCATAGACATCCATGAATCCAAACACCTTTTATAAACTTAATCATATCATAATTGTATAAGTCTATGAAAGGAGTGAGCAATATGTCTAAAACTAAGAAAAAATATCCTTGCCCATACTATGAAGAAGAATCACAGTATAATTGTGACATAATGTATGATACTTACAACAAATATCATTGCCCTTATTGCAATAATATGCCAATACATGACTCCGACTTTTCAAAAATTAAATTGAAAGATTATGGACCAGAACCATTTGTAATTAACATTGAGGAGGCAACTAAGCAAAATAATAATTTCCGTACTGCTTTATGGACTGGATGTCATTTGCAACTTACCTTGATGAGCATCCCTGTTGGCGGAGAAATAGGTTTAGAGAGTCACCCCGACCTTGACCAATTCATACGTATTGAAGAAGGTGAAGGCCTTGTTAAGATGGGGGATAGAAAAAATTGCTTGGATTTTCAAAAAAGAGTTTTTGATGATTTTATCTTCATCATACCTGCAGGTAAATGGCACAATCTAATCAATACAGGTAATAAACCTATTAAATTATACTCCATTTATGCACCTCCTCAGCATCCACATGGTACAGTTCATAGAACTAAGGCTGAGGCAGACGCTGCTGAGCACAACCACCGCTACTTCCCTGAAAATAAACAAAGCTCACCTAGGCATAGCAGGGAATTTACTTTTAATGAACTCGCTCAGTTTAACGGTACTATGGGCAAACCGTCTTACGTAGCTATTAACGGAATTGTATATGATGTAAGCAATAATGATAAATGGAAGGAAGCTATGCACCGTGGATTGATTGCTGGTAAAGATTTAACCTCCCAGATTGGAAGTTACCACGGACTAATAAAGAGACTCCATAAGCTTCCTAAGGTTGGTATACTTATAGGATAAGTGCAAACTATGTAAAAAATAAAATGTGATAGCTTAAATAATAAGTTATCACATTTTTGTTTTAGAAGGGAATTTACCGACATATATGTTTTATAGTACAGTAAATGTAGCATTTTTCAAAATAGAAGATTACTACTGTATTTGATTCAATGAAACAATAGAAATTGGATAACTGTGAAATTACAGCATAAATTGAAAAACCTATATTTATATCTCGGGTGAAAGCTAATAAGTTATCAACGATAATGCTGAATGTTTAGTTTACTTTTACAATCTTAAGCATAGTATAATAGGGGAACTTTCTTTGGAGGTTTGTTTTTTGGATGCAAATAATGAAAAAAACTTATTGAGTTATAAGTGCTCTTCTTGTTATTTACAAAGTGATTTAATTTGTAACGTGAAAGAGTGTTGTAACGCAAATTCAAATAGAATACATCTTAGTGGTAAATGGATAACCGGTTGGACTGTAGCGCCTGTAATAATGTATTTAATTCAAGAAGGAAACTTGGTTACTGGTAGTTATGAATTCAATGATGGAAAATTAATAGGTATATTAACTGATAATGTACTAGAAGGTGGTTGGGTTCAAAGCGATAGTGTAGGAAACTTTAGATTTGTTTTTTCAAATGATGGAACGCATTTTCAAGGTACTTGGGGCTTCGGCAAGGATAGCATTAGTGGAGGACAATGGAATGGAACCAAGGTTGAGTTAGGAAAATTAGACGTAACAGGAACTTGGGATACAAATTATAATCTAATGAATCTTGAACAGAAAGATAGTATTGTTGTTGGAAGGTATGTCAAGAATAATGGACGAATTGAAGGAATTTTGGATGGCAATACTCTAGTTGGTACTTGGTTTGAAAGTCGGTATAAGGTTGGAAGCTTTGATACCACTGGTAGATTTAGGTTTTTATTTAATACGGATAATACATTTACCGGAAATAGAGGACAAAATGAAAGCTTTACCAATGAAGGTCAGTGGAATGGCAAAAGGATAGCAACTGTAAGTGACACTGTAAAGTTAAGCGGAACTATAGATGTAACTGGTACATGGGATACAAACTTTAAAAAAATGTATTTAAATCAAACAGGATTTAATGTAAGTGGAGAATATGAATATAATAAAGGTAGAGTATTAGGCGTTATTATAGGAGATACAATGACAGGGACTTGGTACCAAGATATAAATAACGATGGAAACTACGAAACAAAGGGCAAGTTTATATTTAAGTTCTCTAAAGATGGTACTACCTTTAAAGGTACTTGGGGCTATGAGGGCAGTTTTTCAAATGGTGGGCTGTGGGAAGGTACTAGAATAAACTAGTTGTTGAAAAGCAATACAGTTTAATAGTTTAATAGTTTTGCACAAAACAGTAAACTATATATACCTATAAATTGATAATCTAATAATTCACTAATACTAGTGATAACATTAAAAATACAATAATATTAATTACTTATTTAAAATAGAATATATCATAAATAGCCCCATAAAATTGGGGCTATTTTTTTAAAACAGATCCACTTAGGGACAAACAGTTTTGGTGGAAAAGTATTAATAAATGCCTAAGGAAAAAGAGATGAGCTAAGAATAAAGGTTAAAAGACTAATAGAATCTAATCTATGGGTAACAAATTGTATTGCTAGTTATAAAATAAAATTAGTGATGATTTTAACTAATACATTTAAAAAAGCGTCGCTAGTTCTTTAACATTAATGATGAAATGACTCTTAATGGAATGGTTGAGACATTATTAAAATATAAAATCATATTGTTACGATGAAGATAATAAAATGGATTTTCTTTACTATTGTAAAATTCTACTATATACTTATTGATGGTACAATTTGACGAGAGTTAATTTAAGGGGGAATATTTTTGGTTGGGGACTTATTTATTAATATGACAATTTTAATTAGTTATATAAGTATCGCTAGTCAATTCTTAAAAAAACGAGAGTTAGACGAGAACTCTTCTATAAAAATGAAGCTTACAGTTGGACTTATAACAGGAGTATTAGGAGTAACATTAATGTTATATAGCATTAGTGTTGGTGAAAATACAATAATAGATTTCCGAAATGTGGCCATTGCTTTGACAGCTGTACATGGTGGAGCTATAGCCGCTATAGTTTCTGGAGTAATAATATCCATATTTAGAATAGCTTACTTCGGAGTGAATATGTCTTCTATCGCTGGTGCTTTTTTGATAACAATTGTTACTATTGGTGCTGCCTTTATTACAACATTAAAAATAAGTGAAACGAAAAAATGGATTTATGCAACTTTGTGCAATATGTTATTTTCCAGTATTGTTTTAACATATTTATTAAAAGATTTAATAAATATTTATTACTTTTTATCAATTTATTTGGGAGCAACAATTCTACTTACAATAATTATTGCCTACTACTCAAATTATTGTCTATCTACTAACGAAGCATTTAGAAAATTACAACTTGAATCCACGAAGGATTTTCTTACGGGTTTAAATAATGTAAGAAAATTTGATAGCTCTTTTAATTATGCTATAGAAAATGCAAAAGTAAAGAAAGAGAATTTATCTCTATTAATGATTGATATAGATTTCTTTAAAAAGGTCAATGACACTTATGGGCACGCAGAAGGGGATATTGTACTCCGCGAATTAGGAATAATTTTAGCTAAAAACTCTAGGAGTTTTGATATAGTATCACGAAATGGTGGAGAAGAATTCACCGTGTTATTATTAGATTGTCCTAAAGTTAATGCAGTACAAACAGCAGAACGTATCCGTACTAGTGTGGAAAATCACATCTTTGCTTTATCTACAGGACTTGAAATATCAATAACTGTATCTATCGGGGTTGCTAGTTATCCAGAACTAACTAGTGAAATAGAAAAGCTTTTAGAAAAGGCTGATATTGCACTATATGCAGCTAAGAGGACAGGAAGAAATAAGGTATGTACCGACAATCAATGCTTAGTTAGTTAATTTTTGATTTACTTTCTTATTAACTAATAAAAGTTGAAATTACTTAAATTCAGTAATGGTATTTGGCATTTACTAAAGTGTTGTTGTCTTTTATAAAAGCTGTACACCAGTGCAAATTTGCATGGGTAAATTATTCTTTGAAAGATTACATGGAATTCACTTTAAGCAGCCCATCCAAATTACCTTTGGTTTGGGCTACTTAAAGTAAAAGCATCAATTTAAAATTTCGTTAAATTGATGCTGTGAGTTCTATAAGTTTTTTAGTACACCGAGCTTTATCGGTTTTAGGGTAAGTCCTGAAAAATCGGTACCCTCTGAGGCGGTAAATATAACACAAGTAGATGGACCCGCAGATTTATATATTTCTATTTCTTTTTCAGGATTATAAATGAATTTACAATCTACATTGCGACACAGCAGCTCAATTTCCTTAAGAATCCCTTTAGATCCAATTGGAACTATATCACTAACACCATTTAGCTTTAAAAGCTCCTTAACATCTTTAATTTGTACAATATCAACATCATCTAACCCATTTATCTCATTTCCAACCTTTGGAATGCCAACACAGTAAACAAAATCTTCAGCTTTAGATTTAGTAACTCTAATATTTTCATTTTTACAGATTCCTATAACGGTAGCCCCAAGAGCAGTTTGGCTTGTTTGGATGTTTTTCTCTGTGCTTATAGCTAGGGATAATGATTCTAAGCCTGTTGCTTTAAGCTCTTCGAGAACACCACTGATAATTTCATCACCAGTTGGACTTGACTCGTTACATATAGCAATACTCATAGTTTTTGGAATAGCATTAATGGAAAGTACCTCCATAAGTGCAACTCTTGTAGTAAATCTTCCTACAATATATGGTGAGAATTTAACAACATCATTTTCCTTAATTCCAATTCCTCCACAGGAATCACAAGCCGTTACAATGGAAATATCATGATCTATTTGGACTACTTCAACATCTCTTCCCTTATATCCCATTGTTATAACCATTTGTCATTTCTTTCGAAATAGCTTTTTTTATTGGATTATAAACTAAAGCACAAATGATTATATTAAGAGCACTGGCAATAGTTAATGGCAGAACAGCAGCTAGAAAAACAGGCATACCCATTCCAGGAATTAAAATAAGGGATGCAGGAGTTACTACACCGTTTAATATAATACCAAGAATAACCGCAGTGAAAATGTTTGTTTTTTTAGCACAGAAGTTAAATATAACCATTATTAGCGCCATTTCAACACCTATAAGAATATGAATAGGTAAGCTTAATGGGAACCCGCCAAGTGCCGCTGATGCCATGTGCCCTAAAAACCCTACTATTGCCCCTGGAATACCGCCAAGTAACAAGGCCGACAAATAAGCAGGAAGGGAATCAAATGCTATACTACTTGTTATGGGATTTGGAAGCTTTATGTATCCACCCACAACACTCATTGCAATAAATAGAGCCATAATAACTATTTGTTTTGTTTTTACTTGATTTTTCATAAAAATCACATCTCCTTAAAAAATTATTTTAAATAATAAAAAAAGCTCTTGAATACACTTATTGCGTATTCAAGAACTTTTCCATCATTCTTTAACAGACTTCACCTTAGAAATCATACTCACAAAAGGCAGGTCTCCTGGCTAACGGAATAACAAGTTTCTTACCTTCCCAGTAAAAACCAGTGGTATAACAAGAACTCTACCGTATACAGTGGCGGGTCCGCTGAGGATTTTCACCCCATTCCCTATTCTCCCATAATGGGCACCTTTTGAATGTTATTTTCTTAATTTTATTAATAATATATCATACTTTCTTCTGGATAACAAGGCTAGGATCATAACTTAGAAGAACTTCTGTACCATTTAGAGTATGGATTACATTAGATAATAAAAGCATTTTGTTTCAGGCAAATTATCAAGGATTCCTTTAATATTAAATTTTATATTCTCGTTATACTTATTAGCCTCATTTTTTATTAAATTTAGAAAAAGATCCATCAGTGGTAATCTAATTAAATAAACAATAGTAGCTTTTGATAAATTATTGTGTTATTTTTATAAATGTGATACCATGAAAAAAGCAAAATTTTATCTTTAATAAGATAATTAAAACTTTTTAATATGAATATTAAATTCAGCTTAAAGCAACCATACTTTATACATAGTTTAGATCTTGGATTCGGTGATGCTGTTGAATTAGTTGTAATTTATTGATTTAAAAATAGTAAAAGTCAGGACTAAACACACTAATAAGGTTACACATTTTTTATTTTGATAATTATAAAAGGAGGGTAAGGCAAGAAATTAATTTACATTTCTTGCAATATTAATCTATGAGTAATGAAAGAGGAACTATAACGTTTTTTCAATTTATAGTTGGTATATATTTTTACACAATAGGACTTATAGGCATTGCTGTTGCAGTTACTAAGGAGAAATATTTAATAGCAACAATTATGGCTATTTTGACTTTGACATACATATTGTTTTCAATAAAGTATATGAAAGAGTATATTGTAAGTAAAAAAACAAAAAACCAAAACAAATAAAAACATATAATGACGACCTAAACTCACTTGGCAAAAAGATTTATATGGTTTAATGCAACATAGATTAACTTAAACAAAATAACAAATTTACTGCATGAAATTAAACTTAGAAACCTTAAACTATATCCAACACTTATTTATATCATCCCAACTGTGATTAATAATCATAAGGAATTTCGCACTTGTTTTGATGAAAAAGGAAATTTAGGATACTGGGATAGTATGAGTCCGAGTTATGCTATCTTTCATAAAGTTAACGAAACATTTTCAAGTATTTGGACAGAGTATGACGAAAGTTTTTCACGTTTTTACAGCGATTATCTTCATGATATCGAAAATTATGGAGACAATATGAAGTTTGCTCCTAAATTAAACGAACCAGCCAATACATTCCCTATATCCAGCATTCCTTGGGTAAGTTTTACTGGATTTAATCTGAATGTGTATGATGATGCAACCTACTTAGTTCCTATTTTTACTATGGGCAAATATTTTGAGGCGAATAATCAAACATTTATTCCCATGTCCATACAGGTACACCATGCAGTTTGTGACGGCTACCACATAAGCAGATTTATTAATGAAGTACAAGAGTTAGCCTTAAATCCTCAAACATGGTTAAGTAGTTAACAAAAACATCCAATAGTTGTGGTTAGAATGTATTATTCTTATAAAACAAAACAAGGGAGTCATATTATTTATTTCCCTTAATAGTTAGTATATTTTAAGCATTATTATATAATAGAGTCTTATATAATAATGATCCCTCTACTTTGCATTAAAAAGTAGAGGGATTTTGTTTAGTACAGTATTGAAGTGACACCTTATTTCTATCAATTCTGTGAAAGCACTAACAAAAAACAATAACCTTATAAGGTGTAGTTTAAGCTGGTATACTTTTTGTGAAGGTCCTTAGATCACAATTAAGTTTCTATTTTCAAGGTTTCGCTTAAAGGGTTGACCATTTGTGAGTAAAATTTGAGTAAACATAGCTATATTTAATTTTAAATAATTATCACTACTTATTAGTTCGCTGTCAAAATAATCTACCTTTACATTTTCACCTGGCATATTTTTTACCATAATTATTGCCCGATATTGTGGGGGATAGATAAGTGGTACAGGAGCAAGTTCATCGAAGTACCCTGTGACTTTGTCACCTATATAGACCACTGAATGGTTTACAAAGTAAGTGTTTAGTGCTACTACGAAATTTACTATACTTCCATCTTCACCTTCTAATGAAACTAATTTATAACATCCTGAGGTTGTTTCATCTTGACTTTGCATAAGGTCTGTGATCTTAGTAATATAGCCTGAAAAACCTTTAAAAATCTCTATACCTGCTAATCTCTCCAAATATGCCACATTGCATTGTTTGTACCTCTAGCAAATACGTCTGTCCTGTTAGGTCCCCAGGACACTGCTGCAGGATGTGACGTTAATGTTCCACCTAGGTTTTCCCAGTCACTCCAACGTGAGCCATCCCAAATCTTGGTCATGAGCACATTATTCCTACCTCTTGCAAATACCTCAAGTCTATTGGATGCTCTAGAAGATACAGCTGGATCTGAAGTTAGATTTCCACCAAGGTTCTCCCAATCACTCCAACGTGAACCATCCCACCATTTATGATACAGATTATCACCTTGTCCCCGTGCAAATACATCTATTCTATTATTTCCCCAAGAAACTGCAGCAGGAGATGAAGTTAGATTTCCACCAAGGTTTTCCCATTCACTCCAGGAAGAGCCATTCCAGTATTTATGATAAAGAGCATTATCAGTTCCTCGAACAAAGGTATCTATTCTATTATCTCCCCAAGAGGATGCAGCAGGAGAAGAAGATAAAATTCCACCAAGGTCTTCCCAATCGCTCCATCTAGAACCATCCCAATATTTATGATACATGGTATTAGTAGTTCCTCTTACAAAAACATCAATTCTGTTGTTACCCCAGGATACTGCTGCAGGACTAGAAGTCAAAGTACCTCCAAGATTTTCCCAATTACTCCATCGTGAGCCGTCCCAATACTTGTGATACAAATTGTTGTTGGCTCCTGCTGCAAAGGCATCAAGTCTGTTTGGCGTCCAGGAGGCAACTGCAGGTCCAGAAGTTAAAACTCCACCAAGATCTTCCCATTGACTCCATCTGCTCTGTGGAGGTTGTGGTGGAGCAGGGACTGTAGTAGTATTTCTAAGAGTAAATTCTATTACATCTCTAAACGTATTATTAATTATATTATTACGTACGCCTTGACGTCGAAGAGCATTTAAAATGTTAGCATATTCTCTTCTAAAATCATTAAAAATAGCACTTGTTCTTTGATTTATATTACCACTTGATTTTGAGGTATTGTCCAAGGTGTAGTTAATAGCTATTCTAAAGTAATTGTTTACTTGCTGCCTCGGCACTCCAAATCTTGTAAAATTTCTAAAAAGTTCAGGTTCCTCTTCACTTAGTAGGTTAAATATCCTTGTAATATCTTGCTGTGATGCTCTGTAATATAAATTGTAATCCTCAAAGTCATAGAATTCCTCGTATTCACCAATGTAATCATAAGTGTTTTCAAAGATTCTTCTTTGTGAAGGACAATAGGGGCTAATAACTTCCTCGGCGCTATAAGGACGGTAAAAAGATTCTTTTGTTTGCATATATAAACTCCTTTTATTGTTGCTCAGGTTATAAACCTCATCACTAATATAATATGATTTGACCTTAGTAGTGCCACAAAGCCCACAATGTATTTGGTATACATTTAAATAAATCATTTTAAAAAGTGCACTAAGCATTATAAAATCTACTGAGTTCGAATATATTTTTTTAAAAGAGTATATTTTTAAGGAGTGAATTTGATAATGCCATTTAAAAGAACTGCTAACTGTAAAAACTGTGGAGAAGTTTCCTTCAAAATAAAGCCTGGTGTAGGGCATGCTGCTTTTAAGTGTATGTCTTGTGACAATGAAGATTTAAAAGCAATACTTCAGGATTATGAAACTTTAGTACCTATTTGTAGTAAATGTGATGGTGATATTTTTAAAGTTAAAGTAACAGTTTATGAAAAAGGTCAGCAAATATACTCTGAGGCAAAGTGTGAAATATGTGATATGTCACCAATAAGTGTTTATGTAGATGATGAAGGAAAAGTAATAAATGAAAAAGTAAGGGAAGAACTTATAACGCAGGATAGACTTGAAAACTTACAGGAAGAATGTAATGTTAAGAATGATCTAATTCAAGAACTGGAAGAAAGAATTGATAACTTATATGATGAAATAACAGAAAAAGACCAACTTATCTATAATCTAAATGATGAGGTAGAAGAAAAAGAAATTTATATATATAAATTAGAAAAGAAAATAGAAGAAAAAGATAACGAAATAAATAAGTTAAGATTGGAATTAGATGAGAAAAATAACGAAATATATGAACTTGAGAATAGAATTTCTTAATAATAATAGCCAAATTGAGATTAAAGAAATATATACAGCGTAAAAAAATCCCTCTGCTGGTTGTTACACAGTTGAGGGATTTCTTATTGTATAAGAAATTTTACTTTTTTTCTAAAAAGTAAAGAGAAATATGTAGATGTAGCATTATATTATTTTAATGTGTAAACTATATGTTAACAATAGAATATAAACCTAGCAAACTTCATTAAAATCTAATATGAAACTTATCCAACATATAAAGAGTTGTTTAAGAAGTTTATTATATGTATCCACGATTATATCTCTTATTTGCAGCCTTTATCATAAGTATAGTTGTTTGAAACAATACTAGTAAAATTATAAAATTAAATTATAGAGTTTACCGGAGGTTAAGATGAAAAAGACACTAAAGGGCAAAATTGCAATTATATATACTATTCTTGTATTTGTAATTGCAATTATTGGATTAACATCAGTTGTTAGTATTTATAAACTTAGTAAATCCATTGATGGATTGATGGGTAATAATTATAAAAGTGTTAATGCCGCTACTAAGATGAGAGAACTAATTGATAAGGAAAATATTGAAATAGTTGAATATTTAAATGGTGATAATGCTTTTGAAGCATTTTATAAAGCTAACGATGAATTTTATAAATGGTTTAACATCGGAGTAAATAACGTAACTGAACAAGGAGAAAAAGAAATTTTTAGTAAAATAAATATTAATTATTTAGAGTACTTAAAAATGTTTTCACAAATTCAGGAGATTAAGAACAAAAATGAAGTAGTTGAAGCTAAAGAATTTTACAATGATAATGTAGTCAAGATTTATAATACTTTGATAAATGAAACCAATAATTTGTCATTATTAAATGAAAAAGCCATGTTTGGAAGTAAGGACACTGTAACCAATAATGCCTTAAGTATTATGTATACCATGATAGTACTTTCATTAATTGCAGTGGTTGGTGGTTTTTTCATATCAAGATTCTTCCTTGGCAAGTTTTTGAAACCAATATACCTTCTAACAGAAACAATGAAACGAGTGAAGGAAGGAGAATTGGATCAACAAGCGCCAATACTTTCAAATGATGAAATAGGAGATTTAGCTAAAGAATTTAATAACATGACATCTAGAATTCAACAATTTGAAAACACTACAAAGGGAAAACTCCTTGCAGAAAAAAATAAATCTATTGCAATAGTAAAAAGTATATCTGATCCTCTTATTGTACTGGATACGACCTTTAAAATAATACTTATTAATAATGCATGTGAAAATGTATTTAACATTAAAGAAGAGGATATACGCAATAAACATTTCCTTGAGGCTATAAGATATGCAGGACTATATGACTACATATTTAATGCCTACAAAGGTCATGAAGTAAAACAACCACTTAAAGAAGAAATTATAAGCATTAAATCTAATGAGAATATTTATCACTTTAATGTGGTGGTGTCAATTGCTAGTGACAATGAACTTAAGGTTAATGAAATAGTTGTACTTTTGCAAGATGTAACAGGTTTAAAGCAATTAGAAAAAATGAAGACAGATTTTATTGCAACAATTTCACACGAATTTAAAACACCATTGACTTCTATAATGATGGGATTAAGCTTAATTGATCATGTTAATCTTGGAGTTTTAAATGAAAAACAAAGAAGAATTATTGATGCAATCAAAGATGACACTGATACATTATCTAACCTTGTTTCAAATTTGATTTATTTATCAAGAGTCGAATCTGATAAGGAAGTGTTTAATATGAAGCCCTGTTCAATTGAGAAAATAATTAAAGAAAGTACAAATTATTTTTGTGAACAAGCTGATATAAATAAAATAAATTTAGTTTGTCATTTAAGTGAAAACATTCCTAAGATAATGGGCGATGGTGAAAAATTAACTTGGGTTTTGAATAACTTAATTTCAAATTCTTTAAAGCACACAAATGTGGATGGGGATGTTGTAGTAAGCGCAAATATACAAGGTAGCAACGTTTATGTATCTGTTAAGGACACAGGAGAAGGCATACCACAAGAATATCAAAACAATATATTTGACAAGTTTTTTCAAGTTGAGGAAGGGCATGCTGAAATAAAAGGAAGTGGGTTAGGATTGGCAATTGCAAAAGAAATTGTTGAGGCTCATGGTGGTAAAATTTGGTGTGAGAGTAAGGTTAATGAGGGAAGCAACTTTATTTTCACCATTCCTTTGGCCGAAAATTCGGATGAATAGGAGATGTTTTTTTGAAGAGAGCATTAGTTATAGATGATACTAAAAATATCAGACTTTTATTAACCACTTGTCTTGAAATAAATAATTATGAAGTAGTAACTGGGAGTAATGGATTGGAAGCCATAGAGCTTTTTATGAATAATGAGTTTGATTTAGCGTTTTTAGATATAAAAATGCCAAAGTTTAGTGGTACTGAGGTACTAAGACGCATAAGAGAAGAGGGCATTAATACTCCAGTTATTATAATGACTGCTTTTGCCACTGTTAAAAATGCAGTAGAATGTACAAAGCTAGGAGCAATTGCATATCTTCAAAAACCATTTACAGCAGATAGGGTTGTAGGTTTGCTTGATGAAATTTCACATGAATTAAATAAAGATGTAAATTTATACTTAGAGAAATCTAGCAAATTAATAATTGAAGGTGACTTTCATGAGGCTCTTCAAACGTTAAAAATAGCTTTGGCTTTGGAACCTGAGAGTCCGGAAATATACAAGTTAATTGGAGATGTTCTTAAAGCAAAGGGTGAAGTTAAGAGATCTAAAAAGTTTTATGATATTTCAGATGTCCTTAAAAAATGAGTTAATGAAGATAAATATCAAGGTGTTTTAATAGAGTTTCACAGACTATTCTTTACATTATAAAGGTGATAAAGAAAAAATATATAGGAATATAGTATGTGACTATAGGGGGAGTAAATTGAAGAAAATTTTTCAAGTAAAAAGAGGAAATCTAAAATTCAAAGAAGTAGTTGAATTTAATTCAAAGGTTAGTGAATTTATCTGGAAATTATCCATGAGATACAAAGGTTGTATTATTAAGGAAATAGAAGATAAGAGAAATTCCTAAAAAACAGATAAAATCCTATGCATTTGAGCATAGGATTTTATTGTCTAATTTTCTACTGGTTTGGTAACCTGTATTTTTAAAGCTGGAGATTGAGGTGGAATAGAGAAGGTCATTCTAGGACTTAACTCTATAAACACCTTATCTCCTTTTTCAAACTTAAGCTCTTTGGTTTGCTCATCACAGCCTGCCATTATTACGGTATCTTTAGAAATGATTGCAACCAGCTCTTGCTCAAAAACTTCGCAACTTTTTAAATAACCTTTAACTAATAACATAGTATTTTCTTGTTTAGAATCCATTCTAACTTCTACTATTTCCCCTAAAAATAAATTACTTTCAGTTGGCTTTGCAAAAACAGTTGTAAAAGACATCATCATAAATAATCCTAATAATGCTATAACTCTCTTAATTTTCATTACGACTCCTCCTTGTATGTAAACTTTAACCTGAGTTATTTTACTCTAATATCTAAAATTTATACATTGAACTAACCATTAAGTACTTACCCCTTCAGTGAATAGGTTAAAAGAGGAGACAAATATTAAAAATTATTTAACCCCAATAATTGAAGATGACGCTGATGATTTAAATAATCAAATAAAAAAGAAAGATACTTATATATAATCTTAAAAATGAAATTGAAAAAACTGCATATGATATATTAAAATTGATAAACAGAATAAGACAAAAGGATTATCAAATATCATAGCTAAAGATAAAGCATCCGGCTTAGAATGGAAACTAAAAAATAAGAAAAAAGGGGATAGTTTATTCCTATCCCCAGCTAAATTTCAACTGATTACATTTTTCCTATAGCAACTCTCCAAACTTCTGGTCCTTGCTCTAGGTACTCCCAATTAAATTGTTCATCTAACTCTGCTAAGAATTGATAGTGTAGTGGTCTAGGGTCATGATCATTTATAAGTTCCATAGTTTGACCCTTTTCTAAGTTATCGAAGGTTTTAAAAATAACAACATGTTTATCTCTTGGCTCATACATTCTTGCATCTACTTGTGCATCAAAGTGTGACATATAATCATCTCCTAATATTTTTTCCTCATGGACGAAAGGGGAGACGACCATGAAGTATTGTTAAAGCATTTTCTATCACAACTGCTGTTTATAGGTTATGAAGGGAGAGGGCCTTGTCAGCCCTCATGAGGATTAAAGTTTATCTATGATTTAATTATACAAAGGTTTTTAGGTACTGAATGTGATTTGAATCAAATTATTTTAAAAAATTTAAGATTATAAGATATTTAAATGAATATATTACACATCATTTTTAACCAATACAATTTCGAACTGGCTAAAGTTTAGATTAAAATATTGAAATATAAACTTATTATACAAAAGCTATTAATGAGTAAATTTATTTGTAAGTTTAGATTACTTATTTTACTTCTGAGCAATGAGATGAGTAATGAAGTACGAGCTCTTGGGCTTTTTTACGAATACAATTCACCATACTAGGGGGTTCAATTACCTTTGCAAGAGTGCCAAGGTGAAAAAAGTATTTTGATACAAACTCTAGCTCACTATTATCTATTATCATATCGATATAACAATTGTCTTCATCAGTGATTATTATACTTGCCTCGAGCTAAGTCTCACTAAGGCATTGGCGTATTCCTTCTATAGTTAGTTCCACATACAATCTTATTGTTTGTGTAGAATGGCCACTTAACCATTGAGGAAGCTTTATTTGATGTTCATGATATTTTTTCGTGTTTTCTAAGAATATTATTCGGTCAGTTCTAAAAAGTCGAATTTCCTTATGTGTGAAATCATAGGCAGGCATATACCAAAATCCATCATAGGCGTACATACCTATTGGAGCTACTTCCTTTTTAGTATTTTTTTAATTTTGTGTTATGTATTCTATGTTTATATATGATTAGACATAGACGCTTCAATGATTTCTTTTAGAAACAAAAGCTCATTATGAAACAAAGTAAATTCTTAATATCATAATTAAAAATGAAAAAAGATAACCCCTATAATTATACATATGGGTTATCTTAAACATCGATTTATTTGTAAAATATTTTAAATAAACTACACATTTTATACTGCAACTTTATTGTCCATTAATTTTAATAAATCATTGTGGTGTAGTGTTTCTTTATCAAGTAATTGATTAGAAATTTCTTCTAGTATATCTTTGTTATTTAATAATGTTAGTTTTGCTTCTTTATATAATTCATCCACAGTGATTTTACATTCTTGAATAATATTACTAATATCACTATTATTTGCTATTCCATTTAGCTCTGATAACCTGAGAAGTCCAAGTGAATTTCCCATACCATATTCAGTAATCATATTATTTATCATATTTGTAGTTTGTTTTAAATCACTAAAAGCTCCTGTGGTGACCTTATCTTTACCGAAAATTATTTCTTCGGCAGCTCGTCCACCAAGTAGTACCATTATTCGTCTTCTTAAGTAATCTAAGTTTTGATAAGCTGTATCATTAGGAAGACTAAGAGTATATCCACCAGCACCTTTTGATGTAGGTATTATTGTTACTTTTGATACTTTTTCTTTTGGTAACTTTAACATGGAAATTAATGCATGTCCAGCTTCGTGATAAGCAGTAATTCTCCTGTCTTCTTCACTCAAGGAGCTTCTTTCTACTTTTTCGTAACCAGCTAACACAATTGAATACGCTTTATCGAAGTGATAGTCTGTGATAAATTCAGAATTATCCTTACATGCTAAAATGGCAGCTTCATTTGCAAGACTTTCAAGCTTTGCACCTGAAAAGTAGGCAGTTTTATGAGCTAAATCTTTAATATCAACATCCAGCACAGGCTTATTTTCTAAGTGAAGGCTCAGGATTTTTTCTCTTGCTGCAATATCAGGTAGAGAAACTTCTATATGTCTATCGAATCTTCCTGGCCTTAATAGGGCAGAATCTAACATATCAAGTCTGTTTGTTGCAGCTATAACTACTATTCCATTGCTTTCGTTAAAGCCTGACATTTCAGTTAAGAGAGCATTTAAAGTCTGATCTCTTTCATCAGAACCACCGTTTTTACCACTATCTCTTTGTTTTCCAATGGCATCAATTTCATCAATAAATATTACAGCTCTTCCATGAGATTTTGCTTTCTTAAATAAACTTCTAATTCTTCCAGCTCCAACCCCTACATATACTTGAACGAAATCCGAGCCTGACACAGCATAAAATGGTACATTCGCCTCACCAGCAACAGCCTTCGCAAGAAGAGTTTTCCCTGTGCCTGGATCACCGTATAAAATCACACCTTTTGGCATTCTTGCGCCATAATTTGTATATTTCTCTGGGTTTTTCAGAAAGTCAACAATATCATTTAGACTTTCTTTAGCCTCTTCATTACCAGCTACAGAATTAAAATTAAAGTTTTCTTTAGCCATGCCTTGTACATCTTCAGCACTTAGCGAAGTAATTTTCCCACCAGTTAACGATGTGTTTCTCAGCGTCATTATAACAATAGCCAATAAGGATAATCCTAACATGGTAACTGGAATCCTTTGAATTGGAGGCATAGTGCTAGAAGTTTTCACCTCTATCCCCTTACTCAACAATTCTTCCTTAAGCGTTATGCTATTTGGATTGTCAGTTAAATATTTAGTACCATCTTTTAAAATTACATTAATTTTTGGAGAAGCACTAACTTCTACAGTAGATACTGTAGAACTTGATATATCTTTTAAAAATTCTGCATATGATTTAAATTCAGCAGATGAAGTTTTATAATTTGCAAAAATTAAAGCAACAAGGGAAAGAAATGCAATGACTATTGGTATTAAGATATAATTCTTTTTTATTTTATTCAGCAACTAAAATTCCCCCTTAATATTACCAAATTTACTAAACCGTTGTTTACTGTATAAGCAAAAACTTACAACATACATATAATTATATATAAAATAATAATAAAGTCTAATTTTTTTCATATAAGTTGGAAATGTAATTTATGGTATATTTGAGAATAGTATAGATAATGGCATTGATTGTTATTTCTTAAAGGATAATTATACTTACATAATGGTTTAATGATTATTTTAGTTAAAAATTAATAATAAAATCAACAAAAAAAATCCCCCATATTTTATGAGGAATTTTTACTATTACGATTTATTGCAATAGGTCTTTTACTATTTCACCATTAACCATAACAAATTTTACTTTATTTCTTAAGTCAAAAGGATGGCCATTGTAAATAACTACATCAGCATCTTTACCAACTTCTAAAGAACCAACCCTATGATCCATATTGATTGCTTTTGCTGCATTTATTGTTATAGCTCTTAATGCTTCTTCTTCCTCCATACCTTCGCGGGCTGCTAATGCAGCACATATTGGAAGGTATTGTAGTGGAATAACTGGATGATCTGTCATTATTGCAACTTCTATACCCGCTTTATTTAATATAGAAGGAGTTTCAAAAGTTAAGTTTTGTAACTCAATCTTACTTCTATCTGATAAGCTAGGTCCTATGATTATGGCTTTTGGATTTTCTTCTTTTAAATAATCTACAATTAAATGTCCTTCCGTGCAATGTTCAAGTGAGATGTCTAAGTCAAATTCTTTGGCTATTCGAAGGGCAGTTAGAATGTCATCTGCTCTATGTGCATGTGCCTTTATCGGTATTTCTTTTTTTATTACTTTAGACAGTGCTTCCATTTTCATATCATATTCTGGAGCTTTTTCTCCGCATTCAATTGCTTTTAATTGTTTTTCTACATAGTTTTTAGCTTTAATCAAATTTTCTCTAAGTATAGCAGCAGTTGCCATTCTAGTTGAAGGCGATTTCTTTTGTGAATGATAAACTCTCTTAGGGTTTTCACCGAAAGCTACTTTCATAGCAGTACAAGAGTCTATTATCATTTCATCAACTCTTCTACCAAAAGTTTTCATTGTTACAAAAGTACCTCCAATTACATTGGCGCTACCAGGACCTGTTGCTACAGTTGTAACACCAGCTTCAAGAGCTTCAGTAAAACATTTATCTACAGGATTTATGGCATCAATTGCTCTCAAATGTGGAGTTACTGGATCAACAGCTTCATTACCATCAGAGCCTTCAAATCCCATTGCATTTTCCCACATTCCTACGTGACAATGTGCATCAATCATGCCTGGCATGAGAAATCCACCTTTTGCATCGATAACTTCTGCGCCTTCTGGTATCACTAAATTCCTTCCAATAAAAGCTATTTTGCCGCTTTCAATTAACATCATTCCATTTTCAAAGTTTTCTTGTGCCATAGTATGAATGTTTGCATTCTTAATTACTAGCATAACCCAATCCCCCTTATGGTGAAAATATTATTTAATTATTGATACTATAAATATATTCAAAATCCTTTGTAAAATACAAAAATTAAATAATATTTCATTTTCCTAATAATTATTTAATATTGTCCGGTTAAAGTTTATAAAAGTTCACTGAAGTGAACTTATTAATCCATACCAAATAGTTAGAAAGTCTACTTATTGAGTTTATTAGTCATTTGTGAAAAGTATCCTTTTGGAATAAGCCCCTTTTTTATTCCATTGGTAACAATTAAGTATGTGGCAGTTGTATCAAATCTGGCATCATGGTAATTTCCAACACCATTAAATAATTCATTACATTTAGTTTTTATTTCATCTTGAGTAAGCTGTAGAAAGGTAACTACTTCTTCTAATCGTGGATTTTTAATACCACCTCTACCATTAGTCATTTTACATACGTCTTTGTAGTAGCTCATGGTGCAAAATACATTATTAGGATTAAATCCTATGTCACAAAACTCCAATTCATGATTTAGGAACTTTAAATCAAAGTTCACATTATGTCCTATAACTATATCTGAATTTAAGAAATCATGAATAAAATTCTCTAACTGGTCTTCAAAGTATTGTCCATTACTTAACTCATAAAGGTTCTCTAAAGAAAATCCATGTATATCTTCAGCACTAGCACTCATATCTTCTACAGTAAAAAAGAAGTTTTTCCCTATAGTAGTTTGAGGTTTTGTGCTATTATCAACTAATATATATGATAATTGGCATATGTTACCAGGTTTTATATCAGTAGTCTCTGTGTCAAAAAATAAAAGCTTCAATTTAAAACCTCCCTTATTATAAATTTATTAAACCATAAATATAGTAAGAAATCCATTATAAATTCATTGATAAAAGAATTTCCTTCTAAATGTTGTTGCGAAAATAATAAAAAAGAATAATATGCTCTTAGGAATTATTTTTATTGGTTTTAAGTGTATTTTAAGATTTGTTATTTATATTGAAAATAGATAGAATCTAATTTTAGGAAAATAACGAACTATAATTATATTTTTTTGATTATAATTCGTATACATGTAATAGTGTTTATGATATAATCTGAATAATAATTTAACTTGGCATAATAGTTTGATTATTTAGTTATGTAAATATCTGTCCCTATGCAATACATATAACGCAAGTGATATTTTCTTACAATAAATCAACTAGCAAAAATACAAATTAAAAACTGTAGTATATACAGGGTAGGAGGGTCTTTCAATGCATTATGATTTACTATATGTGATAAAAAACGATAAGCATAACAAAAAAGATTTATTGAATCTTCTTAATGATCATGAGGAGATTAAATTTGTATCTTTAGTAGGAATAGATTTTCTAGGGAATGATACAGATGAAAAAATACCAACTCAAAATTTTATAGAAAACATCAATACTTTTTTACACGGAACAGCAATACAGACTGACGGGTCATCCGTTGTGCTTCCAGGAATAGCATCATTAAATAATGCTAAGGTTGATATGAAAATTGATCTTGAATGCAATTGGTTCGTGGACTACAATTTTGAAAACCTAGATAGTAAATCTGGTAGACCTGTTGGAACGCTAAGAATACCGTGCCATCTTTATCACGAAAATCTCCCTGTTGATTCTAGACATATATTAAAAAATTCAGTTGAATATTTTAATAATACAGTTTTGCAATTATTAAAGGAGAATCCTGAATATTTAAATAATGCACAGTTATCTTTTGAAGATATAGATAAAGTTTCTATAACTGCAGCAACAGAACTTGAATTTTGGGTTAAGACACCAAATGAATTTGCAGAAGTAGAAGAGCTATCTACGTCAGAAGTTCTTAAGGAACAATATTGGAAAAGAACAAAAGGTGTTGTAAGAACAGCATTAGAGAAATCCTTGATTATGCTTGAAAATTATGGTCTTGAGCCAGAAATGGGGCATAAAGAAGTTGGTGGAGTTAAGGCAAAGCTTACTGAGGGTGGTTCTTTTAATCATATTATGGAGCAACTTGAGATAGATTGGAAATATTCCACAGCAATTCAGGCTTGTGATAATGAGCTTTTAGCAAGAGAGATTATAAAGGAAACTTTCAGAAAAAACGGACTAGATGTAACATTCCAAGCAAAACCAATTGATGAAATAGCAGGTAATGGTAAGCACCTTCATGTTGGTGTAATTTTAAAGTTGAAGAATGGCAAGGTTATAAATCTATTTCACAGTCATAAAAATGATTATCTTAGTGAAGTAGGCTACGGTGCATTGATGGGTATACTGAAGAATTACGAGGTTATAAATCCATTTGTATCTTCAACAAATGGGGCATTTAGAAGACTAAGACCTGGTTTTGAGGCACCTGTTTGTATAGTTACATCCCTTGGTCATACAAAAGATCAACCTTCTAGAAATAGAACTATCTTGATTGGACTTATAAGAGATTTGGAAAATCCTATGGCAACTAGGTTTGAATTACGTTCTCCAAATCCTCATACTAATATTTATTTAGCGTTAGCAACAATGAATTTGGCTATGGTAGATGGTATTAAATATGCAATTGAAAACAATAAAAGCTGTGATGAACTATTAAAAGAACTATCTAAAAGTCCAAATGAAGATGCTCAGTATTTAGAACATTCTAGATGTTATAGAAGTGAGGAAGATGTTTTTGAACACTATACTGAAGAAGAGAGAGAAAATTTCTTTGGCAGAGCACCTATGACTGTTTATGAAAATATTGTAGGATTCGAAAACACTAACAAATTATTGGTACTGGAAGAAGGCAAAGTATTTAGTAGCAAAATAATAAATAGTTATAAAATTGCTATTTTAACAAGATGGGTCACTGAAATAGAGCATAGATTAATACCAAATTATATGAATGAAATAAGAAATACTGTAAAATTGCAGTGTGAAGATATAATGGAATATGATTTAGAAAAGTGGATGGAAATAAATAAAATTAGAGAGACAATAATGAAAGATAGTCATATTAGAAAAAGCTTATTTACAAGAATGAGGGAAGCAATTTCAAATGAAGATTATAAAACCTTATCTGATTTACAAATAAATTTGGATAGTGAAATGAAGAGATTAAGAAAGTTATACCTAAACTACAGGAGAAATTTATTAAATATATAATAGATTTACACAAAATAAATTTTTCGTTTAGTACTAACATTAATACTACTCAATTAAGTAGAGTTTATTATTAACTAAAAATTTAAACATTAAAAGCATGGAAATTTTGAATTGTCCACTCTAAACTATTAGAGCAGCATATCAATTTCCATGCTTTTTATTACAATAAAGAAAACTTAAAATTATACTAGTGAATTTGAACAAAAACTATGCTCTGATAAAATCTTTTATTGTGGGATTATTCCATGTATTATTATTTAAAGTTAACTTATACATATATCATAACGGGAATTATCTCAACATATTTAGTGAAATCTTCCTCATTTAATTCATCTAAATTTAATTTATCTAATAGCTCATTGCCAATAAGTGAAGAAAGTTTATCATTTATAAAATCAAAGCAACTTTCAGTATTTATTGGTGGTGTAAGTTTATTCTCTCCCTTTTCTATAGAACTAACTTTGCCAATTATAGTAAAGTTAGTGTGATAGTTACAATCTAGCTCCATTAAAGAATGATTATTTTGAATCGGTATGATTCCTCGCATCTCTGTATTAAATAATGGTTCTGTAATATACTTTGTGCATTTGGATTCTTTCACTGATTGTAAAGTGCTTTTGAACCAGTTCAAAATTGCTTTATTGTTGCTTTTGCTATCCCTAGTATTCTCTAAATTAAAATCATCTAAGGCACTTTCTATTTCTAAAATATCAATTACGTGTTGTATCTTTTTAAGTTTAGAATTCATTTTCATTTTACATTTCAATTCAACAATATCTCCATCTTGAAGAAACTCTAAATCATTTTTATTCTTCACTTGTTTTAAAAATTTGTTGTTGTTTAATATATCTACAAGTCTAATATATGTAGTTATAGTAGACTTTTCGATTTCTTGAATTGTTCTTCTGGTGTATCCCTGTAGTAATTGTACAGATGCATTTCCTTGAAGAATTTTACCACAGGTTAATTCACAAAGGGGAACATTTGAGTTAATTATAACTTCTTGCTTATTTGTAATTTTTTCAACTTCGATAAATCTTTCAATAGCAATTTTAAACATGCTTAATATAATTTCATCGTTAACATAAAGTGGCACAAAGAATTCATTCATAGAAGCCTCCCATTTATAGAAGTATATAATAATATATTAAAGTGAACTAATTTTTAGAATTTATTATTGAGTTATAGTCATTAAAATACTATATATGACAAAAACCTATGACAATGTTATAATAAACATGTAAATTTTTCTGGAGGGGATTACTTGGAAATTATAATAGCATTAATTTTGGGAATCATTGTGGGATATTTTATAAAACTAAATAAAAAACAAAAGGCATTGAACGGAAAACTTCAGCAACTTGGTGTGGTATTCTTGTTATTTTCTATGGGAGCATCTATAGGCGCCAATGAAAATATTATAGCTAATCTTGCTAAAATTGGTATAAAAGCTTTTAGTTACGCTGCTTTTACTATTTTAGGAAGTATAGTTTTAGTGTTTTTACTAAGCAATAAATTTCTTAAAAATTCTAAAATAGTAATTTGTAATGAAGAGAATAGCATCAAAGAAAAAAATCTTTGTTCTAAAGAGATAATGGAGGATATGTAAGATGACTTCAATAATTTTAAGTGCAATTATTTTAGGAATAGGTTGCGGTTTCTTTATATTTCCTGAAGGAATCATAGCTAACTTAGATACTGTGGCTTCGCTTTCTCTATATGCATTGATATTCTTTGTAGGCATAGATGTTGGATCTAATAAAGATATTTTAAAAGATCTTAGATCTTTAGGATTTAAAATTCTTTTAGTTCCTATTGGTGGTATAATGGGTAGTTTAATTGGAGGATTTATTACAGGATTAATTTTTAATATGGCCATAAATGAAAGTTTGGCCATTGCTTCGGGATTTGGTTGGTATAGTCTATCTGGTGTTATGCTAAAAGAGTTAGGTGGAGAGGCTTTGGGAGCTATAGCATTTTTAACAAATGTTTTTAGGGAAGTATTCGCAGTAATTTTAATACCTTTTTTAGCAAAAAAAATGAATTATTATACAGCCATAGCTCCTGCTGGAGCCACCTCCATGGACACAACTCTTCCTTTGGTGGCGAAAGCTACTAATCCAGAGATAGTAGTTATTTCATTTATAAACGGTGTTATTATGAGTTCATTGGTACCCGTTCTAGTTACATTCTTTTATAATATAAAATAGTTTATCTACTATAACACTTAAATTTTTAACTTAATAAGAGAGTATAAATATAAGATATTTATTTGTAATAAAGATTAATATAGTGCTAATTTTTAATTATACATACAATATATTTGACAATGTTTTAACACTGAATAGTGAAAAGTATATGCCTTGGCATATACTTTTTTTAAATTTGTCGAATAAAATGTATTTACTCTCGTTCAGAATATTTATATAATTAAAATATAACCTTGACTGTGAGAGCTTCTTACAGTAGGAGGTATAAAACATAATATGACCTAATTGTGAAGAGATTCTAAACAAAAGGGTGGTGAAATAGATAATTTATTAACAATTTCAACCAACACTTTTTGTGTTGGTTTAACTTTTTTGTATGGTGGTGCTAAATCTTGGAGAAAAGAATTGCTGTAATAGGTATTATTATTGAAGATATAGAAAAAGCAAAAGATGTAAATGATATTTTACATGAGTTTAATTCAATGATAGTGGGAAGAATTGGAATTCCATATAGAGATAGGGGATTAAGTGTTATATCAGTAATTGTAGATGGAATCATGGATGAAATATCAGCAATGACTGGAAGAATGGGAAAGTTAAAAGGTGTATCTGTAAAGGCAGCTATAACAAAGGCATAATGAAAATTTGTAATTAAATATTTGAGAAGCTAAAATTGTAAATTTATTTTTTAAGCTATGCATTGTCAATAAATAAGAGTGTTCTAATAAATATGAAAGTAAGTGGTGATTGTATAATGAATAAATACAAAGCAGAGGATTTCATAGTTGAAAATGAAATAAACAAAGTTATTTCAGAAAGTTTAGAGCTTTCTAAGAATGAGAAGATAGTTAGAGATATATTGGAGAAAGCTAGAAATGCTACGGGGCTTTCTCATAAAGAAGCAGCAATATTGTTATCTGTGAATGATGATGAAATGCTTGAAGAAATGTTTAAAGTTGCAAGGCAAGTAAAAGAAACGATTTACGGAAAACGTATAGTTATGTTTGCACCTTTATATGTGAGCAATTATTGTGTGAATAACTGTGTTTACTGTGGCTATAAACACTGTAATGAAAGCTTAAAAAGAAGAAAATTAAATATGGAAGAGTTAAAAGAGGAAGTTAAGGTTTTAGAGAGTCTGGGTCATAAAAGAATTGCTTTAGAAGTTGGAGAAGATCCTGTTAATACACCTCTAGAATACATATTAGATTGCATTAAAACAATTTACTCTTTAAAATTCGATAATGGTGCTATTAGAAGAATAAATGTTAATATTGCGGCTACTACGGTGGAAGAATATAAAAAGCTCAAGGAAGCTGATATAGGAACATATATATTATTTCAAGAGACCTATCATAAAGAAACCTATGAAAAAATGCATCCAAGTGGTCCAAAGCATAACTATAATTTCCATACTACTGCTATGCATAGAGCACGTGAAGCAGGTATAGATGATGTAGGAATTGGTGTATTATACGGACTTTATGACTATAAATATGAGACTATTGCAATGCTGCTACATGCTGAAGATTTAGAAAAAACAACAGGTGTAGGACCTCATACTATATCTGTCCCAAGATTAAGAGAAGCGGAAAATGTAAGTTTAAAAGATTATCCATATTTAGTTGGAGATGATAACTTCAAAAAAATTGTAGCTGTATTAAGATTAGCAGTTCCTTATGCAGGTATGATCTTATCTACAAGAGAAGAACCAAAGTTGAGAGATGAAATCTTAAAACTTGGCATATCCCAAGTTAGTACTGGTTCATGCACAGGAGTGGGTGGTTATGCAGAAAGTCAGCGAGATGTAGAAGAGAAGCCTCAATTTGAAGTTGCTGATCATCGTTCCCCAATAGAAATGGTAGAAAGTTTAATCGAAAGTGGCTATATACCTAGTTATTGTACTGCTTGTTATAGAGAGGGTAGAACTGGAGATAGATTTATGGCCCTTGCTAAAAGTGGGCAAATTCACAATGTTTGTCAAGGAAATGCACTATTAACATTAAAGGAATTTATGTTGGATTATGGCACTGATAGGACTAAAGAGTTAGGGGATCAGTTGATTGAAAGTTCTTTATTAGATATTCCTAATATTAAAGGAAGAGAAGCTACTATTGAAAAGCTAAAAAAAATTGAAGCCGGAGAGAGAGATCTACGATTCTAATGTAAGTAGAGGAGATATTATGATAGAAACACCTAGATCAAATAGATTGCATATTGGCATTTATGGTAGAAGGAATGCTGGGAAGTCAAGTGTCATAAATGCTATAACGAATCAGAATATAGCACTTGTATCTAATGTAAAAGGTACTACAACTGATCCAGTTTATAAAGCCATGGAGCTTCTTCCTATTGGGCCAGTAGTATTTATTGATACTGCTGGTATAGATGATGTTGGAGAAATTGGAAACTTGAGGGTCGAAAGAACAAAAGAAGTAATAAATAAAACTGATCTTGCTTTGATAATTTTTTCCGTAGAAGACTTTCGAGATGATAATGAAAATATCAGGTTAGAGATGCAATGGTGTGAAAACCTTAAGAAAAAGTCAATTCCTATAATAGGAGTGCTTAACAAAGTTGATCTAATAGTAGAAAGAAATTTTATTGATGAAGCTTTAGAGAAATTAAGAATAAAATTTAACATACCATTTATATCAATTAGTGCAGATAAAAACATCCATGTAGATGAATTAAAATCCACTATTGTAAAATTAGCTCCAACAGATTTTGAAAGTACTACATTAATTGGAGATATCATAAGTCCAGGGGATAAAGTCTTATTGGTTGCTCCCCAAGATATCCAAGCGCCAAAGGGAAGACTTATACTACCTCAAGTACAAGTGATAAGAGATTTATTAGATAATAAAGCTATTCCCGTCACAGTGACTTTAGATAATTTAGGGAATGGACTGGAACTTCTAAATAATAAACCAGATTTAGTAATAACTGATTCTCAAATTTTTAAAGTTGTAAATTCTAAAGTATATGAATGTGTTCCATTAACGTCTTTTTCTATTATAATGGCACGTTCAAAAGGAGATTTAAATGAATTTATCAAAGGAGCTAAGGTAATATCTTCTCTTAAGGAAGGCGATAAGATACTTATAGCTGAAGCCTGCACACATCATCAATTAAAAGGGGATATAGCAAGGGAAAAGCTGCCCACATGGTTAAAATCTATAGTTGGAAGCATCATAATAGATAATTATTCGGGTAAAGATTTTCCTGAAAATTTGAGAGAATACAAATTAGTAATCCACTGTGGTTCTTGTATGTTTAATAGAGCCCAAATGTTATCTAGAATTGACATTTGTAAAGAAGTTAAGGTTCCCATAACAAATTTTGGTATTGCAATTGCTGAAATAAATGGTATCCTTGATAGGGTAGTAGAACCTTTTAAATTTAAAAATTAAATTAAAAAACTACAGTACTTAAGTTTGTTTTAAGTGCTGTAGTTTTTACTACTATTTTACCTAATTGCAAATTGTTGCTTTAATTTTTATATCAAAGTATACTTACAAAACTAAAGAAATATACGTAATTTCCCTTGGTGCATCCGGTTTACAGTTGGAACACTCAATATTGCTCACCAGTGCAAGTTTGGTAAGATAGTAGCACGCTTCTCTGTACATATGGTCTAGCATTAATGGCATTAATACTAATACACTAAGGATTTCTTTTTCTGAAATGGTTAATAAAAAAGGTTTGAATTAGAATAACCCTACAATTTTCATTGTAGGGTTACAAAACTTTATTTAGTCATTATCTTTTAATATAATGTGTATGAAGTAGCTCATGAGCTTTATGACTGTTTGGTTTTCCAAGGTATTCTTCATATAATTTTTTAACCTCAGGATTTTCATGTGATTTTCTTATTGATTTTCCTTTATCTTCATTATAAAGAACTTGCATTCTACCTTCAATAATATCTAATCTATTATTGGAATATGGCTGACCACCACCATTAATACATCCTCCTGGACAAGCCATTACTTCAATGAAGTGATAGTCTGCTTTACCAGTTCTAATATCTTCTAAAAGTGCTTTAGCGTTACCAAGTCCACTAACTATAGCTACTTTTATGTCATTGCCATTTATGTTAACCTTTGCTTCTTTAACACCAGTTAATCCTCTAATTCCTTCAAAATCAACTTTATCTAGAGTGCTTTCGGTAATCCATTCATAAGCAGTACGTAATGCAGCTTCCATTACTCCACCACTAGTTCCAAATATTACCCCTGCACCTGTTGATTCTCCCATTGGATTATCAAAACTTTCGTCTTGTAGTGAGTTAAAATCTATTCCTGCTTCCTTAATCATTCTTGCAAGTTCTCTTGTACTAATAACTATATCAACATCTTTTACTCCACTTTCAAGAGTAAATTCTTCTCTTGCTGCTTCAGACTTTTTAGCTATACAAGGCATTACTGAAACAACAACTAGATTTTCAGGTTTAATATTCATTTTTTCTGCAAAATATGATTTTGCAACCGATCCCCACATTTGTTGAGGTGACTTACAAGTGGAAGGTAAGTGTAGTAAATCATGATAATGTTTTTCAATAAATGTTATCCAGCCTGGACAACAGCTTGTTATCATCGGAAGATTTTTACCTTCTTGAACTCTACCTAAAAATTCAGTTGCTTCTTCTAAAATTGTTAAATCTGCTGCAAAATCTGTATCAAAGACTTTATCGAAACCTAGGCTTCTCAAAGCTGCAGCCATTTTACCAGTTACAGATGTACCTGGTTCAACACCAAACTCTTCACCTAAAGCAGTACGTACTGCAGGTGCAGTTTGAACAATAACTATTTTATCATTATCAGCTAAGTTTCTCCATACTTTAGAGGTATTGTCTTTTTCAACAAGAGCTCCAGTAGGACATACAGCTACACATTGTCCACAGAAAGTACATTTAGTATCTTTAAGGTCTGCACCAAAAGCAGGAGCTATAGTTGTATTGAAACCTCTGTTGATTGATGAAATTGCACCAACCTTTTGAACCTCATTACAAACAGTTTCACATCTTCTACAAAGGATACATTTTGATGTATCTCTAGCAATAGAGTAGTTATTAGATTCCTTTTGGCATATAGATTTATCACCACTAAATTCTATATTTCTTATTCCGTATTCCGCAGCTAGTTGTTGTAATTCGCAATTCATACTTTTTGCACAAGTTAAACATTCATTTGGATGATCTGAAAGTAATAATTCTAAAATTGTTTTTCTTGCACTTAAAGCCTTTGGAGAACTAGTTTTTATAACCATACCTGGAGTTACAGGAGTGCAGCATGCAGGAGCTAAATTTCTTCTTCCTTCTACTTCAACAACACATACTCTACATGAACCAGGCTTGTTTTCTGTTTTTTTATCATGGAGATTCAAATAGCAAAGTGTAGGTATTTTAATATTTAGGGTTTTTGCAGCATCTAAAATAGTTTTACCTTGCTCAACTTGAACTTCTTTATCATTTATTTTAAGTGTAACTAAACTCAATGTTGACACCTCTTTCATAACTTTTTTTGATTAAATTAAATCTATTGCATCTACAGGGCAGCAGGATTGACAAGCTCCACACTTAATACATTTATCTTGATCAATCACATGCTTAGTTTTAACTTTTCCACTGATGCAACTAACAGGACATTGTCTAGCACACTTCGTACAACCTATGCATCTATCTGAAACAACATACTTCATTAAGTCTTTACATACCCCAGCTGGGCATGTTTTATCTATAACATGTGCTTCATATTCATTACGGAAGTATTTCATTGTACTTAAAATAGGGTTTGGAGCGGTTTGACCAAGTCCACATAAAGATGTATCTTTGATGGCTTGTGATAAAGACTGAAGTTTATCTAAATCTTCTTCAGTTCCTTTTCCTTTACTAATCTTATCTAATATTTCAAGAAGACGAGTATTTCCAACCCTGCATGGAGTACACTTTCCACATGATTCTTCTTTTGTGAATTCTAAGTAAAATTTTGCGATGTCAACCATACAGTTATCTTCATCCATAACAATCATTCCACCAGAACCCATCATAGAGCCTATAGAATTTAATGATTCATAATCAATAGGTATATCTAGATGTTCCTTAGGTATACATCCACCTGACGGTCCACCTGTTTGAACAGCCTTAAATTCACGACCGTTTTTGATTCCACCACCGATTTCATAAATAATCTCTCTTAAGGTAGTTCCCATAGGAACTTCTACTAGTCCAACATTATTAATTTTTCCCGCTAAGGCGAAAACTTTTGTGCCTTTTGATGTTGCAGTACCAATTGAACTATACCATTTAGCTCCCTTATTTATAATTGCAGGTATGTTAGCAAAGGTTTCAACATTGTTTACAGAGGTAGGTTTATTCCATAATCCTGATTCAGCAGGGAATGGAGGTTTATTTGTTGGTTCTCCACGTTGTCCTTCTATAGAGTGAATAAGAGCAGTTTCTTCTCCACATACAAAGGCTCCTGCTCCATATTTAATTTGAATATCGAAATCGAAATTTGTTCCCATTATGTTTTTGCCAAGTAAGCCCAATTTCCTAGCTTGTTCGATTGCAATTCTTAATCTATTAATTGCTAGTGGATACTCAGCTCTAATATATACACAACCAATTGTGGCACCAATACAGTACCCAGCAATTGCCATTGCTTCAATAACACTATGTGGGTCGCCTTCAAGTATTGAACGATCCATAAATGCACCTGGGTCACCTTCATCAGCATTACAAATAATATATTTTTGATCTGCATCATATGCTTTAGCAAACTGCCATTTCTTTCCGGTAGGGAAGCCACCGCCACCTCGGCCTCTTAGTCCAGATTCTATCATAATATTGATAACATCATCTTGAGTATATTCATTCAAACATTTACCAAGAGCTATATAGCCTTCTTCAGCAATGTACTCATTGATATCTTCTGGGTTAATTAGTCCACAATTTCTTAAAGCAATTCTTACTTGTTTTTTATAAAAGGTCATTTCATCTTGAGTTTTAACCTTTTCTTTTATTGTTGGTTCCTCATATAACAATCTTTCAATTGTATTACCATTTACAATATGATCTGTTACTATGTCATGAGCATCCTCAGGAGTAACATGAACATAAAATACATCATCGGGAGTTACTTTAATTATTGGACCTTTTTCACAAAATCCAAAACATCCTGTTATTGAAACAAATACTTCATTTTCTAAACCAACAGCTTTCAATTCATTTTCTAGATTAGACATAATTAAGTCACTTTGAGCAGATTTACATCCAGTACCACCACAAATTAAAATTTCTCTTTTGTGGCTATTCTCTTTAGGTTGAAATTTATCTAAACCAGTAGATTTTCTAATATCTAGTAAAGATTTATGCTCTTTGTGAAGTTGCTTTAACTCGTTAAAAGAATTAATTTTATTCAAAATTTTTACCCCCTCAGTTACATGTATTCTCCTATTATTTTTGAAACTTGGTCAGTAGAGACATGTCCATAAACTTTATCATTTACTGTTACAACTGGTGCTAATCCACATGCTCCAACACATCTTAGGGAACCTACAGTAAATTTCATATCTGAAGAAGTTTCCCCAGATTTAATATTAAGTTGTTTTTCGAATTCTTTAAGGACATCTCCAGCACCTCTAACAAAGCAAGCTGTTCCCATGCAAACGTTTACCACATATTTCCCTCTAGGTTCAGTAGTGAAGAAGGAATAAAATGTAACCACGCCATAAACATTGGATAGAGGAAGATTTAATTTTTCAGCCACGAAGGCTTGTACTTCAGATGGAAGATATCCAAAGATATGTTGAGCCTTATGCAATACTTCGATTAGTGCACCTTCTTTTGACGGAAGATTATTAATAAATGATTCTAAGTCCTTATACATTTGATTTTTATCATTATTACAGCACACTTAAAAATTGCCCCCTTTAATTTAAAAAAATATTATATATTTTTTGGAATTTCAAAATAAAAAAATTTTATACTTTGAAAATTATTTAACAATGTCAGATATAGTATAATACTTTTCTTGCAGATTGTATAGTATCAAATTTATGTATTTAGCTATTTTTAGACATTTTTTTTGTAAATTTTATGTTAAAAAAATAATTCCTATTGTCATATATATTATAAATGAAATTTTTTATTCATAATACGATATAATTTTATCACATTAAAGCAATAAAATTATGGAAATTCAACTAATAATCATCCATATATGGAAAATCGAACAAAAAATATTTTTCTGATATTAATTCTAAGGAAATATTAAACATGTTTTTTTAATATGAATTTTTCTTAAACGTAAAATTCATTTATAAAAATATTTAATTTTTAACGTATATGTATTTACTTCACATTAATGTAATAATATGGTAAAATTAGGTTATTATATTTTTCCATATCTATCTTTTATACGCTATGAACAATTCCATTTATGTCTTATTTCAAATTAAGCATTTATGATACAACATGCGCATTTAAATAATAATTTTTATTATTTTGAGAAAAATTACTTAAATTATTACTTTTTATAGATGTGATTTGCCCATTGAAAATAATTTATGATTTTAAAGGGCTTTATTAATAAGGAGGAAATTATGAAGGCTATTATTAATGCCACAAGTTATGACTTTAAAAATTTCAACAAAGATATATATATTATTTTTAATGATGTGATTAAAGAAGTTGGACCTATGAGTAATTTTGACACTTTAGACAAAACTGCATTTGATACTATAATTGATGCTAGTGATTCAATAGTGATGCCAGGATTAATTAATGGACATACTCACATATATTCAACTCTCTCTCGAGGGATGAACCTTGCTTTCAACCCAAAATCTTTTAAGCAGATTTTAGAACAATTGTGGTGGAAACTAGATAGTGTTTTAGAAAGACCTGATTGTTATATAAGTGGAGTTGTGTACGGGTTAGACAGCATTAAAAGTGGAGTTACTACTTTGATTGATCACCATGCAAGTGGAGGAGAAATATTAGGAACATTAACCGAACTTAAGACCGCCATATGTGATGATTTAGGCATGAGAGGGATTTTTTGTTTTGAAACTAGCGATAGGTTTAATGTGGATGAATGTATTGATGAAAATATACAATTTTCACAAGCTAGAAGGGAAAATTATTGTGGATTATTTGGAATGCATGCATCAATGACCCTTTCAGATAATACATTAGATAAGATTTCCTATTCCAAAGGAAAATTACCTATTCACATGCATGTAGCAGAAAGTATGGAAGATGAAGCAGATTCCATTGTTAATTATGATAAAACTGTGGTTGAAAGATTACATGACTATAAGTTGCTCACTGAAGATTCAATCCTTGCTCATTGTGTACACATCAATGAGAATGAAGCTAGTGTATTAAAAGAATCTAATGTATATGTTGCTTTAAACCCAACCTCAAATATGAACAATGCTGTTGGATTACCTAATTATAGACTATTAAAAAGATACAACGTACCGTGCATTATCGGAAATGATGGGTTAGGGGCGAATATTACAAGAGAATATTTAAATCTTACCTATTCTATGAAGAATAAATATAAAGACCCATTAGCTTTTAGTCTAGATGATTTACTAGTTTTAATCAACAATACTTATAGTTATGTGTCTAAACAGTTAAATGTGAAAATTGGTAGAATTCAAGAAAATTACGTGTCAGATTTAATTATCGTTCCATATAAACCTCCTACTAATTTAGATGGTGATAACATTTTTAGTCATGTGTTTTTTGGATTGTTTGATAATTTCACACCAAAAGACGTTTATTGCGGAGGTAAAGAATTAATGAAGAACTATAAAATATCACTTCCATCTAATGATGTGTTTGAAAAAAGTATTCATGCATCTTCAAAAATATGGAATAAATTAAGATGAGAATTTATACATTTCTATAAAAAGACTTATTTTTTTGAGGGGGATATTATGAATCTTAGTACATCTATATGTGGAATAGAATTGAAAAATCCATTGATGCCAGCATCAGGACCATTAGTTGGAGATGAAAGGAAGATGCTTGCATTACAAGGCTTCGGATTAGGAGCTATGGTTACCAAAACCATATCAGTAAATGCTGCAGTAGTGCCAAGACCTTGTATATATGGTGATAACAACAAAATCATGAATGCAGAATTGTGGTCTGAGTTTCCAAGCCATAAGTGGATTGAGGAAATATTACCAAATTTAAAAAAGTGCTTAAACGTGCCTTTGATCATTAGTGCTGGATATACAAAAGAAGATATGGAGTTTTTAATTCCCAAACTTCATCCCTTTGCTGATGCATTTGAAATATCTACTCACTATGTAGGTAAGGACTTGACAGTTATAGGACAAACAGTAGCTACCATAAGAAAATTCACGGATAAACCCATCTTTATGAAAATGAGTCCACATATGCCAGATCCAATTGGCTTCGTTAAGATGGCATTAGATAATGGTGCAAATGGAATAGTTGCTGTAAATTCTCTTGGCCCAAGTATGCTAATAGACCTAATGAAAAGAAAAATATTAGTAGGAAATGATAAAGGTCAGGTTTGGACATCTGGACCTAACATAAAACCAGTTGCTCTTGCTATAGTGGCTATGATTAGAGAAGCTTTTCCTGACATTACAATTATTGGTGTAGGAGGCATTTCAAGTGCTGATGATGTAATAGAGTTTATGCTTGCTGGAGCTGATGCTGTTCAAATGTTATCTTCAGCAATGATAAGAGGAAAAGATTTATATGAAAAAATAGTAAATGATTTACCAAAAGCACTAAAAAAGTATAATTTTAATTCAATTGAAGAAGTAAAAAACACAAATTTAACTAATGAAGTTAAATTTGATCCTACTTATCCAATTATAGAAGAAAATAGATGTACTGGGTGCAAACTTTGTGAAAAAGTTTGTCCATATTTTGCAATGAAGGTGGAAAAAATTGCTTGTGTCCATAAGGAAGAATGCTTTGGATGTGGATTGTGTGAAAGTCGTTGTCCGGTTCATGCTATAAGTGGAGTTTTATAATTAACAAGTTTGGGGGGATATGTGTTGAGAATTAATAATTACTTAAGGCCAAAATCAATAGAAGAAGCCTATAATGAATTAATATCTGAAGGAAATAATGTAGTTTTAGGTGGGGGTGCATATTTAAAGCTTGGAAATAGAAAGATTGATAAAGCAATAGATTTGTATGGACTAAACCTAAATTATATTATTGAATATGATAAATTTATTGAAATAGGGGCTATGACAACTTTAAGAGAAGTTGAAACCTCTGAGATTTTAAAGAATTATTTTGATGGTATTGTTAATAAAGCAGCCTCTGTAATAATGGGAGTACAGCTGCGAAATGTGGCTACAGTAGGAGGTACAGTTGGCGGAAGATATGGATTCTCTGATTTTTTAACTGCGCTATTAGCATTAGATACTACAGTAGAGCTATTTAAAAAAGGAGAAGTAAGTCTAGAAGAATTCTTGTCTTCATCTCAAACTCCTAGAGATATTATTACTAAAATAAAGATAAATAAAGGTATTACAAAGGCATCCTTCAAGGATCTAAGAAATACAGCAACAGATTTTTCTATATTAAATGTAGCTGTTTCAAAAAACGTTGATAGTTTTAAAATTGTTGTGGGCTCAAGGCCAGGAGTTGCAACTATGGCTTACAAATCTATGAATATAATTAATAGTTCACAAAATCCTAAAGAAAATATAGATAATTTATGTAACTCATTGGTAGAAGAATTAAAACTTAGTAGTAATCTAAGAGCTTCTGAAGCTTACAGAAAAGAAGTTGCTAAAGTTTTGGTTAAAAGAGCACTTATGGAGGTATTGTAATGATTGTTAATTTGATTATTAATGGTATAAATAAAAATGTACAAGTAGAACCTGAAGATTTCTTACTAGAGACTCTAAGGACTAATGGGTTTTTAAGTGTAAAAAGAGGTTGTGATACAGGTTCATGTGGAGCATGTACTGTGTTATTAGATGGGAAACCAATACCTTCATGTGCATGGCTTTCTGTTAGGGCAGATGGTCATGAAATTACTACAATTGAAGGAGTACAAGCCGAAGCTGAAGAAATAGGAAAGTTTTTAGCTGCAGAAGGGGTTGAACAATGTGGATATTGTTCACCAAGTTTTGTGCTAACGATACTAGCAATGAAGAGAGAATTAAAAAATCCAAACCTAGATGATATACGTCATTATTTGGTAGGAAATTTATGCAGATGTTCAGGATATGTAGGACATACTCGCGCTATAAAAAAATATCTGGGGGTGGAATAAATGAAAGAGGTTAAGAAATCTATTCCAAAGATTGAAAGTATGGGTTTACTGAAAGGGAAGCCTGTATATACAAATGACCTTGCTCCACAAAATTCTCTGATTTGCAAAGTATTGAGGAGCCCTCATGCATTTGCAGAAATTATGGACATTGATACAGAAGAAGCAATAAAACTATATGGGGTTGAAACAATTTTAACATATAAGGATGTACCAAGAAATGCTGTAACAAGAGCAGGTCAGGGTTATCCAGAGCCTTCACCACATGATAAGTTCATTTTAGATAAATTTGTGAGATATGTTGGAGATGAAGTAGCGGTTGTTGCTGCAATAAATGAAAAAATTGCTGAAGATGCCTTAAGTTTAATTAAGGTTCAATATAAAGTATTTGAACCCGTCCTTGATTTTGAAAAAGCAGAAGGAAATAGTTCAATAATTCATGATGAACCCGAGTGTCATTCTATGTTTGACATTGGCTTTGAACCAAAAAGAAACATTGCAGCAGCATATAGTATGTGTGTTGGTGATATAGATGAAACGTTTAAAAATGCTGAAGTAGTCTTAAGTGGAACTTATTACACTCAAGCACAAGCTCATGTTACTATGGAAACTCACTCTTCTGCAGCTTATCTAGACATGCATGGTAGGGTCAATATAATATCTTCAACACAAAATCCTGTTCATGCTAGAAGAATTGTAGGTACTGCCCTCGGAATTCCTCTTAATAAAATTCGTGTTATGAAACCTAGAATTGGTGGAGGTTATGGTGGAAAGCAAGCTATTCATGGAGAGATGCTTGTTGCTGCTGTAACACTTAAAACAGGCAAACCAAGTAAGCTCATTTACTCAAGAACAGAAGTTTTTGACGCCTCATATAATAGACATCCTATGAGATTCGATGTAAGAGTGGCAGCGAACAAAAATGGAAATATTAAAGGTTTAGATGTTAAGGTGCTTTCTGATACAGGTGCCTATGGAGAACATGCCTTAACAGTATTTATGGTAGGTGGATCAAAAACCCTACCGTTATATAATAAAGTAGATGCAGTAAGATTCGGTGGTAAGGTGGTTTATACAAACCAAACCCCTGCTGGTGCTTTTAGAGGATATGGTGCTATTCAAGGAAATTTTGCATTAGAATCTATTATAGACGAGCTTTCACATAAACTAAATATGGACCCACTTGAGATAAGAAAAATGAACATGATAACTGAAGGTGAAACTTCCCCAGTATTCAAAATTATGGGTGAAGGTGGAGAAGGGGTGGATATGGTTCTAGAAAATTGTAAGCTAGCTTATTGTGTTGACAGAGGATCCCAGCTTATAAATTGGAAAGAAAATTATCCTAGAAAAATCATGGAAAATGGAAAAGTTAGAGGATACGGCATGGCAATAGCTATGCAAGGCTCTGGTATTCCTAAAATAGATATGGCTTCAGCAATTTTAAAACTTAACGATGGTGGTTTCTTTAATTTGTTAATTGGTGCTACTGATTTAGGTACTGGAAGTGATACAATTCTTGCGCAAATAGCGGCAGAAGGATTAGGAGTTTCAACTAGTGATATAGTAGTTTATTCATCAGACACGGATTTAACTCCATTTGATACGGGAGCGTATGCTTCAAGTACAACCTTTGTATCCGGAAATGCAGTAAGGAGAACGGCATATAAGATGAAAGAAATGCTTATTAAAGAAGCAGCTCTTAAATTTGGTGTTTCTGAGGAAAACGTTGACTTTGATGGGGAATTTTTTAGGACCGTTGATGAAAAAATGGAAGTAACTTTAAAGGATCTTTCTACAGAGTTGTATTACAACAATAATCAAAAACAATTGGTTGCTTGTGAATCTTACTGTGGAGAACAGTCACCAGCACCATTTATGGGAGCCTTTGCTGAAGTAGAAGTTGACACTGAAACTGGGAAAGTGGAAGTAAAGGATTATGTGTCCCTAGTTGATTGTGGCACAACAATTAATCCAAATTTAGCTAGAATACAAGTGGAAGGCGGACTTCTTCAAGGAATAGGCATGACACTATACGAAAATGTAGTTCGAAATGTATCAGGAAAACTGTTAACAAATAACCTAATGCACTACAAGGTGGCAACTAGAAAAGATGTAACTAAATTAACTGTTGAATTTGCAGAAAGCTATGAACCTTCAGGTCCATTTGGTGCTAAGTCTGTAGGAGAAATAGGTATAGATACTCCTCCAGCTGCTATAGCCAACGCCATTTATAATGCTTGTGGTGTAAGAATTCGAGAGTTACCAATAACACCTGAAAAGGTTTTAATGGAGTTAAAAAAATTATAGATTAATAGAATTTAAGTAAAAGGAGGTGTAACTATTGAGTATAGAAGCTATTGTTCTAGCGGCCGGATTGTCATCTAGGGCACCAAGTTACAAAATGGCATTGGAGTTTAATAACAAAACTGTTTTACAGACTTGTATTGAAAATATGTACAATGAAGTAGATAAAATTATAGTAGTTGGAGGATACAATTTCCATATAATAAAGAATCTATTGAAAAACTACAATAAGGTGAATTTAGTATCAAATGATAGATATGAGGATGGAATGTTTAGCTCAGTAAGGCTAGGTATAAATTCCATTTCTTCTGATAGATTCTTCCTAATCCCAGGTGATTATGTTCTTGTAGGAAGTAGTATCTACAATTCTTTAATTAATTATGAAAGCAAAAAGTCAATAGTTATACCTTCCTATGAAGGTATAAAGGGTCATCCTGTGTTTTTTAAAAATGATTGCATAAAATCACTAATAAATAGAAGCGAGTTTAATAATTTACGAGAGGTGATTTCCCACATAGGTTTTGAGACCCTAGATTTAAAAGATGAAAGTATTTTATATGATATAGATACCTATGAAGATTATAAATTCGTAAAAGAAAAATATTTTTTTAAGTATGGAAGCAGAGCTTAGGCTCTACTTTTATACAGGAGTATGGGGGTGTTTTAATTGAATAAATGTATAAGTACTCCAATTAATAGGTTTGATGCTGGTGATAAGATTAAAGGAGAGGCAAAGTATCTAGGTGATATTCAATTTGATGACTTACTTTATGCAAAGACCATAAGGTCAACAAAAGCAAGAGCTAAAATAATTTCTATTGAATACCCAGAGCTTCCTGAAGAATATTATATTATAGATAAGAACGATATTCCTGGTAAAAATAATGTGAAAATTATTTCTTACGATATGCCTTTTTTTGCTGAAAATGTAGTGAATTATATTGGAGAACCTATTGGTTTAGTGGTAGGGAAAGAAAAGTCAAAAATACTTAATATACTATCAAAGATTAAGATTAATTATGAAGAGTTAGACCCAATACTTACAATGGAAGAATCAGAATATAAAACCCCAATATATGGAGATAATAATTTATTTGCTGATTATACCTATAAAAAAGGTAGTATTGAAGATGCATACAAAAATGCTTCTAAGGTATTTTCAAAAGAATATGAAACTGGTTATCAAGAACACATATATCTTGAGCCTCAAGGAATTGCAGCAAGTTTTAATAATGATAAAGTAACAATATACGGATCTATTCAATGTCCATATTATGTGAAAGATGCTGTGGTGCAAGCTCTTGGATGGGAAAAAGATAAGGTTCAAATTATACAAAGCACTACTGGTGGAGCTTTTGGTGGAAAAGAAGAATACCCATCTTTAACTGGTGGACATGTTGCCTTTGCTGCAATAAAAACAAAAAAAACTGTGTTGATGATTTTTGATAGAGATGAAGACATTGAGTTCTCTACAAAACGGCATCCATCTAAGATAAAAGTTACCATTTTAATTGATAAAAATAATAAAATAATCGGTATAGATAATGATGTGAAAATAAATGGTGGAGCATACTGCGGTTTAACTAATATTGTTTTGCAAAGGGCTATGTTTAGTGCTACAGGAGCATATAACATCCCAAATGTAAGAGTAAGAGGGAGGTCAATTGCAACAAATACAGTTCCCTGTGGAGGTTTTAGAGGGTTCGGTGCGCCTCAAGGTTTTTTTGCCCTCGAAATGCACATGGAACATGTCGCTAGAGAACTTGGGTTAACACCTTTAGAATTTAAAAATGCAAACTTAGTAAAACAAGGGGACTTAACTTCTACTGGAGGAACTTATAGAGGGTATGTACCTCTAAAAGAATTAATAGAGAAAGTTGAAGAGTTATCTAATTATAGTGATAAATATAAAGAATATAAAGATGGGCTTTATAAGGGTATTGGTATGTCTGTGTTCTTTCATGGTGGTGGGTTCACTGGAAGTGGGGAAAGAGATCATATAAAAGCCGTTGTAAAGTTAAGGAAATACAAAGATGATAAAGTAGAAATACTTATTTCTAATGTTGAAATGGGACAAGGAACTCAAACCACTCTTCGAAAAATTGTGGCTGAGGAATTAAACATTCCAGCAGATCAGGTTATTTTAGTAAACCCTGATACAGATAGAGTTCCAGATTCTGGACCTACAGTAGCCTCAAGAACTATTATGATTGTAGGAAAGCTGTTACAACAAGCCTCAGCTAAATTGAAAAGACACTGGATTGATGGAATGGAACAACAGATAACAGAAAACTATAAATTCCCTGAAGGTTTTTATTGGGATGATTCCAAATTTGAGGGTGACGCTTATAATGAATATTCTTGGGGTGTTAATGTTGTGGAAGTTGAAGTAAATCCTTTAACTTATGAAGTAACTGTTCTAGGAGTATACACAGTATTTGATGTTGGTGTTGCAATTGATGAAAAGATTATCCGAGGACAAATAGATGGTGGAGTAATTCAGGGGTTGGGACATGGATCTATAGAAGTGATGAACATTAAGGACGGAAGGCTAATTCAAAGAACAAATACTGATTATGTAATTCCAACTTCATTAGATTTTCCTAAAGTTGAAAGCGCAATAATAAATAATCCTTATGAAAATGGCCCATTTGGAGCTAAGAGTGCGGGAGAATTAACTTTTGTTGGTGCACCAGTTGCTTATGCCATTGCAGTTAAAAATGCCATTGGTACTAGTAAAAATATAACTCATATTCCAGTAACTCCTGAATACCTAATGGAGGTGATGACAAATGAATGAAATTACATTTATTTTAAATAACAATGAGGTAACAATTGAATGCAATCCTCTAAAAAGATTAATTGATGTGCTAAGAGATGACTTCTCCCTAAAAGGGTCTAAAGAAGGGTGCGGGCAAGGAGAATGTGGTGCTTGTTCTGTAATTATTAACGATGATCTTGTAAATTCATGTTTAATTCCTGTAGGTACACTAAATGATGCTACAATACTAACAATAGATGGATTTAAATTTACAAAAAGATTTGAAGTTCTTAAACAAGCATATGAAGATGCTGGGTCTGTTCAATGTGGTTTCTGCACTCCTGGAATGATTATGGCATCTGAAGCATTGCTAAGGAAAAAACCTCACCCAACGGAGTTAGACATTAGAATTGGAATTTCTGGAAATCTTTGTAGATGTACTGGTTATACTATGATAGTTGAAGCCATTAAACTAGCTTCTGAAAGAGGTGAGGGATTGTGGT